>CAMCFT010000012.1 GCA_945874225.1 Flavobacterium psychrophilum
ATTGCTACCAATGCTTCAGCGATTTCAGCAGAAACTACAGCAAGAACAGATGGAGATGTTGCTAATGCAGCATTAATTTCAGCAGAGACATCAGCCAGAACAACAGCAGATGGCCTTCAAAATACAGCTATTGCTACCAATGCTTCAGCGATTTCAGCAGAGACATCAGCCAGAATAACTGCAAATGGTCTTCAAAATACAGCTATTGATGCTAATGCTTCAGCTATATCAGTAGAAACTACAGATAGAAAAAATGGAGATGCTACCAACGCTTTAGCTATAGCAACAGAAACTTCAGCAAGAACTGATGCAGATGCTACTCAAAATACAGCTATTGGTGCTAACGCTTCAGCTATAGCAACAGAGACATCAGCTAGAACGGCTGCAGATGGTCTTCAAAACACAGCTATTTCGAATAATACAGATGCAATAGCAACAGAAACTACAGCAAGAGCAGCTGCAATAACAGCAGAAGCTTCAGCTAGAACGGCTGCAGATGGTCTTCAAAACACAGCTATTGCTACAAATGCTTCAGCGATAGCATCAGAAACTACAGATAGAAAAGCTGCAGATGGTCTTCAAAATACAGCTATTGCTGCCAATGCTTCAGCGATAACAGCAGAAACATCAGCTAGAACTACTGCAGAAGCTACACAAAATAGTGCTATTGCCTTAAACACAGCTAAAACTGGTATCACTCTAGCACAAGCTACAGCTATTACTACAAGCACATCTGATATTTCAACTCTTAAAACAGAGCAGACTACACAGAATGATGCTATTGCCTTAAACACTGCTAAAGTTGGATTTACAGATGCTTTAGTTGCAGCCAGCCCAGCTGTTGCAGCCAACACTGCTAAAATAGGAATCACTCAAGCACAAGCTACAGCTATTACTACAAGCACATCTGATATTTCAACTCTTAAAACAGAGCAGACTACACAAAATGATGCTATTGCCTTAAACACTGCAAAAGTAGGATTTACAGATGCTTTAGTTGCAGCTAGCCCAGCTGTTGCAGCAAATACTCTTAAAGTGGGTATCACTCAAGCACAAGCTACAGCGATTACAGCAAGCACATCTGATATTTCAACTCTTAAAACAGAGCAGACTACACAAAATGATGCTATTGCCTTAAACACTGCAAAAGTAGGATTTACAGATGCTTTAGTTGCAGCCAGCCCAGCTGTTGCAGCAAATACTCTTAAAGTGGGTATCACTCAAGCACAAGCTTCAGCGATTACTACAAGTACATCAGATATTTCAGCTCTTAAAACAGAGCAAGCTACACAGAACACTGCTATTGCCTTGAATACAGCTAAAGTTGGAATCACTTCCGCTCAAGCCGATGCAATTGTAGCTAACACTGCAAAAACAGGAATTACTGTAGAACAAGCTTCAGCGATTACTGCAAGTACAACTGATATTTCAGCTCTTAAAACAGAGCAAGCTACACAAAACAGTGCTATCGCATTGAACACTGCAAAAACTGGAATTACTGCAGAACAAGCTTCAGCGATTACAGCAAGCGCATCTGATATTTCAATTCTTAAAACAGAGCAAGCTACACAGAATAGTGCTATTGCATTGAACACTGCAAAAACTGGAATCACTACTGATCAAGCTTCAGCGATTACTGCAAGTACAACTGATATTTCAACTCTTAAAACAGAGCAAACGACTCAGAATAGTGCTATTGCCTTGAACACTGCTAAAATTGGAATTACTTCAGCACAAGCTACAGCTATTGCTTCAAGCATAACTGATATTTCAGATATTAAAGCAGAGCAAACGACTCAGAATAGTGCCATTGCCTTGAACACTGCTAAAGTTGGTATTACTTCAGCACAAGCAGCTACAATTGCAGCAACAACTGGAATCAACACAGGCGACCAAGACATTTCAGGAATAGCTACCAATGCATCCGCAATTACAACACTTCAATCAGAGCAAACGACTCAGAATAGTGCTATTGCAGCGAACACTGCTAAAGTTGGAATCACTTCCGCTCAAGCCGCAACAATTGCAGCAACAACTGGAATCAACACAGGCGACCAAGATATTTCAGGAATAGCTACCAATGCATCTGCAATTACAACACTTCAATCAGAGCAAACGACTCAGAATAGTGCCATTGCTTTGAATACTGCTAAAGTTGGAATCACTTCCGCTCAAGCCGATGCACTTATAGCAAACACTGCTAAAACTGGTATTACTCCAGCACAAGCAGCTACAATTGCAGCAACAACTGGAACCAACACAGGTGACCAAGACATTTCAGGAATAGCTACCAATGCATCTGCAATTACAACCCTTCAAGCAGAGCAAACGACTCAGAACAGTGCAATTGCAGCGAACACGGCTAAAGTTGGTATTACTCCAGCACAAGCTGCTACAATTGCAGCAACAACTGGAATCAACACAGGTGACCAAGACATTTCAGGAATAGCTACCAATGCATCCGCAATTACAACACTTCAAGCCGAGCAAACTGCTCAGAATAGTGCCATTGCAGCAAATACTGCTAAAGTTGGAATCACTTCAGCACAAGCAGCAACAATTGCAGCAACAACTGGAACCAATACAGGGGACCAAGACATTTCAGGAATAGCTACCAATGCAGCTGCAATTACAACACTTCAAGCCGAGCAAACTGCTCAAAATAGTGCCATTGCAGCGAACACCGCTAAAATAAGTAATATTACACACACAGGTGATGTTACCGATGCAAGTGGAGTTTTAAAAGTAACTAAAATAAATAATGTTGCTTTGTCAGGATTGGCTACAGGTATTTTGAAAAATACGACTTCAACTGGTGCTCCAAGTATTGCAGTTGCGGCTGATTTTCCAACTTTAAATCAAGACACGACAGGTGACGCTGATAATGTTACCGGTACAGTGGCTGTAGCAAATGGAGGTACAGGTCGAACATCTAATACAGAGGGTGGAGTAATCTTCGGAGCATCTGCTACTGCACAAGGTTCAACAGCGGTTGGCACATCAGGACAGGTTTTACAATCTGCTGGAGCAGGTACACCTGTGTGGGTGAATGGTGGTACTATGATGCTTACAGGGAACACTAGGGATGTGAGGAATGATGAAGCATCTGTTTTTTTTCCGGTTATGGGATATGGTACCCGCCAGGCCACTAGTCAAAGTGCAGGAACTAGAACGCTTATTTCACGTGATGGTACAATTGGAAATTTATATGTGAGGACAAATGTTGCTCAAAATAATGGTAGAGGTTATATTATAACTATTAGGAAATATATATCAAATAGCGCATCATCATCTTTTAGTGTTACTATATTGGGTAGTACAACTTTAGGCAGTAATACAACTAATTCCTTTGCTGTAGAGGCTGGTGATGAAATTGAAATTCAAATCGCACCTACAGGATCACCGAATAATGATAGTAGATTTAGCTGGGCTGTTGATTTTACGTATTAAGAATTTTTATCAATCTTGTTTAAAGTGTCCTTAAATGGGATTAATTTAAATTAAGACTGATTTTAGATAAGAATAAATGTTTGTAACAATCATAAATTACAAAAAACAAAGTGATTTAATAAAATGATACAGTGAAAAATATATATATCCTACTATTTGCACTACTGGCAATGGCCAGTACAGCAAATGCGCAAACCATCGGTAGAGAGTTGATCTCCAATGGCGGAGGAACTTTGTCGGGTGGGGGCAGCCAAATTACTTTTTCCATTGGCGAAACGTTTATCCCTTCGCTGGGTGGTTCTGCTATGCTAACGTCAGGTTTTCAACAGCCAGGGGAGCAAATTACGACTGGTAGCGTGGCGGCTTCAATAAATGCAGGAAGTAGTTTTGATCTTCCGTACACTGCCACTGATATTGGAGGGGGAAATACGTTTACAGCTCAGTTAAGTGACGCGGTCGGTAGTTTTGCAAATCCGGTGAACATTGGTTCACTGTCTGGTAATGCTTCTGCAGGGGTGATTAATGCAATGATTCCTTCTAATGTGATTACTGGTAACGGATATAGGATTAGGATAACGAGTAGTTCGCCAGCTTTTATTGGTAAGGATAACGGTGCTAATATTATAATTAACACACCACCAGTTATTGCTGCTTTACCTAGCGTTTCAACGATTAGTTGTCCAGCTACGCCAAGTTTTGCAGTAGCAACAGCAGCAAATGATTCGGGTAGTTTAATTAGCTTAACTTTTGCCGATGTTAAAACAAACGGTGCTTGTGCAGGTTCTTATTCTATAACTAGAACGTGGACGGCTACGGATACTTTCGGAAACGCTTCAACAGCTTTGCAAACTATCAATGTGGAAGATAAAACAGGTCCTACGACCACTACAGTATTCGACGCAACAGTAAATGTTAATTGTGATGCGATTCCTGTGAAACCAGAATTGGTTTTTGTTGATAATTGTTCAACAGTAGTGTCGCCAGTTTATACGGAGAAAATTACCAATAAAACAGAAACATCGTATTCCATACAAAGAGAGTGGAATGTAGTGGATGCTTGCGGAAATTCTTCAAAATTCATTCAGGTAGTCAATGTAACAGTAGTTGATGCTATTAAACGAATTGCTAGCGCTGCTTGTAATTCAGATGCATCATTAACCGTTAATCTAAATAGTTTACTTCCTGCGGGTAGCCCAACTAATGGTACTTGGATGGATTTGAATAGTTCAGGAGGATTACAAAGTGGTACTTTGTCCCCATTAAATATTCCTATAGGTGATTATACTTTTGAATACAGACTTGAAGACCCAACTTGTCCTAGAAGCGTATTTATAGATATCAATATCAACAGTGATTGTGGAGGTATAGTATTGGGTTGTGGAACAATCTTTGTACACAATGCTTTCTCACCAAATGGAGATACTGTAAATGATAAATTTATTATTGATAATATTGAAGATGTTGTTTGTTACCCGGAAAACTCGATAGAAATTTACAACCGATGGGGCGTAATGGTTTATGAAACCAAAAACTATAATAATGTAACCAATGTTTTTGATGGTGTATCAAAAGGTAAATCAGCCATTAACGAGAAATCAGGACTGGCAACCGGAACTTATTTCTATATCTTGAATTATACTTCTGTTGATGGGAATGGTATGATTCAAACGAATACGAAAAACGGTTATTTATACCTTTCAAAATAAATCTAAAACAAACCTTAATTCCTAGGGATTCAAAAAAGTTCCTAGGTTTATAATCACAAAATAAATGAAGACAAGAATACTATTGTTTGCTTTGATGTGTACTGTAACGGTAAGTTTTGCTCAACAAGATGCGCAATATACACAATACATGTACAACACAATCAATGTCAATCCTGCTTATGCAGGCTCAAAGGATGTTATGAGTATATTCGCCTTACATCGTTCGCAATGGATGGGAATAGATGGAGCGCCGGTTACAAATGCAATATCCATCAATGCGCCAATAAAAGGGAGTGATATAGGTATAGGGGCATCGCTGATAAATGATAATATTGGTCCAACACAGGAGAATACTATCTCAGCGGATTTGTCCTATACTATTAAAACTTCGGAGACTTTTAAACTCTCTTTTGGGGTTAAAGCCACGGCCAATTTATTTAATTTGGATGCAACTAAATTAAATCCTGAAAATGCCAACGATGCCAATTTGCAAAACTATAACAAGTTTACTCCAAACATTGGCGCGGGTGTTTACTTGCATTCGAATAAAGGGTATGTTGGTTTTTCTGTCCCAAACTTTATAGAATCCCAACATTATAACGATAATGAAGTTGCTATTAATAAGAAAAAAATAAATTACTACTTAATTGCGGGTTATGTATTTGACATGAGTGATGCAGTAAAATTTAAACCTGCTGTACTCACAAAAATGGTAAAAGGAGCACCGATGCAAGTTGATTTATCAGGAAATTTTTTAATAAACGACAAATTCACGGCAGGTGTTGCCTATAGATGGAATGCTGCTGTGAGTGCGCTGGTTGGTTTTCAAGCCAATGATTCTTGGTTTATAGGGTATGGTTATGACATGGAAACCACCAAACTGGCCAACTACAATTCGGGTACGCATGAACTATTCTTGCGTTATGAATTGTTCAAGAAAACCGAACAAACGGAGTCTCCTAAATTCTTTTAATGGAGCTAAGGATGAAAATGAAAATTATATTTTATTAGGTGCTTTTTAGTGTATTTTACGAATTGTGTAGTTATAGCGAAAGTGGCTCAACCTAATAAGTTGTCCCGGTATAAGTACCGTTTAATGTTGTTGCCTATCCTAATCCATCTTCAGACGATTTCAACTTCTCTGTAACCACATCGAGTTCAGATACTGTGCTGCTAGAAGTGTTTGATATGTTGAGAAGAATGGTGAAACACATCGAAGCAGAAGATGGTGAACCTATTGTGTTTGGTAAGGAGTTACCGGCAGGAGACTATATCACCAATGTGAGTCAAGGTAATAGTCAAAAAATAGTTCGACTCATAAAAAAATAAACACTTTTTAATAATAATTCAAATCAGAGCCATCCCTTTTTAGAAGGGGTGGTTTCTTGTTTTTCAGAATATCGAAAGTTGTTTCAATTGTAAATCAAATAGTCAATAGTACACAAATTGAACAGTCTTATGTAAAACCTTCATAATACAAATACAAAAATCTTTATATAGAAAAGAGTTTAAATAAAAACCAAATTTATTTACATACTCTAAGTATCGAGGTATTAGTATTTATTATTTTTAAAATTGGATCATCCCTTTTAAACAATTCAAATTGGGAAATATTTTTTATTTTAAATTAATCGAAATTAAAATAAACACAACAATACTTATAATTTAAAATAAAAAAAGCTAATTAATTAGAATATAGCTTTTTGACTTATAGTAAATATGATTTTAATTTAGATTATAGGTATAATTGTGTAGTTTAAAGTTTTTTTTATGAGTTCATCGAAAAAAAGCACCAACTATATTTTATTTATATAGCTTAGATTTCAAATTCAGGAAAAGTACACAATTGAACTACTCTTTTTTGATAAACCTACAAAGTCCCTCAGCGACTTTTTCTAATGTAGATTGATTGCGATAATTTGATTGCGATAGAATTGTGCCCCCCAATTCTTTTGTATGCAAATTTCCTTTAAGTTGACTGATCCTATTTAGTTAATTAGTAAAGTAAATCATTATTGTATGAAGACATTTCTACGTAAATCCGGAATCTTCGCTATTGTAGTTGTAATAGCAAATTTGTTCTTTTCGAGTGCTGCTTTTGGGCAAACAGTTACAACTGATTTACCAGATTATCCTCCAGGATCAACAGTGCTAATTACTGGGGCTGGTTTTCAGGCCAATGAAACAGTAAATTTACAGGTAATACACATTCTTGCCAATGGCGATAATGATACCAGTGGAGCCCACCAGCCGTGGACAATAACTGCTGATGCAAATGGTGATATTTCATCAACTTGGTTAGTGCCACTTGATCAGGACGAGTTAGGAGCAACATTGTATTTAACTGCGGATGGGCAAAGTTCATTATTGCACGCGGAGTGGACATTTACGGATGCAATTGGCTTAACTCCTTTTACGTTAGGTACTCAGTCAGGTAATTTAACAGTTGGAACGGCTGGAAGCGCAACTTTTGCAGGAAGTATGAAAATCACAGGTGCTCCTTCTCCAATTTCAATAACATTGTCTATATCAGGTCTGCCAGCTGGAGTTACTTTTTCACCTAGTTCAATTAGTTCAGGAACTGCTAATCCTTATAATTTCACATTAACACTATCTACTACATCAGCTACCCCAACGGGAAATTACCCTTTTACGGTTACAGCGTCAAGCCCAAGTGTAACTTCTGCTACTGCTACTGGGACTTTAGCTGTTGTTAACCCTACTGCTGGAATCTATGAAAGTTATGCAGTAATGAACTTTGGTGGTTCCGATGTTTATTATGATTTAAATGCTGCAACTGGTCTTACTGATTTTAACGGTGTTAATTTTGGAACTTATAATAGCAGTCAATCTTTATATCTTGATGGGGCTCAAAACAAAACATACAAATGTTCTTCTCCTTCAGACGTTTCTGCATCAAGCTTATTTTATAGAATTTACCCAACAAGTGGAACTGTAGGATCTTTTAGTTCTGGGGTAAACTTACCTTTTAAATCGAATGATGGAGCTACAGGATGCGGCGGACAAAATCAAACTTGGGAAAAAGCCGATGCAGGAGTTAATTTATTAAGTGGTCTTTGTGATGGTGAATATACTATTGAAATATATACAACGGCAACCATTAATACAGGGACAGCTATCGCTAACAACAGTGGCGCAAATTACAAAGCAACTTTTTCAATTGATAATACTACTAAATCAGGGATTAATCAAAGTTTCATTGTATTAAATCCTAAAGGTTTAGGAAATACTTTCTATGATTTAAAAGCTACAACTGGAAATCCTGATTTTACAGGAAGTTTAGGTTCTTTTTGTACCAATGAAACTTTAGTAATTGCTGGTGCGGAAAATAAAGATTTCAAATGTAGCCCAAATGATATTACAGGTAATTCCTTAAAATATAGAGTATATACTGGAATACCTGGTTCTTTGGCTTTCCAAACGGTTCCAATTAGTACAGTAATTTCTACCGTAAGTACGGGTTCAACCTGTTTTGATCAAACTTGGCAAAACACTTCAAATACAACGAATATCTTGGCTGGTCTTGCACCTGGAACTTACACGTTGGAAGTATATACAGAAGCTGCTTATACTTCAAACGGTATTTGTGCTGGTACCCATTTTGCCAATAACGGAGGAGCCAATTATAAAGCAACTTTCACTGTAAATGAAGCTCCAGTAATTACTACAACATATTCCAATATTTCAGTTAATAATGATGCTGGTCAATGTGGAGCAGTTGTTTCTTATGCGGCTGCAATAGCAACTGGAACACCAACTCCAACTATTGCTTATTCAACAGCTTCCGGTGCTTTGTTCCCAGTCGGTATAACTACAGTTACTGTTACAGCGACTAATAGTTGTGGAGTGGTTACGAAGACATTTACGGTTACAGTAAATGATACAGAGCTTCCAACCATCACTGCACCATCAACAGTAGTTGTAAGCAATGATGCAAGTCTTTGTACCGCATCAGGAGTTGCTTTAGGTTCTCCAACATTTGGAGATAATTGTTCTGGTTCCACAGTTGCAAACGATGCGCCAGCAACCTATTCAAAAGGAAACACCACCGTAACCTGGACCGTAACCGATGCCTCAGGAAATACAGCAAGTGCTTTACAAACCGTAACAGTAAATGACACAGAGCTTCCAACCATCACTGCACCATCAACAATAGTTGTAAGCAATGATGCCGGTCTTTGTACCGCAAGTTCAGTTGCTTTAGGCACTCCAACATTTGGAGATAATTGTTCTGGTTCCACAGTTGCAAACGATGCGCCAGCAATCTATTCAAAAGGTAATACCACAGTAACCTGGACCGTAACCGATGCCTCAGGAAATACAGCTCAAGCAACACAAGTAGTGACAGTAAATGACACAGAGCTTCCAACCATCACTGCGCCATTAACAGTAGTTGTAAGCAATGATGCCGGTTTTTGTACCGCATCAGGAGTTGCGTTAGGTTCTCCAACATTTGGAGATAATTGTTCTGGTTCCACAGTTGCAAACGATGCGCCGGCAACCTATTCAAAAGGAAACACCACCGTAACCTGGACCGTAACCGATGCCTCTGGAAATACAGCAACTGCTTCACAAACCGTAACAGTAAATGACACAGAGCTTCCAACGATTACAGCACCATCGACAGTAGTTGTAAGCAATGATGCAGGTTTTTGTACCGCATCAGGAGTTGCGTTAGGTTCTCCAACATTTGGAGATAATTGTTCTGGTTCCACAGTTGCAAACGATGCGCCAGCAATCTATTCAAAAGGAAATACCACCGTAACCTGGACCGTAATCGATGCCTCTGGAAATACAGCTCAAGCAACACAAGTAGTGACAGTAAAAGACACAGAGCTTCCAACCATCACTGCGCCATTAACAGTAGTCGTAAGCAATGATGCCGGTTTTTGTACCGCATCAGGAGTTGCGTTAGGTTCTCCAACATTTGGAGATAATTGTTCTGGTTCCACAGTTGCAAACGATGCACCGGCAACCTACTCAAAAGGAAATACCACAGTAACCTGGACCGTAACCGATGCCTCTGGAAATACAGCAAGTGCTTCACAAACCGTAACAGTAAATGATACAGAGCTTCCAACCATCACTGCGCCATTAACAGTAGTTGTAAGCAATGATGCCGGTCTTTGTACCGCAAGTTCAGTTGCGTTAGGTTCTCCAGCATTTGGAGATAATTGTTCTGGTTCCACAGTTGCAAACGATGCACCGGCAACCTATTCAAAAGGAAACACCACCGTAACCTGGACCGTAACCGATGCCTCAGGAAATACAGCAAGTGCTTCACAAACGGTAACAGTAAATGACACAGAACTTCCAACCATCATTGCTCCAATAGCAGTAAGTGTAAGTTCAGATGCAGGTTTTTGTACCGCATCAGGAGTTGCTTTAGGTTCTCCAACATTTGGAGATAATTGTTCTGGTTCCACAGTTGCAAACGATGCGCCAGCAACCTATTCAAAAGGAAACACCACCGTAACCTGGACCGTAACCGATGCCTCTGGAAATACAGCTCAAGCAACACAAGTAGTGACAGTAAAAGACACAGAGCTTCCAACGATCACAGCACCATCAACAGTAGTTGTAAGCAATGATGCCGGTTTTTGTACCGCATCAGGAGTTGCGTTAGGTTCTCCAACATTTGGAGATAATTGTTCTGGTTCCACAGTTGCAAACGATGCACCGGCAACCTATTCAAAAGGAAACACCACCGTAACCTGGACCGTAACCGATGCCTCAGGAAATACAGCAAGTGCTTTACAAACCGTAACAGTAAATGACACAGAGCTTCCAACCATCATAGCTCCAATAGCAGTAAGTGTAAGTTCAGATACAGGAATATGTACTGCTTCAGGCGTAGCATTAGGAAGTGCCACTACAACAGATAATTGTTCTGTAGCCAGCGTAACGAATGATGCAGTTGAGCCATTTGCTTTAGGAAACACCACAGTAACTTGGACCGTAATTGATGGAAGTGGAAACACCGCCACAGCGACGCAAGTAGTAACAGTAACCGATGATCAAAATCCAACCATCGTAGCTTTACCATCTAACATTGAAGTAAGTAATGACGCTAATGTTTGTGGAGCTACAGTTACTTGGACAGAACCAAGTGCGGCGGATAATTGTTCCGCTACCATAGCTCAAACATCAGGTTTGGCAAACGGAGCCACATTCCCTATAGGCACAAGTACAGTTGGATATACAGCAACCGATGCTTCAGGAAACACCTTTGCAGCTTCGTTCACCGTTAAAGTGAATGACACTCAAGCGCCAATATTAGTAGGAGTACCTTCAAATGTAACTGTAGCTTGTTCTCTAGTGCCAATTCCAGCAACTGTAACAGCAGCAGATAATTGTAGTGGTTCAGAAGTTGAATATTTAGGAGAAGTAAGCACAAAAGGAACAGATCCATTATTAGCTTCTTACAGCAATTATACATTAACACGTACCTGGAAAGCAACAGATGCAGCAGGTAATCAAAGTTCAATTGGAACACAAGTAATAACAGTTACAGGGTATACGGTCGTTTTATATGACCTTTCGCCTGTGTCGTATATAAGTCCAATTACCTTAAGTGCGAAAGTAAATCCAGTAGTAGCAGGTCTTTCTGTTGATTTCTTCATTGATAATGTATATAAAGCAACTGCTATAACCAATGCATTTGGAATTGCCACCACTCAATCTATTGGAACATTACCAGAAGAGGTTTATGGAGTGTTAGCTAGTGTAGGAGGTTGTTCAACATCAACTCTTGGATACCTGCCAGTGTACGATCCTAGCAGAGGATTTACTGCAGGGAATGGATCTTTTGATTCTCCAACGGGAGCATATCCTGTTAATATAGCTTGTACGGGAAGAACTAATGACTATAGCTGTGGAACTGTAGCTGCAAAAGCTCGCTTCGGATTCAATGTCAAGTATAAAAAGGGATCTACTTTGCCACAAGGAGAATTTAATTTCCAATTGAAGAAAACTAAGTTAAAATTTGAAAGTACTTCTTTCCAATGGCTAGTGATTACAGGCAACAAAGCACAATTCAAAGGAACCGGTAAAATAAATGATTGTGGTACCTATAATTTTATAGTAACAGTCATTGATAATGGAACTTGTGAAATAGATGACGAACACGACGGAGATGGTGACGATGACCGAGATCATCATAATGGTTACGACAGAGATGAAAACCGTCCTGGGTATCACCGTGACGGTAAAAAATGCAACGATAGAAAATGTATCATCCCGGATCAATATAGAATCCAAATTACAACCACAACTGGAATTGTAGTTTATGATAATCAAATGAATCAGCTAGTGAGTGATTTTGTTGCTTCAAACATTACCCGTGGCGCTATCGAGGTGAATGATACTAAGATTACTAAAAAAGTTACTGCAGCTGCTCCAGAAACAACTATTACCAGCACCTTATTCGTATATCCTAATCCTACTAGTTATAAATACACGTTATTTTTAGAAGGTGGAAGCAAAGAAAAAGTACAGGTAGAAGTCTTTGATATGGTGGGTCGATTAGTAAAACACATCGAAAGTAATGATGGACAAGTCATTGAGTTTGGAGAGGATTTACCAACAGGTGCTTATTTTACAACTGTAACTCAGGGTACCTATCAAAAAACAGTGAGACTGATCAAACAGTAATTAGTTAAAACTATTTTAATCAAAGCCATCCCAAAAAGGGGTGGCTTTTTGTATTTAAAGCAGAGAAAATTGCAGCAATCACTTGCTTACAACTCTTTAATAATCTTATATCCCTTACATGGTTTAAGACTCGTCAGTACTTAATTTTAGTATCATACTGATGATAAATCATAAAGATATATATCTTTTAATAAATAGGTATATATCTTATTGCTAAAAGATATATATGATTTTACCATTTCCTATATATCTTTTTATAATTTTGTCAATATAAAATCATTTTATAACCACAATCAATCTATTTGTATGTCAGTATCCTTCAAAATGGTACCCAAGAAAAACAATTTAATAGCTCAGCCTCAAATAAAATTTTATCCTTGCGCCATACACGATGGCGAAGATGATTTAGACAGTCTGGCTGATATTATAGCTTCGCAATCTACCATCAGTAAAGCCGATTGTTATGGAGTAATTAATGGCGTTGACTAAAGTAATTGGTGAATCCTTGGCTAACGTACGCATTGTAGGGATTGATAATCCTGGTTCTTTTTAAATCACTTTGCAAGGATTGCCGGCTGAAACGCTCGAAGAATTAGACAAAGCCAACATTAAAGGAGCTAAAATTATTTACAAGCCTTCCCGCAATATGAAAAAAAATCTCAGCCAGTTGACCTATAAACGGATACGATAAAAATCAATTTGTATACCTAAATAGGATTTATTCAATAACAAGCATAGTTATTTTAAACGGTTCAACCTCGGTTTTCCCACATCCCCAAGGAACGCTCAGCCTTCACTTAATCTTCCTGCAATATAACTAGTGCAGACAAAAACTAAAGAAAAAAGGATTAAATTACTGTTTCTTCTTAATCAATTCATAATTAACAATAGCGAGACCGTAGAAAACAGAATCGGCAGTAATTTTTCCAAGGAGGATTCCCATAAAATAATTCCCCGTCAGGATAGGCATCCAATACATACAAAACGGGCGTATGAGGAAGAAATCCAAAATTGCAGGATAACCAAATTCTAAGAGTAAATTCCGTATCAGGAAAACCACTTCTTTTAAAGGGGTTCTTTTATCCAAGGATCTATTTGTCACTGCTAATTTCTTATAAGCTATAAATAAAATGGCACCATAAAAGGCAAAATACTCAGCAAAAGTGATTAAATAAGCGGTCGTTAAACCATCAAAGATTCGGCTGAATTGGGAACTGGCTAATGCTGCTGATGTAGCTGATAATTCGGCATATTTATACCGGTCAAACCATTCTTTGAAATTGGATTTATTGAACATTCGTAGTTTTTATTTTAAATGAAGAGTCTTTTTTGAAGAGTCTTCTGAATATTTTAATGAAATAAATAAATTGGCGTTGCCAAGTATTCGATAGTTCATTTTTTTTGGGGAGGTTTATTTACTTGACAACACTTTAGTTATTGCTTTTTCGACAAGAGGATTCATCACTTCATAACCGGTTTTATTGGGATGAACTCCGTCATTGGAGTAGGCGGCATTCAATCCTTTTTGTTCATTCACCATTGCCGAATAATAATCGAGATACAGAATCCCATTGGCATCTGCATATTTTTGTATCAATTTATTGAGATTTACCACCTTTTCTGCTGGTTGAAGTCCTGTTGCCCATGGAAAATCATAAGCAGGTAAAACGGAACATAAAATCACTTTAATGTGATTGGCTTTGGCCAATTCAGCCATCGAGTAAATATTGTCCGCTATCATTTCTAGTGTCGAAGGACCTGTATTTCCTGCAATATCGTTGATTCCGGCCATTAGTATAACCAAAGATGGTTTCAAAGCAATTACATCGGGTCTGAAACGAATGAGCATTTGAGGTGTGGTTTGTCCGCTGATGCCTCGGTTTACATAAGGCTTTCCCGCAAAAAACTCTAGAAATGGCCAGCCTTCAGTGATGGAATCTCCCATAAAAACAATCCTTTTTTGTCCGGGTTCCAATGGTTGAAGATTGGCGTTTTCGTTTTGGTATTTGTTTAAATTTGCCCAGTCTTGAGCTTCTGTATTTTGTGCCATAAAGAGTGATAAAAGAAGGATAAAGTAGATTGATTTTTGGTTTTTCATTTCGCGATTTTGAATAAAAAATTTGTTTAGGCAACAAAAATAATGATTTCACCTAGTATAACCTATCAAATAGAACCCTATTGTACATTGGAAAAGCATTGAAATAAGCAAGCTTTAAAATTTCGTTAAAAAAGTAAAAAAGTTTTAGAATATTGGCTTTTAAAGCCTTAAATTTGGGTAAATATTAAAAAAAATAGAATTATGAAAAGACATGCAACTGCAGTTTGGAAAGGTTCACTAAAAGAAGGAGCCGGCCATTTATCTACACAAAGTGGAACATTAGATAACACACAATATTCATTTAAATCCCGTTTTGAAGAAGGGGTAGGAACTAATCCCGAAGAGTTGGTTGCTGCGGCTCACTCAGGATGTTTTACAATGCAACTTTCTGCATACATAACTGAGGGAGGTTTTGAAATTGAAAGCATCGAAACCAAATGTGATATTAATTTATTGGAAGGAAAAATTGTAAGTTCCCATCTAACCGTATCTGCCAAAATAAAAGGAATCTCTAATGAAACTTTTCAGGAATTGGTAACTAAAGCAGAGCAAAACTGTCCTATTTCAAAATTATTCAATACAGAAATTAGTACTGCGGCGAGTTTAGTTTAGTCGTTATAGCAACAAAAAAGTCTCGATTTAATTTACAAATCGAGACTTTTTTTATGTTAAAATGGAGCTTTAGTCAAACAAATCCGAAGATAAATACCGATCACCTCGGTCACAAATAATGGCGACGATTACTCCTGATTCTAATTGACTGGCCAGTTTAAGAGCCACTGCAACAGAACCGCCACTGCTCATTCCCGCAAAAACACCTTCTTCTTTAGCCAATCGTTTGGTCATTTCGCGTGCTTCTTTTTCGCTGACTTCTATAATTTTATCCACTTTTGAAGCATCAAAAATTTTGGGTAAATATTCCTGGGGCCATTTTCGGATTCCAGGAATTTGGGAGCCGTCACTGGGTTGTGCGCCTACAATTTGTATGGCTGGATTTTTTTCTTTTAAATAAGTAGAAGTTCCTATAATAGTTCCGGTAGTTCCCATTGCCGAAACAAAATGGGTTACGGTTCCTTGGGTATCATTCCAAATTTCCGGACCTGTAGTTTTGTAATGGGCTTTCCAATTATCGTCATTGGCAAACTGGTTTAACATTATGTAACCGCCTTTTGCCATCTTCTGATCTACATAATCTCTAGACCCAATAATTCCTAAATTGGCAGGAGTCAAAATCACGGTTGCACCATAAGCCAGCATCGTTTGGGTGCGTTCTTTGGTAGAATCTTCTGGAAGAACAAGTTCAATTTCGATATTGAATAATTGGGCAATCATAGCCAAAGCAATTCCGGTGTTACCACTGGTGGCTTCAATAAGTTTGTCTCCTTTTTTGATGTCACCTCTTTCAATTGCCGATGCGATCATATTGTAAGCTGCACGGTCTTTTACACTGCCTCCGGGATTATTTCCTTCTAGTTTCAATAAAAGGGTTACATTTTTATTTTTTACCAAATTCACGCTTTCAATTAAAGGCGTATTTCCAATTAGGTCTAATAATTTTTTGAATTGCATGCTATTTTAATTCTTTTATTTTTACTTCGGTGATGGTGGTATTGGTCACAATTGATTTTGCCGGAATAGATTTTGTAATCCAGGTATTTCCTCCGATAATACTGTTTTTTCCAATTGTGGTTTCTCCGCCCAAAATGGTGGCATTGGCATAAATGCATACGTTTTTCTCTACTGTAGGATGTCTTTTGGTACTTTTCATGTCTTTGCTGACACTCAAGGCTCCCAAAGTAACTCCTTGGTATAATTTTACATGTTTTTCAATAACTGTTGTTTCGCCTATTACAATTCCGGTTGCGTGGTCAATGAAAAAAGGTGAAGCAATATCTGCACCAGCGTGAATATCGGTTCCTGTAATCTGATGTGCATATTCACTCATTAATCTTGAGAAAAGCAACATGTCCAATAAGTATAATTCATGACTCAATCTGTAAATGGCAATTGCGTAAAATCCGGGATAGGCAAGATAAACTTCTTCGATACTGTTAGAAGCCGGGTCGTTTTCTAATATGTAAGCGGCATCCAGATTCAGCTTTTCAAGAACCAAAGGCAGTTTCTCTAAAAATTGATTCCAAACACCATTGTATAAATCTTTGGGTTTTTTGCAAGAGATTTTTGAAATCTCCTTAAATAGCGTTTCAAGTTCGTCAACACTCTGGTTTAGAGGCGCATTGGCATCGAATAAAGTATAAAACAGTTTCTCTGTAAAGGCTTCCACTTTTGTCTTAATGCCGTAATTGATAGAAGAATAGCTCTTTAAGTCAGTGATATTTTGGATAATCTGGTTCTTAGTCACGATTATAGAATTGAATTGTTAATAGAATGTGGTAAAAGTAAGGTGTTTTTAGAAATTGCCATAAGAATTGGGCAAATAAATTCGTAAATTAGCCTATGAATTTAGTTATGCAATATTCTTAAATAATTTCAGCTTTATAACAATTAAAGAAAATTATAAATGATGAATAACAGAACAAAACTAAAAAACAAAGTCGTACGCTTCTGGAAACTTCTTGGTCCTGGACTTGTAACGGGAGCAAGTGATGACGACCCTTCTGGTATTGCGACGTATTCGCAAGCGGGTGCAGCTTATGGACTTTCGACTTTATGGACTGCTCTGATTGCCTTTCCGCTTATGGCTGCAATTCAGCAAATGTGTGCCAGAATTGGGTTGGTTACTTCTCATGGTTTGACCGGAGCATTAAAAAATAATTATCCAAGACCAGTTTTGTATCTAATGATTTTATTCAGTTTTCCAGCTATTGTGATGAATATTGGTGCTGATATTGCTGGAATGGGAGCGGTGGGAAACCTATTGTTTCCCTCTATTGATGCTACTTATTTTAGTGTTTTATTCACAATAGTACTTTTGGGGTTAATCATTTATTTACCATACCAAAAAATAGCTTCTACGTTAAAATACCTTTGCATCGTAATGTTAGTATATTTTATTGTGCCATTTTTATACAAACAAGACTTGACACAAATCTTCAAGTCTACTTTTATTCCTACCTTAAAATTCGACAAAGAGTTTATGGGTATTCTCGTTGGAATTCTTGGAACCACGATTTCTCCTTATCTTTTCTTCTGGCAGGCATCAATAGAAGTGGAAGAAATGAATAAAATAAGAAATAAAAAACATCTGATAGTAAACAAAAAGATAATTCACGAAATAAATGAAGATGTTGATTTTGGAATGTCTTTTTCGGGTTTTGTGATGTACTTTATCATTCTAACTACTGGAACGGTGCTGTATAACGGAGGTATTCACCAGATTGACACTGTCGAACAGGCTGCAAGTGCTTTAAAACCATTGGCAGGTAATTTGGCCTACCTTCTTTTTGCTGTTGGAATAATTGGTACAGGTCTTATAGCTATTCCTGTTTTGAGTGGTTCACTTTCTTATATGATTACTGAAACTTTTGGATGGCAGCAAGGATTGGATAAAAAATTCCACGAAGCCAAAGCATTTTATACAATTATTGGAATTTCTTTACTATTGGGTTTATCGTTAAATTATATTGGCATTTCGCCAATAAAAGCGCTGCTTTATACAGCCGTTCTTTATGGATTGACTGCTCCGGTTTTAATCGCCATTATTCTCCATATTTCGAATAATAAAAAAGTGATGGGCAGATTTACTAATAGCAGAACTTCAAACATTCTTGGCTTTGCTGCATTGGCAATAATGACGGCTGCAGCTGTAGCTCTACTATTTTTGCAATTAACAGAAGATTAGACTTTTGTTGAACATACTAATTTAAAAACTATATTTGATTTCTATAAATTTTAATACTAATGCGATGAAGACGAATTACATTTCAAGTTTATTAATAGTGTTTCTATTATTTAGTTATTCTTGTAAAAAAGAATTAGAACCTCAAGAGAGTTCGGGTGTTAATATTCCTGCAACTACTGAAAATGCTGTCGTGGCTCCGGTTTTAAATCCAGGCACAGATGGAAATCCAACTCAAAATTTACCCGCAACACCACAGAATTCAAATATTTTAGCAGTGATGAATCCACCACACGGTCAGGCAGGTCATCGTTGTGATATTGCTGTTGGCGCACCATTAAATTCGCCGCCTAACAATGCTAAATCAACATCTGCACCAGTTGTAACGAATTCAGTGTCAAATTCTCAGCCATCAGCAGTTTTAAAACCTAATGCAACTCCGGTTGTTACAAAGCCAGGAATGAATCCACCACACGGTCAAACAGGTCATCGTTGCGATATTGCTGTTGGAGCACCACTTTCAACACCTGTAGCACCAGCTACGAATTCTCAACCAAATCCTCCTGTACCTGCAATTTTAAATCCAGACACAACTGCAACAGCTCCTAAGTCATAAGTGAATCCCTATCGCGATATAGTCATTTAAATCAATAGTTTTATTATCGTAAATTTTACAATAAAACAAGAAACCTTTTGAATAATAAATGATACTATTTTAAAGTTCATTACTTTTGAAGTCTGCCATCAAGGCGCTAAATAATAATCAAGAAAAAGAAGATAAAATGTTCAATAAAGGAGACAAGGTTTCGGTTCTGGATGAAGATGTAAATGGAGTAGTAGTTTCAGTCAAAGACAAGGAGGTTACTATCGAAACTGAGGATGGTTTTACGATGACATATTTTGTCAACGAATTACTTAAAGTTAACAATTCCAGTAACTTAATGGACTCTATAAGAAGTATAAATGTAGGTGAAGTTGCCAAGGAAAAAGAAATTCCAAAACCAAGAAGTTTCGTCAAAGAGAAGAAAGATAAGCGCGAAATTCCAGCACCGGAATTCGATTTACACATCGAAAAACTGGTTCCTAATAAACGAGGAATGTCTAATTATGACATACTGACTTTACAGGCAGAAACGGCAAAAAGACACATAGAATTTGCTATAAAAAATCGTATCCCTAAGATTGTTTTTATCCATGGAGTTGGCGAAGGAATACTAAAATCAGAGCTTGATTTTTTGTTAGGACGTTATGATAACATCGCTTTTCAAGACGGCAATTATCAAAAATATGGTCAAGGCGCCACCGAAGTTTACATCAAACAAAACAGTAAATAAGTTTGTTTTTAAGTTGAATATTCAAGCCTGAAAACAAAAAATAACCGAAAATTCGCAAATTAAACTTTCCAAATAGGAGAATTTAATTTGCGAATTTGCGGTAAAATATATTTAGTATTGCTGAAATTTAGTTGGTCAAATCACCATAAATATAACTGTCACCCAATTTGAAACTGCTATTCCCTTTTATTAAAGTTGCATTTTTGATGACAATGGAATGTTTATAAGCAGTGGTTCCACTTTTTATTGTGGTGACTTCAATAATGCCACTAACTCCGGAAACTCCGTTTACACCATTCCATTCTTCGCTTATCGAAGGAAGTATAGGTACAGAAGTTGTACAAAAATAGTCTGGAGTAAGAACTCCATTGGAGTACAAGCGATATGCAAGTTTGTTTTCAATAGAACCAATCAGCCCGGTTCTGGGTGTGTTTAAAGGCGTTTCGGTGTTGACAATCAAAGCAGGATCGATATCTAAAGTTAAGGCTTCGCTACTAGTGTAATTATAGATTTGTTTTGAAGTAGGACATTGTTCCACTACTTTGTCAAAACCAAAAGGCAAAGGAGTTGCAGAGGTGATGTAATCTCCAAAAGGGAATGTTTCATATATTTGAGTTCCACTCGTTTTTGCAAATGTGATATTATTAAAAGCAATATTATGATTGTAACCCGTAATTTTTGTGCTTCCGGCAATAGAACCAGCTTCTGTTATTGTGGTAGTAATTATTTGTAATTTCCCAGATGTGGCTGTCCATTGGTCAGTGACATTAGGTAAAGCTGGCGGTATGGTATTGCAAATATTATCTGCAGCAACGGTTCCATTATAAAAACGATATACTACTCGATATGTTGAATTATCAATGTCAATTAGGATTGGAGTTCCGGGAACAGTAGGTTCATTTACAAATGATGTTTTGGGGATTTCGAGCAGTAAAGCTTCCTTTTCTTTCAGCTTATATATGATGTCATTGGTGCTGCAGCTTTGTGTCGCAGCGTCTTCAAAATTTATGGTTTCCAATGTTAAATTACCATCGTCACAACCATTAAAAGCAAATGCACAAATTAATATACCCAGAAATCGTTTCATTTTTATACTATTTCCAACAAAAGTAGAATTTTTAATTTGTTCCAAAAGCATTCTCATTCAAAAACATATAATTTAACATAAAGTTTGTCATTCCGACAAAGGAGGAATCTCAACAATGTTGCTCTACAAGTTTGTGATTTACTCTGTCCTTTTGCTTGCTCGGGTTTCGGAATGACAAGTAGACTTTTATTTATTGCAACTTAAATGAACCTAAAAAGAAAATGTAAAATCCCAACCGATCGGAAAACATTATATTTGCACCGATTTAATCTAACAAATGAAACTCACCAAATATTATTTAGCTGCTTTTTTTGCCTTTTTCATCTGGGGCTTTTTTAGTTTAGCTCTAAAGCCATTACACAATTACCCATCTCTGGATATTATGTTTTACCGTGTGTTTTTTAGTGTGGTTATGATGGTGTTGATTAATCTTGTTTTTCGTATAAATGTTCTCCGAAAAAACTGGAATCATTTCAGCCAAATGACTCCAAAGCAGAAGCAAAGTACGGTTGTATTAACGCTTGGTGGCGCATTATTTCTGGCTTCAAACTGGTTTGTTTTTATATTTGTAATGAACCACGTTAGTGTGAAAGCTGCTTCGTTAGCCTATTTGATTTGTCCAATTTTGACGACTATTATTGCTTTTTATCTTCTAAAAGAGAGGTTATCAAAAGGGCAGTGGGTTGCAGTAATGATCAGTATTTTGGGTTGTATTCTATTGTCTTTCAATCATTTTAAGGACATATTTTTCAGTTTGTTAGTGGCCGCAACTTATGCTTTCTATTTGGTAAGCCAAAGGAAAAACAGCGAATTGGATAAATTCCTGATTCTAACCATACAATTGTTGTTTACAGCTTTGATTCTGCTTCCTTTTTATCCAAAATACAGCGGGACAATACCAACAGAACCATTGTTTTACGGCTGTTTGTTGATTATTGTAGTGTTCTTCACTATCATTCCCTTGTTTTTGAATTTATATGCTTTAAAAGGGATTAATTCCTCGACAGTGGGGATTATGATTTATATCAATCCCATAATTAATTTTTTACTGGCCATATTCTATTATAGCGAGCAGGTCAGTTTGATTCAGTTGTGTTCTTATTTCTTGATTTTAGTATCGATTGTTGTGTTTAATGCAAAATTGATTTTTCAAATAAAATCGAAAGTGTTAAGGTCTCAAAAGGAAATGTCATAAATAAAGTTTAAATTTATAAAATGAAAAAAGTATATCTCGATAACGCCTCAACCACACAACTTCGTCCAGAAGTCGTTCAGGAAATGACAAAAGTTTTATCAGAAGATTATGGAAATCCTTCGTCAACACACAGTCTTGGTCGAAATGCCAAAAGCATTCTGGAACTTTCCAGAAAGTCTATTGCCAAGCAATTGAATGCTTCAGCCCCGGAAATTATATTTACTTCTTGCGGCACTGAAGCTAATAACTGGATACTTCGCTCAGCGGTTAAGGATTTGAAAGTTAAGCGAATCATCACCAGTAAAATCGAGCATCATGCTGTTTTATATACGGTTCAAGCTTTGCAAAAGGAATTTGATATTCAGGTTGATTATGTGGCGGTTAAACCCAATGGTGAAATTGACATTACGGATTTAGTGGATTTGCTTTCGAAAGAAACTAAGACTTTAGTAAGCTTAATGCACGTGAACAATGAGATAGGAACTATTTTAGATGTTGATAAAGTAGGACGAATATGCGAGCAACACAATGCTTTATTTCATTCGGATATGGTGCAATCTGTTGGTAAGACCGAAATCGACTTGCAACATTTACCTATTGATTTTATGGTAGCTAGCGCACATAAATTCCATGGTCCGAAAGGAGTTGGGTTTGCTTATGTCAAGAAAAATTCAGGTTTACAACCTTTGTTTTACGGTGGCGAACAAGAAAAAGGCCTGCGTCCCGGAACCGAAGCAGTGCATCAAATTGCTGGAATGGCAAAGGCATTGGAACTTTCTTATACTAATTTAGAAACTGAAAGAAACCATATTTCTGAACTAAAGAGCTATTTGATTTCCCAACTTGAAATAGAATTCCCTGCTTATGAAATCAATGGAAATCAAGACGGTATGTACTCTATCTTAAATGTATTGTTCCCATTCTCTGAAGACAAAACAGCGATGATTTTGTTTCATTTGGATATGAAAGGAATTGCCGTTTCCCGTGGAAGCGCTTGTCAATCGGGTAGTATTAAACCGTCCCACGTTTTGGCTGAAATGCTTTCGAGCGAGGATTTGAAAAAACCAAGCCTACGTATTTCTTTTAGCCATTTCAATACTAAAGAAGATATTGATTTGTTGATAGAAGGTTTGAAGAACATATAATTTATTCCTTTAAATCTCTATAACTTTCTTTTTATAGGATCCTTTTTCTGAATATTTATTCATTATTAATTGTGCTTTAAAAAAACATAAGGTAGATTCTGCTCCTTGATTGATGTTAATTGTTTTGTCTTCAAGACCATCATAAGAAGCTCCGTTTACCGGATTGTACATAATTTGTTTCAGGTGATTGTTTCCCAAAAACCAATTAAAAGCTACTTCAAGTTGATCTTTATATTTCACATTACCAGTTATTTGATAGAATATATCTAAAGTAATAATTGTGGTTGCTACTTCTATGGGTTGTTCTCCGTAAAAAACTCTTTCATTTTGTTTTTTGAACCATCCTCTGTTTGAAATTACTTTTAACTGACCTTTCATAAAATAGTGTGATAATAGAAAATCAAAGGTAATTGTAGCAATTTTTAAATATTTTGGTTCCGATGTTGCCAGATAGCTATACATCATTGCTTCGGGAAGAACATTATTTACATAAGTCATATAATCTTCATACCAGCACCAATATTCCTCTGAATTAATATCATAGAGCTCCAATAATTTATCAGCAAGCTGCACGATATATGTCTTAACCATTTCCTCAGGATGAACGGAATAATAGTAATAAAGCCCCTTTAAAGTATAGGCAATCGCCCTTGGAGAATTGATCTTGTATATTTTTTTAAATGCTTTTCCCCAACAATTTTCAGCACGAAGAACAAAATCGGAAGGAAGTATTTCTTGTTGTGAAATAACATAACCTAGACTCCATAGTGTTCTCCCATTGGAATCTTCAAGATTGACTTCTGAATTTTGTGCAGTTAATTGACGATCAAAATTCTTGTAGTTATCAAAAAAACCATCTTCCTGCTGTATATCTTCTATAAAATTTAAATAAATATTGGATAGTCTTAGGGCGTCTTCATCTTGATAAAGAGAATAATACATCACCATATTGATTAACGCTCTTGCATTATCGTCTAATGTATAGCCCGATTCCGGGTCTGGCTCACTAAATTTTGAAAATTGGAGCATTCCATAGTCTGTGGTAAGTTCCTTGATATGATTTAATTTTATGGGTGGCAAACGGAACTTTAAATTTTCTTCGCGGTTTGTTAACTCTCCAAAAAGTAATCCATATTTAATAGCGACATTTTCCCATGTTGTAGAATGTGAGCAAGAATAGGCGTTTCTTCCCATTTCAATTCGTTTTTCTTTATTTTCAACGAGAGTTAAAATGGTTTCTTGAAACTCCCGTGAGTTATTGAACTCTTTCAATAATATTCCGTTTCCATCTGCCAATGCCTCAATAGCGTGTGGTATGGGAGTTGAAATAACTGCGCAGCCACAGCTTAATGCATAGGCAAAAGTGCCGCTCACAGCCTGATTAGGGTCTTTGGATGAAAATAAATAAATATCTGACAAGGTTAAATATTCTAATAATTGTTTCAGTTCGAGATATTCATTTATAAAAATCACATTGTTTTCCAACTGAAGTTCCCGGACGATATGCATAAGTTTATTACGGTATTTTTCGCCTTCTCTTTTGATGATTTCAGGATGTGTCTTCCCAATAATCATATAGATAACTTCGGGATGTCTGGCAATGATTTCAGGTAAAGCATACAATACGGTTTCAATACCTTTGTTTTCGCTTATTAAGCCAAAGTTGGACATCACAATTTTATCAGAATAATGATATTTTTTTTTAAAAATTTCCTTTTGTTCCCATAGTATGGTGTGTGTACCATGTGGAATAACATTTATTTTCGACTTTTGACTATTGTATTGACTGATTAATATTTCCAATGATCTTTTGGTGAGAACTACTATTCGATTTGATAAATCAACAATCGCCTGAACCACTTTCTTTCTTTTTTCATCTGGGTCTGGTAATACCGTGTGAAAAACGGTTATTATTGGTTTATTTAGCGCCAATAAAAATGCGAGAATATAATCACCATATTCACCACCATGAAGCCCAAATTCGTGTTGGATGCAAACCAAACCAATGTCATTTCGTTCGTTTATTTTCTCGGCTACCAACCTATAATCTTCTATGGATGAAGATTTAATGGTATATTTTACATCTTTTCCATATTTGAATTGGTGTTTGTTATTTTGCAAAGCACAAACTTCAATGGGAAGTGTATTTCCAAATACTTTATTTACGGAATTTACAATATCATTCGAAAAAGTCGCCAAACCACATTCACGAGGTGGATAGGAACTCACAATTAGCATTTTTATTTCTTTTTCATACCTCATCTCAGACTATTTTAAGGTTGTTTTACTAATTCAAGAATTAACTCGTTAATGTTTATTTTTGCAACTGCAATATGCTTATCAGCGGCGCCATAATAAATGTAAAGATCATCGCCAAACAAGGCGTGACCTGTAGGGAACACAACATCACTTACTTCGCCTTCAATTTCCCATTGTTTGGTAGGAGAAAAGAGCGGTAAATCCAGTCTTGCAATTTCATTTTCTGGTTTATCCAATTGTAGTAGTGCAGCTTTAGCATGATATATTACTCCTTTAGAGCCTTCTTGAACGCCATGATAAATCATTAGCCAGCCGTTTTTGGTTTCGATAGGCGGACCTCCAGCTCCAATGTAGCTCACTTCAAAAGCGCCTTTTGGATCTATAACAATATAATTTTGAAGGTTTCTAAGATAATCTTCCCAAAAGGATTTTGTCAATTCTTCCCAGTGGTCAAAATAGACAATTTGGATACCAGGCCATAGCCGATGCAGCATAGCAAATTTTTCGTTTATTTTTCTTGGAAAAAAGACTACATCCTTATCTCTCAGAAGCCTTGTTTCATCTCCTACTAATCCTATTTGAGAAAAAAGTCGGTAATAATGATGGTATTTTGGGTTTAGTTTAGAGCCGCAGCAAAGAACCAGTTTTTCATATTCCTGATAATTTACTTTTGGTGTAATTATTCCGTGTTTTTCAAAGTGGATTAAATCTTTGGAGGTGGCCAGCGCTCCCATTGCATTGATGCCGTCATAAGCGGTGTAGGTTATATAATAAGTATCTTCAATTTTTACAATCCTTGGGTCTTCGACACCATGTTTTTCGTAATCGAAATCACGAGTTATTAATGGATGCTCAAGTCTTTCTACTATTTTAAAAGGACCTTCGGTTTTTGCATATCCAATTGTAGACAAATTTCCATCCTCTACGGCTCTGTATAAAATATGTATTGTGTTTTCTTCCTGATAAATACCAGGATTTAACACGCCATTATTTTCAAACGCCCTATTGGTCGGACTTATAATTATCCCAAGTTTTTCTACCGTAATCATGATGAGATGCTTTTAAATTTTAATGAATGGTTTAAATATTCTATAAAATCATAATGCATAGAACGTTATGTCCTATGCGTTTTTCAACATTCAGGTAAGTTTGGGGGTGTTTATTTAATGTTAGAGTCCAGCTTTGATTTCAAATTATTTACTTTTTATTTTCTGCCTCTTTTGCAGCTTTTGCTTTTTCTTTTTCCTGTTTTTTGAAATAGCCTCGAAGTAGAAAATTATGTTTCATGGCTTCTAAGTCTTCATTCAGTTTTATACTTGCAGCATTGATATTTGTCATTATAGAATCAATTTTTCGAACTAATCCAGGGTCATTAGAAAGGTAATTGATTGTGCCTTTTCCGTCTTTGATATTGAGAACTGTAGCGTTGAGATTTGTCACGACTTTGTTAATTTCGTTTGTCGATTTATCTAAATTTGTAATCACGCTTTTTATTTTATTGGCCACAGCCGTATCTTTAATAATTCCCACAACATTATCTTTATTATCTAACGAAACAATGAGTTGATTTAATTTTGCCATTGATTCTGATGCACTTTTACTGGTTGTTTTTAAATAATGCATTGTTTCTTTTAGGTCTTTGGATATAAGAGTGTCATTTAACAATGCACTTAAAGTTCCTTTTCCTTTGATAATTTTATCTGTAATTTTCAGCAAATTTGAAGTGAGGTTGGCAGCATTTTTATTAGTTACACTAAGTGTATTTAAAAGATCATCAGTTCGGACACGATTTTGGGTAAGAATTTTATCGCCTGGCTTAACTGAAGGAGCATCACCTTTTCCCGGAAAGATGTTTATAATCATATTTCCCACTAATCCATCAGAGCCAATGATGGCAATCGCATTTTTTTTTATATAGGGAAATATCGCTTTATCAATATCCATATGAACGCGAACAGTTGTATCGTTAATCATCTTAATTCCTCGAACAGTTCCCACACTTATTCCTGAATAGCGAACATTATTGCCTAATTGTAATCCATTTACATTATTGAAAACGGCTTCCAAAGCATTTGTTTTTCCAAACATTTTTTGCTTATCACCAACAAAATAAACGGCAAGTATAAAAATTAATAATCCGCTAATTACAAAAAAACCAAGTCTTATTTTTTGTGAGGCTGCTTTTTCCATTTTTATATTTATTTAAAGAATGCTTGTACTTTAGGGTCTTTTGAGGAAATTAATTCTTCAAAAGTTCCTTCGGCATAATTAATTCCATCTACTAATAAAATCATTCGGTTTGAAATCGCTCTTGCACAATCCACATCGTGGGTAATAATTATCGATGAGGTGTTGTATTTTTTTTGAATAGATTCCATTAACAATAAAATTTCTTTTGCCGTTATGGGATCTAATCCCGTTGTGGGTTCGTCATAAAGAATAATCTTTGGTTGGAGTATCAAAGTTCTGGCAAGAGCAACCCTTCGCTTCATTCCTCCCGAAAGTTCTTCGGGCATTAAATTGATAGTGTGTGCCAAACCTACATTTTCCAATGCTTCCATTACCAGTGGTGTGGTGTCTTTTATAACTCCAAATTTCTTAGTATGGCGTCTTAATGGAAATTCCAGATTTTCCCGAACGGTCATTGAATCATAGAGCGCACTTCCTTGGAAAAGAAATCCAACTTCGGTTCTCAATTCGTCCAGTTCTTCGTGTTCCAATGTGCTAATGTCTTTATCCATGACTATGATTGTTCCGCTATCAGGTGCTTCTAGTCCAATCAAACATTTTATCATCACAGATTTACCGGAACCTGATTTACCCATAATAACCAGATTTTCTCCTTCGACCAGAACCATATTAAAACCATTCAAAACATGATTGTCACCATAACTTTTTCGTAAGTCATTGATTTCTATGATGTGTTTAGTATTGTTTTGAAAAGTGTTCATAATCATAAATCATAAAAAATATCAGTAACAAAAACGGCAACAAAGTCAATTATAAAAAGAAGCATTGAAGTAAAAACAACAGCAGAGTTAGCTGCAAGTCCTACGCCAGCTGTTCCTTTTTTGCAATTATAGCCCTTGTAACATCCTACTAATCCTATGGCAAAACCAAAGAAAAAAGACTTAATGGTCGCGGGAATTAAATCGCCAAATTCTAAAGCATCAAAAACCTGATTATAGTATAATAAAAAGGACACGTGGTCTTTTATGTTTTCGACCAAATAAGAACCGTAGATTGCTATAAAATCACCAAGAATCACTAAAATGGGTAACATAAAAGTGGTAGCCAAAATCCGTGTGACTACCAGATACTTAAAAGGATTCGTTCCTGAAACCTCCATTGCATCAATTTGTTCTGTCACTTTCATAGAACCTAATTCAGCACCAATTCCGGAACCAATACGTCCGGCACAAATCAACGCAGTAATTATGGGGCCAATTTCTCGAATGATAGAAATACTGACCATTGAAGGCATCCAGGAAACAGCGCCAAATTCCTGTAATGTAGGTCGCGATTGTAATGTAAAAACTAATCCGATGATAAATCCAGTAACGGCTACCAATAGGAGGGAACGGTTTCCCATATTGTAGCATTGTCTTAGAAATTCTTTAAATTCAAAAGGGCGTTTAAATACTTCTTTAAAAAAACGCCCTGCAAAATTGGAAAGCTCTCCAATATCAAGTAAGAAAGCCTTGAAGATTTCAATTATTTTAAAAATAGTTTCCATAGACAAAGGAATTATTTTTTGAATAAAAATGATGCTCACCCAAACATAGAAGATTGGTTAGTAAATATACGAATAATCTGTTGATTTTCAGTACTTTTTAGAATTGTTTGTCGTGTTTTAAGTTTTTTTTAACTTTGCCAATTCTTCAAATAATTCTTTTTCTTTTTCGCTGAGGTTTTCTGGGATAACTATTTGGTATGTAATGTATAAATCGCCAAAATGCCCTTCTTTTTTATAAACAGGAAAACCTTTTCCTTTTAGTTTTACTTTGGTACCGTTTTGGGTTCCCGGCATTACTTTTAGTTTTACTTTGCCATCAAAAGTATCGACCGTAATTTCACCGCCTAATATGGCGTTGTATAAATCTAAATCTACAGTTGAATAGAGATTGTGTTTTTCCAGTTTGAATTTAGTATTGTTTTTAATCGTAAAAGTAATATACAAATCGCCTTTTGGACCACCATTAGTACCTTCGGCGCCCATTCCGTTTATTTTTATGATTTGACCGTTTTCAACACCAGCAGGAATGGTAAGGCGAATTTTTTTGCCGTTGATAGTTAATTCTCTTTTGTGTGTAGTGTAAACATCTTTAAGGTCAAGGTTTAATTCTGCATTGTAATCGCCTCCTTTAGACTGTCTAGTCTGATTTCTTCCTCCTGCTGAACGCCCTCCAAACATAGATTCAAAAAAATCGGAAAAATCGCCACCACCTGAAAATCCCTCAAATCCTCCTTGTTGACCTCCACGGCTTCGGGATTGTTGCTGTCTTGATTTCTCGAATTCTTCAGAATGTTTCCAGTCTTCACCATATTGATCGTATTTCTTGCGATTTTCTGGATGACTCAAAACCTCGTTGGCTTCATTAACTTCTTTGAATTTTTGTTCGGCTTCTTTATCTTTAGGATTCAAGTCCGGATGGTATTTTCGGGCGAGTTTTCTGAATGCTTTTTTCACCTCGGCTTCAGTTGCACTTTTGTCGATTTCCAATATTTTGTAATAGTCTATAAATGCCATTTTTATATTGTTTTTCTAATTTATGTCCGTCCGATTTGATTATAATGTTGACTAATACTCTATTGTAAATAAAGGTCTAATGAGTAGATTGACTTAATTCTTTGTGTCAGTTTTCACTATCAAATTTAATCAATTTTTCCTTCCTAAAATAGCAATAAAACATTTTATTATAATAAGATATAAAAGAAAAGTCCTGATTTAGGACTTTCAATATGAGGTTTTCTAAAATAGAATATTCATTTTTATACCAGCAATGGTAATTCCTTTTTAATTTTCAAATTCTGTTTCTTTTTTAGATCAATGAGCAGTTCCTTGTATGCTGAAAACTCATAATCTTTAGGGTTTATCTGCAACACAAAATTTATTTTTCCCAATAAGTGTTCCAGATAATTTGCCTGACTAATTTCTTTGTATACACGATGTTCTTCAAAACCAAATTTGTGGATGTAATACATTGCTTGTCGCAATTCATTGCGCTTATTAAATTCGACCTGCGGTTTGTCATTTACCACAATTCCTGTTACTGTTTGTCTTTTATCGGGCGTCATCAATTTTGTTTTGCTTTCGTTGATGTGTAGATTAAGATTTTTGATGGCTTCTTTTACTTTATTGAGCAATTCATTTTCGTCAAAGTCACCAGAAAAACTCAAATCATCTGCGTAACGAGTGTATTTGATTTTTCGTTGTTTGCAAAATTCTGAAATTATGGCGTCTGATTCTCTGAATACTAAATTAGAAAGATACGGACTTGTTGGAGCACCTTGTGGCAAAGCGCTGTTTTTTGTGCAGAGTTTGGCAAGAAGTTCCGAAATTATTTTTGAATAACCCAATTCAAGAAATACTTTTTCGACAGCTTCAATTTTTATGGATGGGAAGAAATTTTCCAAATCCAACGTGAATACTTTGGGTTGATTTTTATGAAATTTTAGGTTTTCTATAAGACGTGTTTCGGGTTTATAGGCTTTGGCAAAAGGACTTACCGGTACATTTTCAAGAATATTTTTAAGAATCCAGATTTGGATTTCCTTCAAACTTGGAAGTGGCTCAGAAATGGGCCTTTTCTTGCCGTTTTTTTTGGTGATTTCGAAATTTCGATAAAAATAGGAGGTATGTAGTGCCGCTTTTTTGAGGTATTCTTTTTTGTATCCTACAAGTGAAGAAAGATGCGAAGGGTTGTAAATCACAGGAACGTTATGTGAAACCAAAACTTCAGCATAATCCAAACAATGTTGGATATTACGTTTTGACAAGCCAATTTTAGTGGCTTCACCGGTAAAATCTTTTTTGTATTTTGTGAAATCCATAGCTTTTAAATCATTAATGGAGTGGGAATCCAAATTCCCACTCCAGTTAAGAACACGGGTTTAAAAGGTTCGGAGCTCTGCGGAGATCCTTTTAAACACAGTTGCTTGAAAAAGCATTCAATTACAGAGTAGTGACTCACGACTCCTCATCAGCTAATGCCAATGAAATCATTGGAAAAAGATTAGAAGTTCAATTCGTTTTGACGTGGAATATATATAGTTTTCTTGTCCAATTTTTGAATTTTACTCTTCAAATCTTCTTTAATCCATTCTTCTTTTTTTATTTTTTTATTCGGTTCCATATTCAAGTTTAAAACCAATTTTATATTTTTTAATGTATTTAATACCAGTGTTTTAAATTAAAATATCCAAGTATAAAGTTACAAAAAATATATTTATAAATTGTTATTAGAATCAAAAATTTTTTTCTCTCAATTGGGTTATTGAAAAGATTTCTAATAAAATTTCCTAAATCGTTTATGGGGTAAATATGTCACCATTATTTCGATTGTTCTTGTTGTCCAATAGGATAGCCAATTGTTGAATTTTGAAGTTAAATTATATCTTATTTCTAAAGTTTCAGGAGTGATTCTTTCGCATTGCTCCATAATTTCATTGAGATGCAAAAGATAATTATTTGCAAATTCATCCGAATTGATTCCTACGTTCATTTCTATACTCGCAAACGAACTCAAATTATTCAGGTTGAAGGAACCAATTGTGGTCCAATTGTTATCAATCACAGCGACTTTTCCGTGCAAAATAGATTTTTCCCATTCGTATAATTCAATATTATATCTCAGGAGTTTAGCATATAAATGGCAACTAGCTCGTCTTGCCATTGGAATATCGGATATTCCGGACAAAATCAATTTAATTTTCACTCCGTTCTGGGATGCTTTTTTTAAAGAATTTAGCAGTCTTTTTCCAGGCAAGAAATAGCTACCCACAATTACTATTTCTTTTTTGGCGTTGCCAATGTTTTTTATGTAAGCGTTATAGATTTGGTTTTTTCGTTTCAACCAGTCATTTTGAAGAACGGTAATTATAGATTCTTCATCAATTCCAATAACAGATTTGATTTCTTTTCTTCGAATAATTCTTTTCTTTAAATAGATGTCTCTACACAATTCCTGAAGATCTACCGCTATTTTCGGGTCATTTATTTCTACTGCATAGTCCAGCCAAGGTTCTGCAGTTGGTGTGCCGTGGTATTTGTCGGCAATATTAATTCCGCCAATTAACGCAGTTTTTGAATCGGAAACGACTATTTTGTGGTGCAGTCTTCTGCCAATATATAATGAATTTGCAGAAAAAAATGGGGAGAAGAACCTGATATTGATTCCTGTTTCATTAAGCTCTTTTATTACTTCTTCTGGGAATGAAAACGAACCAAAACCATCAAGCAGAATATTTATTTTGACATTTCGGGAAGCGGCTACTTTTAATGCAGCGATTATTTTTTTACCAATGTTATCATAATCAAATATATAAGTCTGAATATGGATTTCAGTTTTGGCATCCAAAATAATTCGTTCCAAGCGAGAAAAATAGTCTTCCCCACTATGAACATGCACAACAGTTTCAGGAGCGGAATAACTTATGGGATTACTCAGCATAGGCTTTTTTTGATTTAACCTCATTTACTAATATAAATTCCATAAGATTTTCCATGTCTAAGGTTCCAATGAGTTGGTTGTCTTCTATGACTAGCATTAAAGTTGACTTATGTTTATAAACTAATTCAAAAATATCCTCCAAAAGAGAATCAGCTTCCAGGAAAATTAGATTTCTATCCATAATGGAAGATAGATTTGCTTCTTCCTCTTTTTTAGAAAGGGCTTCTATGATTTGATCCCGGTTGAGTGTTCCCATAGGGATGCTATTTTCTGTCACTAAGAAATACTTATTTTGACTATCAAGCATCAATTTTACAGCTGTTTCCAGTGTTTCATTGCAATCTATGCTCGGGTATTGTGTCATTAAAATATCTCTGACTTTGTAGCCTTTGAGCATATATTTTGATTCAGTATAATTTGTTTCGATTTGGGCAGCCATTATGACAAATATACCAATAAAAATTAGAAACGGATTGTATGAAAAACCTAAAATAATGAAACCAATTGCCAACAGTTGTCCAATGCGTGCCGCAATTTTAGTGGCAACATTTCTTTTTAATTTATACGATAAAACAGCTCGCAGCATTCGACCGCCATCCATAGGAAAAGCAGGAATTAAATTAAATAGTGCCAAAAAAATGTTTACCAGAAAAAAATTGAGTAAAAAGTTATTACCATTGATACCACCTGATAATTTAGCCATCATTTCCTCGGAATTATTGGGATATTGGATAAAAAAGGATAGTAGCAATGCTATAGCAATATTTACCATTGGTCCCGCAATCGCAACCATTAATTCTTCGGAAGGTTTTTCGGGCAGTCTTTCTAAACGGGCAATTCCGCCAATGGGTAAAAGAGTTATGTCATTGGTTATAATATTAAAATTTTTTGCAGTTACCGCATGTCCCAATTCATGTAATAAAACTGTAGCAAAAACACATAATATAAATAGTAAAGACCAAGCAATTTGGACTATATTTTGACCTGCTTTATAGTTGATGTAAACAATAAAAAAGATAAGTATAGAGAATGTCCAGTGAATAAACACACCTATTCCGGCTATGTTTCCGAGTTTAAAGGATCCTTTCATTTTGCTGAATTTTAAAGTGAATATTCCTGATTTTGCTTAAAATATACAGTGACTTTTAAACTTATCTTGCATATAAAGTTAAGGATAAAATCTTAATTATTAGGATATTAAGTATTTTTACTTTCTTTTCAATTTTCGTTTATTCACAGTTAAATAAATACTGATAAAATAGGCCATTAAAAACACAATTACCGTTGTAGTATCAACCAAATTTGCCGGGAGATTGACTCCAAATATTTTTAGAATCAGAAAATGGATATAAGAATTACTTTCATCATTGTAGCCTAAAAGTTGACGCACTTTCCAATGCCAATCCGTAAAAGGGCAATATCCGATGCCATACCAAATTCCCAACACAAACCAAGAAAATGCAGTAACCGATAAAGAAATCAAATTGGCAAACCGCCATTTTGGAATTATCCATCCAAAAATATTGAACAGAATGAGAGCACTATGAAATAGAATAAAAAAATAGTCGAGGATTTGAAGCATTAGTTTACTCATTTATTTTTATTTCTTGATCGGTTTACCCATTTTTCAATTTCCACAGCCCAAAATACTACACTCGAAACAACAAGCGTTATCGCTAATTCATAAATGGAAAGCGGTTGTGTTTTGAAAATAGTATTAAAAAATGGAGAATATATAATTGCCAATTGTAATGCAACGGTTAGCAATAAAGCTCCCAAAAGTGGCTTGTTAGACAACAAACCAATTTTAAATAACGATTCTCTTTCTGAACGAATGGCCATTACGTGTCCCATTTGGCTAAAGCACAAAACGGTAAAAGCCATTGTTTGCCAATGCAAAATTCCATTGTTTATTGCCCAAAACTGAATACCCAAAGTAGTCATTCCCATTAAAAATCCAACCCATAAAATATGTGTTGCCATTCCGTTTGAAAAAATATTTTCCTTCGAATTTCTTGGAGGTCTTTTCATAATATTTGCCTCTGCCGGTTCAGAAGCAAGGGCTAATCCTGGCAAACCATCAGTGACAAGGTTGATCCAAAGAATGTGGATTGCCAAAAGAGGAATAGGCAACATAAAGAATGGAGCTAGAAAAATAGCCCAAATTTCACCTGAATTTCCGGTCATAATGTATTTGATGAACTTCAGGATATTGTCAAATATTTTTCGGCCGTGTTTTACTGCAACAACGATCGTAGTGAAATTATCATCTAACAAAATCAGATGAGAAGCTTCCTTTGAAACTTCGGTGCCGTTAATTCCCATTGCGATACCAATATCAGCATTTTTCAGTGCAGGTGCATCGTTTACACCATCGCCTGTCATTGCAACTAATTGTCCTCTATCGTGTAGAGCATTTATAATTTTTAATTTTTGCTCCGGATTTACACGAGCATATACACGAACTTTTTCGACAATAGAATCAAATTGTTGTTCAGTCAATGCAGCAAGTTTTGAACCGCTCAACACTAAATCATCTTCTGAAGTGATTATTCCAAGTTGAATTGCAATCGCTTTTGCAGTAAGTTTGTGGTCGCCAGTTATCATAACAGTTTTAATGCCCGCTTGTTTGCATTCTGCAATGGCTTGTTTTACTTCTTCTCTTGGTGGATCAATCATCCCCGCGAAACCAATTAAGGTTAATGAAGATTCTGTTATGTCGGTATTTTCTAATTCTGGCAACGAATCCATTTCTTTTATGGCATATCCAATTACGCGATAGCCTTTCTCCGCCATTTCGTTTGCTTTAGACTCTAATTCAGGAATAAGTAGTTTTTGATTTTCAACTAAGTTTTCCAATAATTGTTCAACAGCACCTTTGGTAATGGCAATTATCCCTCCTGCCTGTCCGGTAGGCAGGTTTTCGGTTTGGTGAAAAGTTGTCATACACTTTCTGGTAGAATCAAATGGTAATTCGGCAATTCTTGGATATTTTTTTTCCAAATCCGTTTTCTCAATATTTTTATTGGAAGCATATTGCGCCAAAGCCACTTCAGTAGAATCGCCCAACCATTTTCCGTCTTTCTCTTTCGAAACATCATTATTCAAAGCCATCGCATAAAGCATGCCATTGGTTTGGAGAAAAATAGAATCAGAATTCAGGTTTGGAGTTTTATAAATTTCCTGAACAGTCATTTTATTCTGCGTCAGCGTTCCTGTTTTATCGGTGCAGATATATGTAACGGAACCAAGGGTTTCGACAGCAGGAAGTTTGCGAATAAGGGCATTGTTTTTTGCTAATCGCTTAGCGCCAAAGGCCAGCGCAATGGTTACCAATGCAGGTAAAGCTTCGGGAATGGCAGCAACGGCAAGCGAAATGGAAGTGAGCAGCATTGTTAACGCATCCTCGCCTCGCCACCAGCCAAAGCCAAAAATAACAGTGCAAATCAGGATGACAAATAACGATAATCGTTTGCCAAAAGCAGTTAATCTTTTTTGTAATGGAGTAGCTCTTTCGCCGGTTTGAATCATTTTGGCGATAAGCCCCAACTCAGTATTCATTCCGGTTGCCATAACATAAGCAGCGCCTCGTCCATTAGTAACGAAAGTTCCTTTGAATCCCATATTGATTCGGTCGCCAAGAGGATAATCTCCCTTCGGAAGGGTTTCACTATTCTTTTCTACATTATGTGATTCGCCGGTTAATGTTGATTCATCCACTTTAATTTGGTGGGTTTCAAAAAACCGAACATCGGCAGGAATTATGTTTCCGGCTTCAAACAAAACGACATCACCAGGAACTAATTCAGAGGCTAATATTTCAAAAGTATGGTTTTCGCGAACCACTTTTGCATTGGTTGGAACCATATTTTTAAGAGCTTCCATTGCTTTTTCGGAGCGGAATTCCTGTATGAAACCTACGGTAGCATTGATAATAATTATGGCAAGAATTATTAAAGTATCTGTCAAATCACCCAAAAAACCAGAAATGATGGCTACTGCAATAAGAATGAGAATCATCAAATCCGTCAACTGATGCAGCAGCATTTGCAATATGGTTATCTTTTTTTTATCTTCAATTTCATTTTTCCCATATTCAATCAAACGTTCCGAGGCAGTTGTGTTGTCTATGCCTGAGGGAGTTGAATTCAGCAACTCCGCAATTTCGGTAATGGATAGTAAATGCCAGTTCATCGCTTCTGTTTTTATTTTTTATAATATAGTAAACCCATCATCAACACATATACCACCAATATCAATGAAGTATCGATGGCGAGTTTCCACTTTTTTTCGGCTTTGAACACGATACCAATAATTCCAATGGCTGTTATGATAATTGTGCCAAGCACAGGGATAATATGATTGGGACTTGTAAAAAGGAAAATGGGCCCCTTTGTATATAAAGCGTCATCCAACGACAATAGTGCAATGTTATAAATATTACTGCCAAAAATATTGCCTATGGCAAGATCAATCGTTCCTATCCGAATGGCGGCTAAAGAAACCACAACTTCGGGTAGGGAAGTTGAGATAGCGATGAACAAGGTGCCAAAAAAACTTTGTCCTAATCCGCTGGCTTCCGCAAGGTTTTTCCCAAAAATAGGAAGCAGCATTGCAGCTCCCATTAAAATGGAGGCATTCAAGGTATATCTAAAAATCACTTGTTTTAGGGAAAGAGAATGTGAATTGTTGCCTTTTTTCAGATGATGATTATTTTTTTTATCGTAGAGAAACACAACACGAATGGCAATGAAATATAAAACTAGAAACAATAAGCTGAATCCTCCTGCCCATACAATTGTTCCAAAAATACTTGGCATTAAAATAGCAAAGGCTACTATACTCAGCATCATAATGCCGAAAGAGGCGGCAATTATATGTCCTGTTTGAGCATCTGTTGTCAGTGGTTTTTTGTGATTGTAAAACAAATCCATTATCGAAATAATCAGAATATTGAAAGCACAACTCCCCACAATATCTCCAACTGCAAGATCGGGAGCATCCAGAATTGTGACTGAACTTATTCCGGACATTAATTCCGGCATTGAAGTTACTGATGCCATAAGCATAATCCCCATAAACATTTTTCCCCAACCCAGCATATCTGCCATAATGTCTCCATATTTGGAAAGTCGGGAGCCCGTTGCGAAAATTACCACAGTCGCAATTATAAATCCGATGATATGGAGCAATATGGTATTCATTTTGTGATAAATATTTTATTGATAAATTTCAAAATTCGCTACAAATCCAACGGGATGGAAAGCGATACTTTCGATGTTTTATTTCATTTTACCTAAAATGTAGTCAACCAAATTTTTCAGCGTGGTAATCTTTCCATAATCCTGTTCGGGAATTTCAATTCCTAATTTTTCATCCAGCGAAACCAAGAATTGCAAAGAATCAAACGAGTCTATATCAAGCGTCTCCCGAATATTTTCATCCGGTTTTAAGGTTGAAGGTTCCGTATCTGGCGCAATTTGTTTCAGTAATTGAAAAACAAGCTTTTTTATTTCATCTTCTTTCATAAGGCTTCAGGATTTTGTAATTGTTTATTCAAAGTAACCAGAAAATCACTTCCGATAAGACCGTCTGTGGCACGATGATCACCGGCCAAAGTCACAGTGAAAACAGTTCTAATGCCTAACATTCCGTTTTCGGCAAAAGGTTGTTGGGAACTGCCACCAAAACCGATAATCGCCACTTGCGGCGGATAAATTATACCAAAAACAGCATCAGCACCACCTTCGCCAAGACTAGTAATGGTAATTGTTGAATCGCTTAGATCAGAACTGCGTAATTTCATTGATCGTGCCCTTGGAATCATATCATTCAAGGCTTCCATAATTTCGTCAATGCTCTTTTCAGATGCTTTGTGAATGGTGGGAATAATAATACCACCGCCCCGCAATGAAACTACAAAACCGATATTAATTTCTTTTTTTATTCGTACTCCGTTATCCCAAATTGCATTTAGCTCCGGAAAATCAATAAGTGATTTCGCAACTGCTTTAATCAACAAAGTTGCTGGCAAAAGCCGTTTTTGTATTGGACGTTTACTATTTGCTTCTCGCAACCAAGCCAATACTTTTGTAATGTCAATTCTTTTTTCCAAATAATAATGCGGAATTTCGGTATTGGACTTACTCATTGCAGCAGCTATCGCTGACCGAATTGTCTCATTTTTAGGAAGGTATTTTTCTTCTGTTTTTTTAATTTTTGCTTTTTGTGAGATAGCATTTTCGACATCGTCTTTCGTAATAGCACCGTCTTCTCCCGTTCCTTGAATTTGCGAAAGATCAATATTATTTTCGGCGGCAATTCTTTTTGCCAAAGGAGAAGCTTTGATGTGTCTTTCTTCGAATTTTTCTGCTACAGCTTTTTCGATTATTTTTTCTTCTATTGGCTGAATTTTAACTGCCGGTTTTTCAGGAATTGTTTCATTTTTTGTTTCCAAAGTGATTTCGCTCGGATTAATTAATGCCATTACGGTTCCTACAGGAACTTTGGTACCTTCTTTAATCAATAATTCCCCAATGACACCTTCGTCAAAAACTTCAATTTCAATCAATCCTTTTTGTGTTTCCACTTCGGCAATAATATCGCCACGTTTCACAATATCTCCTGGCTTTTTTCTCCATTCGACAAGTGTTCCGGCTTCCATATCAGCGCCAAGACTAGGCATTTGAAATTCAATCATGACTCATCATTTTTTTAACTTCATTTACAATATCATTTTTCTGCGGAATCGAAGCATCTTCAAGGTGTAAAGGGTAGGGAATAGGCACTTCAACACCACACAATCGTTGCACGGGGGCATCTAATTCGTAAAATGCTTTTTCCATAATTCTGGAACTTATTTCCGAAGAAATGCTGACCGAACGCCAGGCATCTTCCACAATAAGTACCCGATGTGTTTTAGCCACCGAAGCAAGAAAAGTCTCTTCGTCCAATGGTCTTAAAACTCTCAAATCGAGAACTTCGGCATCAATTCCGATTGTTGCTAATTCAACTGCTGCTTCCAGACATTTATAAACTCCAGCACCATAAGTGATAATGGAAATGTCCTTTCCTTCTTTCAGTATTTTTGCTTTGGAAATATCCACAGCACCAGCATCGGCAGCGATTTCTCTTTCTAAATTGAGCATCGAAGTATATTCGAAAATAATGACTGGGTCAGGACTTTTCAATGCCATAATCAACATTCCTCTAGCATCTTCGTGAGTGCCAACCGACAAAACTATCAATCCCGGAATGTGCGCATAAAAAGGTTCCCAACTGTGCGAATGTTGCGCAGCTAATTGTTTGCCGATGCCACAACCCATTCGAATGACTATGGGAACATTCAATTGTCCTCCTGACATGTGTTGCAAGGTTGCTGCATTGTTCACGATTTGGTCCATTGCAAGCAGACTGAAATTGACTGTCATCACTTCGACTATTGGCTTTAAGCCAGCCAAAGCTGCTCCAATTCCTGCACCCACAAAACCAGATTCAGAAAGCGGAACATCCATAATGCGTTCTTCGCCAAATTCCTGCAACAAACCTTTGCTAACTGCAAATGCACCACCGTAACGACCTACATCTTCTCCCATCAGGAAAACACGTTCATCATTTAGCAAAGCTTCGCGAAGACCTTTTTTTAAAGCCTCGCGATACGTACTGTTTATTTTGGCGGCATTATTTTCCACTTGTAAATTATTATTAATGTTTGTTATTCCAACGTTTTAATGTAGGTAAAATGTTTATGGCCTTTTGAATCAAATAATTGGGCTGATTCATTTTTTCCATTTTATTTTTTACTTTGATTTGCATTTCCTCCAAATTGATTTCAGTATTTTTAAAATCATTATTTTCATAACAGTATTTGCAATATTCATCGTTTTTTAAACCGTTTCGTTCAGTGCCTTTTACTTCTTCATTGTTAAGTGGCATACCACAACTTTGACAATAGGAATAGATATTCATGATTTTGATTTTTTTAGTTGATTTATTTAGTTTTCCAACGGTTTAATGATGGTAAGATGTTTATGGCTTTTTGAATAGCATATTCGTGATGTTCCAATTTTTTCATTTGGGTTTCCATATTTTTTTTCATTTCTTCCAAATTCATTTTTGGGTGTTTAAAAACGCCATTTTCATAGCAATATTTGCAATATTCATCACTTTTTAACCCATTTTTTTCGGTTCCTTTTACTGTTTCAGTGTCAAGTGGCATTCCGCAACTTTGACAGAATTTTACATTTTCCATAATTTTATTATTTCAGCTTTTGGTTTCACTATAAACATATTTTGTCAATTTGTCAATTGGTTCCCAAGTTCCTGCTTCGGCAAAATCAACTGATTTTTGAATTTTCTTTTCTATTTTGTTTTCAAATTCAGCGATTTCAGTTTCGGTTATTAATTTCTCTTGCAATAAATACTGTTGAAATTGTGGAATTGGGTCGTGTTTTTTCCATTCATCCACTTCTTTTTTATCACGGTATAATTCAGCATCAAACATTGAATGCGCTCTGAAACGAAACGTATTGCAGACCAACAAATAAGGTTTTCCGCTGCTTCTTACTTTTTGTACGGCAGTATTTGCGGTATCCATCACTTTAATCAAATCCATTCCATCCACGGGAGAAGATTCAATTCCGTAAGCAGCACCTTTTTTTTCTATTTCTTGCATAGAATGCGTGAATCGAATGGCCGTTCCCATCGCATACAAGTTGTTTTCGCAAACAAACAAAACAGGAACTTTCCATAAGGCTGCCAGATTCATTGCTTCGTGAAATTCCCCTTCGGCAGCAGCTCCTTCGCCAAAAAAGCAACACGTAATAGTTGATTTCTTTTGTTTTTTGGACGCTAATGCCATTCCCACCGCTATTGGAAGATGGCCGCAAACAATGGCATTGCCACCATAGAAATTTTTAGATGTATCGAACAAGTGCATCGAGCCACCACGGCCTTTGGAACATCCTTCTTGTTTGCCGTACATTTCCGCCATTATAAAATCAGCATCAATTCCGCGAGCCAAAGCGTGTCCGTGTTCCCGATACGTACTCAACACATTGTCATCATCAGTTAATGCTTGTGTCACGCCAACGGCCACGGCTTCTTCGCCAATGTACAAATGCAGGAATCCCCTGATTTTGGCTTTGGAATATTGTTCGGCAGCTTTCTCTTCAAATCTCCGAATGAGCATCATTTGATACAAAAGCAGGAGCTCTTTTTTTATATCCAATGGTTTCTGTATTGCAGATGATTGTTGCATATTATTTATTTTTTACATTCCAAATGCGTAATAATAATACGTTGGGTCGCCAGCATATTTTCCTTCAAGCATTATTCCTCCATGCAGCGTTTTAACAGCTTCGATAAAGGAATCAACAGTAGCAACTTCTCTTTTGTTGACTGCAGTAATCACAAAACCTTCCCTTATATTGGTATTCTTTTTCAGTTTTCCATTATATAATTTTGTGACTTTTAGACCGTTTTCTACTTTATATTTTTTTTGATCTTCTTTGCTTATTGCTACAAGGTCAACTCCTAAATCTTTTAGTAATTCAGCACTTTCGGGTTTGATAGTTTTAGAAATTGCTTGCTGTTTTTTTAGTGTCGCAGTTAGTTCTTTCTTTTCATTACCATTTCGTATCAGCGTAATTTTTACTTTGTCTCCGGGACGTTTTTGCATTATAATTTCCTGTAATTTAGCTGATGTCATTGTTTCAATATCATCAATGCTGATGATTACATCTTTGGCTTTGACACCTGCTTCTTTTGCCGCTCCGATGACTGCTACACTATCAACATAAACACCATTGGCACGGTCAATATTAATTTCCTTAGCAATTTTGCTGTCCATATCGCGGATACTTATTCCTAAAAAGCCTCTACTGACAGAACCAAAATTCATTAAATCATTGGTAACTTTTTTTACAATATCAACAGGAATGGCAAAAGCATAACCTGCATAAACACCTGTTGGTGTTGCAATTGCAGTATTGATTCCAATGAGTTTTCCGTCTAATGTGACCAATGCGCCGCCACTGTTACCTGGATTCATCACGGCATCAGTTTGTATGAAGGATTCGAAAGCTCCCTGATCCCTCAAGATATTTAGGTTTCTGGTTTTCGCACTCACAATTCCTGCTGTAACTGTTGATGCGAGATTAAAAGGATTTCCTACTGCAACGACCCATTCGCCCACTTCAATAGTATCACTATCGCCAAACATAATAAAGGAGAGATTCTTTTCGTCAATTTTAATGAGAGCAAGGTCTGTTTGTGGGTCAGTGCCAATAATTGTTGCTTTATACGATTTTCCGTTGTAAAGAGTAACATCAATTTCGTCAGCATCTTTTACTACGTGATTATTGGTAACAATATAACCATCTGGAGTCAGAATCACTCCGGATGCACCGCCGATTACAGGTTCAGAATCATAGTTTTGCTCGAATTTAAACTGTCTGAAAAAAGGATCGTTTTTAAAAAAATCTTTGAAGGCATTCGGTAAATCATAAAAATCATTTTGATTCTCATTTTCATACTGTTGGCTTTGTAGTTTGAAAGTAGATTTAATATTCACTACTCCGGGAGTGGCAATTTTTGCAGCCATTTTGAAATCTACATTGCCAGAATAAGAAACTTTATTACTGTAGCCACTGGCACTTTTCTGAATTTCTTCAATATTTTTTTCGTTCTTCTTATCTTGTGCATTGCATCCTTGAAATGAAAAAAGGACAACAAATAAGTAAAGGATTTTACTTTTTGAATATATTTTATTAAAGAGTGTCATAATTGAAATGTTTAAAAAATTATTTTTTCCTTTACAGACTTTTATATTTGTTCCAATGTGGAAATATCGCCTTCGGGCAATCCAAGTTCTCTAGCTTTTAGTAATCGTCGCAATATTTTTCCGCTTCGGGTTTTGGGAATATTCTCGACAAATTCAATTTCTTTGGGAGCGACAGCTGGTCCTAATTCTTTTCTGGCGAAACCCATAATATTCATCTTAGTTTCCTCATTTGGACTATTTCCGGATTTCAACACTACAAAAGCTTTTACCAATTCACCAATTGTGGGTTCGGGTTTTCCAATGACTGCTGCTTCGGATACCATTGGATGTCTCATCAGCGTGCTTTCTACTTCAAATGGTCCCACCATATGCCCCGAAGTTTTAATAATATCATCGGCGCGACCCACAAACCAGAAATAACCATCGGCATCTTTTTTAGCCAAATCTCCGCTGAGATACCATTCGCCAATAAAGCATTTGTTGTACCGTTCTTCTTCGTGCAAATAGCCTCGAAACAGAGATGGAAATCCTTTTTTTAAAACCAAATGTCCTTGAATATTTGGTTCTGAAAGGATTTGTATTTGGTTGTCTTTAATTTCTGCAATCGCCGCTTCTATTCCAGGCAATGGTTTTCCCATAGAACCAGGTTTTACTTTCATCGAAGGATAATTGGCAACCATAATGCCACCAGTTTCGGTTTGCCACCAATTATCGAGAATCGGAATTCCAAAAGTTTTCTCACCCCAAATAACTGCTTCGGCGTGAAGCGGTTCGCCTACACTCAAGATGATTCGGAGATTTTCGAGATTGTAATTTTCCAATGGTTTGATGTCCATTCGCATCAATCTCCTGATGGCGGTAGGAGCAGTGTACCAAGTAGTTACTTTGTGTTCTTCAAGAATAGAATACCATCTTGTGGCATCAAATTCTTCTTCATCGATAATGCTGGTAACGCCATTTACCAATGGTGCAATGATTCCATAAGATGTTCCCGTTACCCAACCCGGATCAGCGGTACACCAAAAAATGTCTCCTTCGTGAAAATCGAGCACGTATTTACCTGTGATATAATGGGTAAATACTGCATTGTGAACGTGCAAAGCTCCTTTTGGCATTCCTGTAGTTCCACTTGTAAAATGCAGCAAAGCCAAATCTTCAAGATTGGTTTCTGGAATTATAAATTCGGGATTTGCCTGTTCCATAAGTTTGGAATAGGACAAAATTTTATCCGAAATATGTTCAACTGCATCGCTGAGAATGACATAACGAAGTGACGGAAGTTGGTCGATTAATTGTTTTACTTTCTTTTCGAAAAGGGTAGAAGTAGTCAATAAAACTGTTACTTCTCCTTTTTTTAATCTTTGAAGTATTGGCTCAGGGCCAAAAACAGAAAACAACGGACAGAAAACAGCCGTGCTTTTCAAAGTTCCCAAGGCGGCGATATACAATTCAGGTATTCTTCCTACCAAAGCGAAAATTCGTTCTCCTTTTTGGATGCCTAATTTTTTTAAAACATTGGCAAATTTTGAAGTTTGTTGCTTCAAATCAGAATAGGTGAAATCGCTAAAACTTCGGTCTTTATGAATAAAACGAAGTGCCACCACATTTTTTAAATGGCTTTGAGCGTGGCGATCAACAGTTTCATAAGCTATGTTCAAGCCTTTTCCATCGGGCAAACCGCTTAATTCTTGAGCAACATTTTTCCACGAGAAAGAGGCTCGAACTTTGCCGTAATCCGAAAGGTTGTGTTCCGTTTTATTTTTGACAGCAATCATTTTTTTTATTTTTATACCAATACTTTTTCCAAAATTATTTCTGGTTCCATAAGAATAGTCGCTTTAATCGCATTGGAAATTAAGCAAGTTCTTTTGCTCATCTCAAGAATATGAATTGCCCTGTCTTGCTTTTGAGTGTGCGGAATAGTGACTTTGGGTTTCAAGATGATTTCGGTGATGGTGTGTTTGCCTTCAATTATAGCAATATTGCATACTGCATTACTTTCAAAACCAATGAATTCCAGTTTTGAATTTTCGGCGATAGCCAAAAAAGTTGTCATCAAGCAACTATTAATTGATGCGACAAATAAATGCTCAGGTGTCCAAATTCCTTTCATTCCTTTAGGGAATTCAGGAGGTGTTGCTACTTCGATTTGTTGTGGTAATAAAGGAGAACTTAAGACTCCTTTTCTATTGACTGTCCACTTTAGATTTACTTCGTATGTATACATTTTGTGAGATTTTAAGTTAATACTATTTTTAAAATTATTGAGCTACAAAACCACCATCCACAGGCATTTCGATTCCGGTTACAAAAGAGGCTTCATCTGAGCATAACCAAATAACGGCGGTTGCAATTTCTTCAGGTAATCCAAAACGACCCACAGGTTCCATACTCATAAATTGCTGTTCAGCTTCTTTCTTGTTCCCGGTTGCACGATCTATCATAGGCGTTTTTATGATTCCGGGACAAACGGCATTTACTCTGATTCCGAGTTTGGCATTTTCTAATGCGGCAGTTTTTGTCAGGCCTAACACCCCGTGTTTGGAAGCTACATATGCTGGTGAGTTTTGAAATCCAATGAGTCCGGCCACAGAGGAGCAGTTGACGATAGCGCCTTTGCCTTTTTTTAGCATTTCCGGAATTTCATATTTCATACAGAGCCAAATTCCTTTTAAGTTGATACCAATGGTTTTGTCCCAGTTTTCTTCGGAACAATCTTGTGTTGGACCAGATTCTCCCTCGATTCCGGCATTGTTGTAGGCAAAATCTAATCGTCCGAAAGTGGCAATGGTTTTTTCGATGAGGGCTTTCACATCACTGGCTTTAGAAACGTCACATTTTACAAAAATCGCTTCGCCTCCCAAGTTTTCGATTAAATCCATCGTTTCCTGATTTTCTATCCAATCAGCAATGACAACTTTGGCACCTTTTCTTGCAAACGCTAGAGCTGTGGCTCTTCCAATACCTGAAGAACCACCTGTAACAAGGGCTACTTTATTTTTGAATCCATTTTCCATAATGGTGTTGTTTTAAATTATATTCGAACTGTATTTTTCTTTTCGGCAACTAAAATATTTTGAATTCCCTTTATCAAAGCATCGGGATTAAATGAAATACTGTCGATTCCTTCTTCAACCAAAAATTGGGCAAATTCTGGAATATCACTTGGTGCTTGGCCACATAATCCCACTTTTATATTATTGCGTTTTGCAGCGTGAATGGTTTCTCGAATTAAAGATTTAACCGCTGGATTTTGCTCGCTGAATAAAAAACTGACCAAGGCAGAATCGCGATCCAAGCCAAGTGTAAGTTGTGTCAAATCATTCGAACCAATGGAAAAACCATCAAATAGTTGTGCAAATTCATCAGCTAACAAGACATTGCTAGGAATTTCTACCATTACGTAAATTTCCAATTCGCCTTGCACTAATCCGTTGATAGCCATTTCTGCAATGACTTTTTCTCCTTCCTCGAGAGTTCTGCAAAAAGGAATCATCAGTTTTACGTTGTGCAATCCCATTTCGTTTCGCACTTTTTTCATCGCTTCACATTCCAATGCGAAACCTTTTCGATAAAAATCACTGTAATAACGGGAAGCACCACGGAAACCAATCATTGGGTTTTCCTCTTCTGGTTCGAAATATTTCCCACCAATGAGGTTGGCATATTCATTACTTTTGAAATCGCTCATTCGCACAATGACGTCTTTTGGGTAAAAAGCTGCTGCTACTGTAGAAACTGCTTCAGCAAGTTTGTCAACGAAATATTTTTTACCGTTTTCATATCCTTTTGTCAGTTCCTTGATTGCCGAAATAGTTGCTTCATCAGTTACTTTTTCAGGTTCACACAAAGCATTCGGATGGATTTTGATTGTGTTTGAAATGGCGAATTCCATTCGCATTAATCCTACGCCTTTATTTGGATAAAAACTTAAATCAAAAGCTCTTTCTGGATCGGCGAGGATAAACATTGGGGCTGTTTTAGGCAAAGTCAGTTGACTGAAATCCTGTTCTTTTATTTCCCATTTCAAAAGCCCTTCGTATATATTTCCATCTTTTCCTTCGGCGCAAGAAACGGTGATTTCCTGTCCGTTTTTTATAACAGAAGTTGCATTTCCACATCCAACCACAGCAACAGTACCGAGTTCACGAGCCACAATTGCGGAATGACTAGTTCTACCACCTTTATTAGTGATGATAGCTCCAGCTTTTTTAAGGATTGGGTCCCAATCAGGGTTGGTAACATCTGTAATGAGAATTTCACCTTGCAATAATTGGTTTCCTTCTTGTGGACTATTCAAAATGCGAGCTTTTCCAGATGTAATTTTATTGCCTAAAGCAATGCCACTTGTCAGCACTTTGCCTTTTCCTTTTAAAGAATATATTTCAACAGTTTGTTTCCGTTCTTTTCCGTGAATGGTTTCCGGGCGAGCCTGAACAATGTAAAGTTGGTTATTCAAGCCGTCTTTCGCCCATTCGATATCCATTGATTTTTTGTAGTGATTTTCAATTTTTTGGCACCATTGTGCTATCTGAATTACTTCTTTATCTGTTAGCGAAAATTTATTCTGTTCTGCCAATGGAGTATCAATGTTCATAATAGTTTTTTCTGCCGATGCGACTCCGGCATTTTCAGAATAAATCATTGTGAATTCTTTTTTACCGCAACGACTTTTCAAGATTGGGTTTAGTTTTTCGTTGAAAAGTGTGGGTTTGAAAACCATCCATTCGTCGGGAGTGATTCTTCCTTGGACAATGTTTTCACCCAATCCAAAAGTGCCATTGATGACGATTACATTTTTAAATCCGGTATCAGGATCAATCGTAAAAGCCACGCCGGAAGAAGCTTTGTCGCTTCGAACCATTTGTTGCACGCCAACTGATATGGCTATATCCATATTCACAAAACCCATATCGTGACGGTATTTGATGGCGCGATCCGTAAATAGTGAAGCATAGCAGCGGCGAACTGCTTCGAGCAATTGCTTTTCTCCATTAATATTTAGGAAAGATTCCATTCTTCCCGCAAAACTTGCTGATGGTAAATCTTCGGAAGTGGCACTACTCCTAACGGCAACACCTAGATTATCGGTTCCGCAAAGTTTGGAAAGTTCTTTATAAGCTGTTCGAATTTCATTGCTGATTTCTTCGGGAATAGTTGCTGACAGAATGAGATTTCTGGCTTTTTCGCCAATGATAGAAAGATTGGAATATTCTTTTGTATCCAATGAAAGCAATAAATCTTCAAGTACTTTTTCGAGATTGTTTGATTTTCGAAATAGTCGATAACCTTCAGCAGTTACTGCGAAACCATTTGGAATGCTAATACCTATTGGATTTAAATTACAGTACATTTCGCCAAGAGAAGCGTTTTTACCACCCACTTTGCCAATATCTGTGATGCTAATTTGGTTGAAAAAAAGAATGTGTTTTGAGAGTTCCATAATTCGTGTTTTTTTACTGCTTATGTATTATTGAGTTTACTGAACCATGATTTTTTCAGTATAACTATTCTCGCCATTGTTAATTTTTATTAAATAAACCCCTTTGGATTGTGGAGCAAAATTTATTTCATTCTTTGTTTGTTTTCCCATATTTGAGGCTTCGTAAACTTTTTGTCCGGAAACATTAAATATCTCAACCTGTATTTTTGAATAGGCATCTTTTAGACTGAAATAAAATGTACCGTTGTTTGGATTTGGATAAATAGTTAAATATTTATTGAGTAAGTTTTCTTTAACACTCAATGCACCAGTATAGTGTGCAATTATACCATAATCACCAGAATACCAGCCATTATTTGCATCCCAAAAGTAGATACTAAATATGTCATTAATTGACGGAGTGCTTTGTGTAGTCCAATTTGCACCACCATCAGTAGTGTGAATCACAATCAAATTGTCGCTGCTATTATTGCGTTTACTTGTTATCCAGCCAGTTGTTGGGTTGATGAAATAGACACATTTGTTAGTATATTCAGTAGTAATTCCCGCATTTGTAATTGGTGTCCAATTGACACCTCCGTTTGTGGTTTTGAGAATTTTTCCGTTTTTACCAACTATCCAACCATTATTTAAATCAATAAATTTCATTTTATTAATTTCACCGGTAGTGTTATCTGTAGCAATTGGAGTCCAGTCTGCTCCGCCATTTGTTGTTTTATAAATAGTATAAGGGGGTAATTGGTCAGGTGAAGAAAATGCCCAACCATTATTGGCATCAACATAACTAAAAGTACCAGCACCATTTGTAGGAACCCAATTAGTTCCTCCATCGATAGTTTTTAGAAAAGTTGCAGCATAAGTGCTAAAATTAAATAGCATCAACCATCCATTGCTAGCATCTACAAATTGAAGTTCGAAACCAAAATCTCCAGCAGTTGTAGATACTACTTTTCTTTCCCAAGTTGTTCCTCCATCATTAGTTTTGTATACGACAGCACCAAGTGGATTTTCCCAAGTTCCAAAAGTTTTAAGAACCCAACCTGTTGAAACATTAATAAAACTTAAGTTAATACCAGGATCAGACGGTGAGGATATGATATCAGTAGGATGCAGTGTTTTTTCAATCCAAGTAGTTCCCCCATCAGTGGTATGTAAAAGTCCTCCTGGTGCAATTGAAATCCATCCTTCTGTTGCACTAACAAATTGCATTGCACCGCACATTGTTGTTGCTGCATCTAAAGGATCTGTCTGAAGGGTCCAATCAAAATTTACAGGTGTATTATCACTTCTTACCAAATTAGTTTGAGAACCTGCATTACAAGAAGTCCAATCAAATTCGATTTGACCAGTTAATTTATTATCAATATTGTTATAATTGCCTTTTATTGAAAATAAATGCCAACCATTTATGGGTTCCCCAGTTTTTATATGACCAAGAAAAACCCCTAAATCAGTATACACTCTGCCGGTCACCGGACCTGTCAATCCTGTTGCAGAAATTATATTGCCATTATTATCGATATTAAATGTAACATCTCGAACCCCGCAACCACCTGTTGTTGTTAATGTTCCAGCTATTTTGTCTTTTAAAGCATCAGGGTTAGCTATTTTATGGAAATTAAAAATCATTCCCATTGCGCTTACCATTGCTTCTGTTGGAGAGGAAAGTTGCCCTTCAAAAAGAACTGCATCTGAACCATTTATAAAGTTAGCAGTAAATGAACCATCAGGATTTACTGTATATGTGCCACTTGTTTGAGAAGGAAATTGACTTCCATCAATGATATTGCCTAATCCGTCAAAAACCATATAACCAAATTGGTCATTATAAGGATCTAATGGTGCTAAATAGCCAAACCAAGGACCGTTTAAGGTTGCATTGGAATATTGCGCTAATAGCGCATTTGAATTTACGAGGGCAATAACTACCCACAATAAATAAGAAGTAAAGAAATTTTTCATGATAAAATGATTTAAATTTTTCCTACTCGTGAGGTTTTTCGGTTCTACCCCGTTTTTTATCGTGGTTTCTGGATTCCACTTTGTAAGGTGTTTTTTATGGTTAATTTTATTACTGTATTACAATTTTTTCTGTGCAATTATTTTCTCCGTCATTGATTTTTATTAAATAGACTCCTTTGGGATGGGAGGAAAAATCAATTTCGTTAACGCGCAATGGAGAAAGAGTTGAAGATTTATATATTTTTTGTCCTAAAACGTTATAAAGTTCTACTTCCATTTGGGATTTAGGTTCTTTTAAGTCGATACAGAATTTACCATTAGTTGGATTTGGATAAATGGTAATGAACTTATTAATACTATTTTCATTAATACCCAATGGGTTAAAGTAATGACCAATTTTGCCGTAACTCGCAGTAAACCAACCCTTGTTTTCATTCCAGAAAAAGAGACTATTTATATCATCATAATAATCCAAAAAGACATTTTGTTTGCTCCAGTTTGCACCACCATCTATAGTATGAAGAATGAATGAAATGTCTCCGATGTTAGAAACGCCTGCCCAGCCTGTAGTAGCATTCAAAAAAAATACGGAAATAGGATTATTGTCAGTTGTTAGTCCGGTATTGTTTAAGCGAACCCAGTTTGCGCCTCCATTAGTTGTTTTAAAAATAGCACCATTAGTTCCTACAATCCAGCCATTATTTGTATCCGTAAATTGGATGTCATTAGGCTCGCTGTCCCCAAAGTCAACATATTGTTGTGACCAATTTGCTCCACCATCGGAGGTATGTAGAATGGTATATGTAATTTGGAAAATATTAAGATATTCAGCTTGAATTGCCCAACCATTGTTAGAATCTATAAAACGAAAAACAAAACCTGTGAAAACTGGAATTGAGTTAGGAACCGGAATCCAATTATTTCCTCCATCAGTGCTTTTAAATAAAGTAAATACTCCTGTATCAGAATTAATTATCGAAGCCCAGCCATTATTTGTATCGGTAAACTGAATTTGCATAGCAACATCGTTTTCATTTTCGGATAGAATTATTCTTTGCCAATTGAGTCCTCCATTAATAGTTTTGTAAATTACAGCTCCGAGTGAATTTTCTCCAGAAGTTCCCAATGATTTTATCACCCAGCCTGTTGAAGTATTAGCAAAACACATATTAAGAGGTATTTCCGGTAAAGACCAAACGACATCAGTTTGGGAAAGGGATGCCAGAGTCCAATTGGTTCCGGAATTTGTAGTGTGCAATAGATTTGCTGATTCTGATATATCAATCCAGCCTTCTGTAGGGCTTACAAATTGTACTTTTCCTAGCGCTTCTGGTTCCAATGGATTCGTTTGTAGTGTCCAACTGCCTTGAGCTTTTAAAGAATTTATTGTTAATCCGGTGATTAACATTACAAGAATTAAGATAAAATTTTTCATTAATAAGATGAATTAAATTTTCCCTACTCATAAGGTTTTTCGGTTCTACCCCGTTTTTTATCGTGGTTTCCGGTTTCCACTTTAGAGGTTAAAAGTGTAACTTTTATTGGGGATGATTTGGGAGGATAAACACTGCTTAATGAAAAATGTGCCGATGTAATTGTATGGCTTAAAGAAAGAGAGTTGTAGGTGTTTCTGCTTGCTAAAGCCGATACAGTAAATTTAAGAAATTATTGCTTATTCTCGAAAGAAAAAGGTGTTTTTTTTGTAATTTATAATCATTAAATCATTGTTTAGCAATATTTTATGAGCTTAAAATGCTAGATATTCTGATGATGTAGATAGATGGTTTTAGAGCGTAAAAAATCCCCAACTATTTTCGCAATTGGGGATTATATTTAAACAGACTATTACTGAACCATAATTTTTTCAGTATAACTATTTTCTCCGTCATTAATTTTTATTAAATAAATCCCTTTGGATTGTGGAACAAAATTAACCTCATTTTGTGGTTGCATTTCAAAGTTGGAAGCTTCATACACTTTTTGACCTGAAAGATTATATATTTCGGCTTTAACTTTTGAATTGGCATCTTTTAGACTGAAATAGAAAGTTCCGCTATTTGGATTTGGATAAACGGCAATGAACTTATTAGCTATGTTTTCGTTAACTACTAATGGATTAGAACAATGTGCAATTCTTCCAGAATCTGCAGTGAACCAACCATTGTTTATATCCCAAAAGAAAATGCTAAATATGGATTCTGGTGAAGGAGTGCTTTGTATTTCCCAACTGGAACCTCCATTTGTAGTATGAAGAACAATTGCGTTATCTGAACTATTCTCTTGTTTGCTTCCAATCCATCCGTTGTTTGCATCTAGAAAAAACACACATTTTGGATTGTAATCGTTATTAAGTCCAGTGTTTGTGATTTTTTCCCAAGTTGTACCACCGTTTGTTGTTTTTAAAATTTTATTATTCAATCCTATTACCCATCCATTATTTATGTCGGTAAACCGAATAATGTTTAATTCACCAGCTGTAGCATCACTGAATTGTTCAGTCCAATTTAACCCACCATCTGTTGAGTGAATAATAGTGTAGGGTGATTGTAAACTGGGACCTGCAGCTATTGCCCATCCGTTATTGTTATCCACAAAATTGAAGAAAAATCCAGAAAATTTAGGGGTTGAAGTTGGAATTTGGCTCCAGTTGTTGCCTCCATCCGTGCTTTTAAGAAAAGAAAAATTTCCACTGGAAAAATTGTATATTGAAGCCCAACCATTATTTTCATCTACAAACTGTATCTGAAGTCCCAAATCATCAGGTGTATTTTGGGATAACACGATTCTTTGCCAATTATTTCCACCATTTGTTGTTTTATACACTACGACTCCGTGTAAATCGATTTCCGAAGTTCCATATGATTTTATGAGCCAACCCGTTGTAGGATTGACAAAACACATATTAATATCAGGATCAGAAAGTGACCAAACTGATTCGTTGGGAAAAGGTGTTCGTACGGCCCAATTTACTCCGGCATTTGTTGTGTGTAAAAGTCCTCCAGAAGAAATAGAAATCCATCCTTCAGTTGCAGTCACAAATTGTACTTTTCCAATCATTGCAGTTTCACCAGAACCTAGTGGATTTGTTTGTAAACTCCAGCTACCTTGAGCATTCAAAGAAGTTATTGTTAATCCGGTGATTAATATTACAAGAATTAAGATAAAATTTTTCATTATAAGATGATTTAAATTTTCCTACTCGTAAGGTTTTTCGGTTCTACCCCGTTTTTTATCGTGGTTTCTGGGTTCCACTTCAAAGGTTAAAAGTTTAACTTTTTTGGGGATGATTTGGGAGGATAAACACTGCTTAATGAAAAATGTGCCGATGTAATTGTATGGCTTAAAGAAAGAGAGTTGTAGGTGTTTCTGCTTGCAAAAGCCGATACAGTAAATTTAAGAAATTATTGCTTATTCTCGAAAGAAAAAGATATTTTTTTTGTAATTTATAATCATTAAACTGTTGTTTAATAATACTTTATGAGTTTAAAATGCTAGATATTCTGATGATGTAGATAGATGATTTTAGAGCGTAAAAAATCCCCAACTATTTTCATAATTGAGGATTTCATTAATTAGTTTAATCTAAATTTTAGATAGCGTTTACTATGGCTAAAAAATCTTTAGCATTAAGTGCAGCTCCACCAATAAGACCACCGTCGACATCTGGTTTAGAGAAAATTTCTTTGGCATTGTCTGGTTTAACGCTACCACCATAAAGGATAGAAACATCTTCGGCGATATCGCTTCCAAAAGCTTTTCGAACGGTTTCTCTGATGAATTCGTGCATTTCTTGAGCTTGTTCTGGACTAGCAGTTTCACCTGTTCCAATAGCCCAAACTGGTTCGTATGCCAAAACAATTTTTTCCCAATCTTTTGCTTGTAGATGAAACAAACCATCCCTTAATTGATTTTCTACAATATTAAAATGAGTTGCAGATTGACGATCTTTCAACTCTTCTCCAAAACAGAAAATAACAGTCATATCATGTTTCAAAGCTGTATCAACTTTGCTAGAAATTAGCGCATCAGTTTCGTGGAAAATCGCTCTGCGTTCTGAATGTCCAAGGATTACGGTGTTTACTCCAATACTTTTTAGCATATCAGCTGAAATTTCTCCTGTATAAGCGCCACTTTCTGCTTGGTGCATATTTTGTGCTGCCACATTGATAGGCGTAAATTCTAAATGATCTACTGCCGAAGCCAAGTTGACAAACGTAGGAGCAACAATTATTTGTGCATCACTTTCTGTTGGAATTTGTGCTATTAATTCGTTTAATAAATCTTCGGTTTGTTCTGCATTTTTGTGCATTTTCCAGTTTCCTGCTACAATCTTCTTTCTCATTTTAGTTGTGTTTTATTAATTCTATTTTATTTTAATTTTTTACTTCTTCCAATGGTTAAAACCGTTGGCTATTGAGTATTTTCTAACTTCTAACTTCTAACTCTTTTAAAGTCGCATTTATTTTTTCAAAATCGGTTTCAATAGCTCTGTATACAACAATTTTCCCTGTTTTGTCAATAGTCATATATCTTGGAATCCAATCTAAATCTATGGCTTTTCCAAAAACACCTTTCATTTGGTCGTTAGCCATAAAATGATCTCCTTTAAGGTCATGTTTTTCGATTCCAATTTTCCAATTTTCCACCGTTTTATCCATCGATATAAAAACATAAGCTACATCAGGATTATTGGCTTGTAATTCCTTTATTTTTGGCATTGCTTTGATGCAATCGCCACACCACGAGGCCCATACTTCAATAACGAGGGTTTTGCCTTTGTATTTTTTTAGAATATCTTTAAAAGCAACTTGACTTTCATCAGTTGCCAATAATGTTTCAGATAAAGCTTCTTTAGAAAATGATTTTTTTTGGGCGTGTGAGCAAGAAAAGATTGCAAAAGCAAAAAGTAAGGCAAGTATGATTTTCATTAAATTATTTAATTTGAGCAAAGTTACGTTTTAAAAAGCAAAATTTCGGATGAGTAAATCACATTATTTCAGGTATTTGCACTATTTCGATTTCGTAATTGGTTATTGCTATAATAAAAAATTATAAATTTCGATTATTGAGTTTTTTCATTTGAATTATCGTCTAAATAGACACGTTTAGTTCTTTTTCTCCTCTTTGTAAAATAGAGTTGATTGATTGTGTAGCCAATATAAATTCCTGAAACAGCCATTAACGTACATCCCAAAATAACATGAAATGTAACTCCTAAAGGCACTTCAAACCATGTTGAGACTTCGTTTAGAATATAATAACCTAATCCAAAAACGAGACAACTAACTAAAATTAGCAATAATTTCGTTTTCTTTCTTTCTCTTCTGCTACTCATAGACTAACCAATAAATTATAAATTCAAATCATCAATATCGTTGTAATGCACTTTTTGCATAATAGTTCCATAATGTAAAACTATGAAACTAGGATTCGCTCTTTCTACTGTTTTTAAAGCCGTTGCATCGCAAAAAAGGAAATCAAAAGTAAATCCATATTTATTTTTCACATCAGCAATGACATCACTTGAGGAGCCGGTTGCAACTGCAACATAATATCCTTTTGCCGAAGCTTCTTTGTATAATTTGTTCAGTTTTTGCAAAGCATCTACATTTGCTTTTTCTAAATCATAAGCTACAATCAGCAGTGATTTTTCTTTTGAAAAAATCAATTGAGTGTTGTCATTACCATCCAGTTCCAATTTAAAATCGTGAATAGGAGGAAGGTAACCCTGAACGATAACCTTGTCTTTTCGGTCAACAAATGTTGCTCCTGCTGGAAGTGACATTAAATCTTTTTCAGAAAATTCTTTGTCAACGCCATTAACTTTATAAATAAAGACCATTTCTACCACACTTTTTGGTGCGTTATCAGGAATTTCCATGGCTGTTTTGAGATTGGTCCCCACTTTATAAGGTCTAAAATCTTTTAATGGCAAATGATTTAAAACCCAATACCCCATAAAACAGCACAAAATAATGCTTGCCAAAACCAAAATGTTTTGAATTGTATTTGAAAATAAAGGTTTTATATATTTTTGATTATAAAACAAAATGAGGATGAAAAATAATAATATCAGATCTTTCGTAAAAGATTGCCAAGGATCTAAATGTAAGGCGTCACCAAAACATCCGCAGTCTTTTACCACATCAAAATAAGCAGAGTAAAAGGTCAAAAATGTGAATAGAACTACCAAAAGCAACAAACTCCAAATCGTCAATTTTGATTTGTAACCAATGAGGAGCATAACACCCAAAACTACTTCTAAAATCACCAAAAACAAGGCTAGAGCTAATGAATAAGGCACAAAGAACGGCATGTTAAAAACAGGCTCGCTAAAATATTCTTCTAATTTATAAGAGAAACCTAAAGGATCATTGAGTTTAATCAATCCCGAAATAATGAATAAAATACCGACGAAAAGTCTGGAGAATTGTGCGATGAAGTTTTTCATTTTATTTTATTTTTTATTTTTATGTTTTTAAGAAGTATTTACAAACTCGGAGTTCCCACTTTGGGGGCTAGGGGGCTTAAAATCAAAGCAAAAACCGCGTAATTAATCATATCCTGATAATTAGCATCAATACCTTCAGAAACCAAAGTTTTTCCTTTATTGTCTTCAATTTGCTTCACGCGAAGCAGTTTTTGCAAAATCAAATCCGTCAATGAACTTACACGCATTTCGCGCCAGGCTTCACCATAATCGTGATTCTTATCTTCCATTAGTTGTTTAGTCAAAGCAATTTTTTGGTCGTATAATTCTGTTGCTTGTTCCACATTTAAATCAGGTTGATCCACAACTCCAAGTTCCAATTGGATTAAAGCCATAACCGAATAATTGATGATTCCGATGAACTCACCAGTTTCATCTTCGTCTACTTTTCGAACTTCATTTTCCTGTAAACTTCTTATTCTTTGGGCTTTAATGTATATTTGATCTGTCAGGGAAGGCAATCTTAAAATGCGCCAAGCACTGCCGTAATCTTTCATCTTATTGATAAATAGCGAGCGACAAATTGCAATTACACTATCGTATTGTTGTGAAGTTATGTTCATTTATTGATGTATATTTGTCACAAAAATAAGAATAATTATTTTGTTTAAAGAATGATGGTAAACGAATGTTAATTTTTAGGTATTAAATTGTTCAACTACTAGCCAACAGACCAAAATGACTATAAATTGTAATGGAAATCTAATGGACTTATCCACTCCCAAAATAATGGGAATTTTGAATGTTACGCCAAATTCGTTTTATGATGGGGGAAAATTCATTGACGAAAGCAATATTTTGCTTCAGGCAAAAAAGATGATTTCAGAAGGAGCAACATTTATAGACATTGGAGCCTATTCCAGCAAACCGAGGGCTGAATATGTTTCTGAAAATGATGAATTGAAAAGGATTATTCCTGTTGTGAGTTTAATTCAGAAGAATTTTCCAAAAACGCTAATTTCCATAGATACTTTCAGAAGCGAAGTGGCAAGAATTTGTATCGAAAATGGCGCATCTATTATTAATGATGTTTCCTCAGGAAGTGTTGACGAAAAAATGATGGAAACGGTAGCCAAATATAATGTTCCTTACGTAATGATGCACAGGCGAGGCACTCCAGAAACGATGCAATCCATGACTAATTATGAAAATATAGTTAAGGAAATACTTTTATATTTTTCAGAAAGAGTGTCTGCAGCTAGGAGTTTTGGTATCAATGATTTGATAATTGATCCTGGTTTTGGCTTTGCCAAAACACTAGACCAAAATTATGAGATTTTACAAAAATTAGAATTATTTGAAATGCTGGAATTGCCTTTACTTATTGGTGTTTCCAGAAAATCAATGATTTATAATGTATTCAAATGCACTCCCGAAGAAGCTTTAAATGGAACTACAGTTTTAAACACAATTTCTTTGACCAAAGGAGCTAAAATACTTCGTGTTCACGATGTAAAAGAAGCAACGGAATGTGTTACTTTATTTAATAAAACCAATCAATTCAAATGAAATATTTCAGTCTAATTATTCTTTTTATTCTGTTTTCCTGTGGTAACAAAGAAGCTGTTTTGTTGCCAAAATCCAATGTGACAGTCGTTTCAAATGTAGTAGATCATTCACCGATTTATATTTTTTTTAGAACCAAGGAAAAAGACACATTGTCAGAATTAAACCGGAAAAACTCCATTATTACAACCAACTGGATTTTTAATATTGACAAGCGATTGCCTTTGCGATTAGTGATTCCGGAAGTGATGAAATTGCAGGAAAAAAAGCGAAATGAAGTCGCCCACAAAAACGAATTAGCTGAAAATTATTATTCTTATGCAGACAGTATTGGCAAGAATTTAGCATTTTTACCTTTTACGAAAGTGTATTATAAAATGGGTAAACCTAAAAGTGGTGGTTTTTCAATTCATTTTAAAAAAGGAAATGATGTAGTTTTGGTTAATAAAAACCAATTGAAAAAAGATGAGGTTTTGGATTATGTTCATAGAAGAATAAATAATATTTGCAAAAAGGATCCCGATTTTCAGCCCCAAATAAGATTATTTTTTGATGAAAATATGAGTTTTCAAGAATATATTCAGAATAAAATTTTAATTCGAAAATTGGATTCTTACAATAAAGAAGTTCCAAAAGAATTCATTTTTTAAATTCTGAACACTGCACCCGAACACTCTTTTAGAAATGAGATTGCTTCGTGCCTCGCAATGACTGAACACTTCGACTGTTAACTGAGCACTTTCTACTGGTGATGATACGGCTCATTCTTCAAAATTGTGAATCCACGATACAATTGTTCGATAAAAAATAAACGTACCATTTGATGCGAGAATGTCATCAGTGAAAGCGATATTTTGCTATTTGCTTTTGCGTACACGGTTTCCGAAAATCCATAAGGTCCTCCAATAACAAAAACCAAGGTTTTTATTCCGGCATTCATTTTCTTCTGTAATTCCTCAGAGAAAGCAACACTTGAGAAGGTTTTTCCGTTTTCGTCCAATAAAATAAGTTGGTCTGTTGGAGTGATTTTTGCCAAAATTAATTCCCCTTCTTTTTCTTTTTGCTGACTTTCCGACAAGTTTTTTACGTTTTTGATATCGGGAATAATCTCTAAATCGAACTTGATGTAAAACGATAACCTTTTTTGATATTCGTCAATTAAGGATTGAAGATTTTTATTATCGGTTTTGCCAATGGCGATGAGTTTAATGTTCATTTTTCTGAATTAATAATAACAAAGGTAAAAAATTGAGGATTAAATAATAATGTATTTCAATTTTAAATCTATTTTGCAATATTGATTAAAAATGAATGATTAACGCAATTTATACTTTACACTCCTATTTTCAAGGGGGTAGTCACTTCTAATATAATAAAATTCGAACTTACACTGCCTTATTTGTAATTAAAAGTAACAATATTGGTAAATTTTGTAAAATATATATTGTAATGTTTGTTTATTTTTGCGCCAATTAAATACACAATTATGTTAGATGTAGGGTTAACTACTTTTATGATTCTTGCCACTAGTTTAGTGATGCTAATGACTCCCGGACTTGCTTTTTTCTACGGAGGATTGGGATGTAACAAAAACATTTTGAGCATTATGATGCAAAGTTTTGTTTCTATGGGAATAGGAACTGTGCTTTGGTTTTGGTTATTCACTTTGTTTCAGTGGAAATATGAGCTCAGGCACTGATTTTTTTGGGATAATAGGAAATTTTGACAAAGCTTTTTATCACGGAATTACGCCCTCGACACTTTACTCAGCAGATAAACGTTTTCCTGAATATATTTTTATTGCTTATCAAATGATGTTTGCCATCATTACTCCGGCATTGATTACTGGAGCATTTATTAATCGGGTTTCGTTTAAATCATATGTTTTCTTTCTAATATTTTGGCAAATATTTGTCTATTATCCATTCGTTCACATGGTTTGGGGTGGCGGATTGCTTGCTCAATGGGGAGTTTTTGATTTTGCAGGAGGAATTACAGTACACGCAACGGCTGGATTTGCAGCATTGGCATCGGTGTATTTTGTAGGAAGACGACAAAATAAACACGAACCTAATAATATTCCATTGGTGGCCATTGGAACAGCATTGCTTTGGTTTGGATGGTACGGTTTTAATGCAGGAAGTGAGTTGGCGGTTAATTCCATTACCATTTCAGCCTTTTTAAATACGGATACAGCAGCTTCTTTTGCAGCGGTTACCTGGTTATTTATCGAATGGAATACAGGTAACAAAAAACCAACATTTATTGGATTGATGACGGGAGCTGTAGCAGGTTTGGCCACAATTACTCCGGCTGCAGGTTATGTAGATATTTATTCCTCAGCGATTATTGGAATTATTGCTGCTTGCGGATGCTTTTTAGCCGTAAAATATAAGGAAAAGAAAGGTTGGGATGATGCACTCGACGTATGGGGAATTCACGGAATGGGCGGAATAATAGGAACTATTTGTTTGGGTTTCTTTGCCAATAGCACTATTAATTCAGCAATTCCTGATGGATTATTTTTTGGTGGAAACGGAATGTTACTTTTTAAAGAGTGCGTTGCAATAGTATTTGCAACTAGTTATGCATTCTTTTTTACCTTGTTGCTGTTCAGAATAATCAACAAATTTATTCCTGTTCGAGTGACTGATATGGAACAAGAACTTGGATTGGATTTGACGCATCACGGGGAAGTAGCGAGACAACGATAAAAAAAACAACACAACTATACAAAAAGGGCAACATTCAATAAATGTTGCCCTTTTAATTTATCCAAAAAACGTTTTTTAAAAATAAGATCAACTATCCAGAAACGAATCTGAATTGTTTTTGGTTTTCTTGAATAATTTTATTAGCAATAAAATTGCGGCAACGGCTTCAAATGTCATCCCAATAATTAGAAAGAAACTGGTCCAATCTTTACGTTCGTGTGTGATTTTAAATAACACGCCAATAACTGTAAGTACTGCGCCAATAAGGAATAAAACCAGGATTTGTGTATTTTTCATAAAAGTTATTTTTCTTTAATTATAGTAGCAACTTCTCTAATCAACAAAGAAGTCAAAGCACCAATAACAAAAATGGATAGAAATTCGACAGTGCGAATTGTACCGTGGTCAATGATTCTTGAATAATTTCCAATTGAAATTAGTAGCATTATTGCTAAAACTATTGTTCTTCTTTTAGAGTTCATAATATTGTTGTTTTGAGATTCAAAGATATTGTAAAGAACTTTAAATTAACCTTTTTGTATGGTTTGCGTTTTTACGTAATTTACATTTCTCTCTTTCAAATAATTTAAAATGTACCTGAAACAAAGTTCGTGTTTTCCAATCAATTCTGGTGGAAAAATTCCTTTTTCGGTGAACAAACCTTCCAAAAACATATTGGCTACAGCCGTTGCAGTATATCCCGTGGTTCTTGCCATTGAAGAGGTTTGCGTTTTTGGACAATATTCATCATATAAATTATAAATTACTTCTTCGAGTTCACCGTTTTTATTTTCCCCTTTTAAAGTGATGCGCATTATTGTAAGTTCTTCTTCGGTTTCTCCCAATTTCCATTCGTCGAAAAGAATTTTACTAGTAAAATCAAGCGGTGAAATTTCAGTTCCATTTACCATTATCTTTTTTTCGCTAAAGAATCCGCTGTCTTTCAAAACTCTTATATATTCAACGTGGCCAGGATATCGGAGTGTTTTTTCCTTCATATTCTTGATGTGTGGCATCGTAAATAGAATTGATCGTAATCCGTCAGAATTAAAAGATTCCAAGGTTCCCACTTTATCAAATTCCACAAATTCACAGTCGGTTAAAGCTTCACGAATGACGACATTTCCATTTTCGACATAACGGGCCGGACGAGTATATTCTTCGATTACATCTATTGGTGAAAAAGGCGCTTTGTAGTTGAATGGCCATTTTTTTACTTTTGGCAAACCGCCAACTAAAGTTTCAAAATCTGTCAATTTCAGTTTCTCATTATAATATCCCAAAATGATATTGTGCATTCCAGGTGCAACGCCACAATCAACTATAGCAGTTACTCCTTTTGTTTTTGCCAGCACATCTAATTCGAGAGCATTTTCAGGGAAAAAGGAAATATCCACGACATTTTTACCAGCTTCAATAACTGTTTTTATGGTTTGGAAACCAAGAAATCCAGGAACTGCACAAACAACAAAATCAAAAGATGCAAGAACAGATTGAAGTTTTTTTGTATCACAAACATCCACTTGTAAAATGCTGATGTTTTGATACTTCCCTTTTAGGTATTCTAATCGTTGAATACTTAAATCTGCGATGGTTACGTTGTGTTTCTTTGATAAATCTGCCGCCATTGCGCTACCTACCATTCCTGCTCCTAAAACAATTATATTGGTCATAATTATATTTTGTTGGGTTTAAAAAGTAAAGCTAAGATAGTGTTTCATTCAAATCATTTATAAATTCAAGCAATGATATTTTAAACAATGAGACCTATGAAGGTTTTAAAGCCTCATAGGTCTATTATAAAAATTAACAGGTATCAATTTAACCTATAGATGTGTATTTATTATCCTTGAAAATCTTCACCACCATTATCCATTTCTCTTTTAGGCTGTTTTTCTTTATCCGTTTTTTGTTTGTTGATTCGATACGTAAAAGAAAGCGTGAATTGTCTTTGGTGATATTGCATTTCGGAATAGGATTGAATGACGTTTGGAATATAGGTTTCCATTTTTCTTTTTCGGGAGTTAAAGACATCATTTATATTAAAAGCAATAGTTGCTTTTTCTTTCATCACATCTTTGCTAAACCCAAGATTCATTGCAAATATGCCCAATATTTTCCCTTGAGCTGTTTTTTGATCCCCATTGTAATTCATATTGGTTTGCCAATCGATTTTGTTAGGCAAGGTTACTTTTGAAGTCAGTTTTGCTGACCATGAAGAAGCGTTATTGTCAAAATTCTGAGTGATAACCACATTATTAAAGTTGGTATAAGTATAATCTCCTTTGGTATCAATATTGAAAAAATTGAAATTAGAGTTTAATCTCCACCATTTGTAGGGTGTATAATTTAAGTTGAATTCGAAGCCCGTCCTAAATTCGGTTGCAAGATTGATTGGACCTGAAACAATGACTGGAACTCCATTTACATAATCGCCAGATTCCATTCTCGCAAACATAAAAACATCGGAAGTTTTGTTAGTGTATAATGAAGTACTCAGCATAAATTTCCCCCATTTTTTTAAGAATCCAAAATCAACTGCATTAGTCATTGCCGGATTCAAATCTGGATTCCCACGAAAAATATTGATATTACTGGAATAATTGCTAAAAGGATTGATCATCCTTCCTCTTGGGCGATTAATTCTTCGGCTATAATTAAGTGACAAGCTGCTTTCCTCTGAGATTTCATAAGTAAAAAAGGCAGATGGAAAGAAGTCGTTGTATTTTTTATGATTAAAATCGTTTGTGGTAAATTGGTTTACATCAACATTTGTGTCTTCCCAACGAAGCCCAAATAGATAAGAAAATTTGTTTACTTTAAAACCATATTGTGAATAAAATGCGTTTACGTTTTCTATGTATTCCAATTTGTTGGTGAAATCCGTATTGATGACACTACCATTATAAACGGTTACGTCTGTAATTTGATTAGTAAAACTACCACGATAACCAACTTCAAATTGCCCACCTTTTCCAATTGGTAAAACATAATCTGCTTGTACTAATTCTTTGTTGCGTTTTTGAATATTTTGAGTGTAATCATTGCCGTTTTCGCTATCGGCAATACCTGCAGTTTCCTTGTCATTGTTGTTTGAAATTTGTAAATCAACATCTAACTTATGCCCGTCTTTCTTGAATTTTTTTTGCAAACTTGATTTGTATTCTACATTTTCTCCTTTTGAATCTTCGCTACTAACACGTGTTTGAATATTATTATCCAAAGAATTGGCATATTGTTTATCATAATTTACGTTATCTATATTGTTTTCATTACTGTTTCTGTAATTGATGGTATTTGTCCAAGAAGTAGATTTATTTAGGTATAATTCGAGACCTAAATTTCCATTGTAACTTTTGTCTATACTCTCATTCTTCCTTGTTTCTAATATGTATTCAGGAGAGTTTGGTTGAGGATTGAGATAATTAGTTTCGACCATTACATTTCCAGAATTATTTCTATTAGAATAGCCTTGATTTGTAAATAAATTATATTTTTTCGATTTATAATTCAAAGTTCCGCTAAGACTATTGTTTTCTGGATGACCTGTCGCTCCAATAACGGTTCCGTTGAAACCTAGATTTTTTCCTTTTTTAAGGATAATATTCAAAATTCCCGCACCACCTTCGGCATCATACCTGGCAGATGGATTAGTGATTACTTCTACTTTATCAATAGCATCAGCTGGAATTAATCGAAGCGCTTCAGCAATATTAATCGCATTTGAAGGCTTCCCATCGATAAAGATGGTTACGTTTTCATTGCCTCGCAAACTCACAGTTCCTTCTGAATCTACTGAAACCGATGGGATATTATCAAGCACATCGCTTACAGTTCCTCCTTTTACCATTAAGTCGTTACCAATACTGTAAACTTTTTTGTCAAGTTTGATTTGGATTGTCGTAGTTTCAGAACGAACTACAACTTCGTTCAATTGTGTGGCATCTTCTTCTAAAGCGATTTGACCTAAATTAGAGCTTTCCTGAAGTTTACGCTGACTGAATATGGTAGGTTTAAAAGAGATGAATTCTATTTTAATATCATAAGTTCCAGGAATAACATCAATATCAAATTCACCTTTTGGATTTGTAATTCCCCCCGTAGTTGCTTTTGGAAATTTTGGATTCGTGAAAGTGACTGTAGCATATTCCAGGGGCTGTTTACTCACCTTTTCGATGACAGTTCCTTTTATTTTTATTTTTGCGACTTGGGGTCTTTGTTGTGAATAATTTAGTGTTGAAGTTAGTAACAATACTAAAATTATAATAAAATTAAGGTTTTTCATCAAAAGTTGTTTTTTTTTTAAATTGGAATACAAAAATAGGATTTGGTTTAAGGGGGAAATCATAAATATTTGTTAAAATACTTACATAAAAGTATTAAATAATGCCTAGTGCTTTTTCAAAAGGTCTGGCAATAATGGCTTTATTACCATTGATAACAATAGGTCTTTCGATGAGAATTGGATTCAGAATCATTGCTTTGATAATTTCATCATCCGTTATTTTTTTGTCTTTGAAGTTTTCTATCCAAATTTTCTCTTTTTGACGCACTAATTCAATAGGCTTTATACCTAATTTTTTAATGATTGTCTTCAATTCCTCAAAAGTGGGAATGTCTTCAAGATATTTGATAATTTCATATTCTTTGCCTGAATCTTCAAGGAATGCAAGACATTCTCTTGATTTTCCGCAACGTGAATTATGATATATTTGGATCATAAAATTTGTGTTTTATTTTTTTTGCAAAGTAAAGGATAAAAACGGAAAATTAAGTTAAATTCGGTCTGACAAAATTGAAGTTAAATAAAAATCAATTAAATTTTATAAATGTTTATAGAACAAGCATATAAAGGAAATAATACTTGGTGGCGCGTTTTAATTACCACATTATTGACCGCAGGAATATTTGTTGCAAATTTTATAGCCTATTTCATGATGTCGAAAAAACAATTGGATGAGGCCTATAAATCGATGAGTGATATTCCAAATAATATGTCGCTGATAATTAATTTGTCTCCCTTTATTTTCTTATTAGGTTTTTTGTTTTTATTGGTTCGTGTTTTGCACCAAAGAAGTGTTCTTTCATTAACAACTTCTAGAAAATCAGTAGATTATAAACGGATTTTACTTTCCTTTAGTTTAATCGTTTTGCTGACTATTGCTACTTTTGCAATTTCCTATTCTATGGATCATTCGACCATTGTATGGAATTTTAATCCAATTAAATTTGTCGTTTTATTTATCATAAGTATGTTGTTGTTTCCATTTCAAATTGGTCTTGAAGAATATTTATTCAGAGGTTATCTAATGCAGCAAATTGGAATTATTGCTAAGAACAGATGGTTTCCTTTGCTAATTACTTCAGTTGTTTTTGGGTTATTTCATAGTGCCAATCCTGAAGTTGCCAAAATGGGTTATGAAGTTATGGTGTTTTATATTGGAACTGGCTTATTACTGGGAATTATGACATTAATGGACGAAAGTCTGGAACTAGCTTTGGGTTTTCATTTAGGGAATAATCTGATGGCAGCCTTATTAATCACTTCGGATTTTTCAGCTTTACAAACGGATGCGCTTTTTAAATATTCAGGCGTCGAAAACACAACTGATACGCTAAATGAAATGTTAGTTTCGATTGCAATAATCTATCCAATTATTTTATTTATCTTCGCCAAAAGGTACAAATGGACAAATTGGAAAGAACGTTTATTTGGTAAAATTAAAGTTCTTTAAATCAAAATAATATTAAATTATGAATATACCAGAATACAATAAAGTACACAATCTTTTTAAACTAAACGGATTTCATATTAATCGAGAAAATTTATGCAGAGTTGCTTATAGTTTTGTAAAAGAAGGACAAGAATACGAGAAATCTGTCGGCGATTTTATCCTCGATTGGTTTGATAAAAAAGACTATATGGAAATGAGTACTTCTGGTACTACCGGTGATCCTAAACCAATTCGTATAGAAAAAAAGGCAATGATGGAATCGGCTTTGGCAACTGGAGATTTTTTTGATTTATCTCCAGGAAATAAAGTTTTGCATTGTTTGCCAATGAAATATGTGGCAGGAAAAATGATGTTTATCCGAGCCTTTATTTTAGGATTAGACATGAAATTTGTAGCCCCAAGTTCGCATCCATTAAAATGTATTGATGAAAAATTTGATTTTTGTGCAATGGTTCCACTTCAGGCAAAAAATTCTTTAAAAGATTTGAAAAAAGTTAAGAAATTAATTATTGGAGGAGGAAAAGTACAAAAAGCGCTAGAACAAGAATTATTGAAATTGCCAATCAAAATTTACGAAACATATGGAATGACCGAAACTATTACTCACATTGCAGCAAAAAAAATTGGAGAAAAAGCTTTCACCGTGTTGCCAAATGTGACTGTTTCTGCCGATGACAGACATTGCCTGATAATTGATGCAAAGTATATTAGCGATAAAAAAATTGTGACTAACGATATTGTAAATATAGTGTCCGACACGCAATTTGAATGGATTGGTCGAATTGATAATGTGATTAATAGTGGGGGAGTTAAATTGATTCCAGAGCAAATTGAGGAGAAACTTTCAACACTGATTCCAAGACGTTATTTTGTTTTTGGGCAACCAGACGAAACTCTTGGTGAAAAAGTTGTGCTTTATGTTGAAGGAGAACCAATCGTTATCGAAGAATCTGTCTTTAATGTTCTAGACAAATTCGAAAAACCTAAAGAAATTGTTTTCATTCCAAAGTTCAAAGAAACTGCTACTGGAAAAATCATGAGAAAAGAAAGTATATAATTATCAGTGAGATGAAATAATTTTTAAAAAAAAGAGAGGACTTCGAATCCTCTCTTTTTTTGTTTTCAATAATTATTCCTGCATTTTAAAATAGTAATCAGCAGAATGTTTTCCGCTTCCATATATCAAGAAAATGATGCAAATTCCAAGAGTCCCTAATGATAAAAATAAATTTTGAGAATGCATTTCTCCCATAAAATTTATGACGATAGCACCAATAAATATTGGTAATTGCGCAATAATTGCCCATCGTGTGAGCAATCCAAAAAAGATTAAGATACCACCCAGAATGTGTGCCGAAGCTACATAATGTAAAAGAATCATTCCGCCACCTAGCTTGTCAATTGGGGACAATAAATCTGCAAAATATTGGAGGTTTGTAATAAAAGTAACTCCTTTTGAAAACAAGAAAACTCCAAGTGCCATTCGAACCAAATCTACCGAAAAATAAGTGTGCGCATTCGCCCATTTATTTAAATGTTTTACGTTGTTCATAGTGTTTAAGTTTAAAAGCCAATACTAAGGTACTAATATTTAACGTAATAAGGAGATTTCTCTGAAAATAAAAATTAAAAAGAGATGCATTTACTGCGAGTAGAATTATTGCATTAAAAAACGCAAAACTATTTCATTAAAAAGGGTTGAATTTTCTATCAAAGCAGAATGAGTACTATTGGGCAAAATTGCCAATTGTGCATCGGGAATAGATTCATATATTTTAAGGGTGTGCTCACTTTTAATTTCATCGTGATCACCTGCAATGATTAAAGTTTTGGATTTGATGACATTCAAATCAGAGTATTTCAAATTGGGATAATTAATGTCTAAATTGTTTAGATCAATAGCTAAATCATTTTCGTAATTTTTGTTATTATTCTCTAAATCAGTAGTCCATTTTTTTAATTCTTCTTGATGAAGAGCACCATCTGGGAATATATTGGCTCCTGAGGCTACTAATTTATTGACTGTTTCGGGATGTTTTATGGCCAATAATAATCCAATTATGCCTCCATCGCTCCAACCAAGAATATTTGTTTTTTTGATGTTTAATTTGTCAAGAAATAAATTAATGTCCTCAACTTGAAGTTCAAAAGTCAATTCAACCCCTTTTTGATAACTTGAATTGCCTCTTCCTCTGCAATCAACTAATACTACTTTAAAATGTTTTGAGAATTCAACTACTTGATTTTCAAAACAGGAAAATGATCCTCCGTTTCCGTGAATCATTAATATTGGTTCGCCTTCACCATAAACTTCATAATATAGTTTTACACCATTTATATCAACATATTTGCCGTTTTCATGAAGTTTTTGTGCGCTTATATTTAGCGAAATAAAGATAATCGCTAAGAAAAATATTTTTCTCATTGTTAAACCTGTATCACTCCCAAATTAAATTTCTTTTCAATTGGCGAATGGTTTGCCGCTTCAATTCCCATCGAAATCCAGGTTCTGGTTTCTAAAGGATCGATTATAGCATCTGTCCAAAGTCTGGAAGCTGCATAATAAGGAGAAGTTTGCTCATCATAACGCGCTTTTATTTTCTCGAAAAGTTCCTTTTCCTTAGCTTCATCTACGATTTCTCCTTTTGCTTTGAGTGACGAAGCTTCAATTTGTGCCAATACTTTTGCAGCTTGTGTTCCGCCCATAACAGCAAGTTCTGCACTTGGCCAAGCCACGATTAATCTTGGATCGTATGCTTTTCCGCACATTGCATAATTCCCTGCACCATACGAATTTCCTATGATAATGGTGAATTTTGGTACTACAGAATTAGAAACGGCATTCACCATTTTGGCACCGTCTTTTATGATTCCGCCCTGTTCAGATTTGGAACCTACCATAAATCCAGTAACATCTTGCAAGAAAACTAATGGTATTTTTTTCTGGTTGCAATTGGCAATAAACCGAGTTGCCTTATCGGCGGAATCTGAATAAATCACGCCGCCAAATTGCATTTCACCTGTCTTGGTTTTTACCACTTTTCGTTGGTTAGCAACAATTCCTACTGCCCAACCGTCAATTCGTGCATAACCCGTAATTATGGTTTGTCCGTAGCCATCTTTGTAGGCTTCAAACTCAGAATCATCTACCAAGCGGCTGATGATTTCCATCATATCGTATTGCTCATTTCGAGCTTTTGGCAAAATGCCGTAAATTTTATTTTCTGCTAAAGCTGGTTTTACGGACTTAATTCGGCTAAATCCTGCCTTATCGTAATCACCAATTTTATCTATAATATTTTTAATTTTGTCCAAAGCGTCTTTGTCATCTTTGGCTTTATAATCTGTAACTCCCGAAATTTCACAATGTGTTGTTGCTCCGCCAAGAGTTTCGTTATCAATATTTTCGCCAATGGCAGCTTTAACTAAATAACTTCCTGCCAAGAAAATGCTTCCCGTTTTATCCACAATTAAAGCCTCATCGCTCATTATTGGAAGATAGGCACCACCAGCAACACAACTTCCCATAACTGCCGAAATTTGGGTAATTCCCATACTGCTCATCAGGGCATTGTTTCTGAATATGCGTCCAAAGTGTTCCTTGTCAGGGAAAATTTCGTCTTGAAGCGGCAAATAAACTCCTGCAGAATCCACCAAATAAATGATTGGCAATCTGTTTTCCATTGCAATTTCTTGTGCTCGCAGGTTTTTCTTAGCAGTAATTGGGAACCAAGCTCCCGCTTTTACAGTAGCATCATTGGCCACGACAATGCATTGTTTTCCTTTGATGTATCCAATTTTCACCACAACACCGCCCGAAGGACATCCGCCGTGTTCCATATACATTCCTTCGCCAACAAAGCCACCAATTTCAATAGATTTTCCTTTGGCGTCAAGCAAATAATCAATGCGTTCCCGCGCTGTCATTTTACCTTCGGAATGTAATTTTTTAATGCGTATTTCGCCTCCGCCTAGTTTTACTTTGGCAAATTTATGACGCAAATCGGAAAGAAGGAGTTTATTGTGGTCTTCGTTTTTATTGAAGTTCAAGTCCATAATGAAATTGTATTTATCTGAATAAAGAGATGGCTAAATTACAAAACCATTGTAATAGATTTCAGAATATTTTCCAGATTTATTTCTTGGATTCATTAACGAGCCTTTTTAGAATTGCCCATTGTTTTAGTGCATCGCGAGCTTCAACTGCAGGATAGCCTAGCATTGTTTTTCCGGCTGGAATGTCCCCAACAACGCCAGAACCAGCGCCAACAATTGCTCCATCGCCAATGGTTGTGTGGTCTTTTATTGATGCGCTTCCGCCAATTATAACTCCGTTTCCTAAAGTTACTGAACCTGCTAATCCCGAATTTCCTGCCATTATGCAGAATTTCCCTAATATACTGTTATGGCCAATTTGAACTAAATTGTCAATCTTGCATCCATCACCTAAAACTGTCGAACTGAATTTTCCTCTGTCAACACAAGAGTTAGCGCCAATTTCGACTCGATTGCCAATAACTACATTCCCTATTTGTGGGATTTTGACCAAACCTTTTTCAGGGCAAGGACGAAATCCAAAACCGTCTGCGCCAATCGTGGCATTAGGGTGAATGATACAATCAGAGCCTATATGACAACGTTCTCGAACTACTGCACCAGACCAAATTATTGTGTTTTTTCCAATTGTGCATTCGTCAAGAATGGTAACATTAGGATAAATAGTGACATTTTCGCCAATTTTAACTTTTGGACCAATATAACTTCCAGCACCAATTTTTGTTCCGTTTCCTATAATGGCAGATTTCTCAATAATTGCTTTTGAGTGAATATCAATGCTAAATATTGGAGTAGGTGGAGCGAAAAGTTCCAAAACTTGTGACATTGCCAAATCAGCATTTTGCACTTTGATGAACACTCTATTTTTCCCAGGTTCAATCGAAATATCTTCGTTGACAATGGCCGCGCACGCTTTGGATGTTTCCCAAAATTTTTCGTATTTTTTGTTTCCAATAAATGAAATCTCAGAGGCACTGGCAAGTTCTAATTGTTCTGGAGCGGTAATTATTACTGAAGTATCACCAACAAGAGTGCCTTTTAAAACTTCATTTATTTCTTGGATGGAATAGGATTTCATTGCTGTAGGATTTAATTAAATTTGAGATTCAATCATCAAATTAAACAAATTCGCATTGAAATTCCTAATAGATTTTTTAGAACCAAGCTCTATTGCTCGTTTCAATAGAAATTAGGGGATAAAACTATGTATTAATCTTACGATATATTGGTTATATTTGAAGTGAAATTAGTTATTACTTCATTCCAAAAACAATAAACTTAAAATAATATGAAACTTATAAATATTTTTTTCGGTTTGATTATAATATTGTTTTCGTTTACAAACTTACAGGCACAAACAAATAATAGTACAATTGAAAACGCATTATTAATAGCAGAAAAAAATAAAAGTCAGTTAGAAAATGTTGGACAATTGCTAGTGGTTTATAATGAAAATCCAGAAAGTTTTTCGGCTGTTTTTGTGGCTTTGGAAAAAAATGACAATCATTGGGTTGTGAAACAAGAACCAATTGAAGCGGGAATAGGCAAAAATGGTTTTGCATTGCCATTTCAAAAATTGGAAGGTGACGGTAAATCTCCAACAGGAATTTTCAAGCTGGGAAAATTATATTCTTACGAAAAACAAACCACCACGCTATTGGAAAATCATCAAACCACCAAAGATGACAAATGGATTGATGATGTAAATTCACCCGATTATAACAAGCACGTAAGAGGTGCAACTGATTCGAAATCGTATGAAAATCTATTGCTGAATACTGATGTTTATAAATATTGCACCGTTATAGAATACAATACAAATCCAGTTATAAAAGGAAAAGGAAGTGCCATATTTTTTCATTTGGCTTTAAAGCCAGCGTCTTTTACCGCGGGTTGTATTGCTATTAAAGAGGATTATATGAAGCTAATGATTAATTGGCTCGATCCAAAACAATACCCAACTATTATTATGGGCAATTTGGATGTTTTGAAAGCGGGTTTGTAAACAATTTTGTCATTTCGACGAAGGAGAAATCTCATTCGAGAGCAACAAATGGTAGCAACAAATGTGATTTCTCCTTCGTCGAAATGACAAGTTGAAGTAGGATATTAAGCTAAAAAAAGCTCATTTACCTTCGTGAATGAGCTTTTTTAATTATGATTTATTTATACAACTTCTTATAATATTCATCAACCATTCTTGCGGAATCAAAATACGGAACGATTTGCTTCATGCTGGTTTCTACTAAATCCCACCATTTTTTTGGACTTTCATAATACAACGGAAGCACTTCGTTTTCAAACATTTCAAGTAAATTCTCCAAATCCATTTCGTCTTGTTGGTGCGTTGTCAGGTTATGATCGACGATAGGCAACACGAAAGAATTTTGGGTTTTGTTCAAATCTTTAAATTCACGAACCCAACCATCATTTGTCGAAAAATTAACTGCTCCATTCATTGCTGCAGTCATCCCTGACGTTCCCGAAGCTTCTCTGGTAACTCTTGGATTATTCAACCAAACATCGGCGCCTTCTTTTAATTGACGAGATAATTTCAATTCGTGTCCCGTAAGAACCGCCATATTTTTGATGTTCTTACTGATGTGAGTAAGATTGTCAAAGTTGTGGATGGCTCCATAATCCATTGGGTAAGGTTTTCCTGCAAATATGATTTGTACCGGTTTTTCGGTATTGGATAAAAGCTTGATAAAACGATCGTAATCTCTCGAGATTAAATCTGGTCGTTTGTAATTAGCAAATCTTCTTGCCCAAACAATAGTTAGAATATTTGGGTCAAACAATTTTCCGGTTTGGTCAGCGACAACATCAAAAAGTTTTGCTTTTAATCTTGTTTTTCTTTTGATTAACGCTTCTCTATCTTTGTTTTCGAATGCTTCGTCTAACCAAGCATCAGCCCAATATTTCTTGTTTTGAGCATTGGTAATATGAATAATCGGGCAAATTCCGGGATAATCTTTCCACATATCTCGAGAAACTTCACCGTGTAATTTTGAAACTCCGTTTGCAATATGACTCAATCTAAGTCCGACCAAAGTATGATTGAAAGTGTCATCCCAAATTCCGGTAATTTCACGCACTTTGTCCAATGGAACTCCATCAAAGAAACTCAATGATTCCAAAAGATGAATGTTGTGTTTTTCGTTTCCGGCTTCTTCTGGAGTATGCGTTGTGAAAACCATTTTTTCTCTGATGGCTTCCACGCTTTTGAATTTATTGTATAAATGAAAAACACAAGAAACTGCGTGTGCTTCATTTAAATGATAAACATCGGGTTCATAATCCAAAGCGTCTAATAATTTGGCTCCACCAATACCTAAGACCATTGTTTGTGCAATCTTGGCAATTGGGTCAGAATCATACAAACGGAAAGTGGTTGATTTTGCCAAATAATCGTTTTCAGGCAAATCAGTCGAAAGGAAAAACATTGGAACAGTTCCAAAAGTCTTCGGATTCAAATAATAAGCGGTTACCCAAACATCGTGGTTGTTGATTTTTATGGTAAATTTTATATTGGTTTCTTCTAAGAAATGATAAATTTTTTCTTGAAAAAGAACGCCCATCGAAAGGTCTTCTTGTTTATATTGGTCATAATATCCTTTTTTCCACAATATCCCAATTCCGACAACATTTTGCTTTAAATCATAAGCACTTCTCATATGAGATCCGGCTAAAAAGCCCAAACCTCCTGAATATATTTTTAAAGATTGGTCAATGGCAAATTCCATTGAAAAATACACGGCGGATTTTTTGTATTTCGGGTTAAAAGCGTAAGGGTGTCTATATTTTTCGGGAAGTATCTTGCTCATTTTAAATTGTATTTTTGAATTATTTATAAAGCAAACATACCATATTTATATAAATGGAGAACAATAAAAAGTGTGAAATCTGCCTAAATAACCAATAATTCTTTAATAAATTTAACTACCACGTTATAGTTGAGAAGGGTTTTCTGACACAAGTTTTTGTTATTGATTTTATATCTTCTTGTTTACAGAATTTCATTTTATAAATATGAATTTTATAGTTCGAAAACAGTTTCTTTCCATAAATTATTCGTAAATTTACGAATAACTAAAAATCGCTATGGCAGCTGATACAAAATCAAGTTATTTTACTAAGGAACAGGAACAAACGGCACGATTTGCAAAAGCAATGGGACATCCTGTAAGGATTGCTATTTTGCAGTTATTAAACTCCCAAACTTGTTGCTATCACGGTGATATGGCGGAGGAACTTCCCATCGCAAAATCTACTTTGTCCCAACATTTGAATGAATTGAAGGATGCAGGATTAATTCAGGGAGATATCACGCCACCAACGGTGAAATATTGCATCAATAGAGAAAATTGGAATTTGGCTAAAATTCTTTTGAATGAGGTATTGAAATAATAATTAAATGGTTTTAAGTATATAGAAATTAAAATATAAAAAATGAAACGCCTATTACAATCGTCATTTACAAACAAGGATATGATTATAGGCGTTCCATCTTCCCATAAAAAATAAATATTATAAACAGATGAAACAGATTAAAGTTTTAGGAACGGGTTGCCCAAAATGCAAAACAACCTATAATAATGTTTTGGAAGCATTGAAACAATTAGAAATGGAAGCTAATGTTACCAAAATTGAAGACATTGAAGAAATGATGAAATATAATGTTTTGACCACACCAGTTTTGATGATTGATGATGTGATTAAAATAAAAGGAAGAATTGCTCAAATAGATGAAATTAAAGAATTATTGAAAAATTAAATTATGGAAAATCAAACATTAGTACAAGAAATTTGCCCAACTAAAACGCAACAATGGATAAAAAACGGAGCGATATTAGTAGATGTTCGTGAAATGGACGAAGTAGACCAATTATCTTATGATGTGCCAAATATTATTAACCTTCCTTTGAGTGTTTTTGAAGAATATTTCGCAGAATTACCTAAAGATAAAGAATTGGTAATGGTTTGTAAAAGTGGAGGAAGAAGCTTGAGAGCCGCAGGATTTCTGGTAAATCACGGTTATGATAAAGTGGTAAATATGAAGCACGGAATGATTCGTTGGGCACAAAAAGGGTTCCCGACCAAAGGAGATACTTCAGTTGTTTTAGGAAACGCACAAGACAGTGGTTGCTGCGATTCAACAGCTTCTTCTACTAAGCAATCGTGTTGTGATAGTAGTCCAAAATCTGACGGAAGTAAATGTTGTTAATCTAAATTAGATTATTATGTTCGACTGGCTGCAATATTTTGCTGATTGGCTAATTTATTCGGTTTTTGCAATTGAGCAACATACAAAATTAGGGGATGCTCTAAATTTCTTTGTATTTGATACCTTGAAAATTGCGTTGTTGCTTTTTGTAATAACAACAGTAATGGGAATTGTAAATTCTTATTTTCCAGTCGAAAAAGTGCGTAATTTTTTGAGTCGCAATAAACTCTATGGATTAGAATATTTGTTTGCTTCAACATTTGGAGTTATTACCCCATTTTGTTCTTGTTCGTCAGTTCCTTTATTTATTGGATTTGTGAAAGGCGGAATTCCGCTTGGCATCACTTTTACGTATCTCATCACAGCACCATTAGTAAATGAAGTGGCAATTGCCATTTTTGCGGGAGCATTCGGATTTAAAGTGACTGCTATTTATGTGCTGACAGGAATAGTTTTGGGGATTATTGGCGGATTTACTCTAGGAAAATTAAAATTAGAAAAACAACTTTCGCCTTGGGTACAAAACATTATTGCCAATGCGCAAACTGAGGAGGAATTAGAAGAAGAAAAACTCTCGCTCTCTCAAAGATTTCCTTCAATTTTAAAAGAAGCTTATACTATTGTAAAAGGCGTTTCGCCTTATATCATCGTTGGTATTGCAATTGGTGGTTTGATGCACGGATTTTTACCAACAGGATTTTTCGAACAGTACATCAATAAAGGACAATGGTTTGCTGTACCATTGGCTGTAATTATTGGCGTGCCAATGTATAGCAATGCAGCGGGGGTTATTCCTGTTGTTCAGGTTTTGGTTACCAAAGGAGTTCCACTCGGTACTGCCATTGCTTTTATGATGGGAGTTATAGGTTTATCCTTGCCGGAAGCAATGCTTTTGAAGAAAGTAATGACTTGGAAATTAATCGCTATTTACTTTGGAACGATTGCCTTTTTTATGATTTTATCGGGTTACTTATTCAACATTATTTTATAAACATATAAAAAAAACAACAAATGAAATCAACAATTACTTCGTCTGTTCGCCTTTTAGGCTCGGGCCACGAAAACCAAAAAAACAATAAAATTATGAGTAAAAAAAGTATTATTCTATCCGTTTTTGCAACAGTTATGTTGCTATTCGTTTCTAATTTTGGAAACGCTCAAGTCAAAAAAACTTCTGTTTCAGACACTAAAAAAAATATCGAAATAATCCAGTTTCACTCCGAGCATCGTTGTATGACGTGCAACAAAATCGAAGAATTAACAAGAGAAACGCTGAAAAGTTATCCCACAATTCCATTTTCATTAGTAAATGTGGATGATAAAAAGAATGAAAAAATTGCAACACAATTTGAAGCTACCGGGTCTTCTTTGTTTTTATACAATCCAAATACCAAAAAGAAACAAGATTTAACCGATATGGCTTTTATGAATGCCAGTGATAAAGATAAATTTATCAAGGAATTGAAGAAAAAAATTGATGCTTTCAAATAATTATGGAGTGGTTAACTGAATTGGCACAAAACCGAGAAATTCCATTGTTATCGGCATTTGCATTGGGTTTGCTAACAGCTATAGCCCCTTGTCCTTTGGCAACAAATATCACTGCTACGGCATTTATTGCCAAGACTATTGATAGCAAAAAGAAGGTTTTGTTGAGTGGATTCCTTTATACTTTCGGCAGAATGTTTTCTTATACTGCAATTGGTGCCATAATTTATTTTGGAGCTAGTAAATTCCAAATAGCGAAGATTTTTCAAGGAAACGGAGAGAAATTCATTGGACCAATTATGATAATTATTGGCCTTATAATGCTGGATATTATCAAACTCAATTTTATAAAAGGCAGTAATTTAACCGATACACTTTCTGATAAATTTAAAACCAAAGGATTATTGGGTTCCTTTCTTTTGGGAGCATTATTTGCCTTGGCATTCTGCCCTTATAGTGGAGCATTATTTTTTGCAATGCTAATTCCAATGACGCTTTCGGCCGATGGAGGATTGTTTTTACCCGTTTTATTCTCAATTGGAACAGGATTACCCGTTATCTTTTTTGCTTTTGTTATTGCTTTCAGTATGGAAAAATTAGGAACTTATTTTAAAACCATAACCAAAGTGGAGAAAGTAATGCGAGTCCTAGCAGGATTGACGTTTATTATTACAGGATTGTATTACATAAATATTTATCTGAAAATTATTGACTTGTAAATAGTATATCATTTTACAACAAACCCGACAGGTTTTTGAAACCTGTCGGGTTTAATTTATTTAAGCCTACACTGCAATCTGCAATCTGCCACCTGCAAACTATTCCTCTTCCTTTTGTCCCATCATCATCAAGAATGCTTTCAGGAACTCATCAATTTCGCCATTCATAACACCATCGACGTTGCTGGTTTCATAACCGGTGCGAACGTCTTTGACTAATTTATAAGGCTGCATTACATAATTCCGTATTTGTGAACCCCATTCGATTTTCATCTTTCCGGCTTCAATATCAGAGCGTTGTGCTTGTTGTTTTTTCAATTCAATTTCATACAATTGCGATTTAAGCATTTGCATTGCCCGGTTTCTGTTGTCGTGTTGCGAACGTGTTTCCGAACACTGAATCTGAATCCCTGAAGGTTTGTGGGTCAACTGCACTTTTGTTTCCACCTTATTCACATTCTGACCACCAGCACCGCTTGATCGAGAGGTAATGATTTCAATGTCAGCAGGATTAATTTCAATTTCAATAGTATCGTCAACCAGAGGGTACACATAAACAGAAACAAAAGAAGTATGTCGTTTCGCATTACTATCAAAAGGAGAAATTCGCACCAATCGATGCACTCCATTTTCACCTTTTAGATAACCAAAAGCATAATCTCCCTCAATTTCTAAAGTTACAGTTTTTATACCTGCAGCATCTCCTTCCTGATAATTCAATTCCCGTATTTTGTAACCCGATTTTTCTGCCCACATCATATACATTCGCATCAGCATTGATGCCCAATCGCAACTTTCGGTTCCGCCTGCACCAGCAGTAATTTGTATAACCGCACTCAAACTGTCGCCTTCATCAGACAACATATTTTTGAATTCGATGGCTTCAATATGGTTTTCGGTAGCCTTGTATTGTTCATCTAATTCTTCTGCAGAAAGTTCCCCTTCTTTGTAGAATTCATAAGCGAGTTGCAACTCATCGGCCATTTCGACCGCTTTGTTGTAATCTTCAATCCATTTTTTCTTGGAACGAAGCGTTTTTACATATGCTTCAGCTTCTTTTGGATTGTTCCAAAAATCAGGAGCTAAGGTTTTCTCTTCTTCGTTGGTAATTTCAATTAATTTGGCATCAACGTCAAAGATACCTCCTCAACGCACCAAGGCGCTCTACAATACCTTTTATTTGTTCGGTAGTTGTCATAAATTATAGTAATTTTGTAACGATTTTCTGGAGCTATTTCCTGCTTTTCGTTGCAATCCTCGCTAAAAGGCGAGGGATTTTCACTGCAATCAGGGCTAGGGCAATCCGTAAATCAATAAATTAAAGTGCGAAAATAAACTATCTAAAGAATATATGGAAATTAATTTAGTAAGCGATACCGTTACGAAACCTACACAAGAAATGTTGCGAGCAATGTTTAATGCCGAAGTAGGGGATGATGTCTATAAACAAGATCCAACCGTGATAGAACTAGAAGCTAAAGTTGCCGAAATGTTCGGGATGGAAGCAGCGTTGTTTTTTCCTTCAGGAACAATGGCTAATCAAACTGCCATCAAGTTGCATACACAACATGGTGAACAACTAATAGCTGATAAATATGCACACGTTTATAATTATGAAGGGGGTGGCGTTTCCTTTAATAGCGGCGTTTCCTGCTGTTTACTTAATGGAAATCGCGGAATGATTACTGCCGAGCAAGTGGCAGGTTCCATAAATGATCCAGAGTTTTATCACAGCCCGCTAACGAGTTTAGTATGTGTCGAAAACACGACTAACAAAGGTGGTGGTGCTTGTTATGATTTTGAAGAATTCAAGAAAATAAAAAAGGTTTGCGATGCCAATAATCTAAAATTCCACTTGGATGGTGCTCGAATTTGGAATGCTTTGGTTGCCACCAATAACAATCCAAAGGACTACGGAAAAGTATTTGATACGATTTCTGTTTGCTTGTCCAAAGGTTTAGGTGCGCCAATAGGTTCTCTTTTATTATCTGATAAAGCCACTATTCACAGAGCCTTGCGTATCCGAAAAATCTTCGGTGGCGGTATGCGACAAGTGGGTTATTTGGCGGCAGCCGGAATTTATGCTCTAGACAATCATATCGAAAGATTAGCAGATGATCATAGGCGTGCAAAGGAATTAGGAGCTGTTTTAGAAAAACTAAACTGGGTTGCCAAAGTAGAACCAGTAGAAACCAATATCTTGATTTTCTCAGTTCAACCGAATTTAAATGAGGCTGTTTTAATGGAAAAATTAAAACAAAAAGGAATTTCCATTAGCTCGATGGGACACGGAAAATTACGAATTGTGACACATCTTGATTATCGTGAAGTGATGCACACGTATGTGTTGGAAACGCTTTTAAAGTTGCAAATAATTTAAACCTGACAGGTTTTAAAAACCTGTCAGGGTTTAAAACCCTGACAGGGATTAGAGTTAAATTTTACTTAAACATTTCGTCCATTCCCGGTATCATTGGCATATCGACTTTGGCAACAGCATCTAATTCGGTTTGATTCACTTTTGCTGCTTTTTCGATGGCTTTGTTTAGCGTTACAATCAAATAATCTTCTAATTGCTCTTTGTCTTCCAATAAAGAATCGGCTATGGAGATGGATTTTAGTTTACCGTTTGCTGTAAAAGTTACTTTCAATGCACCGTCATTGCTCTGTTCGTCTATTAAAACCGAATCTAAGCGTAGTTTAGTTTCTTCTATTTTTCGTTGGGTTTCTTTCAATTTACCCATCATTCCCATTAAATCCATTTTTATAAATTTTATATTTTTGTCCCGCAAAATTACTATATTGCAGAGTGATATTGATTAATTTTTGATAAAATATAGATTCATTCTAAACTGTCTTTGTGTTATTTTTGTAATATCTTCGTCAAAATCGAAAGCTTAAAATATGATTAAAAAATTACTTCCGCCAGTCGCCAAAATAATTCCTAAATCATTAGATAAATTTGGTCATTCAAGGACAGACAATTATTTTTGGCTGAATGACAGGGAAAACCCGGAAGTCATTGATTATCTGAAGAAAGAAAATGCCTATTACCAAAAAATGACTGCTCATACTAAAGCTTTCCAAAAGGAATTGTTTGAGGAAATGAAGAGCAGAATTAAGGAAGATGACGAGTCAGTTCCGTATTTGTATAATGGTTATTACTATATCACCCGATTTGAAACCGGGAAAAATTATCCTATTTATTCCAGAAAAAAGGAAAGCCTTTCGGCTAACGAGGAGATTTTGTTCGATTGCAATAAATTGGCAAAAGGACATTCTTACTTTCAATTAGGAGGTTTGAGCATTAGTCCGGATAATAAATTGGCTGTTTTTAGTGTTGATATTATTGGAAGAAGAATTTACGATATACAAGTTAAAAATTTGGAAACTGGTAAAACCCTTTCCGATAAAATTGAAAAAGTGTCTGGAAACGCCGTTTGGGCAAATGATAATCAGACTATTTTTTATTCGAGTCAAGACGAAATCACCTTACGTTCCGACAAAATTTTCAAACATAAATTAGGTTCAAATCAAGCCGATGATGTTTTGGTTTATTTTGAAAAAGACGAAACTTATAATGTTGAGGTTGCAAAATCCAAGTCCAGAAAATACCTTGCAATAGAATCCGGAAGCACCCTGACTACAGAATACAGAATATTAGAAGCTGATAATCCCGACGGGAAATTCAGGGTTTTCCAGAAAAGAGTTCGAGGTTTGGAATACAGCATCAATCATTATGGAGATAGTTTTTACATAATGACCAATGCAGATAAAGCAACGAATTTCAAGTTGATGAAAACCTTGGAAACATCCACTGCAAAAGAAAATTGGACAGAAGTTGTTCCGTATCGTGATGATGTTTTATTGGAAGATATTGAGATTTTCAAAGATTTTCTTGTTGTAGAAGAACGTTTCAATGGACTGAACAGAATCCGGATTATGCCGTGGAGTGGAGAAGGGGAATATTATTTACCTTTCGATAGTGAAACCTATACGGCTTATACTGGAACTAACGTAGATTTCGATACAGATATCTTGCGTTATTCCTATCAATCGATGACTACACCTTCGTCTGTGATTGATTTCAATATGAAAACCAAGACCAAAGAAATCAAGAAAGAACAACAAGTTCTTGGAGGGAAATTCGATAAAAATAATTACACCGAAGAACGAATTTGGGCTACCGCAAAAGACGGAACCAAAATTCCAATATCGATGGTTTATAGAAAAGGATTGAAAAAAGATAGTAAGAATCCGCTGTTGTTGTATGCTTATGGATCTTATGGACATTCAATGGATGCTACGTTTTCATCGACCCGATTGACATTGCTAGACAGAGGATTTGTTTTTGCCATAGCGCACATTCGCGGCGGTGAAGATTTAGGAAGGCAATGGTATGAAGATGGCAAATTGCTGAAAAAGAAAAATACGTTCACCGATTTTATTGATTGTTCCAAATTTGTGATTGAAGAAAAATATACTTCGCCGGAACATTTATATGCCGAAGGAGGTTCGGCAGGCGGATTATTGATGGGAGCAATCGTGAATTTAGCACCTGAATTATACAACGGAATCATTGTACAAGTGCCTTTTGTGGACGTAATTACTACAATGTTGGACGATACAATTCCGTTAACGACAGGAGAATATGATGAATGGGGAAATCCAAATGTGAAAAAATATTATCATTATATGGCTTCGTATTCACCTTATGATAATGTTAAAAAACAGAGTTATCCCAATATGTATGTTTCAACCGGGTTACATGATTCTCAGGTACAATACTGGGAACCAGCTAAATGGGTCGCTAAATTGCGAAGTTTAAAAACGGATGATACTGTTTTGTTTTTAGATACAAATATGGATGCCGGTCACGGAGGAGCCTCGGGAAGGTTTGAAGCCATTAAGGAATTGGCAAAAGAATACAGTTTTTTATTAGATTTAGAAAAAATTGAAAAGTAATTAGAAAATTTTTGTTAAATTTGCAGGGATTTTAGGTTAAATTAAAAAGTGTCCTTGATTAACTATTTTTTTATGAAAGAAGAAATAAACGCTTATAATAATGTTTTAGAATTAATAGGCAACACACCGCTTATTAAGCTAAATAAAGTTACCGAAGAATTAGAAGGGAATTTTTACGCAAAAGTAGAAGCTTTTAATCCCGGACATTCCACCAAAGATAGAATTGCTTTATTTATAATTGAAGAAGCCGAGAAGCGAGGAATCCTTTCTCCAGGTGATACAATTATAGAAACTACGTCTGGCAATACTGGTTTTAGTTTAGCACTAGTAAGTATTATCAAAGGATATAATTGTATTTTGGCGGTAACTTCAAAGTCTTCCAAGGATAAAATAGATATGCTTCGTGCGTTAGGAGCCAAAGTATATGTTTGTCCTGCACACGTTTCTGCCGATGATGAACGTTCTTATTACAATGTTGCCAAACGTTTGCACGAAGAAACCAAAGGTTCTGTTTATATCAATCAGTATTTTAATCAATTGAATGTTGATGCCCATTACAAGTCAACTGGGCCAGAAATTTGGGAACAAACTAATGGTAAAATTACCCATCTTATAGCTTGTAGCGGAACTGGTGGAACAATTTCTGGAACTGCAAAATACCTGAAAGAGCAAAATCCAAACATTAGAATTTTAGGAGTTGATGCTTTTGGATCTGTATTAAAAAAATACCACGAAACTAAAGAATTTGACAACAAAGAAATTTACCCATACCGAATTGAAGGTTTGGGAAAAAACTTGATTCCATCGGCTACAGATTTTGACGTTATCGATAAATTTATGAAGGTTACTGATGAAGAAAGTGCCCACTCAACAAGAGAACTTGCCAGAAGCGAAGGTTTGTTTGTAGGTTATACATCTGGAGCAGTACTTCAGGCTATTAGACAATATGCCGAAGTAGGCGAATTTGACAAAAATAGTAATGTAATTGCTATTTTTCCTGATCACGGTTCCCGTTATATGAGCAAAGTATTTAGTGATGACTGGATGAACGAACAAGGTTTCTTCGATAGCATTAACGAAGAAGAAGTTCAAAAAATTGAATTTATAAAATAAGGGATTAAGTATATTGACTAGCATTAAGATAAAAAAAACTCCATTCAGCAACGAATGGAGTTTTTTTATACAATCAATTTTGGTTAGTTTAATTGTTTAGCATTACCGGCATAACGAGCATTGTTACCGTTTCGCCTTCTTCTAATCCATCAACTGGAGTCAGAATTCCGGCTCTGTTAGGCAATGACATTTCAAGCATAATCATATCCGATTGCAGGTTGGTCAACATTTCAGTAAGAAAACGGGAATTGTATCCAATTTGCATATCGTCACCTTGATAATCACAAGTCAATCGCTCTTCGGCTTTGTTGGAGTAATCAATATCTTCGGCAGAAATGTTCAATTCGGCACCGGCAATTTTTAAACGAATTTGGTGTGTGGTTTTGTTAGAGAAAATCGCAACACGACGAACAGAATTCAAAAATTGTGTCCGGTCAATCATCAATTTATTTGGATTTTCTTTAGGAATAACCGCTTCGTAGTTTGGATATTTTCCGTCAATCAAACGACACATTAAGATATAATTGTCGAATGAAAAAGTAGCATTCGAATCGTTGTATTCAATTTTCACTTCTGCATCCGAAGCTCCTAGAATATTTTTCAAAATAGTCAAAGGTTTCTTTGGCATAATAAAATCAGCAACTTGCGAAGCAGTTACATCGGTACGCGCATATTTTACTAATTTGTGAGCGTCAGTAGCTACAAATGTTAATCCTTGTGGAGAAAACTGGAAGAAAACGCCGGACATTACCGGACGTAAATCATCGTTTCCGGCAGCAAAAATAGTTTTGCTGATGGCTGTTGCCAAAACATCGGCAGGAACCAACGTCACTGATGGTTCGTCCAGATTCACAGATTTCGGAAACTCTTCTCCCGGAGCATACGCCAATGCATATTTCCCGGAGTTAGAACTAATTTCTATAGTGCTATTTTCTTCAACGGTGAAAGTCAGTGGTTGTTCCGGAAATGTTTTAAGGATTTCCAAAAGCAATTTTGCTGGAACAGCAACGCTTCCTTTGCTGGTAGAATCAATATCCAAAGTGGCTGACATTGTGGTTTCTAAATCAGACGCTGATACGGTCAAGGCTTTGTGGTCTAATTCAAATAGGAAATTATCTAAAATAGGTAAAGTATTGCTACTGTTGATAACGCTGCCTAAAACTTGTAATTGTTTTAATAAGTACGAACTCGATACTATAAATTTCATCTGTTTTGTTTTATTTTTTTTGGTATATATTTTTCCCTCATTCTCAAAATACGATACGGTCTACAAATATATCGTAAACTATCTTAAGAATAAAACTTTTTTTATTAACATTACTTCCCGTATTTTCTTTTTCGAAGAAAGGTAAATACAACACCAAAAAGCCCTAAAACTAAGATTGGAAGTCCGATAGTTAGGATTTGTGTGTAAGTGTAATTTTCGTAAACTTTTTCTTTATCCAATAACGGCAAATCAAGATCTTTGCTTCGAATGTTAATAAGTCCGTTGTCATCGAGCAAATAATTAACGCAATTCATCAGGAAATCCTTATTGTCATACAAGTTTCCGGAACGTTGATCGTAACCCAATTCAACGGGTTGAAAGTTTTTATCCAATTGGTTTCGTATCAAATCTCCGTCCGAAATCACAATCATTTTATTGTCATTTCCTTTTACTTCAAATGTTTTTTGGTCAAAAGGCAAAACCCGATTTTCAAACGCCGAATGAAAAGAACCTTCTAGCAAAACCGAAAGCGGAATGTTTCCTGTATTTAAATAATGATTGGGTGAAGTTTCTTCGGCCACGATATTCAAATTGATTTCAACGGGTGAACCTATTTTCTTCGAATATTGTGAAGATTGCAACAGCACGGTTTTCTTGATTCCGTTTTTCAAAGTATCAATAGGATTGGCAAAATCGAATTTGATTCCACCCAGGTTTTTTACAATGGGATGCTTGCTAATTGGATAAACCTGAGGGGCAAATTTCCAATTGAATTCCTGAAATTGGGCTGAGCTTCCGGGATCTCCGGTTGCCAGTTTTATAGGACTTCCTTGTTCATCCTTAACCAAATCAGGATTAATTCGAAACCCGTATTTAAAAAACATATCATTCAAATTCAAATCTCTCGGATAGGCCAAAGTAGCGCCAGAATCATTGTACAAACTGTCCATTTCCATATTCACTTGGTCAACTAGCCACAAAGTTTTTCCGCCATTAATAATGAATTGGTCTAAGACTTGTTTCTCGGAATCCGTGAAGGTTTCTGTTGGTTTTGCAATAATTGCCAAGTCGTATTTTTGCAAAGCTTCCAAGCTTCCCATTGGGTTTCGTGCCACTGAATCCAAAGTGAAAGGACCTATGTGATAACTTTCACGAACCTGCATCAGGAATTTCGCAATCTGAACATCTTGAAGTTCACCGTTTCCTTTGATTACGGCAATTTTCTTCTGCTTTTCTTTGGTGATTTTGTTGATGGCATCGGCGATGGAATATTCCAAATGTTGGACTGAACCAATCACTTTTTGGGTGGTCGAAGCGCCCATTATATTTTTCAACAAAGGAATATTAACTTCTTTATTGTTGTAAACCGCGATTGCCCAAGGAAAAACCATTGCCTGTGATAGTTTTCCTTTGTCGTCAACGGTTATGTTTATTGGAGTGAGGCCTTTTCGATACAGATTTTTAATATTATCCATACTTTTATCTTCGTTTTCCAATGGATCAATAAATTCGAAAACAATATTCTTGTTATAGGCTTGAAACTCTTCGAACAAATCTTTGGTTTCACTCTGTAAACGCTTGAATTCAGCCGGTAAATCGCCTTGCAAATAGATTTTTACATACAACGGACTTTGCACTTGCTTGATAATATTCAAGGAAGCGGATGAAAGCGTGTATCTTTTGTCTTTGGTTAAATCAAAACGATGAAAAAAACCATTGCTTAAAACGTTCAAAAACAGTATAAACGTAATAATACCCAGTAAAGATTTCAAGTTATTTTTATTGGAAGTCGTCATTACGATTTAATGGATTTTAGATTATAAACTGTAAAGGCAAGAAACAAGACTGTGATGCTCATAAAATAGATGATGTCCCGAGTGTCAATCACGCCACGACTCATACTTTTGAAATGATCTTGCATTCCAATGCTTGAAATTTTGCTTTGAAAACTAGGAATAATTGTTGCCACGCTTTCGAATCCAAAGTAAAAAAAGAAACATAAAAACACTGCCACAATAAATGCCACGATTTGATTTTCGGATAGGGTGGAAGTGAAGATTCCAATCGCGGAATAAGCGGCAATAAGAAATAACAATCCAAAATAAGAACCCATTGTGCTGCCCATATCAATGTTACCTTCGGGCGAACCTAAACCAGAAATGACCCAAACATAAATAAAGGTTGGAACAATAGCCATTACAATCAACAACATCGAACCCAGAAATTTTCCATTCACAATTTGCCAAATACTCAAGGGTTTTGTCAACAATAATTCTAATGTTCCCTGTTTTTTCTCATCCGAAAAACTGCGCATCGTAACGGCAGGAATAAGGAAAATCAGAATCCACGGAGCCAAAGTAAAAAACGGACTCAAATCAGCAAAGCCGCTGTTTAAAATGTTGTATTCTCCTTCGAAAACCCAAAGGAATAATCCATTCCCAATCAGGAAAACTGCAATCACCAAATAACCAATTGGCGAACCGAAAAAGGATTTTATTTCTCTTACTACTATTGATTTCATATTGTCATTGCGAGGAACGGGCGCCATCTCATTCCAGTTTTTTAATTGTTTTTTTTTGCCACTAAGACGCAAAGGCGCAAAGCTTATTATTTTGTCACATCGAGCGTGTCATCCCGAGCGCAGTCGAGGGACAAGATGCTTTTGTATTGTAATTTATTCCAAACTCACTAATTTATCAACGCTCCAAGCTTCGGGTTTATCGTTGAATAACTTCTTGGTAAATGTCCAAACTTCGTTAAAAAGCTCTGATTTCCTGTAATTTTCCAAGTCTTCTTCTGCTTCCCAATAACTGTATGTAAAGAAAATACATTTGTTGCTTTTGTCCTGATACAATTCCAATAAACGGTTTCCAGGCGCATTTCGTATTTTCTCTTTTATTATTTCGAAATTCTCCAAAAAAGCAGGAATATTTTCTTCGGCGAAGGACATTTTTACTATTCGTATGAACATTTGATTTTAGATTGAAGATTAACGATTTATGATTTCAGATTTAGAAATTAGTTAAAAATAAATTTAACATTTTCTCTTAATAAAAACTCCCCTTGAATTTTAGATGTAATTAAATCTCCCATTGTTAAGTCTTTTCCTTTAGACTGATTTTTTTCTATAAAGAAATTAAAATTATCTATTGTGTTAGAATATTCTTTAGAAAAGGGTTTCAATGATAAAAACAGGATAAATTTAAAAACATATAAAGGGAATAATAATATTTTTAACAACACCGCGCCAGAGCCAAACAATTCACCTTCACTTTTAAAATGCTCATCATAATTAAATTTAGAAAAATCTACAGTATATTTTGTAATAAAATCTTCTAATAGATTACAATTATCGTCACCCCAAAAACTTAAATCATTTGCGATTTTTGATTTATTACAAATATTTTTCTCTCCAGACTTTTCTTCAAGAAATTGTTGTACTTCAAGATAATTTTGTTTTAAATTTTTAAAACTTATTTTTATAATTGTTTTCATATTAAGTTGCTTTACATCTGAAATCATAAATCGTTAATCTTCAATCTAAAATCAAAAAAATATTTAACTAAAAACTATATTAATACCATCCCTATAATTCAATCCTAACAAACTATTTGCTGAACCAACTTTCGATGGATTGCTCCTAAAAATCGCAATTTCCAGAAAACCAGCTTCGTTGAAAATCGCTAATTTCTCACCTTCATAATATTTGATTGGATATTTATCGGAACTCGCAATCGCGGAATAATTAGGTAGAATCGTTTTGATATTTTTGGTTCTTAAGACAATTTCGTACGGTCTTCCCTTGGCAACTTCCAAGAATTGCTTTTTGGAAATATTGGTCACCACATTCCCAAAATGGTCAATGTAAATCACATATCCTTTTATGGAACTTCCGTCATTGGCGGCAACAGCCTGCAAATCGGTGACTTGTTTGATGGCTTTTATTTCTTTGCCAATAACGTTCAGCAAACCGCCTTTGGCAATATGGCAAGCGACTTTGACGAAAACATCCAAATCAGTAGCATCATTAGGCAAACGATCGTGAATATTGATTGTAACTATTTTTTGAGGAACAATTTTTTGCGAAAGCATACTCAAAATGCCATTATCGGCTGCAATAAAATAATGATCGTTCCATTGCATCACGATATGTTGGTTTTCTTTGTTGGATTCCATATCCACGCCAATGAGATGCACGGTGCCTTTTGGAAAACTAGAATAGGATGCTCCAATAATGTAACTGGCTTCAACTGTGTTGAATGCGTCAATATGATGTGAAATATCAATAATCGAGGCTTCTGAATACTCGGATAAAATTTTCCCTTTCAACGCGCCAACAAAGTGGTCTTTCAAGCCGTAATCGGTGGTAAGGGTAATTATTGACATAAAATTGTTTATAAATAAAAAAGAAACTAAACCTAAAACTTATTAAATTTGAGAAATGCAAAGCTAATAATTATCAGCGATTAATTAATAATTTAAACTATTCCATTTGAACGAAAGAATCATCGAGCTCATAGACATCGCTCCAAAAGATTTTTGGGGCGCTCAAGACACTCATCTTGAAATGATTAAAAAGTACTATCCCAAATTGAAAATTGTAGCTCGAGGAACCACTCTGAAGGCTTTTGGTGAAAAAGAAGTCTTAGATGAGTTTGAAAACCGCTTCAACCGCTTGATGCTTCATTTTACTCGTTACAACAACATTGACAATAATGTGATTGAGCGCGTTATTCAAAGTACCGCACAAGAAGACGCAAAATCATTTGGCCATGACAAAATATTAGTTCACGGTGTGGGTGGAAAAATCATCAAAGCTATGACGCCAAATCAACAATTGTTGGTTGATATGATGAACACAAACGATATGGTTTTTGCCGTAGGTCCAGCCGGAACCGGGAAAACATATACTGGTGTCGCTATGGCAGTAAAGGCTTTGAAAGAAAAACAAGTCAAAAGGATTATTTTAACTCGTCCGGCAGTTGAAGCAGGAGAAAATCTTGGTTTTCTTCCCGGTGATATGAAGGAAAAACTGGATCCTTATATGCAGCCTTTGTATGATGCTTTGCGTGATATGTTGCCTAATGAAAAATTGGAAGATTATATTTTGAAAGGAATTATCCAGATTGCACCCTTGGCATTTATGCGTGGACGAACCTTGGACAATGCCTTTGTAATTCTTGATGAAGCTCAAAACACCACACATTCCCAAATGAAAATGTTCCTGACTCGTATGGGAAAAAGTGCCAAGTTTATGATTACCGGAGATCCCGGTCAAGTCGATTTGCCTAGAAGAACGATTTCCGGATTAAAAGAAGCAATTTTAGTTTTAAAGGATGTTGATGGAATTGGGATTGTTTACCTTGACGACAAAGATATTGTTCGTCACAGATTAGTTAAAAAAGTGATTGATGCCTATAAGCAGATTGAAAATCACGATTAAATTTTTTAGAATTACAAACAACGTCAGTGCATTTAAGTATTTATAGGAATTGATATATAATAATATTCGACCCCAGATGAGGCCGAATATTATTTTTTATCGAAATGCTTTGGAGTTTTTCCTTTGTTAATATCTTCAGAATAGAATAAATTTGCCTTTCTTAAAATGGAGATTAAAATATGATTAAAAAAGAAAAGATAAAAGTAATAATAAGTGATTTAGACGGAACATTACTCAACAACGAACACCAAATTTCCCCATTTACTAAAGCTATTTTTCAACAACTTCACAGCGAGAGTTATTTGATAATTGTCGCTACTGGTCGCCATCATCTTGATGCTTTGCCTATTGTGGAAGACTTGGGATGCCCAGTTTATTTGGTTACATCAAACGGTGCACGAATTCATTCGCCTGAAAAAGAGCTACTTTATTCATTCGATATAAAAAGCGATGCTATAAAATCAGTTTTGGATTTAGACATAGATGCGGAGTTTACGACTGTATTATTCAAAGAGAAAGTTTGGCAATCCAATAAAGTAAATAAAAAGCTGAACAGTTTTCAAACGGTAATGAATTATCCGAATGAAATTGTTGACTTTAACGAAATGGAAGATTTAAGTGCCATCAAATTATTTTTCACTCATAATGATCATCAAAAATTGGTTGAATTAAAGGACAGAATTCTGGTTGACCATTCGGATGATTTTCATTTTGCTTTTAGCCTTCCTTTTTGTTTGGAATTTATGGACAAATCAGTCGATAAAAGTATTGCTATTTTGAAAATTTTGGAAAAAGAAAACTTCACTTTTGAGGAATCCATCGCTTTTGGAGACGGGTTCAATGACGAAAAAATGTTGATTTCTTCAGGAAAAGCTTTGATTATGGAAAATGCGGTCGAAAGTTTGAAAAGTAAACTTCCCCATTTAGAAGTAATTACTTCCAATGACAATGATGGCGTAGCAAAATATTTAACGACAATATTATTGTCATAATTCACTTTGAAATTTAAAATCAAAACAGAATTAGTGTTTATTACCTTGAAAATATTCCTAAATTTGCATTCATAAAACAACACATCAACTCACTACAACGATGAACACAATAACAACTACGAATTTTCATTTTCCCAATCAAAAATCAGTTTACCGAGGCAAAGTAAGGGAAGTTTACAATATCAACGACGAACTTTTGGTAATGGTTGCCACCGATAGGCTTTCAGCTTTTGATGTCGTTTTACCAAAGGGAATTCCGTATAAAGGTCAAATTCTAAACCAAATTGCCACCAAATTTATGGAACTGACTCAAGATATTGTTCCTAATTGGTTAATTGCAACACCAGATCCAAACGTGGCTGTAGGTCATTTATGCACGCCTTTCAAGGTCGAAATGGTAATCCGTGGTTATGTTTCAGGTCACGCTGCCCGAGAATATGCTTTAGGTAAAAGAACTATTTGCGGAGTGACGATGCCGGAAGGACTGAAAGAAAATGATAAATTCCCAATACCAATAATTACCCCAACAACAAAAGCAGACAACGGTTCACACGACGAAGATATTTCGCGTGAGGATATTTTATCGAAAGGGATTGTTGCCGAAGAAGATTATTTGGTTTTAGAAAAATACACCAGAGCCTTATTCCAAAGAGGAACAGAAATCGCTGCCAGTCGTGGATTGATTTTGGTAGATACCAAATATGAATTTGGCAAAACCAAAGAAGGAAAAATTGTTCTTATAGACGAAATTCACACACCGGATTCTTCTCGTTATTTCTATTCTGAAGGATATCAGGAAAGACAAGACAGGGGAGAAGAACAAAAACAATTGTCGAAAGAGTTTGTGCGTCGCTGGTTAATCGAAAATGGATTTCAAGGACAGGAAGGACAACAAATTCCTAATATGACCGATGAATATATAGAAACGGTTTCAGAAAGATATATCGAATTGTATGAAAATATTCTGGGAGAAAAGTTTGAAAAAGCTGATGTTTCTAACATTTATGATAGAATTGAAAAGAACGTTTTAGGGTATTTAGAAGAAAGGTAATAAACCTCACGGAAATATTGTATAAAACGCAATTCATAATTTGAATTGCGTTTTTTATTATTTTAAAACCTATCTAATCAATAAAATAGATTATAATTACCTTGTTTAGTATTCAATATTTTTCCTATAAATGTAGCTTATTTTGTTAATTAAATGTTAATTTTAAGTACTATGCAAAACAAGATACTGTCTTTTAGATATATATTTGCATAGGATATTATTATATACTTTTAAATAACATAAAAAAATAACTTTTAAAATTAATTATTATGAAACACTTAATCATTTATTCAGGAATTGCTTTAGTTGTATTATCAAATGTTGTCAACACATCATTTGATAATAAAAGCGGAGTTGGAGCTTCGCAAGTAGCAAGAAAAGAAGTTGTAGCAAGCAAAGGTTTTAAAACTATATTGTCAGAAGAAAAAAATTTAAGTCAAAAGCAAGTTACAACAATTAAGGAATCAACAAAGTTAAAATCACAAACACTTTTTTTAAGAAATTTCACAAGCATAAAAGCTAATGATTTTAATAATGGTGAAGAACCGATTGAAGAAGTTGCAATAAATATAATTATTAAAACGGCCGATGAACTTATCGCCGAAGATAATTTAATTACTGAAAACAACGTTTCAAACGAGACACAAGCTTTGGACTTTGACATTATAAATGGTAATTTGATGGTTTTTGAAGTTATTGAAAGCGCGAATCCAAGTAAAATTGAAAAAACAGCTGATGAACTTATTGCCGAAGATAATTTAATTACTGAAAATAATATTTCAAACGAAACACAAGCTTTGGACATTAGTGTAATAAATAGCGATTCAATAGTTGAGGAAGTTATTGAAATTCCTGCTTCAAATAAAATTGAAAAAACGGCAGACCAACTTATCGCTGAAGATAATTTAATCACGGAGAATAACATTTCTAACGAAACACAAGCTTTGGATTTTGAAATAATAAATACAAAATTAATCCTTGTAACTGAAAGTGATATGAACTAAAACTTTAACAACAAAGATATTGCGAATAGGGCGCGTAAAGAAAAACTTTACCAATAATAAAGCACCATTATGGATATAATGATGCTTTTTTTATGTTTAATAAAATCATTAAAATTATGAAGGGTTCATTTTAATAAACATTGTAAATTTGCGCCATTAAACAAAGAAGATGCTTGAAATAAAAAATATTTCTTTTACTTATATTGAAAAGCCGGTTATTCAGGACGTTAGTTTTACAATTACCAAAGGGCAAAATGTAGCTGTCATTGGGGAAAGTGGTTGTGGGAAAAGTACATTGTTGAAACTTTTATATGGTTTATATAATTTGGATAATGGCGAAATACTATATAATGAAAAGCCTATTTTAGGTCCAAAATTCAATCTAATTCCAGGGGAAGATTATATCAAATATTTAGCGCAGGATTTTGATTTAATGCCTTACATCACTGTAGAAGAAAACGTTGGTAAGTTTTTGTCTAATATTTATAAAGACAAAAAGAAAGCACGTGTTCAAGAACTATTGGAAATGGTTGAAATGACCGAATTTGCAAAAGTAAAAGCAAAATACTTGAGCGGTGGACAACAGCAAAGAGTGGCTTTGGCAAGGGTTTTAGCCCTTGAACCCGAAATACTTTTATTAGATGAGCCGTTTAGTCAAATTGATTCCTTTAGGAAAAACTCCTTGCGGCGCAATTTATTCAACTACTTCAAGAAAAAACAAATCACTTGTATCATTGCTACCCACGACAGTAATGAAGCGTTGTCTTTTTCAGATGAAACCATCGTTTTGCAAAACGGAAAATTAATTGCTAAAGGAAGTTCAAGACATCTCTATGAAAATCCGCCTAGTTATTATGTTGCTTCTCTTTTTGGAGAAGTAAATGAGTTGAAACAATCTCATTTTGTAGATTTAGAAGGCACAGACGAAATGCTGTTATTGTATCCACATCAATTAAAAGTTGTTGAAGAAGGAAAACTGAAAGTAGTCGTAAAGCAATCTTATTTTAAAGGAAGTCACTATTTGGTCAAAGCCGCTTTCGAAAGAAAAGCCATTTTCTTTGAACACGATTCAGAGTTAGAATTGAATCAGGAAGTAACTTTGTCGCTTGCTCAAAAATAAAATCCGCCAACTTAAATGACCTTATATGACTTATATGGTTAAAAATTTAGATTTCAGAAGTATAGTATAATCTAAAAACCCTTTCCTTTTAATAAAAAGGAAAGGGTTTCAGTCTTTTGAATAATACTATTCTATTTAAAATAAGAAAACGTTTCGTTGTTTTCCATCTTTAATAAAGTTTCATAAATCAGTTTTATTACGTTTTCAACATCGTCACGATGCACCATTTCGACTGTGGTGTGCATATATCGCAAAGGCAACGAAATCAAAGCCGAAGCCACACCGCCATTGCTGTAAGCAAAAGCATCGGTGTCAGTTCCTGTAACTCTTGAAGAAGCTAAACGTTGGAAAGGAATTTTTTCTTTTTCGGCTGTATCTAAAATTAATTCTCTCAAATTATTTTGAACAGCTGGAGCATAAGTAATAACCGGACCTTTCCCTATTTTTATTTCTCCCTCAATTTTCTTTTCAATCATTGGAGTAGTAGAGTCGTGGCAAACATCAGTTATAATGGCAACATTTGGTTTGATGGTTTTGGTAATCATTTCGGCGCCACGAAGTCCAACTTCTTCCTGAACGGAATTGGTAACATATAAACCAAAAGGGAGTTTAATCTTGTTTTCGTGCAGCAAACGAGCCACTTCGGCAATCATAAACCCACCCATACGATTATCAATGGCACGACAAACGAATTTGTTTTCGTTCAATACCATAAATTCATCAGGATACGTAATCACACAACCTACGTGAACACCCAGTGCGTCAACTTCTTCTTTTTTGGCACAACCAATATCAATAAATAAATTATCAATTTTTGGAGATTCTTCTTTACTGCGATTTCGAGTATGAATCGCTGGCCAGCCAAAAACACCTTTAACAATTCCTTTTTTAGTGTGAATATTTACCCGTTTAGAAGGGGCAATTTGGTGATCAGAACCACCATTTCTAATCACGTAAATTAATCCGTCATCAGTAATATAATTCACATACCAGGAAATTTCATCGGCGTGACCTTCAATAATCACTTTATAAGGAGCGTCCGGATTGATAATTCCCACAGCAGACCCATAAGTATCCGTGATAAAAGTATCTACATAAGGTCTTACATAGTCCATCCAAAGTTTTTGGCCACTGCTTTCATAACCAGTTGGCGAAGCATTATTCAAATAGTTTTCTAAAAACGTAAGGGATGACTTTTTTAATATTGATTTTGAGCTCATAAAATTAATTTTTGGCTAAATTATAAATTTGGCATTACAGTTGTGTATATAATGTATAATTTTGTGACATAAATTTTTTACTAAATGAAGATTATTAAATTAACCTTGTTTTTCTTTTTCCTATCCAGTGCGGCCAATGCGCAGGTAATTCAAAAAGACACGACCAAAATGGGTTATGTCTTATCAGAAATGGACACTATTTTTAAAGATACCATACAATTAGAAGAAATCGTAGTTTACAAAGGGAAATTGGATCCAGATGCCAAAAAACAATTTGAGCTCCTTAAAAATCGAGTTTTTAAAACCTATCCTTATGCAAAATTAGCTTCCGAAAGATTGACAACTCTAAACAGAGGGATGGCAAGTCTCACCACAAATAAAGAAAAAAAGAAATATTTCAAGATTGTTGAGAATTACTTATCTAATGAATTTGAAGCCAAACTCAAAAAACTTTCGCGCAAGCAAGGGCAAATTTTAATTAAATTAATAAATCGTCAATCAGGAACAACTACCTATGAATTGGTTAGAACTCTAAAGAGTGGATGGACAGCATTTTGGTCTAATACCACTGCAAAAATGTTCGATCTTAACTTAAAAGCAAAATATTTACCCTACGAAGTCAATGAAGATTATTTGATAGAAACCATCTTAGTACGAGCCTTCGACTCAGGAAGACTAATAGAACAAAAACCTGCAAAGCCAGTAAATTATGACAACCTGACTAATTTTTGGATAGAGAAAGCTGAAAAAATAAACAAATAATTTTTTTTGGGCGTTCCCTTAAATAAAGTAAAGAGGCTAGTATTTAACTATATACTAGCCTCTTTACTTTATTTAAGGTCGGGCTATTCGCTACAAGTCCTCTCAAAGTTCCGTTTTACTCCACTTTGCTGTGGGCTTTCCGCTGCTATCCCTAACGCAAACCCCTAGATTTTATAACATTTCCAGAAACCTTTCTAATAATTTCAAAAAACTTCCACTTTTAACCTACACGACTTCAACTAATTAAAAAATACTTTAAAAATACTTTATAAAAAGGCTTGCGAGAGTGGATATGTTGTGTACTTTTGCACCCGCAATGAAGGCGACGTTCTTATAAAGGGTTGAAAAAATAA
>CAMCFT010000013.1 GCA_945874225.1 Flavobacterium psychrophilum
GCTGATTATTTCTTGATTAAATAAGTCAATAATGGGCGATAAATACAATTTATTTCCAGAAACATTAAATTCTGTTATATCTGTTGCCCATTTTTGATTTGGAGCTTCAGCTTTAAATTTTCTTTTTAGAATATTAGGAGCAATTCTACCTTGTTCTCCTTTGTATGATTTGTATTTTTTTACTCTAATGAGACTTTTTAAACCTAATAATTTCATTAATCGCAATACTGTTTTATGGTTGATAACCATTCCTTTATTGTTTAATTCATAAGTAATTCTCCTATATCCATAGCGCCCTTTATGTTTGTGATAAATGGACTTTATCATCTCTTTTACTATTTGATATTTATCAGAAGATTTAGTCTTTTTTTGATAATAATAAAAACTACTACGTGCCATATTTGTTTGATTCAAAAGTAAGTTTAAATCAAATTTATGCCTTAACTCCATTATGGCTTGCGCTTTCTGGCTTTCTCTTCTGCTTGAATTAAGGCTTGCAACTTTTTTAGCAATTCGTTCTCACAACGCAATGCTTCATTCTCTAAAAGAAGTTCTTCTTCCCTTGTTAAGGGTTTGTCTGATTTTCGCTTTTTACGTTTATTGGTATTCATAGATTTTGGTTTGCCTCTGGTTTTTGGGTGTAAGCCTACTAAACCAAAATTAGCAAAATCTTTCTTCCATTTAACAATAATACCAGAATCAGGGATATTAAATTTTATACTTGAATCTCTCAAAGACAGCAAGTCTTTATCAATTGCTTTTAATACTTTCAATTTAAAATTAACAGAATAGCTTCGGTTCTTTCTTGGTAGCAAACCAATATCGCCATATTGCCTATAAAATCCAACCCATTTACGAATGTTAGATTCATTTAGTCCCTTTTGAGTAGAAACATAATTACAAGAATAATGTTTCTCTAAAACTAATTTTACGCATTCAAGCTTAAATGCATAATCATACTTGACTTTTCTTTCCATAAAAATACCCCCAAATAGTGTCTAACTTTTTGGGGGCAGTCTAGTTTATAGCTTGCGGTTTTTTTTGTTTTGAAAAACAATGGGATCCCGAGCCAAGCAATTCGGAAAATCCCTCCGCCGGTTTTTTAGTAATACCATCCCGATTTATCGGGATGGTATTTTGTTTTAGAATACTTTGGAATGAAAGCAAATTGAGTCAAATTTTTGTTATTTTCTTATTAATTTCATTAGATTTGATGTCTAACTAAAACAATATCGATATGGAAGAAATAGTTGAACTATCTGATGAATCTACAGTTGAAGAATTTGAATTACAGTTGAATGAATCTGCAAAAGGATTTCTGAAAGAGGCTGCTAAATGGGCGTATTTTTTATCCATTCTGGGTTACATAGGAATTGGTTTAATTGTTTTGGCAGCAATTTTTGCAGGAACACTGTTTGCATTTATGAGCAATATGAGTCGGGAAATGGGCTCTTTTGCTTCGGTGGGAGGGTCGTTTATAACAGCTTTATATTTGATAATAGCTACACTTTATTTCTTTCCGATATATTATCTGAATAGGTTTGCTTTCAATTTAAGGACCGCTTTTCGTGATAATGATTCGGAAACACTAGCGAAATCATTCGAATATTTGAAATCACATTATAAGTTTATTGGAATTTTCGCAGTAATTATGTTATGTATTTATGCTTTGATTTTTGCAGGTGTAATTATTGCCGCAATAACGGTTGGTCTTAGATAAATATTTCTGTTTATAATACAAAACCAGTCTTGTTTCAAAAACAAGACTGGTTTTGTATTTATAGGGCTAAATTAAGTTTATTTCTGAACTTTAATTTTTGCTACATATTGAGTTAGTTTTTTGCCGTAAAGCGATTGAGCCACTTTTGGCGACATTGATTTTTGAATGGTATCTAAATATTTGATATTGATATCATAAATATCAGATAGAGCAATGTATGGAGATACTTCGTATTCTCTATTATTTATAGCGAAATTAGTGGCGAATAAATATTTACGTTTGGTGTTGTTATCCTGTTTTATATTTATACTATCTAATGCTTTTGAGTTATTGCTTTTGATGGCATTGAATTTTTGTTCAATCATATCGAGATTTTCATCTCTAAAACGTGTGTTTATTTTTAGATACTCTTCATATTTTTCTTGATTTTTAGAACCAGTTATTTTCGCGCTTGAAATGTAAGAATCCAGGTTGGTGTCAATATTTATATTTCCAGGTTCGGCAAAAAACAAAATATTATTGTCCATTGAATTTGTCACCCCTCTGTCTAAAAATAAATAGAGCATCTCAGCTGATTTCAAGTCTATGTCAGTTTCAAATTTTGAATCACCATCAATAGTAATGGTGTCAATTGCAACAAGACTGGTATCGACCACTCTTTGTATGTATAAAGTTCCTTTTTTTAAACCTTTGATATTTCCGGTAAGATGTAGATTTGTTTTTGATACTTCCTTGTTACAAGAAGCTAAAAGCAGAAGAGTAAAGAAGGCCAGAATAGATTTTTTCATTAGTATTTTTATTTTTTGCAAAATAAAGCAAATTGTTGGAAATAGCAGCTATTGTACTGTCGGAATTTCATATATGTAAAAGTTATTTTTTAGCGGTCCTATATGGTATCGGTTTTTTTTGGTGATTGCTTGCGCAAACGACCTATTAATGGCGATTTCATAATAAATCCCAATCTATCTGAAATAAATTGGGATTTTATGAATTAATGATTTGTTTTATTCTTTTAACCAAGCTTCTTTCAATGTTGCTTTTGCCGCATCTGTTGCTTTGAAACTTTGTTTTTCTTCATATGGAAGTTTTACTTTTCCTTTAATGATTTGTTCTTTACCCTCACGTTTTATTTTTACACTAATAGGGTCGTTTTCCTTCCACTTTTCGCTTTCCATAATCATATCATAAATGTTTTCTAAAGAATAAACTTTATCATTGATTGCCAACAAGATATCTCCACCTTTTATACCAAGATTGGTATAGAAATCATTTAATTCTATATTTGGAATAATATTGATTTCTTTGGTCGAATGGTTTACTGTAATGTAAGGTACTTGACCTTTTAAGAAAACATTTGTTGGTACTTTTGTTGTCGATTTTGTCACTCCAACTTTTGCTAAATACGTATCATATGGAATAGGAGTTGGTCCAGAAGCATAGGTTTTTAAGAAATCACCCACTTCAGAATAAGTCAATTCGGTGATTTTTGCAAAAAGTTCATCATCATTAAATGCTTTGGAAACGCCATACTCACTAGATAATTTCTGCATTAAGTCTAGAATACCTCTTTTACCATTGCTATTTTCTCTAATAATTATATCCAAACACATTCCTATCAATGCTCCTTTTTCGTACACATTCAAATATTGCGTTTTATAAGGCTCTACAAATACATTTTTACTCATTGTTGTAAATGGCATTGTGTCATTCATTTTGTTTGCGTTTTCAATTTTTCCAGCAATTCTGGTGTAAAATTCACTTTCATCAATTAATCCTTGATTGATTTGAAAAAGGTTAGCAAAATACTCGGTAACACCTTCATACATCCATAAATGTTCGGACATTTTTGGTGCATTATAATCGAAATTTTGAATTTCTTCAGAATGAATCGTCAATGGCGTTACAATATGAAAAAACTCATGCGAAACAACATCTTTCAGCTCTTTGGTCAATGCCTCTGTAGGCATCATTTCAGGAAAAACAACAGTTGTTGCAGTTGGGTGTTCCAATGCTCCAAAACCCTGAGCGTCATCTTTCATTGTAGATAGATACAATAATACACTGTATTTCTTGGTAGTATTTATTGAACCTAAAAAATGTTTTTGAGCTGTCATTACCTTTTTCATTTCAGGTGTAATGCTTTCGGCAGTAATTTTTCCGTTAGGAGAATAAACCGCAATTTGAATTTCCATATCATCAACAGCAAAGGAGGTATAATTTGGTTTAGAATACATAATTGGATTCTCAACTAATTCTGCATAACGTGAAGTCACAAACAAATCGTTTGTTGTAGCCGGGTCTTGGTCAGTCATTGAAGTTGCTCCCCAAAGTTCTGATGGATGCGAAATATTTACTTTATAAGGAGTGGTCATAAAATTTGTAAAATAACCCACAAAACAATGTGTGTTGAGCATTACATTTTTGCCTGTATCGATATTCGATCCTGACGGTGAAAAAATATCTTGACTACCAAAACCTCTACCTTTTTCGGTATCGTAAGTATCGTTTACCAAATAAGTAATTTTATCCAAGTTTTTCGCATTGGCAATTGACCAAGAATTCTCATCTGTTTTTTTTACAGTCAATAAATTCCCTTTTTTATCAAAGGCCTTTAAATCAACTATATATCTTCCAAAATTATCTTCTGAATAGGTTCCAGGAACTGTTTTTGGAACGTGATAGGTGATTTCATCTGTTTTGATTTTTGGAGATTTTACAGTAACCAAAACTTTGTCTTCTTTTATTTCATTTAGATTAATGTTAACCTGAACTTCTTCTTTTATAGAAGAGGCAACAGAAGAACTCGTAGTTTTACAGCCCCATAGAGCTGATGCGAATGCAAGTGCAAAAATTATTTTTTTCATTTATTTTGATTATTAGTTTGACTATTTGACTTTGAAAGGATGAGATTGTTACAGCCTATTGTGGATATTATGGATTTGGAAAAGTAATAATAAAAAAAACTCCTGATATTCAGGAGTTTAATTTTTAATCTAGTTTATTTTTTATATAATATTTACCGTCTAATTCTTCGTCAAAATCATCAATTTTAGCAGGTTTAGGTTTAGGCTTACTTGCTAAAGCTTTCTTTTTCCACATTTCAAATTTTTCTGCGGGCATCTTTTTTTTCATGATCTCAAGAACCTCTTTTTCGGCTAAGCCAAATTCTTTTTTGATAATTTCAAAAGGGTTTTTTTCCTCTAAGGCAAACGTAACAAGTTTTTCTGTTTGTTCCCAGTTTAATTCTGTGCGGTTACTCTTCTTCATTAGGTGAAAATTAATTCAATTATTTAAAGGTTATTGATTAATAGGTTTGTTTTCAAATTATTGACCAATATTAATAAAAATAATAATTACTTTTTTATCTAAAGCCAATTTTTTTTATGGTTTTTTGATATTTTCTGCAGAACGATGTTCTTGGAATGGTATTTTTAATAAATTATTCAATTGATTGTTCTCTTCAGTCTTCATATAGGTATCAATTCCGTATATGATTTTGTCTTTTGAAATTGTCATAAATGTGCCAAATATTCGATCCCAAATCGAAAAAATATTTCCATAATTACTGTCAGTATAAGGCAATGTATTATGATGGTGCACTTTGTGCATATCTGGTGAAACTATTAAATAACTCAAAAAAACATCTAATTTTTTAGGCAACGCAATATTAGCATGAGTGAATTGTGTGGAAACAACGGATATTGTCTGATACATAAAAACGAGCCACATTGGTGCACCAACAATTAAAACACCGAGAGTTGTAAACACAAATCGGATGACACTTTCTCCTGGATGATGTCTGTTTCCCGAAGTTGTATCGACCCAAGTATCAGTATGATGAATCAAGTGAAATCGCCAAAGAAATTTGACTTTATGCTCAATTAAATGCACCAAATAAGCTCCGATTAAATCCATTAATAACAACCCAATCAGTGCATAAAACCATAAAGGCATTGACGGGAGCCATTGTAAAACGCCAAAATTATTGGTAATAGTCCAATCGGAAGTTTTTAATAAAATAAAGGCTAAAGAAAAATTAATAAGAATGGTTGTTAGTGTTAGAAACAGGTTTATCCCGGCATGATGCCATTTTTTATAAGTAAACTTAAATAAAGGAAAAGCATTTTCTATCAGCCAAAAAATAGTGATTCCGCTTACTAGAATTAGACTTCTATGGGATGAAGGAATAGAGGAAAAATAAGAAACGATTTCATTCATAATTCAAATATTTGGTTTCAAATCTAATGATTTTTATATCATCTTAATTATTCAATTACGCGAAATGTTAGATTTATTCTGGAACCAATTGGTTTTGACGTTTTCGGAATTTGGTGTTTCCAGAAATGCTGGGTTGTTCCTTTCATTATCAATAAACTTCCATGTTCGAGTAGGATGCTTTTTTTCTGGTCTTTGTATGAATTATGTTTCAACTGAAAAACACGCTCTGAACCAAAACTCACTGAGGCAATTACGGGATTTGTTCCTAATTCTTTTTCGTTATCAGCATGCCAGCCGTTGCTATCTTTTCCGTCGCGATACTGATTGAGTAAAACTGTGGTGAAATTCGTTTCGGTAACACTTTCGACATTGGATTTTATCTTTTGCAAAAGCAGGTTCCAAGGATGTGGCTGCATTTTTATATTCGAATAAGAATACGGTTTTCCTTCATTTCCAAATAAAGCTGTTAGACGAGGTTGTGGATGTATTTTTCCAAAAACTTTTATATCATCCTGTTGCCAAGGAATATCATCTGTTAATTGAGCAAAAATAGCATCGGCCTCATTTTTGTCAAAAAAATGAGGATAATAAATAATTTCTGCATCTGGCAAATGGAGAATTATTGGTTCCGATTGAAAAAGTAAATTCATTATACAAAAATAAAGAGAAAAGTGAAGATTTTACATTTACTTTTCTCTTTAAAATATATTTTAAAAATGGATTAAGCCTCTGAATTGTCTTGCAGTAGATTTTTATATATCAAACCAGCTACAATTGCGCCTAATATTGGCGCAAGCCAGAATAACCAAACTTGAGATAATGGCTCTCCGCCTACAAATAATGCCTGAGACAAAGAACGAGCAGGATTTACAGAAGTATTAGTAATAGGAATACTGATTAAGTGAATTAATGTTAAAGCTAATCCAATTGCGATACCAGCAAATTTTCCGTTAGCAAATTTATCAGTTGCGCCTAGAATCACAAGAAGAAAAAATAGTGTCAACATAAATTCTGCTATAAAAGCCGATTGCATAGAATAACCATCAGGAGAAAAAGCACCAAAACCATTGGAAGCAAAAGCACCAGCTTTAGTAGCATCAATTGCAAAACCAGCTTTTCCAGAAGCGATAGCGAATAATGTCCCTGCAGCTGCAACAGCTCCAATACATTGTGCAATAATGTAAGGCACTAATTCTTTGGCAGAAAAACGGCCTCCAGCCCATAATCCAAAAGAAACTGCTGGATTAAAATGACCCCCAGAAATATGGCCTACAGCATATGCCATTGTCAAAACTGTTAAACCAAATGCAAGAGAAACCCCTACGAATCCAATTCCTAAATCAGGAATTCCGGCAGCAAAAAGTGCGCTACCACAACCACCAAAAACTAACCAATACGTACCAAAAAATTCAGCCAATAATTTTCTCATAATGTTAAATTTAGATTGTTAATTAAAACGAAATTAAGTTAAAAGATTATCTAAACCAAAATTATTCGTTAAATTACTCACTTAAACACCTACTTATTAGATGTTTAGGTCAGCAGGTCCAAAATTTATTTTATCGATGAGAATTGAAATCAGTTGCTTCGGAAATGTTTTGTTAAGTAATAAATATTTACTCCTAATATGAAGGTATTGGAAATGATTATTGGCCAGGATGTCACTAACATAATACCATAAACAACAAATAATATTGCTCCAATTGAATTTATGATTCGTAATGTATTAATATTTTTCATTAGAAATGAAATCATTAATACTAATGATGCTAAGTAACCTACCCATTCTGTTAAAGAAATATCAAACATTTTTATTTTTTTTTAGTGAGGTGTAAAAATAGGGTATAGTTATGAGTTGAATGGTACAAGTTTTAAGTTTTTTAGAACAATATTTCAACTGCTTCTTATTCAAATTTTAGTCGTGTTCGCAAGAGCAATATTTATTGTGTTTCGCTTTTTCGAAACATTCTTTACCTTCTTTAAACGCAAAATAAGCGAGTCCAAGTGTTCCAAAACTGTCAATATAAGCGAAGTTTGTCAGTTCATATATTCCGCTGCTAATTAGTAAAACGATAGACATATAAATGCAAACTTTTGTACATTCAGCATCAGCGAGGATGGCTTCGGAGTCTAATTCTTTTCCCACTTTTTTCTTTTCTATAATTAATACCCACATTATTATGATGGAAGCAAGAGCAATTATGACTCCCCAAAAAGTAGTCTCGGGTTTGTTTCCTGTCCAAATGTTATAAAAAGCAGATGTTACCATTCCGATAACCAGTGCATAAAATGAAAATCCTGTTATTCGTAAAGCGGTTTTTTCAAAACTGTCTCTATTACTATTAGGATTTGACTGAATGCGGAGCACCATATGGGCAATTCCAAGTCCGGAAATTACTTCTATAAAACTGTCTATTCCAAAACCAAATAATGCTAAACTTTCATCTTCATAACCAAAATAAGCAGAAACAAGTCCTTCTATGATGTTGTATATAATCGTGAAAAGTGCCAATCCGAAAGCTAATTTGTAAAGACGTTTTTTTTGGGTTGCAGAAATTGGGTTTAGCTCCATATTTTTTATTTTTTTTGATGGTGTTGTATCAAGTTGTTTTTTTATTATATAATTAATATTTTATTAAAATTAAGTTTAAATAAATGGTTTTTAAATAAATAATGATTAATTAATACAAAGATGTATTGTAAAGTCTAAAATTATGATACATTACATTCCTTTTTAAATTGCAAAATTAATGAAATATAGATTTACTTTAAACCTGGTTTTTTTTATTGTTTTTAGCCTTTTTTCCTATCAAAAAACTTTTTCACAGTGTTTTCAAATTGAAAGTATTTTAGTCGATGCCTGTGATACAGGTACCGATGAAGGCCTAAATGAGATGGTACGCTTTAAAGTGGGTGCTGCGGCCATAAATACAAGTAGTTTATCTGTAAATTGGCCAAGTAATTCTTGGACAGGACTTATCCAAAATGCAACTACCATTTCTAAAGTAGCCACCTTGAATGCCCAAATCAACAGTGTTGGTGGTTGTGGACAATTGATTGAGCCATTAGGAGGATTGCTTCCAGAAAACGCAAAAGTGATTTTGGTAACCAGCTACAATTTTAATGTAGCTTTAAATTATTTTGGAGCCATTAATGAAAATATTTATATTATTTTTCAGAACAATCCAGCAAATACAACCGGTCATTTTGCTAACTATAATGTTCTTACAGGCTCAAGAACTCTTGTGATTTCTTTCACAGGGTGTAGTGATACTGTGTCCTACGAGCGTTCTTTATTAGTAAATACAAACGGTTTTTATGGTGGTAATGCAGCGTTAAATGATGGTGCAACTGTAAACTTTACGTCATCTGGAACTCCTACATATATTAATAATGGTTGCGTAGCTCCGGTAGAAGTCTTTACAGTCAATGCGGGAAGTTCTCCGATTAATACTTGTGCAGGTTCAACAATTTCTTTATTGGGAAACGCTCTAGGACAACAATCTGTGGCTTGGTCGGCTCCAAGTGGAAGTTTTACATCTGCTGCTACTTTGGCTACAAATTATACCCTAAGCCCTTCAGCTTCAGGTTCAATTTTGTTAACGCTGTCAGCTACAAATACGTGTAGTATTACTAAAACGAGTACGATAACTGTGAATGTAACTTCCGGTACAACTCCAACATTCACAGCAGTTGCTCCCATATGTTCCGGAGGCAGTTTATCGGCTTTGCCAACGACTTCCAACAATTCGATTACGGGAACCTGGTCGCCATCATTAGACAATACGGCAACAAAAATTTATACTTTCACGCCAACTGTTGGTCAATGCGCCACGACTGCGACTTTGACGATAACATTGAATCCATTGATTACTCCAACATTCACGACAGTTTCGCCAATATGTTCTGGAGGAATTTTATTGGCTTTGCCAACGACATCAAACAATTCGATTACGGGAGCCTGGTCACCAGCTTTGGACAATACCGCAACAAAAATTTATACTTTCACACCGACAGTTGGGCAATGCGCCACGACTGCGAATTTGACGATAACAGTGAATCCATTAATAACACCAACATTCACGGCAGTTTCGCCAATATGTTCCGGAGGAAGTTTATCGGCTTTGCCAACGACTTCAAACAATTCGATTACGGGAGCCTGGTCGCCAGCTTTGGACAATACCGCAACAAAAATTTATACTTTCACACCAACTGTTGGTCAATGTGCAACGACTGCGACTTTGACGATAACTGTGAATCCATTGATTACTCCAACATTCACAGCAGTTCCTTCCATATGTTCCGGAGGAAGTTTATCGGCTTTGCCAACGATTTCAAACAATTCGATTGCAGGAACCTGGTCGCCAGCTTTGGATAATACGGCAACTAAAACCTATACTTTCACACCAACAGTTGGTCAATGCGCCACGACTGCAACTTTGACGATAACTGTGAATCCATTGATTACTCCAACATTCACGGCAGTTTCGCCAATATGTTCCGGAGGCAGTTTATCAGCTTTGCCAACGACTTCAAACAATTCGATTGCAGGAACCTGGTCGCCAGCTTTAGATAATACGGCAACTAAAACCTATACTTTCACACCGACAGTTGGGCAATGCGCAACGACAACAACTTTGTCAGTTACCGTTAAAAGTGGGATAGATTTTGAAATTACAGGCAATTGTGTGAATGGTTCTTATATAATAGAATCCAAGCCTCTTTCAAATTCGTACAACAGCACAACAGCAACTTACCAATGGAAAGACAATCTTGGAAATAATATTGGTTCAAATGAAGCTGCCTTAAACGTTTCTAGTTTACTAGCTTCCACTTCAGTTGTAGAAGCGTTTCCTCTAACTTATACTTTGACAATAACCTCGAGTGATGGTTGTACAAATACAAAAAACAGCATTGTTTATGGTGCTTTTTGTGCTATTCCAAAAGGAATTTCTCCTGATGGTGATTCTAAAAATGATGAGTTTGATTTAACCGGTTTGGGAGTCGAAGAACTGCACATTTTCAATAGATATGGTACTGAAGTGTACAGTTTTTCCAATTACACCAAAGAATGGCACGGACAATCCAATGGAGGTGACGAACTTCCTGATGGCACGTATTTTTATTCTATTCATAAAGTGGATGGTACAAGTGCAACAGGTTGGGTATACATTAATAGAAAACAATAAAAATGAAGAAAATATATATCACCATCCTAATAGTTTTAATCGCTATTCTAGATGGTAATGCGCAACAAGACCCACATTATACACAGTACATGTATAATATGAATGTAATAAATCCAGCTTATGCAGGTTCAAAAGAAAACTTATCATTTAGTTTGCTATATAGAAAGCAATGGGTAAATATCGAGGGGGCACCAAGTACTTTTACATTATCAGGATCGAGTCCGATAGGTAAAAATTTAGGATTGGGATTATCCATGATATCCGATGAAATGGGCCCTGTAAAAGAGCAAAATATCTATACGGATTTATCTTATACGTTAAATTTAGGAGGAGAACATCGATTGGCTTTTGGGCTGAAAGCCGGAGCCACTTTTCAGAAAATTGGATTGAATAGCGATATTGCCTATTCTCTTCCATTTCCTGATGACGATGCTTTTAAGCAGGATACCAATACTATTAATTTCAATATTGGAACAGGTATTTTTTATTATACGGATAAGTATTATATAGCCTTTTCAGTGCCCAATATGATTAAATCTACTCACTTAGATTACAACGGTGTGAAATACGGTTCCGAAGTTCAGCACTACTTTTTGACCGGAGGTTACGTTTTTGATTTAAATCCAACATTAAAATTTAAGCCATTCGTGATGCTGAAATCAGCATTAAATGCACCGGTATCATTAGATTTTTCGACCAACTTTTTGATTAACGAGAAATTTGAAATCGGGGCGACCTATCGATTAGACGACAGTTTTGGCGCAATGATAAACTTTGCCATCAGTCCAGTTCTGAGAATTGGCTATGCTTATGATCAAGTGGTTTCTGATTTAAATATCACGACGCCATCTTCGCACGAGATTATTCTGCTTTTTGATTTGAATATTGCCAAAAAAGTCTCCCGTTCACCAAGGTATTTCTAACATAAAAACAAAACCAATAATGAAGAATTTATATATTTTATGGAGTTTTGTGTTAGTAAGCACAATAACTTTAAAAGCACAAAATAAAGAAACCTTAAAAGCCGATAAATTGTTTCGACAATTTGAATATGTTCAGGCAACAAAAGAGTATTTAAAACTAGTTGAGAATGGAAAAAAAGACAACTATATCTGCAAGCAATTAGCAGATAGTTACTACAATATGTTCAATCCTGTTGAGGCAATAAAGTGGTATGCAAAAACAATAACCACGCCGCAAGACGCTGAAACCTATTACAAATATGCTCAAATGCTTATAGCTAATAGGCAATATGAAGAAGCTAATACTCAAATAGCAACTTTTGCTAGCAAGGCTAAAAATGACCAAAGAGCCAAAGCATACCAGGAAAATCCTAACTATTTATTGCAACTCCTAGAAAAACGAAAAGTTTTTGAAATTGAAAAATTGACAATTAACAGTGATAAATCAGAATTTGGAGCTGTGTTGACAAATGACAACCAGTTGTACTTTGCAAGTGCCAGACAAAAATCAAAAAAAATTGACGGTATAAAAGAAGAACCTTATTTGGATATTTTCAGAGCAGTATTCAACCAAGACGGCACAATTGAAGCGCCAACAGAAGTTACGGAATTTAATACGCAATGGCACGACGGACCAGCTTGCATAACCAGCGATGGTAACACAATGTATTTTGCCAGAGAAAGTCTCTCCATAAAAATTTTTGAAAAAGATAAGAAAAACAACCTCAAGTTGGGACAGGTTAATCTATTTAAAGCTACAAAGAGCGAAGGAAAATGGAAGAACATAATGGCATTGCCATTCAATAGCAAAAATTATTCAACCAGTAATCCCAGCATAAGCAAAGACGGAAAAACATTGTATTTCAGTTCAAATATGCCAGGCGGAAAAGGCAATAATGACATTTGGAAAGTCGCCGTAATCGCTAATGATAGCTATGGTAAACCAGAAAATTTGGGCGAATCAGTAAATACGGAGGCTAGCGAACAATTTCCGTTTATATCGGATGACAATATTCTCTATTTTGCATCCAGCGGAAAGCAAGGATTGGGAGGGTTGGATGTGTTTTCGATAGACTTAAATTCAACAATATCAGCAAAAGCAAAAAACATTGGAAAACCTGTAAACAGTGAGGAAGATGATTTTTCATTCAGTTTTAATAAGGAAAAAAATATTGGTTTCTTTTCGAGCAATCGAACAGGAAATGATGATATTTATGCTGCACATCCGGTTTGTACCGTCGAAGCCACAACCATTGTGACGAATGCCACAACGGGGCAAGTATTGGAAAGCGCCACAGTAACAATTCTGGACGACAAGAAAAATACTGTAGAGACAAAAATCACTTCAGTCCACGGTGAAGTAGTTTCTGACTTAGATTGCAACAAATCCTACACGATACAAGCAGTAAAAGAAGGTTGCGAAGGCGGTGTGTTTGAAATGCCATCGAACAAAGGTGGTAAGGCTACAATAAATGCTACACTGAGACCAATAGACGCCATAATAACACCAACCGAAATTGTGTTAAAAGAAATCTATTTTGAATTTGACAGAAGTAATATTACCAGAGAGGCTGCTTTTGAATTGGATAAATTAGTTCAGGTAATGCAAAGCAACAAGCAACTTGTTATAGCTGTAAAATCGCATACAGACAATAGAGGCGATGACAAGTATAATATGAATTTATCAGAAAGAAGAGCACGATCTACCGTTCAATATGTAATTTCAAAAGGCATAAATGCTGGCAGAATATCGGGTAATGGTTATGGAGAAACTGAGCCAAAAGTAAACTGTCAAGATAAATGTACTGAACAAGAACACGCTCAAAACAGACGAAGTGAGTTTTTGATAGTGAAATAAGCCATAAATGGATGTTTTTAGATTAGGGATGATGTAGAAATAAAATTTTAATCATCTTAAAAAAAGAATTATATTCGTATAGTTAATTTCAATTAACGGCTTTAATTTTTTTAGGGAGAACCTACAGTTACAAATTCTCTAAAAATAAATGGCATTATTATATTACCCCAAGTTAAAATAGTAAGCATGAAATTAAAAGTTAGTCTGCAGCAAATCATTTTCTTTGTCTTTTTGAGTTTTTTGTTCAATCAAAAAACTTTTTCACAGTGTCTTCAAATTGAAAGTATTTTAGTCGATGCTTGCGATACAGGCAGCGATGAAGGCCTAAATGAGATGGTACGCTTTAAAGTGGGTGCTGCGCCCATAAATACTAGTAGTTTATCAGTTAATTGGCCAAATAATTCTTGGCAAGGACTTGTTCAAAATGCTACCACACAATCTAAAGTTGATGATTTAAATTTACAAATTACTGCCGCTGGTGGTTGTGGTCAGTTAATTCAACCCACTTCAGGTGTTCTTCCGGCAAATGCTAAAGTCATTTTGGTTACCAGTTTTAATTTTGATATTGCTTTAAATGATTTTGGATCCATAACAGAAGATATCTATATTATTTTTCAGGATAATGCCTCGACCACTACAGGCCATTTTGCTAACTATAATAGTACCTCGGGTTTACGAACACTTTCAATGTCATTTGGTGGTGGTTGTAGCGATAGCGTAACGTATCAGCGGTCATCATTAATTGATACTTCGGGGAATTCTTATGCTGAAAATGGTGCAACTGTTAATTTTACTCCATCAGGAATACCTTCTTATGTAAATAATGGTTGCGTAGCTCCAGTTGATATTTTTTCGGTTGATGCAGGGAATTCGCCAATAAGTGCTTGTGCTGGTGCAACAATTTCTTTACTAGGAATTGCACAAGGGCAACAAACGGTAGGTTGGACAGCACCAAGTGGAAGTTTTTTTTCCTCAACCACATTAGGGACTAATTATACTATCGATCCTACTGCAACAGGATCCATTACGCTGACATTAAATGCAACAAATTCTTGTAGTATTGATAAAACAGATACTGTAATCGTGAATGTAACTTCCGGTACAACCCCAACATTTACAGCAGTTGCTCCCATATGTTCCGGAGGAAGTTTATCAGCTTTGCCAACGACTTCGAACAATTCTATTACGGGAACCTGGTCACCAGCCTTGGACAACACGGCAACAAAAATCTATACTTTCACTCCGACAGTTGGACAATGCGCCACGGCCGCAACTTTAACGATAACGGTTAATCCAAATGTGTTGCCAACATTCACGGCAGTTTCTCCCATATGTTCTGGAGGAAGTTTATCAGCTTTGCCAACGACTTCAAACAATTCGATTACGGGAACCTGGTCGCCAGCCTTGGACAACATGGCAACAAAAATCTATACTTTCACTCCGACAGCTGGACAATGCGCCACGATCACAACTTTAACGATAACGGTTATAAATAATGTAATAACCAATCAAAATTATTATTTATGTATCAACAAGGCGGGTTTACTAATAGCACCCGTAACGATCGATTCTAACTTGTCTCCATCTCAATACAGTTTTGCCTGGACATTTAATGGCAATCCTATTAGTGCCACAACGTCTTCTTATCCTGCCAGTACACTAGGGATATATAAGGTTATAGCAACAGATCTATCAGGAGGTTGTGTCAAAATTTTAATTGCAGATGTTAAAGAGTCAAATGAAGCGACTGCTGCAGCCACAGTTGGAACTGATTTTGACAATCAGCAAGAAATTATCGTGACGGTAACCAGCGGATTGGGTAATTACTCCTATCAATTAAACGATGGACTTCTTCAAAACAGTAATATTTTTAGCGTTTCCCAAGGAGGAGAATATGTCGTAAACGTGATAGATAATCTGGGTTGCAATAATTTTATATTGGATGTTACGGTATTAAATTACCCTAGATTTTTCACACCAAATGGAGATGGTTTTCACGATACTTGGAACATAAGTGGTTTGCCTAAACCTGATAAAAGCGTTATTTTTATTTATGATAGATATGGCAAGCTTTTAAAGGAAATAGCTCCGCTTGGAGAGGGCTGGGATGGTATATACAATAGTCACGTTTTACCAGCAACGGATTATTGGTTTAAGATATTATATCAGGATGTAATAGGCGTAAACAAAGAATTTAAGGCTCATTTTTCTTTAAAAAGATAGTTTATGGAATTAAGAAACATTAAATTATTATTTCTTTTTCTCCGTTAAATCACCCAAATGCAAGCGCAACGCATCTATAGAAATGCTGATTTCCCAAAAGGATATTCCCAACGAGATGAGCAATGCAAGTAAACTTAGTCCAAAAAGATAAATGCTTGATGTTTGCTGCTCCATAAACAGTAAAAGCATCGCAAAAACGGACAAGAATAAACACAATACACCAAACATTTGCATATATCGGATGAGTGTCAAGCGCAAGTTGAGATTTTTAATTTCCAATAAAACGCTTTTGTTTTCTTCCTCATCATAGGTTTTTTTTAATTTCCTTATGATTTGGGCAATGGTCAGAAACCGATTCGTGTAAGCCAATAAAATCAATGAAGTAGCTGAAAAAAGAAGGGCAGGAGTTTCTATGTGTAGGGTCATTTTATTAAAATTTTAATTGTAAACATTCAAAGTTCGACATTTTTTTTTCAAAAGTACAATTCTTATAAATGAAAAAAACCTGCAAATTTTCAGTTGCAGGTCTTTTATCAATCCGTCTATTATCTTAACGTCTTATTTTATCATCTCAAAACTTCTTTTTACAAAAGCGGTAAGTTCTTCGCCTTTCAAAAGGTTTTGCGATAATTTAGCCAAGTCCAAAGCTTGTTTTATCAAACTTTCCTGTGCTGTTTTGTCTTGTGTATTCAGAATATTGGTAGCCAAATCGGAGTTGGTATTTACAACCAAATTATACATTTCCGGCATATTTCCCATTCCGAACATTCCGCCACCACCTGATTGACTCATTTCTTTCATTCGACGCATAAACTCTGGTTGCGTGATGATGAAAGGTGCTGCTTGGCTGTCCATTGCTTCCAATTGAACCGAATATTTTTGCTTTGGAACAAAACCTTCCAAGACTGTTTTTAAGCTTTCTTTTTCTTCATCTGACAATTTAGAAATGGTAGTTTCTTCTTTTTTAATCAAATTATCAATATGATCTGAATCGACTCTGACGAAACTTAGATTTTGATTGTCTCCTTCAATTTTTTGGATTAAATGCGGGATAATTGGCGAATCCAAAAGCAATACTTCGTATCCTCTTTCTTTAGCAATTTCAATATAAGAGTGTTGCGCTTCTTTATTTCCGGCATACAAAACAACTAGTTTTCCGTCTTTGTCGGTTTGTGTTTCCTTTAGATTTTCTTTCAATTCGTCCAAAGTAAAGTATTTGTCATCCACCGTTGGATACAAAACGAAAGCACCTGCCTTTTCATAGAATTTCTCTTCAGAAAGCATTCCGTATTCCAAAACGATTTTGATATCATTCCATTTTTTCTCGAATTCTTCGCGGTTTTCGGTAAACAAGGATTTCAATTTATCAGCTACTTTACGGGTGATATAGTTTGAAATTTTCTTCACTGCCGCATCCGCTTGCAAGCTGGAACGTGAAACATTCAAAGGAATATCCGGTGAATCAATCACACCTTTCAACATCGTCAAGAATTCAGGAACTATTCCTTCGACATTATCGGTTACATAAACCTGATTTTGGTACAATTGAATCTTGTCTTTTTGGATTTGCAAATCGGAACCCAATTTTGGGAAATACAAAATTCCGGTCAAGTTGAAAGGATAATCTACATTTAAATGTATATGGAATAATGGCTCTTCAAATTGCATTGGATACAATTCGTGGTAGAAACTTTTGTAATCTTCTTCTGACAATTCCGTTGGTTGTTTTGTCCAAGCCGGATTTGGGTTGTTGATGATATTGTCTACTTCAACTTCAGTGAAAATTTCTTCTTTGTTTTCAGACTCAACAAATTCACCTTTCTTTTGTTCGATTTTCTCTGTTCTGGTTCCAAATTTAATTGGAATAGGCATAAACTTGTTGTAACGATTCAACAATTCCTTGATTTTGTAATCTTCCAAAAATTCTAATGAATCTTCGGCAATGTGCAAAACAACTTCAGTTCCACGAGTGGTTTTGTCTGAAGGTTCCAAGGTAAATTCAGGACTTCCGTCGCAAATCCAATGGGCTGCTGGTTCGTCTTTGTATGATTTAGTAATGATTTCAACTTTTGAAGCTACCATAAAAGCAGAATAAAATCCAAGACCAAAATGCCCAATTATGCCAGAATCTTTAGCCGAATCTTTGTATTTTTCCAAGAATTCTTCAGCGCCGGAAAAAGCGATTTGGTTGATGTATTTCTCTACTTCATCTGCAGTCATTCCCAAACCTTGGTCGATAATGTGCAATTTCTTGCCTTCTTTATCAATTTTCACTTCAATAATTGGATTGCCATATTCTACTTTGGCATCGCCAACGCTTGTTAAATGTTTTAATTTTAAGGTAGCATCTGTTCCATTCGAAATCAATTCACGCAAGAATATTTCGTGATCGCTGTACAAGAATTTCTTGATTAAAGGGAAGATGTTCTCTACCGAAACGTTAATTTGTCCAGTTGCCATATTTATTAATTTTTTAGTTTTACAATTTCTTTTTATTTACTCAAATAAGATACCAATTACGACCAAAGTGACAAATTGTCGGAAACGTTAATTTTAAAACAATTTTTTTTATTTTGAAACTTTTTTTGGCTGCGACATTGTAAATTTGTAGCTTGTTTAATCTTAAAAAAACCTATAAATATGAAAAAAACATTTGCATTGATGATAGTGGCAATTTTGTTCTTTGCGTGTAAAAGTGTCTCAGGAACAAGCACGCCGGTTGCAAGTACAAAGTTGGATAAAAGTTCTCAAGTTGGAATCAAAGGAGATTGGAAAATTGCTAGCGTAACCTATCCTGGTTCCGATTATATTGTGGTGAATTCTTTTCAAATAGCCGATTCTAAATGTTTCGTTGGAAGCACTTGGCATTTCATTTCGAACAACAATAAAGGAAATATGAGTTTGACAAATTCAGGTTGTCCCGCTTTCAGTTCACCAATTGTTTGGAGTATTAATAAGGAAGGTGTTTTTGTTCTTAAAATTGTAGAGGCAGGAACAAAATCAAAAACAGTCACTCAAGGATATTTGTTACGTGTGGCAAATCAAACAGCGACTTCTTTTCAATTAATAGATACAATAAATGTTGGTGGTCAAAATAAAGAGGTTACTTATCAATTCGAAAAAATAAATTAAAACTAAACAATTATGAGAAAAATATCAATTTTAGGAATAAGCAGTTTGTTTCTGTTAGCCACACTTTTTACAAGTTGTAGTTCAGTACAAAACGCAAATAACACGCAAAAAGGTGCTGGTATTGGTGCTGCAGCTGGTGCACTTATTGGAGGAATTATTGGGAATAATACGGGTATTGGTACAGCAGGCGGAGCGCTTATTGGAGCAGCAGTTGGTGGAGGAACAGGCGCTTTGATTGGAAATAAAATGGACAAGCAAGCCAGAGAAATTGATCAAGCCTTGCCAGGAGCAGATGTGGAGAGAGTAGGCGAAGGAATTCGTTTGGTCTTAAACGAAAATGCGGTTCGTTTTGACACCAACAAATCTACATTGACAACGCAAGCAAGAACAAATTTAGATAAATTGGTTCCAGTATTTACTGAATACGCGGATACTAATATCGAAATTTTTGGTTATACTGACAGTACTGGTAGTCCAGAATATAATTTGACTCTTTCAGCACAAAGAGCTGAATCAGTTAAAAATTATTTAATTGCAAAAGGCTTAGTTGCTTCCCGTTTTAAAACTACTGGATTAGGAATTGCTGAGCCCATTGCAACTAATGACACTCCCGAAGGAAGAAGTCAAAACCGTCGTGTGGAATTTGCCATAACCGCAAATAACAAAATGAAGGAAGATGCTAAAAAAGAAGCGGGGAAATAAAATTTAATACGTAATCAATACTAAAGCTGTTTTGTAATGAAACAGCTTTTTTTGTTCATTATATTTCAATTATATTTGTCTTATGCAATTATCCGTCATTATCCTCAATTACAACGTTCGCTTTTTTCTCGAACTTTGTGTTTTAAGTGTCCAAAAAGCACTTGAAAATACAGACAGCGAAATTATTGTTGTCGACAACAATTCCCAAGACGACAGTTGTGCAATGATAAAGCGACGTTTTCCAAACGTGAAGCTAATCGAAAACAAGGAAAATTCAGGTTTTCCAAAAGGCAATAACATTGGAGTTGCTGTTGCCAAAGGCGAATACATTTGCATTCTAAATCCTGATACAGTTGTCGCCGAAGATACTTTTACGAAAGTCTTGGCTTTCGCCAAAAAACAAAAAGAGTTGGGAATTGTAGGTGTAAAACTCATTGACGGAACTGGAAATTTTTTACCAGAAAGCAAACGAGGTGTTCCTACACCTTGGGTTGCATTTACCAAAATTATGGGTTTGTACAAACTTTTTCCAAATGCTTTTGGAAAATATTACGCGCGTCATTTATCGGAAGATGAAACCGGAAAAGTCGAGATTCTAGTGGGTGCGTTTATGTTGATGAAACGCGATTTGTATAATGAAATTGGCGGTTTCGACGAAAATTGTTTTATGTATTCTGATGATATCGATTTGTCTTATATGGCGTTAAAAAAAGGAAAATCAAATTATTATTTCCACGAAACTTCAGTTATACATTATAAAGGGGAAAGTACGGTAAAGGACGGAACTTATATGAAACGGAATCAACAAGCGATGAATTTCTTCTATAAAAAACATTTTCGGATATCATTTCTATTTTCTGTTTTTATGAAAATGGGAATTGTATTTTTTTCAATGGTCAAAATGTTTCAGGGAAAACCAAAACCAAAGGCAAGTCCTGAATATTTTATTCTTATGTCTGAAGATGAGGTTTTGAGAGAAAAATTAGAAAATCAATGGGGGAAATTAGTGAAACGCCAGAATATTACGAAATCGTTTGCGAAAAATGCAAACACTGAAATTATTTTCGACCAAAATCATATCGATTTTACTACCATAATTAAAACTTTAGAAGCTAATAAAAACAGGGGTTTTACTTTTAAAATACTTCCTGAATCATCTGATTATTTGATTGGTAGCAACAATAGTTTTGATAGGGGAGAAGTTGTAAAGATTTCAGATTTTTGATTTCAGATTTCAGATTTTTGATTTACCCAAAAACTATCAATTATCAGTCAAAAACTAAAAATAATTACTAATTTTGCATTCATAAAATCAAAATCACCTTTTGGGTTAATAATATGGCAAGATTTGAATTGAAACTTCCAAAAATGGGAGAAAGCGTTGCAGAAGCGACCATTACAAACTGGTTGAAACAAGTGGGTGACAAAATTGAAGCCGACGAAGCAGTGCTCGAAATTGCCACTGATAAAGTAGATAGCGAAGTGCCAAGCGAAGTTTCGGGTGTTTTAGTGGAGCAATTATTTGGCAAAGACGATTTGGTTCAGGTAGGACAAACTATAGCTATTATAGAAACCGAAGGCGATTCAGTTTCAGAAATTGAGAAACAAGAAGTTGCTGCTCCAGTTGAAGTTGCAGCTATTGAAAAAAGTATTGAAGTTGCCAAAGAAGCCGTTTTATCTCCAATTAATTTCTCGGATTCTGAAAAATTCTTTTCTCCATTAGTAAAAAATATTGCTAAAGAAGAAGGTATTTCGGTTGCTGAATTAGAAAATATTTCTGGTTCCGGAAAAGACGGAAGAGTTACTAAAGAAGATGTTTTAAAATTTGTCGAAAGTCGAAAGTCGAAAGTCGAAAGTGTTGAATCAATTTCTCAACCTAAAACCCAAGACCCAAGATCTAATACCCAACAACAAACTACTGCGCCAATTTCCATAAATGGAGGTGATGAAATCATCGAGATGGATAGAATGCGCAAGTTAATTGCGGGTTATATGGTAGCATCGGTACAAACTTCGGCTCACGTGCAATCGTTTATCGAAGTCGATGTGACGAATATTGTAAAATGGAGAGAAAAAGTAAAAACTGCTTTCGAAAAAAGAGAAGGCGAGAAGTTGACTTATACTCCAATTTTTATGGAAGCGGTTGCCAAAGCATTGAAAGATTTCCCGATGATGAATATTTCTGTCGATGGCGATACTATCATAAAAAGAAAAAATATAAACCTTGGAATGGCGGCATCATTACCAAATGGAAACTTAATAGTTCCGGTTATTAAAAATGCAGACCAATTGAATTTAGTTGGAATGGCAAAAGCCGTGAATGATTTAGGAGGCAGAGCAAAAGCCGGAAAACTAAAACCAGATGATACACAAGGCGGAACTTACACGGTTACCAATGTGGGAACTTTTGGAAGTGTTTTTGGAACTCCCATTATCAACCAGCCACAAGTTGGGATTTTAGCTCTTGGAGCAATTAGGAAAGTTCCAGCTGTTATTGAAACTCCCGAAGGTGATTTTATTGGCATTCGCCAAAAAATGTTTCTGTCGCACAGCTATGATCATCGTGTTGTAGATGGTGCATTGGGAGGAAGCTTTGTAAAACGCGTTGCGGATTATCTTGAAGCTTTTGATATAGAAAGAGATTTTTAAATTAAATACAGTAAACACATTAAAACCCGACAGTTACAAGAGAGTGTCGGGTTTTTTGTCTAAAATTTTTTTAAATAATCGACGAACGGTAAGTTCAAAAAGATATATTTGTCATTCTAAAATTAAAAAATGGAGCTCAAGCTTAACAAACCAATTTGTTTTTTCGACCTAGAAACTACCGGAATTGATGTCGCCAAAGATCGAATTGTTGAAATATCAATTTTCAAAGTTTTTCCTAACGGAAATAAAGAAAGTAAAACTTGGTTGGTCAACCCAACTATTCCAATTCCACCTCAATCTACGGCTATTCACGGAATCAGCAATGAGAAAGTAGCTAATGAACCAACGTTCAATGAGCTGGCTTCGCAGGTTTACAATATGATTAAAGACTCGGATTTAGCGGGTTACAATTCGGATCGTTTTGATATTCCATTATTGGCGGAAGAATTGCTTCGTGCTGGAGTTGATTTTGATATGAAAAATCGAGTTTCAGTAGATGTTCAGACTATTTTTCATAAAATGGAAGAAAGGACATTGAGCGCGGCTTTGAAGTTTTATTGTAATAAAAAAATAGAAAACGCCCATTCCGCAGAAGCGGATACCATGGCAACATATGAAATTATGTTAGCTCAATTAGATCGATATCCGGAACTTGAAAACGACATAAAATCATTATCTGAATTTACCACCAGAAAAAAAATTGCCGATTTTGCCGGAATGATTGCTTTTGATGAAGATGGCGATGAAATTTTTGCTTTTGGAAAACACAAAGGTGTTAAAGTGGACAAGGTTTTAGAAACTGAGCCGGGTTATTTCAGCTGGATACAAAATGCCGATTTTCCTCTATATACTAAGAAAGTTTTGACGGCAATCAAGTTGAGAAAATTAAACACTAAATAGTGACCCGTATTCAGTGTTCAGCTTTTATAGCCTGACCACTGACCACTGACCACTGAATACTAAATTTATGAAGATAATCTGTATCGGGAGAAATTACGTCAATCATATAGAAGAGTTGAAAAACGAAAGACCAACGGAACCGGTTATATTTATGAAACCCGATTCGGCAGTTTTATTAAAGCAGCATCCCTTTGTGATTCCAGATTTTTCGCATAATATTCATCACGAAATTGAAATTATTGTAAGAATAAATAAAGTTGGAAAACATATTGAAGCCAAGTTTGCTCATAAGTATTATGATGAAATTAGTGTGGGGATAGATTTTACAGCACGGGATGTGCAAGAGCAATTAAAAGCCAAAGGATTGCCTTGGGAAAAGGCAAAATCGTTTGATGGTTCGGCGGTCATAGGAGAATTTTTACCAAAAAGTCAATTTAATTCATTAGAAAATATTACATTTGAATTGACGAACAATAATAAAACCGTTCAAAAAAGTAATTCTAGTTACATGTTATGGAAGATTGATGAACTGATTTCTTTCATTTCTCGATATTTTACTTTGAAAATTGGTGATATTATTTTTACCGGAACTCCCGAAGGAGTTGCGGTTGTAAATCCGGACGATGTTTTAGAAGGATTTTTAGAAGGACATAAACTATTTAGAATACAAATAAAATAATGGCACTACATTACAACCTAGCAAAAGTATACGCACTTTCAGATAACGATCCGGAATTTGTTCTGCAAATCGTGACTTTATTTGTTACCGAAATCCCGGAAGATATAGCAGAAATCAAAGAAGGGATCAAAAAGAAAGATCATAAGCATGCTTACTCTTATGCGCATAAAGTTAAACCATCTCTTGATTTATTAGGTTTAAAAGTGGCTTTTGAAGAAATTCTTCAGATCGAAGCCTGGACAAAAGCTGAAGGAGAAAAGAAAGAAATAAAAGAAACGTTTAAGAGTGTCAAACATCAGGTGGAAGACGCTATAAAAGAGTTGAAAAAAGACTTTGATTTATAGATTGCCTTTTGATTTCTTCAAATTAAAAACTTTTTGAAGATTTTTTTCTATTTCAATAATACCATACTAAATCAATATCGAAAATGAAAGCAGCCATAATTACTATAGGCGACGAAATTTTAATAGGACAAATTGTCGATACAAATTCAGCTTTTATTGCCAAATCATTGGACAGAATTGGTGTTGAAATTCACGAAATGATTTCTATTAGTGATAATAAGCAACACATTCTGGAAACATTTGCAAAGTTCCAAAACACAGTGGATTTAATTATAATTACTGGTGGACTTGGCCCTACAAAGGATGACATTACCAAAAAAACTTTCTGCGATTATTTTGATGACGAAATGGTTATAAACGATAATGTTCTTCAGCATGTTACGAAACTTATAGAAGGTTTTTACAAGCGAGCCATCACACAGATTAATAAGGATCAAGCCTTAGTTCCTTCAAAATGTACTGTACTTCACAATCATGTGGGAACAGCGCCAGGAATGTGGATGAAAAAAGAAAATACCGTTTTTGTTTCGCTTCCGGGAGTTCCCTTTGAAATGAAATATTTGGTTGAAAACGAGATTATTCCAAAAATTGTTAAGGAATATAAAAGACCCTATATCATTCATAAAACAATCCTGACTTATGGAATGGGCGAAAGTATGCTTGCTGAACGTATTGAGAACTGGGAAGATAATTTACCCGAATATATAAAATTAGCCTATTTGCCTAGTCCTGGCCGAGTAAGGTTACGACTTTCAGCGAGAGGAACTGACAAAGATATTTTGGAAAAATCCATTGAAGAAAATGTAATTTCTTTGTCTAAAATAATCGGGGATTTCATTGTGGGTTTTGATGATGAAGAAACTCTTGAAACAGTTTTAGGAAGGCTTTTGACACAACAAAACAAAACCATTTCGACCGCCGAAAGTTGTACAGGAGGGAAAATTGCGCAGGTTTTAACCTCCGTTTCTGGAGCTTCAAGATATTTTAAGGGAAGCGTTGTTTCTTATGCTACTGAAACTAAAATTTCTGTTTTGGGACTTTCTGAAGAATTAATAAAAGAACATTCTGTTGTTAGTGCTGAAGTGGCAAAGCAAATGGCAATTAATGTCAAAGAGATGATGAAAACCGACTATGCAATTGCTACTACTGGAAATGCTGGGCCATCAAAAGGAGATTCGAAAGCCGAGCTAGGGACTGTTTTTATTGCACTGGCAACGCCAAATGAAGTATTAATTGAAGAATTTAATTTTGGTCAACCCCGTGAAAAAGTGATAGATAGAACCGTGATGAAGAGCTTAGAAATGTTGCGGAAAGAAATTTTAAAAAATGTGCAATAATTTTTTTGCTAAATAGGTTTATTTTTCTTTTCTTTGCACCCTCGATTTGAATAACGATAAAAGATAAGATAATGTCAAGAGTTTGCGACCTTACAGGTAAAAGAGCGATGGTAGGAAATAACGTTTCTCACGCTATGAATAAAACTAAGAGAAAATTTTCTGTTAACTTAGTTAAAAAGCGTTTTTATCTTCCAGAAGAAGATAGATGGATTACTCTTAGAGTAGCTGCATCTACGGTAAAAACAATTAATAAAAATGGAATCACTGCAGTTTTGAAAAAAGCACAAGCAGGTGGATTTATTAAATAATCCATTCCTAAATATATATCAAGATGGCAAAGAAAAGCAAAGGTAATAGAATCCAGGTAATTTTAGAATGTACTGAACACAAAACATCAGGTGTTGCAGGGACTTCTAGATACATCACAACAAAGAACAAGAAAAATACTCCAGACAGATTAGAGATTAAAAAATTTAATCCAATCTTGAAACGTGTAACAGTTCACAAAGAAATTAAATAATAATTAGAGATTTTATTAAAAATCTCAAATGCTCACATTAGAGATTTTATTAAAACACAAATAACATTTGAATCATGGCAAAGAAAACCGTAGCATCCTTACAGACATCTTCTAAGAGATTATCAAAAGCCATCAAAATGGTGAAATCTCCAAAATCTGGCGCATATACATTCGTAGAATCTATTATGGCTCCTGAATTAGTTGATGAGTTCTTGAAAAAGAAATAATTAACAATCGCATTATATAGAAAAGCTACTTTCATTCGGAAGTAGCTTTTTTATTTTTTATATTTACCGTCGAAATGGATTGCTGTCATCGTATTATCTAAATTACTATAGATTATAATTTTGAAGAACCCATTCGTAAATCGCATACCGTAAATCGTATACCATAATGAGCTTTTTTAAAAAAATATTTTCTTCAGAGAAAAAAGACCCGATCTTTAGCGAACAGGCGAAACAAACCTTGGACAAAGGGTTAGAGAAATCAAAAACATCTTTCTTTTCTAAGTTAACCAAAGCCGTTGCAGGAAAATCAAAGGTTGATGATGATGTTTTAGACAATCTCGAAGAAATTCTTGTTTCTTCTGATGTTGGAGTGAATACAACGCTAAAAATCATCACCCGAATAGAAAAACGCGTTTCAGAAGATAAATTCCTAGGAACTGAAGAGCTCAATACAATTCTTCACGAAGAAATTGCAGGTTTACTCTCGGAAACTAATTCTGGTGAAGCTACTGAATTTGTAATTCCAATAAATGTAAAACCTTATGTTTTGATGGTTGTTGGTGTTAATGGTGTTGGGAAAACCACTACTATTGGTAAACTAGCATTTCAATTCAAAAAAGCAGGTTATAAAGTAGTTCTTGGTGCGGCTGATACTTTTCGTGCAGCAGCAATCGATCAATTGCAAATTTGGGCAGATAGAGTGGGTGTTCCTATCGTAAGGCAAAATATGGGGAGCGATCCGGCTTCCGTGGCTTTTGATACCTTACAATCAGCAGTTGCTCAAAATGCCGATATTGTTATCATAGATACAGCGGGACGTTTGCACAATAAAATCAACCTGATGAACGAATTGACAAAAGTAAAACGCGTGATGCAAAAAGTGGTTGCCGATGCTCCACATGATGTCTTATTGGTTATTGATGGCTCAACAGGACAAAACGCTTTCGAACAAGCCAAAGAATTTACTGCTGCTACCGAAGTGACTTCACTCGCAGTTACAAAACTCGATGGAACTGCCAAGGGCGGTGTTGTTATTGGGATTTCAGATCAATTCAAAATTCCCGTAAAATATATTGGAGTAGGTGAAGGAATAGAAGATTTACAGGTGTTTAACAAATATGAATTTGTAGATAGTTTCTTTAAATAATAGTTCTATGAATTTTTCTTCTATAAAAAATATTTCGCCAATTTACCTTTATTTAGTGAGTGTTATATGCTTTGTTTTGTCAAATGTTGTCCGAGATAAAAACATGGTATTGTATTATATTTTGCTCTTTTTTGGAGCTATTTTCTTTATTGTCGGATTTTTTATAAGAAGAAATAATAGATAATTTTTCTATTGGTATAAAGCATTTATTTTTTGCCAAATCACATCGTCAAAATCAGATAAAGCCAGATTTGCACTGTCAGCGGCGTCTCCCATTCTAATGATTACCATTTTTTTACTTGGAATCACATAAATCTTTTGATCGTTTTTACCCAAAGCCATAAACATATCATTTGGTCCAGATGGAATTATACTTCCGGGTAGTTGTAGTTGGGATTGTGGCAAATGATAACTTGATTTTCCGTTCAGCCACCATAAATAGCCATAAGAAAGATTGATATTTTGGGATGTATTTGTAGCTTCATTGAAATAGGTTTCATTTAAAATAATGTTGTTTTCCCATTTCCCTTTGTTCAGCATCAGCAAACCAAAACGTGCCATACTTCGTGTTGTACTGGCAAAAACTGAATTGTTTCCGGAAGTAAACCACAATCCATCCATTCCAATTTTAGTTTTTAGTTTTGCATTGAAATAGTTTTCAAAACTTTGACTGCTTGACTGAGCGATGACATCTTGCAATTTCACGTAAACATTATGATAAGCCCAACGGGTTCCAGCATCAGCTTTGTAGATCAGGCTTGCAGAATCCACAGCGTCACCATTGGCAATATCTTCTAGACCAGAAGTCATGGTGAGCAAATGCTTATTGGTAATTAAATTTTCTTTTGCCAATGGCAAACTCGTCCAGCCTGTTCCTATATAATCAGACACTTTATCATTGATATTTATCAAACCTTCCTGTTGCGCAATTCCTGTTATTGTTGATGTTAAGGTTTTTCCGGAACTTGCCCAATACCAACTAGTCATAACGGAATGTCCATTGAAATAATTTTCCAAAACAATTCTACCGTTGACCAGAATGATAAAACCTTTAGAATGTTTGAGTTCTAAATAATCCAGAAGCGGTTGTACTGCAGTTTGTTTCCAACCCAGACTTGAAATTGATTTTGTTTCCCATACATTGCCGGTTAATGGAGGGAAATACATTGATTCTGCTGGAGAAGGTGTGGGCTGTACGTTTTCAGAACTACAACTGATGTACAAGAATGCGATTAGGAAACTATAGATTATTTTAGGCATATTCTAGTTAATTATTTTGAGGGTTAAGACCAAAAATATGCAAAATAGTTTAATGAGTTTTATTTATTTTTCTTTTATTTGAGCTTAAGAAGCTTAACTTTGTGGAAGAAAAGAAAAACTCTTTTTGATTCAAAAAACCCTAGCCCTGATGGAAGCGGCATCCCACGCTTTTTTGCGTGGATACAGCGAACAGCAGGAAAAAGCTCCTAATAATTATGAAAAATATAGTTGTATTTTTATTTGTTTCATTTCTTTTTATCTCTTGTCAGCAAAAGATAGTACCATCGGATATATCAAAAATTAATGGCTATTGGGAAATTGAGAAAGTAGTTTTTGACGAAGGAAAAGATAAGAATTACACGATAAACGAGAGTTACGATTATTTCGAAATTGGAAAAAATAATATCGGTTTCAGGAAGAAAGTGATGCCACAACTGGATGGTACTTTTTTAGTGAATGATTCACAAGAAAGTGTAAAAGTTAGGTTTGAAGATGATAAAGCTTTCATGGATTATACAACTCCGTACGCGAAATGGTCTGAGGAATTAATTGCAATTTCTAAGGATAAATTGGTTCTTAAAAATACCGAGAATAAAGAATATCATTATAAAAAAGCAGCTCCAATAAATCTAGAAGGCGATGGCAAAAAGACTAAATAATCAAAGCACTGTTGGTGATGTTTTGAAACAAATTATCCAAGTCAACAAATTGCAACCCGGAATGGACCAAATCGATGTCAAAGATGCATGGCAAAACCTTATGGGTAATGGTGTAAATCATTATACGAAGAATGTAGTTTTGAAAGGAAGTACTTTGTATGTAGAGCTTTCTTCAGCAGTTTTGAGGGAAGAATTAAGCCATGGAAAGTCAAAAATTGTCGCCATGATTAATGAAGAATTGAGTCGTGATGTTGTTAAAGATGTTGTTTTGAGATAATGATTTTAGATTGCTGATTAACGATTTTAGATTTCAGATTTTTGTAATTGTAAATAAAAATCCCGTTTCACAAATTTGAAACGGGATTTTCTGTGTTGAATAATTTTTAAATCTTAATTCAAAAATCGTTAATCTGCAATCATAAATCTAGAACTGCTCTCTTCCAGCAAAATGAAAAGCACCTTCGATAGCTGCATTTTCATCACTATCAGAACCGTGAACTGCATTTTCTCCAATAGAAGTGGCGTATGCTTTACGGATAGTTCCTTCGGCAGCTTCAGCTGGATTTGTAGCTCCAATCAAAACTCTGAAATCTTCAACAGCATTTTCTTTTTCTAAAATCGCGGCAACGATTGGTCCACGAGTCATAAATTCTACTAATTCTCCGTAGAAAGGTCTTGCAGCGTGAACAGCATAAAATTCTTGTGAATCAGCAATAGTTAATTGTGTAAGTTTCAATGAAACGATTTTGAAACCAGCATTTGTTATCATTGCCAAAATATTTCCGATGTGTCCATTTTCAACCGCATCAGGTTTGATCATTGTAAAAGTTCTATTTGTTGCCATTTTTTTTTTTTAAAATTTTGTGCAAAAATAGACTTTTTTATGAATTGATTTTAATAAATCAATAATTAAATGGTTGTTATTTGGTTTTAATGCGGTTATTTCGGAGTATTAGACTTTGAATATCAACTTGTTTTTATATAAAACCCATAAAATAAATGACCAAAAAAGAGCATAAACCAATGCATATGCTAATGAGGCATTCATTGGGTTTTCGAATAAAGGAGTGATGCCATAATTATAAAAATAGCTTTGAAACCCTAGTGGTTCATTCGGAATTTCAGGATGTTCCACTTTTATCATTGTTAGCACTCTGGGAATAATACCTGAAAAAAAGAACACTATCATAGGGTTCACACCCCAAATTAAAAACAATTTAGTCCATTTTTTATATTCAGCAATTTCAATAATATAATATAAAAGACTAAGGCACAGGCTAGCTAATCCAGCTGTATATAAAACATATGAACTGGTCCAAAGAGATTTGTTGATAGGAAACGCGATGTTCCAGATTAATCCAAGGATTACTAAAACAAGTCCAATTACACTCATTTTTTTGACGATTTCAAGCTTTGGCAACGACTGATTTAGTAATTGTCCAATCAGCATTCCCATTATACCGGAAGCAATTGCCGGAATCGTATTTAAAATTCCTTCTGGATCCCAGGTTATTGACTGACTCCACATATGGTTTTTCAAGAATAGGTTGTCAATATATGCAGATAAGTTGGTTCCCTTTTCCAGATTTGCTGCTCCAATTCCAGGAACAGGAATGAGCGTCATTAAACCCCAGTAGATTAGTAAAAGCGTTGCAACTACTAAAATCTGTGTTCTTAAATTTGCTTTTAAATAGAGTAGTGAAATGAAGAAATAGACAATCCCAATTCGTTGTAAAACCCCTGGAATTCGTACATCCTGATAGGCTTCGATTCCGCTATATGCTAAAAAGAGTAAAATACCAAGAACTGAAAAGGCTAAAATCGTTTTAATTTTTGGGCTAAAGGTTCCCAGCAATGCATAAGCTACTGTAAAAGTCAGCACTAATTTACCTATTATTAATGCAATTCCTTCCAATCCAAAAAGGGTTATTCTGCTATAAAAATTCAGGAATAATCCCAAACAAAATATTCTCAGCGAGCGCACCATTATTTTATTGAACGTAGCCGGACCAAAGACTTTTGCTGGCATGGCAAAAGGAATAGCCGTTCCCATTATAAAAATAAAGAAAGGGAAAACCAAATCAGTTGGAGTACAACCATTCCATTCGGCGTGTTCCAATGGTGGATAAATTGACGCCCAGCTTCCAGGATTATTGACAATGGTCATCATCATTATAGTAAATCCTCGGAATACATCTAGTGAAGTTAAACGCTCTTTGATCATTGGTTTTGGTTTTTTTGTTGGGATAGAATATTTTTTCTATTTTTTAATGGAGTTTTAGTGTTTCGAAATTAGCATCCAAAGGTTTCAGTTCCTGCATTAATTTTTCAATTAAAGTTGTCCCATTCTCTAAATAAAATTGTGAAAAATTAGCTTGGCGTTCCTGCAAACTTTGATTGGGAAACAATTCGTTTTGCAAATTTATAATTCGCTCTAAAGTTTCAGAATATTTCCTTTTTTGGGCTTTTAGTAACCTTTTTTCGAGCTTTTCTAAACCTTTTATCTGTTTGGCTTCCTGCGCTTTTACTGCGCCAAGAAAGGATTTGTCAGTTTGATGAGCTATTTCAAATAAGTTTTCGAATTGTTTCCTAAGGTGTTCTTTTTGAATCGAAAAATCTACAGGAAACTCTGATAATTGTGCTGTTTTTGAATTGATTAAATCATTTTGTCTGGAAAATAAATCCTTCCAACTTAATCCTAATTTGTCCGCTTTCACAACTTGTTTTTCAGTTGCCAATACCACAGAATTTCGGAGTAAAAGTATTGGGAAAGTAACCTTTACCGCATCGAAAAAAGATTTCAGTTCAAGCCAATAGGCAATTTCTCCGCCTCCGCCAATGTAGCATAAATTGGGTAAAATCACTTCCTGATACAACGGACGCATAATCACGTTGGGGCTGAATTTTTCAGGATGATTTTCTAATACCGAAAGAATTTCGCTTTCTGTAAATTCTATATTGGTATTATTTACCTTGAATTTTCCGTTTTCAAGAATAATACGTTCCCTCAAATTGTCATCCAGATAAAACAAATTGATTTCTCTTGGATTGACTTGGATGGTATAGTCTTTTAGCTTTTCGGTGGTTTCAATGACTTTTTTATGGGAAGTTTGTTGTATTAATTCTTCCTTTATATAAGGTATAAAAGTTCGTTTTAAATCTGGATTATCGCCATCAAGAATGACTAAGCCATATTGACCAAAAAGGGCGTTTGCCAAATGGCGTGTGGCTTCCGCCAAACAGGAATGATTTAAATACGACTCTTCGAAAAGTTTTTTGATGGCATCAGCATTCGTGCCGGAACCCAGTTCACGCTCATAAACTTCAAAAAAATCTGCCAAACCTTCAGTGGATAATCGTCCAACAGGTCCATTGCTTTCTTTGTTCCAGCGGAACTTTCGACCTTTGAAATTGAAATAGTTGATTTCTTCAAAATCGTGGTCTTCGGTTGCCATCCAATAAATGGGAACAAAGTTTTGTGACGGATATTTGGTTTTAAGTTCTTTTGCTAAATTAATGGTCGAAATTATTTTGTACAAAAAATACAATGGACCAGAAAATATATTTAGTTGATGACCAGTTGTTATCGTGAATGTATTTGAGCTTAATAATGCTTCAATATTTTGTTTGGTTAAATCTGAAGTTGAAATTTTCGAATATTGTTCTTTCAAAACCGAAACTAAAACCGTTCTGTTTTTGCCATTAAAATTTTCTTGTTTTTCCTGAATTTGTGCTTCAAAATTTTCAAGACTTGGAAACCGATTGTAAAGCGACTGCAAATTAGGTTTTCGGTCTAAATAATCATTCATCAGAGGCGAGAAATACCCGGAATTTTGATAGCTAATACAGTCAGTTGGCATAATGAATTTTTATTTTATGCTAAATTACCATAAATTATTGGAACTAAATATTTGTTACTTTCGAAAATTAACATCATTTTTATCAAAATATTACATAATCTCTATGAAAGAAAATTCTAATCCTGACAATGTTAATTCATTAAAGCACGTGCTTTTTGGTAGTTTAATTGGTACCACCATTGAGTTTTTTGATTTCTATATTTATGCGAATGCTGCTGTTTTGGTTTTTCCGCAATTGTTTTTTCCGGGTTCAAGTCCTACTATTTCTACGATAGAATCTTTGGCTACTTTTTCAATTGCTTTTTTTGCGCGGCCTATTGGTTCTGCCGTTTTTGGACATTATGGTGATAAAATTGGACGAAAAACCACCTTGGTTGTTGCCTTATTGACGATGGGAATTTCAACTGTTGCCATTGGGTTTTTACCCACTTATGCCAGCATAGGAATTGTGGCACCTTTATTATTGATGGTTTTCAGGTTTGGTCAGGGATTAGGATTGGGAGGCGAATGGGGTGGAGCTGTTTTATTGGCAATAGAAAATGCACCTCCGGGAAAACGCGCCTGGTACGGAATGTTTCCACAATTGGGAGCGCCAATTGGTTTATTGCTTTCCGGTGGAACTTTCCTTTTGTTGAGCGACAATTTAACAAACGAACAATTCTTTGACTACGGTTGGAGAATTCCTTTTATATCAAGTGCTATTTTAGTGGTGGTTGGGTTTTATGTTCGATTAAAAATCACAGAAACTCCTTCTTTTCTGGCGACTTTAGAAACTAAGAAACAAGTAAAAATTCCAATGATAACCCTGTTGAAATCTTACAAACGTGAACTTGTTTTTGGAACTTTAGCTGCAGTTACCACCTTTGTTACTTTTTATTTGATAACCGTTTTTTCTTTAAGTTGGTCAACAACTGATTTAGGATATTCAAGGCACGATTTGCTTATTATGCAGCTTTTTTCTGTTTTGTTTTTTGGAATATCGATACCTATTTCTGCTCTATTGGCGGATAGATTTGGTCGAAGACATGTGCTCATTATTATTTCTGTTGCCATTGCCTTTTTTGGATTGTTTTTTTCTTACTTTCTAATTTCTGAAAATGAGAGTTTACTCACATTTTTTTTATGTATGGGTATGACTTTGATGGGATTGACTTATGGTCCATTGGGAACTTTTCTTTCTGAATTATTTCCAACAGAAGTTCGCTATTCAGGAGCTTCGCTCACATTTAATTTTGCAGGAATAATAGGTGCAGCTTTTGCTCCGATGATTGCCATTTGGATAGCCAAAAATTACGGAATTACTTATGTGGGTTATTATTTATCTGCTGCGGCGGTAATGACTTTCTTCTCGCTTTTGCTGATTCGAAAAAAGGATCATCAATTTTGATTTAATCTTTTTTTAAATTAAGTTCAATTTTATTTTGATTGTCAATAAAGTATTTAGATATTTGTCTAAATATATAAACATTGACAAATGAATGCTATTTTCAAAGCATTAAATGACGCAACAAGAAGAGAAATTTTAGAACTTTTGAAGGTTAAAGATTTGTCTGCTGGTGAAATAGCAGATTATTTTAATATTTCAAAACCTAGTATTTCTCATCATTTGGATATTTTGAAGCGTGCTGATTTAATTTCTGCCGAGAAAAAAGGGCAATTTGTCATATACTCTATGAATACAACAATTATGGAAGATGTTTTGCAATGGATATTAACTTTCAAAAAATAAGATAATGAATGAAACTTTAAAAAAGGAACTTCCAATTATTGGATTTGTGTTATTGCCATTTATTAATTTGGCTTATTTGTGGAATAGTTTACCTGAAAAAATACCAATTCATTGGGACTACAAAGGCGAAATTAATGGTTGGGGAACAAAATATTCTTTACTAGGTATGATTTTTTTGTTGCCTGTTTTTACTTATATTTTAATGCTTGCCATACCAAAAATAGATCCCAAAAAGCGAATCGAATTAATGGGAGGGAAGTATTACCAAATAAAATTTGTTTTAGTATTATTTATGTCGGTTTTGGCACTTTTCATTATATATTCATCTAAAAGTCAAACAATTTCAAGTCCGATTATGGTTTTTGTTTTGATAGGATTGTTGTTTATGGCTTTGGGTAATTACTTTAAAGTCATCAAGCAAAATTATTTTCTTGGAATAAAAACACCTTGGACATTAGAGAGTGAAGAAGTATGGAAACTGACGCATATTTTAGCTGGGAAATTATGGATTATTGGAGGGTTATTAATTGTGATTTTAAGTTTAATTATTCCAGAGAACATCAATTTTTATTTTTTTCTAAGTATTACGGCAATAATTTCAATTGTACCGATTGTTTATTCGTATTTTATATTTAAAAAATTGAAAAAATCAAGTTAATAGTTTATAACGATAAAGTTATTTATTGCAGTTATTTTTGCACAAAACAATTACAATTTGAAAACCAAAGTATTTCTTATCACGCCGCCTTTTACCCAACTGAATACCCCGTATCCGGCAACAGCCTATATCAAAGGTTTTCTGAATACTAAAAACATTCCTTCAACGCAAGCCGATTTAGGGATTGAAGTGATTTTGAAATTGTTTTCGAAAGAAGGATTGATTGACTTATTTCAATCCAATAACCAACGTCAGCCTGAGCGCACTCGAAGGGCAACAACCGATAACTGTAAACGAATACTTGCTTTACAAGACGAATACATCAAAACCATAGATTCGGTTATTGCTTTTCTGCAAGGGAAAAATCCAACATTGGCGTTGCAAATTTGCCAAGAAGATTTCTTGCCGGAAGCATCACGTTTTGCTCAACTTGAAGACACAGATTGGGCTTTTGGAACGATGGGAACCCAGGACAAAGCCAAACATTTTGCAACCTTATATCTTGAAGATATTTCGGATTATATAGTTGAATGTGTAGATTCCAATTTTGGTTTCAGTCGGTATGCAGAACGTTTGGGCAGAAGCGCCAATTCTTTCGATGAATTATATGAAGCCTTACAAGAAGAATCAACATATATTGACGAAATTTTAATTTCGATTTTGAAGGAAAGAATAGAAAACATTCAACCCGAATTATTCCTGATTTCGGTTCCTTTTCCGGGAAATTTATATTCTGCTTTTCGTTCGGCTCAATATGTAAAAAAACACCATCCGAATATTAAAATTGCTATGGGTGGCGGTTTTCCCAATACCGAATTGCGTTCGCTTTCGGATGCTCGAGTTTTTGAGTTTTTCGATTATATTACTTTGGATGATGGCGAATTACCAGTTGAATTATTATGCGATGTTGTGCTAAATTCCCATCCTTTGGAGGGGTGGCCGAAGGACGGGGTGGCCAAAAGAACTTTCCTCCTCGAAAACGGCAAAGTAGTTTATAAAAACAATTCCGCCCGAAGCGACTACAAACAATCTGAAGTTGGTACGCCCGATTATTCTGATTTGCTTTTGGACAAATACATTTCGGTTATCGAAATTGTGAATCCAATGCATAGAATGTGGAGTGATGGTCGATGGAACAAACTCACAATGGCGCACGGTTGTTATTGGGGAAAATGTACTTTTTGCGATATTTCGTTGGATTACATCAAGGTATACGAACCCATTGCTGCCAATTTATTGTGCGATCGAATGGAGGAAATGATTGCTCAAACAGGCGAAAACGGATTCCATTTTGTGGATGAAGCTGCTCCGCCAAAATTGATGCTTGCTTTGGCGCTCGAAATTCTTCGGAGAAAACTAGTGGTGACTTGGTGGACCAACATTCGATTCGAAAAAAGTTTCTCTGGAGATTTGTGTTTGTTGCTTAAAGCTTCAGGATGTAATGCCGTTTCTGGCGGACTCGAAGTGGCTTCTGACCGATTATTGCAACTGATTGATAAAGGAGTAACGGTAGAACAAGTGGCAAAAGTCACCCGAAATTTCACCGAAGCGGGAGTTATGGTGCATTCCTATTTGATGTACGGCTATCCAACGCAAACGGTTCAGGAAACAGTGGATAGTTTAGAAATGGTGAGACAATTGTTTGAAGTAGGCATTTTACAATCGGGTTTTTGGCATCAGTTTGCAATGACGGCACACAGTCCTGTTGGAATGTATCCTGAAAATTTTGGAGTTGTTAAGAAAACCGAAACCATTGGAACCTTTGCCAATAACGATATCAATTTCGTTGACAATACTGGAATCGACCACGATAAATTCAGTTTTGGACTCAAGAAATCCTTGTTCAATTTTATGCACGGCATTTGCTTTGACTATGAATTGCAGGATTGGTTTGACTTTAAAATCCCTAAAACAAAAATCCATTCCGATTTTATTGCCAATGCTTTAGAGGAAGAAGAAGATTTTAATATAAAACCTACTGCCAAAATTGTTTGGTTAGGAGGTAAACCATTTGTAGACTATTTTACCAAATCTAAAAAAGGGAATTCATGGGAAATGATGACTTTGACTTTTCACGACAAGAAAGAAAGTTTCACCATACAAACTAATAAAAAAGAAGGGGAATGGTTATCGAAAATGCTCGAAATACTTTCAGTTTCTAATTCTAAAATCTATACTTTTCAGGAAATTAAATCTGATTATGAAACTCATCTTGAAGATTTTGAATTGTTTTGGTATTCAAAACCCGTAAATACTTTGAGGGATTTTGGGCTGTTAGTTTTGTAAAAAAAAATATTTTTTTTTACGTTAATTGTTGTAGATTTGGTTTGCAAAAAAATAATTGAATACAGCGCAATATTTTTTCTTGACTACCTACTAGGGAAAAATTATAATATAAGTCTAGTTATTTAATAATCCATCTGATTTTATGCAACTTGTTGTTTGTTGAAACAACGTTAAATGGTTATTTTTAATATCCCCAAATCTATTAAAAATGTTAATTAAAAATACATACCCCAAAATTCTACTCTTGATACTTTCATCAAGTATTTTTTTTTTGTTCTTTATTTAGTCCTTTATGGATATACTATTCAGGTTGAAAATCAAGTGTATAAGACTTCGAATGAGCAGTTTGCTAGCGAAGTAAATAATTTATTGGTTTTAGATTCAAAACCAATACTGGTTGCTATAAACAATGATTCCAATTGGGATGAGTTTGTAAGTTTTATAAAAACGAAAGATGTTAAGTGGTATAATGAAACAATTGGAAATGAGCTTGATATTTATGATGTGGATTATTTAGGAGCTTATGACATTAGTGGGAATTTTATCATTCGTGTTGCTTCTCCCCAAATAAAAGCAATTGATTTTATTCCGAAACAAGAGATGTTTAAACTTAATAAATTGGGTTTGAATCGATTTTACATGAATATTCCGGAAGGAACCATTGAAGTTGTTGGCGCATCAATTCATCCATCTAATGATCCATTAAAAAATAAGACAAAACCTTCGGGTTATTTTTTTGTAGCACGTCTTTTAGATTCTAATTTCATCAATAAATTAGAGAAATTAACAAACTCAGAAGTAAAATTTATTAAGAATGTACAGTTATCGGAATTAGAAGATCACCATACTTTTGCAACAATTGATTTAGAAGATTATAATGGTAAATTAGCAAACAAATTGTTTTTCAAAAGAAATTTTGAAGTTTATTTTGAAAACACGATAAATATATTGTACCTAATTTTCATTGCATTTTTTATAAATTTATTGGCTAATTTAATTTTCTCAAGAAAATGGATATTTTATCCTTTGGATTTAATCAAAAAAGTTCTTGAAACGGGTGATAAAAAAGCAATACAAGAATTAAAAGGCACAACAGGCGAGTTTCGATATATTGGGAACCTTTTTGAAGAAAATAATAACCAAAAAATAGAGTTAGTTAATGCTAAACTGAAAGCAGAAGAAGGAGAAAGGCTAAAATCATCATTTCTTGCAAATTTGTCTCACGAGATTAGAACTCCAATGAATGCGATTAATGGTTTTACGGATTTGCTTATTAATACTAAATTGAAAAAGAAAGAAAAATTAGAGTATTTGAAAGTTATTGAAAAAAGTGGTGAAAATTTGATTTCCATTATTGATGATCTTATTGAAATGTCTAAAATTGAATCCAATCAGATTACTCCTCATTATTCGACAATAAATTTAGAATCTTGTATGAGTGAATTGTACGAAACTATTAATATAACAATTCCTAATTCTAAAAAAATTGATTTTAAAGTTATTCGAAATCTCAAGTCTAAAAGTCATAATATTATCACGGATGAAACTAAATTAAAACAAGTTATTGTAAACTTAGTTAATAATGCCATTAAATTTACTCATAAAGGGTTTGTTACTTTTGGATATGAAATCGATGAAGAAAATGCCAAAATAATTTTTAGAATTGAAGATACAGGCTTGGGTATTGATAAAAAGAATCATAAATATATTTTTGATCGGTTCAAACGAGTAGATAGTGATATGTCTATTGAAGCTGGAGGCTTAGGATTGGGATTGTCAATAACTAAGGCTTATGTTGATATGTTGGGAGGTGAAATCTCTTTAGAATCTGAAGTTGAAAAAGGATCTCTTTTTTTATTTTCAATTCCTTTAAAATATGGAATTCCTGAAGATGTTTTAGGGGAAGACTTCAAATTTTCTGAAATCCATAAGGGAGATGATAGTGGCACTATTCTAGTTGCTGAAGATGACAATCTTAATTTTTTATTGCTTCAGAAAATAATTCAAACTGCTAATTTTAAAGTAATTAGGGCGGTTAATGGTCAAGAAGCTGTGGATTTTTGTATTGCTAATTCAGACATTGATTTGGTTCTCATGGATATAAAGATGCCAATTATGAATGGTTTTGAAGCATTGGAAAGAATCAAGGAAATTAGGCCAGAATTGACTATTATTGCCCAAACGGCCTTTTCTTCAAATGATGATGAAGCAAAAATATATAAAGCTGGATTTAATGGTTATTTAACAAAACCATTAAAAAGAGAAAAATTATTTAAAATGATTAATGACGTTTTTCGAAATAAAAAATAATTATTTCTAGAAATATTAATAGATTTAAAGAGGATGAATTTCTTATTCGCTCTTTGTATAAAAATGATTTAATTAAATATTCATTGGAAATTTTCGAATTTTTTTAAGTTCAAAACATATGGATATTTTGAGGGATTTTGGGCTGTTAGTTTTATGATAAAAAATATTTTCATATAACTATATTAATTTAGCAAAAAAACTTACCTTTTTCATCTACGAAAACGTTTTCTTTGACTAATTTTGTATTCTAAAATAATTGCAAATGAGTATTCGTTATAAAGTAAACGTTAATGATACTTTTCCGTTTGATTTCGAGAAAGAAAGTATCTCACAATTAGATGCAGTAAGTGTGGAAACCAATAAATTTCATATCCTGCATCAAAATCTCCCCTACAAAGCTGAAATTGTCGTTTCAGATTTCAATCAAAAAAAATATACAGTTAAGGTGAATAACAACACTTATAATGTTGCTATTTCAAATCCATTGGACACCTTGATTAAAGAAATGGGTTTTGAGGTTGGAATAGCAAAGCAGATTAATGTTATTAAAGCGCCAATGCCCGGATTAATCCTTGAAATTAGCGTTGTCATTGGTCAGACAGTAAAAGAAAACGATAATTTATTGATCCTTACTGCAATGAAAATGGAAAATAGTTTCCTTTCTCCTCGGGAAGGAGTTATAAAATATATTGCGATTAGTGTTGGAGATTCAGTGGTAAAAGGGGATTTATTAATTGAATTTGAATAGTTTATGAAAAAAATATTAGTTGCCAATAGAGGAGAAATTGCCGTCAGGGTAATGAAAACTGCTCAAAAAATGGGAATAAAAACAGTCGCTGTTTATTCAACTGTCGACAGGAATGCACCTCACGTAAAATTTGCCGATGAAGCCGTTTGGATTGGTGAATCACCATCCAATCAATCCTATTTATTAGGAAGTAAAATTATTGAAGTTGCCAAAGCTTTAAACGTAGATGCTATTCATCCGGGTTATGGATTTCTTAGTGAAAATGCTGAATTTGCTCAAGAGTGTGAATTGAACAATATTATTTTTATTGGTCCCAAATCAAGAGCCATTGAAATAATGGGAAGTAAACTGGCCGCTAAAGATGCGGTTATGAAATACAACATCCCAATGGTACCCGGAGTAGATCATGCCATTACGGATATTGATGAGGCTAAGAAAACTGCCAATATAATTGGTTTTCCTATTTTGATTAAAGCCTCAGCAGGCGGAGGCGGAAAAGGAATGCGTGTGGTAGATAAAGAAAGCGAGTTTGAATCCCAAATGAACAGAGCTATCAGTGAAGCCATTGCGGCTTTCGGGGATGGTTCGGTTTTTATAGAAAAATATGTAGCCTCATCAAGACATATTGAAATCCAGATTATGGCAGACAGTCATGGCAATGTATTGTATTTATTCGAAAGAGAATGCAGTATTCAGCGTCGCCATCAAAAAGTGATTGAAGAAGCTCCTTCTTCGGTATTGACTCCGGAAAAACGTAAAATGATGGGGGAAGCGGCAGTTCTTGTTGCTAAATCTTGTGATTATCTTGGAGCCGGAACAGTAGAATTTTTATACGATGAAAATGACAATTTTTATTTTCTGGAAATGAATACCCGTTTGCAGGTGGAACATCCTGTTACCGAATGGATTTCAGGAGTTGATTTGGTCGAAATGCAAATCAGAGTGGCTCGCGGCGAAGCATTAACCATAAAGCAAGAAGATTTAAAGATAAAAGGTCATGCTATGGAATTGCGCGTGTATGCCGAAGATACTTTGAATGACTTTTTGCCTAGCGTTGGACATTTGGATGTATACCAATTGCCCGTGGGCGAAGGCATTCGCGTAGATAATGGTTTTGAGCAAGGAATGGATATTCCTATTTATTATGATCCAATGTTGTCTAAATTGATTACCTACGGAAAAACAAGGGAAGAATCGATTGCATTAATGTTAAAAGCAATTGAAAACTACAAGATTGAAGGGGTGGAAACCACTTTGCCTTTCGGGAAATTTGTTTTCGAACATGAAGCTTTCCGTTCTGGAAAATTTGACACCAACTTTGTAAAAAAATATTACTCCCCAGAAACATTAAAAATTCAAAAGGCTAAAGAGGCTGAAATAGCGGCTCTCTTAGCATTGAAACAGTATTTTGAAGATCAAAAAGTTTTACGTTTACCAATTCAATAAACCATGGAAGATAAAATCAAAATCTTAAACGATAAAATTGCTCAGGCTCATTTGGGTGGAGGATTAAAACGCATCCAAAAGCAACACGAAAAGAAAAAATTAACAGCCAGAGAACGGGTTGATTATTTATTGGATGAAGGCTCATTTGAAGAAATTGGCATGTTGGTTACCCACCGTACCACCGATTTTGGGATGGAAAAAGAACTCTATTATGGCGATGGAGTTATCACAGGATACGGAACCATAAGCGGACGATTGGTCTATATTTTTGCTCAGGATTTCACGGTTTTTGGAGGTGCCTTGTCAGAAACACACGCTGAAAAAATCTGTAAAGTTATGGATATGGCAGTCAAAATGGGTGCGCCTTTTATTGGACTTAACGATTCTGGAGGAGCAAGAATTCAGGAAGGGGTTCGCTCTCTAGGAGGTTATGCTGATATTTTTTATCGAAATGTTCAGGCATCTGGTGTAATTCCGCAAATTTCTGCTATCATGGGGCCTTGTGCAGGTGGAGCTGTTTATTCTCCTGCTATGACTGATTTTACGATGATGGTTGAAGGCACCAGTTATATGTTTGTAACTGGACCAAATGTGGTGAAAACTGTGACCAATGAAACCGTAACTTCGGAAGAATTAGGTGGAGCTAGTGCGCATTCAACCAAGTCAGGTGTAGCACATTGTACTTCTGCCAATGATGTAGAATGTTTAGAAGATTTAAAACGTTTGTTGAGTTATTTGCCACAAAGCAATAAAGAAACTCCAAAACAATTGCCATATATTTTAGCCGATGAAATGAGAATGAAATTAGCTACAATAGTTCCTGATAATGCAAACAAACCGTATGATATGCACGAAGTAATCTCCGGAATTATCGATGAAGATTCGTTTTTTGAAATTCATAAAAATTATGCCGAAAATATTATTGTAGGATTTGCCAGATTAGCAGGAAGAAGCGTGGGAATTATTGCCAATCAGCCTATGTTTTTGGCAGGCGTGTTGGGAGTGAAAAGTTCTAGAAAAGCGGCTCGGTTTACTCGATTTTGTGATTGTTTTAATATTCCTTTATTGGTCTTGGTTGATGTTCCCGGATTTTTGCCTGGTACTGATCAGGAATGGGAAGGTATTATTGTTCATGGTGCAAAATTATTGTACGCTTTAAGCGAAGCTACTGTGCCAAGAGTTACCGTAATTACAAGAAAAGCATATGGTGGAGCTTATGATGTAATGAATTCAAAACACATTGGCGCTGATATGAATTTTGCCTGGCCAACGGCTGAAATTGCAGTTATGGGAGCCAAAGGAGCCTCAGAAATTATCTTCAAAAAAGAAATCAGTGAAGCCGAAGACCCAGCTGCCAAACTTTTGGAAAAAGAAAGCGAATATGCTGATTTGTTTGCCAATCCATATACTGCAGCCCAACGAGGTTTTGTCGATGAGGTAATCTTACCGCAAGACACCAGACGTAAATTGATAAAGGCATTTAGGATGCTTGAAAATAAAGTAAGTGTAGCGCCTATCAGGAAACACGGAAATATTCCCTTGTAAAAAGGATTAAAATTTAAAAACCACCTATATTAGGTGGTTTTTTGTTTTAATCTTTGTAGGCATATAATATCCATTTATTTCTTCCAATCGCCTCTCAAATGGTAGGCTTTTGGTTTGGTAAAAGCGCGAATGCCTGTATGAGAAAGTGTAGCTCCAAAACCGGAATTTTTACGTCCAGACCAAGGCAAAGCTGGTGAAACGCGATCGCAACAATTCCAATAGCCTGTTCCAGAATTTACTTTTGAAAGAATATTTTCAGCACGTTTTTGAGAACTTGAATAAACAGATGCTGTTAATCCATAATCGGTGTCGTTCATCAAATGAATGGCTTGTTCGTCATCCTGAACTTTCATAATCCCGATAATTGGACCAAAGGATTCTTCCTGCATCACGAGCATATCGTTGGTTACATTAGTTAAAACCGTTGGTTCAAAATAGTTGCCAGGTTTGTTGATTCGCTTTCCCCCACATTCTAATTTTGCTCCTTTTGCCAAGGCATCTTTTACTTGATTTTCTAATATTTCTACTTGTGCGGGTCTTGTTAATGCACCTAAATACACTCCTTCTTCTGTTGGTGCACCCGCTTTCCAAGATTTTACTTCTTCTACAAAAGCTTGAACATAAGTGTCATAATTTTTCTGCTGAACGTATATGCGTTCCACTGAACAACAACTTTGTCCGTTGTTGTAAAACGCTCCGTCGGCAGTGCCAATGGCAATATTTTTTACATCTTCCACATCGTCAGTTACATAAAGAGGATCTTTGCCACCCAATTCAATTTGGCACGGAACCATTTTTGACGCTACTTTTTCGTAGATAGATTGTCCAGTTTTATAGGAACCGGTAAAGAAATAACCGTCAAAATCCATTTCTAATAATGTGGCTCCTATGTTTCCTTTTCCAATGGCAATTTCAAAAACATTGGAGGGAACTCCGGCTTCCAAAAGTAATTTTCGGATTTCTAGTCCTGTTAAACTTGAAAATTCGGAAGGTTTATACATCACTGAATTTCCAGCTAAAAGGGCAGGAACAATCACGTTGATTCCTACCAAATAGGGATAATTCCAGGCCGAAATATTACAAATTACACCAAGCGGTTCATAAACGATTTTTTCGCCCATTCCGTCTTGTTCCATCATATATTCGTCGGCAAGATACTTTCCTGCATTACTGCAAAGCCACGCAATTCGGGCTCTTCCTCCATTGATTTCGTTTCGGGATTGTTGGGTGGGTTTGCCCACTTCGGAAGTTAAAACTTGAGCAAGATTTTCGATATTTGATTCCAATAAATCGTGGAATTTCATTATAATTTCTCGTCTTTGCTCCACTGTTTTGGCATGCCAATCCAGTTGTCCTTGCTTTAAATTATTAAATTTTTCAGACAAACTGGCTTCGTTGTCCTTGTTTATTTTTGCTATTTCCTCGCCTGTTGCGGGATTGATTATTGCTAGTTGCATATTTTGTCTATTAAAGCTGTTCTAATATTTTTGCTGAACGGACTTTCTAAATCGCCCATTCTTTCGGGGTGCCATTGTACCGCTAAAATAAATTCTTTGGCGGGATTTGCAGATTCTATTACTTCGATAACTCCATCTTCGGAATAGGCAACAGCTTTCAAATCAGCCCCCAAATTTTCAATGGATTGATGATGGGCACTGTTGACTTCGCCAGATTCCTTTTTTACAATCGAGTAAAACAAGGAGTCTTTTTCTACTTGAATTGAATGTGTTTTGTCTTCTGTTCCTTTTTTGTGAATTTCGTTTTGAGTTTCTCCGTTGTCTAAATGCAAACTACCCCCTTTGAAAATATTAATGAGTTGCAAGCCTCGGCAAATTCCCAAAACTGGTTTTTTCTCCTGCAAGGCTTTCGCCAAAACTGCCATTTCAAAAGCATCACGTGCTGCATTGAATTTTTCAGGGGCATTAGCATAATCCACTTTTTCATTGGGTTCCATATCAATACCGCCAGTAAGCACGACTGCATCGCAATTTGAAACATCTTCTAAATTGTTTTTTACATAAGAAAGTTCCACAATTTCAATGTTGACATCGTTTCCTTTTACCCATCGAGGATAGTTGTGGTAATTAGTTTCGGAAAATGTTACTCCTATTTTCATTTAAATTTCTTTAAGCTTAATTCTTCGAAGCTTTGCTTCGATTTGTTTTTTTGCCACAGATTTCACATATTTTCACAGATCTTACTTCGTCAGTTCGACCTTTGGTCTCGGGTCACGAATTTTCACAAATTTCTCCTTTTAATATTAAAAAATCTGTGTTAATCCGCTTTATCCGTGTCATCCGTGTGCCATTTTTAAAGAGCCTCTAAATATAATTTTTTAAAATCTTCTCTACTTACCGGTTTTGGATTGTTTGGATGTGCAAAATCTTCAATTGCCAAATCAGACAACGTTTCGATATGTTCCAATTTTACCCCAATAGCACTCAATTTATGAGGAATATTTATTTTGGTATTCAAGTCGAATAGATATTGTACAACAGCTTCACCGGTGTCTTTTTTCAGTCCAAGAGTCTGAGCAATTCTTTTGAATTTATCTTCGTTTCCTGCAATATTGAAACGCATTCCATAAGGAATTGCAACGGCATTTGCCAATCCGTGGTGCGTGTCCAAAAGGGAAGAAAGCGGATGCGCCATCGAATGCACAACTCCAAGTCCTTTCTGGAAAGCGATTGCTCCCATCATCGAACCCAACAACATTTTAGAACGAGATTCAATATCAGGATTATTGGTGGCTTTTTCCAAAGATTCACTTATTAATCGCATTCCTTCAAGAGCAATTCCATCGCAAATTGGATGGTAATTTTTTGCCAACAATGCTTCCATATTATGTGTCAAAGCGTCCATTCCAGTTGCTGCGGTAATAAATCCAGGCAATGCCAATGTGAGTTCAGGATCTGCAAAAACGATTGCTGCCAACAGTTTTGGAGAAAATAATATCTTTTTTTGGTGTGTTTCATCATCCGAAATAATGGCGCTTCTTCCTACTTCGCTTCCTGTTCCAGCTGTTGTTGGAATTGTGATTAAGGTAGGAACATCATTGGTAATATAAATATCTCCACCTATTAAATCGTCGTATTTAAAAAGGTCTTCGCGGTGGTTGATTCGCAAAGCAATGGCGCGTGCCACATCTAAACCAGCTCCTCCGCCTATGCCAATAATACAATCACATTTGGCATTATCATAAGCGTCACCACCTTTATAAACGTCTGATTTTACAGGGTTTTTATGAATGTCATAAAACACTTCTGGTTCAAAACCTGCTACCTGTAAATCGGCTATAATGGTTTTAAAAAACGGAAGAACTGCCACATTTGGGTCGGTTGCTACTAAAGGTTTTTTGAAGCCATTTTTCTTCAAATATTCGGGTAATTCTTTGATTACTCCAGCTCCAAAACGTATCGTTGTTGGAAAATTAAATTGTGAAATCATATTAATTTTAGATTTAGGATTTTAGATTTAGGATTTTACACATCAAATTCTAAATCACTGTTTTAAATTATCTCAAAATACCTTTTCATTTCCCAATCGGTAACGACTTTGGCAAATTGTCGCCATTCCCATTCTCTTGTTTCGGTGAAATGTTTTACAAAGGTATCACCAAAAAGTTCATTGGCAATCTTGGAATCACGCATTTTTAGGGTGCTGTCAATCAAATTTTTGGAGAGACGTCCGTTGCTTTCATCCGTGTAGCCGTTGGCGAGAGTTCGGGCTTGTTTCAATTCTAAATTGTTTTTGATGCCATACAAACCGGCAGCCAAACAAGCGGCTATTGCCAAATGCGGATTGGTGTCAGCACCAACAATCCGGGTTTCCAGTCGGCAGGATTTTTTTCCTGCTGGCAAAGCTCGCAATGCTACGGTGCGGTTGTCCACTCCCCAAGTTAGGGTTGTTGGCGCCCAGGCTCCTTCGACTAATCGTTTGTAGGAGTTAATTGTTGGCGCAATCATTGGCAATATTTCAGGTAAACAAAGCAATTGTCCCGCGATATAACTGCGCATCATATCGCTCATTTTGTTAGGGTCTTTTTCGTCGAAAAAGAGGTTTTTGCTGGCGTCGGCATTCCAAATACTTTGATGAACATGGCCTCCACAACCAGGTAAATTCTCAGAAATTTTAGCCATAAAAGTAGCCATAACTCCGTGTTTGTATGCGATTTCTTTTACGGCAGTTTTGAACAAGGTTGCCCTGTCACCGGATAAAATGGTGGTACCGTATTGAATGGCAACTTCATAAGTTCCGGGTCCAGTTTCGGTATGCAATCCTTCTACAGGAATATCAAATTTGGTCAACAAATCGAACAAATCCGTGAAATAGTCATTCTTTAATGAAGTTCTCAGGATCGAATATCCAAACATTCCAGGTGTGAGTGGAGTCAGGTTTTGGAAATTTTTGGCTGCAGCCGATTCAGGCGTTTCGGCAAAATTGAACCATTCAAATTCTTGGGAAACAAATGGGGTGAATCCTTGGTCATTAGCTTGGGATTCAATTTTTTTTAATAATTGTCTGGGGCATATTTCAAGTGGACTTCCATCATTTTTAATAAATTCGCCAAGAAAAAAGGGAACTTCGTTTTCCCAAGGAATTTTTCTGAAGGTGTTAAAATCCAATCTTACTTTAGCATCAGGATAACCGGTGTGCCATCCGGTATAACTACCGTTGTCATAAGACACATCGGCCATATCCCAACCAAAAACGACATCGCAATAGCCAAAATCACTTTCGTAAATGGAAATAAATTTTTCGGCAGAGATGTATTTCCCTCTCAAAACACCGTCAATATCGACGATTGCCAGTTTTACTTTTTTGGAAGGATGGTTTTTTATATAATCTAAAATTTCGGTTTTGTTCATTTGGATAGTTACGGTTAGATTTGATATAAATAGGATATAAAAATAGTAAATTAACACTCTAGATTTATTTTTTGAATACGTGTGTCTTGTAATGACCAAGTCCTTTCTAATTTAGAAAGGACTTGGGTATTTATTTTAGTGTTAATTTTATTAAATCAACAGCGATTGGAGAAGACTAATCTTCTTCGATTGTTTCATCAAATTTATGAAATAATTTGAACGATATAAATCCCAGAGCTAATGTGCCAAAATACCATATGGCTAAAGTTTGGTTATAATAAGACATTGCTATGAGTGAAAAGACGCCAATCACTAATGCTACAATGGGAAGAATGGGATAAAATGGCACTACAAATGGACGCACCAAATCGGGTTCTGATTGTCTCAATTTTAATAAGGACATCATCGAAAGTACATATAAAGTCAAAGCTCCAAAAACGGATACCGTAATTATTTCTGTAGTTTTTCCAGTCAATAAAGCGCCAATTCCAAGAAGCATATTCACGATAAGGGCATTTGCAGGAGTAAGAAATTTAGCATTTACTTTGCCTAGAAATCTGGGAGCGAAATCTATTTTTCCAAATTCCATTGTTGCTCTACCACCAGCCAGAATTAGACCGTGAAAAGAAGCAATCAGTCCAAAAAGACCAACGCCGATAAGCATATGATACATCATACTATCGGTAGAAACAGCCATTCCCATTGCCATTGGAAGTGGAGAGTCTGATAAACCTCCGTCTGCTTTATAAACTATTTTTTCCCAACCGCCCACGCCAATTGCCGCTACAAATACCATAATGCATAAGGCAACTAATGTTATCATTGCACTACCAAAACCTTTGGTAATGTCTTTTTGTGGGTTTATGGATTCTTCTGCAACATTGGCAACACCTTCAATACCCAGGAAAAACCAAATGGCAAAAGGAATCGCTGCAAATACTCCTTCCCAACCATTTATGCTAGGATTTTGTGTAAAATTTGCTACAGAAAAGTGTGGAATTGTAATGCCAAAAAACAAAATTAATTCCCCTACTGCTAATATGGTGATGAACAATTCGAAAGTAGCAGCTATTTTTACGCCTATCACATTTAAAGTGGTAAATAACAGGTAGGCAACAATTGCGGTTGGCAATATTGGAACTTGAGGAAAGGAAAGATTTAAATAAGCGCCAATAGCAAAAGCAATCGCTGGTGGTGCAAAAACGAATTCTATAATTTGGGCCAAGCCAGTAATAAAACCTAAATTTTTACCAAAAGCTCTGTTGGCATAATCAAATCCACCACCTGCTTTTGGAATAGCACAAGCTAATTCAGAATAAGAAAAAGTAAAGCATACATACATAATAGTTATTATGAAAGTAGCTATTGCCATGCCAAATGTTCCGCCTTTTTCAAGGCCTAAATTCCAACCAAAATACATTCCTGAAATCACGTAACCTACGCCCAAGCCCCATAGTAGAAGCGGTGAGAGCGTCCTTTTTAAATGTATACTCATAAAATTTTGTTGTTTTAATTTGATAAAAATGTGAGTTGTTAATTTCAAATATACTGTTAATTTAGAATTCAGCAAGTAATTTTGTTAAAATTTGCAACTTTGTGTTATAATTTAATATTATTAATAAATTAATTAAATTTTTTTTAATTTTTTATAATCAATTTGTTGTTTTATTGTTGAAATAGATTTAGTTTTTTTATCTTCCTATTATTATGTAAATTATATAGAATCATCAAGTTAACAATAGGGATATTAAAAAAAAACACCCTATTATTCGTTAATTTAATTAACTAATAATAGGGTAAATATTCAATAAATAAAAGTCAAAAATATAACTATTAAATTATACCTTTTTAGTTTATTTTGTCCACATTCTGCTTCTTGAAACACCATCGTGACAGCTGTTGCAAGCGCCAGAGGTGATTGGTGATGACATAGAACTTGTTGTTGTAGCACCAGTCACAGAAGGATATAGACCGCCTGTAAAATCAATGGTTGAGGAGGTGTAAAAATTTCCTTTAGCATCTACTTGTAAAGTGTATTTTAAAGTTCCGGTCCCATCGGGGCCAGTATAAAGCTTTACTGTAGCGTTAGTATTTGTAGCTGTAAGTGCTTCATTATAAATCGTTCCGGCTACTTTCCATACAGGCGCTTCACCTCCGCCAGGTTTATGACAATCCATACAATTTTGTCCTGCATTATGACTTTCACTACTTCCGGTTGTACTGTTTTCTATTGAACCATATTCATCTTCTGTTGAGCATGACTGCATAGAGATAAGCAATAGAGTAAATGCAAATAATGTTATTGATTTTTGTTTCATTTTCATTTTTATATTTATTAAACGTTTATGTTTATTAATAAAAAAGTCTATTATTTGTAAAAAATAACAAATAATAGACTCTATTTTTTAAGAATTTTGTAATTGGATTGTTTACCAATTTTTTCTATTCTATAGGTTCAATTTAGTTAGCCCAAACTCTAGCAGTACCAGTTCCGCCAGTATGACAACTGTTACAAGATGAAGGAGATGTTACAGAACTTCCCATATATTTTGTAGTAGTTGGGCCTACAACTGCAGGATATAAACCTCCGGTGAAATCAACAGTGTTTGCAGAGTAAATGTTTCCTTTTGCATTAGCAGTCATAGTGTATTTTATAGTTCCAGTTCCGTTTGGACCTGTATAAAAATTAATTACCAAATTTTTAGCTATTGTAGCTCCAGTTGAACTAGTGTAAACTGTTCCTGCGACTGTCCATACTCCTTTATTTCCAGCTGAAGTGCCAGGAGTGTGACAACTCATACAATTCTGTCCAGCATTATGACTAGCACTTGAACCAGAAGAACTCCCAGTAAGTGTTATTGCAGTAGGCGTTGTAGGCGTTGTAGGCGTTGTAGGGGTTGTAGGAGTCGTTGGAGTCGTTGGAGTTGTAGGCGTCGTTCCATTATCATCATCATCATCATCATCATCATCATCATCATTGCTTCCTGAAGGAGTTGTAGTTTCTGGAGTTGTAGTTGTTGGAGTTGGGGCTGGTTCATAAGGGTTTGAAACTGTACAAGATTGTAAAATTGTTAGAAGGATAATTGTCGTAATTGTTGTTGCTAGTTTAAGTTTCATAATTGTTTTTTTTTAATTTATATCTGTTTTGTTTTTAAATGACCTAGTCTGTTATTTGTCAATATAATACAAATAATAGACTAGGTTTTATTGGATTATTCCCAATTTAGTGTGTTTCTTAATTAGTTAGCCCAAACCCTTGCAGTGCCAGTGCCTCCAGTATGACAACTATTGCACGATGAAGGAGATGTTACAGAACTTCCCATATATTTTGTAGTAGTTGGGCCTACAACTGCAGGATATAAACCTCCGGTAAAATTAACAGTGTTTGCAGAGTAAAAGTTTCCTTTTGCATTAGCAGTCATAGTGTATTTTATAGTTCCAGTTCCGTTTGGACCTGTATAAAAATTAATTACCAAATTTTTAGCTATTGTAGCTCCAGTGGAACTATTGTAAACTGTTCCTGCGACTGTCCATACTCCTTTATTTCCAGCTGAAGTGCCAGGAGTGTGACAACTCATACAATTCTGTCCAGCATTATGACTTGCACTTGAACCAGAGGAACTTCCAGTAAGCGTTATTGCAGTTGGTGTTGGTGCAGTTGGATTTACAGTAATAGTGTATGAAGAGGGGGTTCCTTTAACTCCGTTCACTGTAGGCGTTACGGTAATAGTAGCAATTATAGCAGTAGTTCCAGTATTAATGGCAGTAAACGATGGAATATTTCCTGAACCACTGGTGGCTAAACCAATAGCGGTATTCGAATTTGTCCAAGCGAAAGTTCCTCCAGCGGGTGTGCTGACAAAACTTGTTGCCGCAACAGCACCGTTGTTATTAACCGTGATGTTTGCAGGAACAATAACTGTTGGTGTTGTAGGACTTGGAGTTGTGGGGTTTACTGTAATAATATAGGAAGCAGGTGTTCCAGCAGTGCCACTTAGAGTTGGAGTAACTGTAATGGTCGCAACTATCGCAGTAGTTCCAGCATTCGTAGCTGTAAACGAGGGAACATTGCCTGAACCACTGGCAGCTAAACCTATAGTTGTATTAGAATTTGTCCAAGTGAAAGTAGCTCCAGTAGGAGTACTGACAAAATTTGTAGTTGCCACAGTACTTCCTTTAGTAATGGCAATGTTTGCAGGAACTGTTACCGTTGCTATAATAGGAGCTATAGGGTTTACTATAATAGTATAGAAAGAAGATGTTCCAGCAGTTCCGTTTAAAGTTGGAGTTACTGTAATAGTCGCAATTATTGCAGTAGTTCCGGCATTTGTAGTTGTAAACAAGGGAACATTTCCTGAACCACTAGCGGCTAAACCTATTGCTGTATTAGAATTTGTCCAAGCGAAAGTAGCTCCAGTAGGAGTACTTACAAAATTTGTCGCTGCCACAGTACCTCCTTTAATTATCTCAATGTTTGCAGGAAGCGTAACCATTAATTCATTAGCAGGAGGAGGAGTAGAAATCGGTGCATAAGGATTTTCAACTGTACAAGATTGTAATATTGCAATCACTAATAGAGTAATGAATGGAATTAGTTTGAGTTTCATAATTGTTTATTTTGGTTAAGTTTAAATTTATTTGTTGCTTTATTATTATTGTTGGGACAAATAGTTGCCTTTTGATATTAGTCCTTTTTGTTTTATATATTGAAAACATCTTTACAATAAATTACCCTACCTTATTTATTTTTTAATTATTAAAATTATTTTTACTCTTCTATTTTGGCTTACAGTATCACAAATAGTTTTGTCCGTCTTTTGCATTCAAATTATATTTTTTTGGAGTTTAATTTTTGAATTCAACTTTTTACGGAATCCGTATTGGAGAAGATCGTACTAAAACTATTTTAGTATTAGATTACTGTGCTATCGGGTTAGATATAATTAGTTTTTAATGATAATTTTTCGTCAGTTCGAGTGATCCCGCTTTTGGGAGGGATCGTATCGAGAACAAGAAAAATTTCGTTAAAAACGATTCTCGATACACGTCACTTCGAGTGTCCTAATTTTTATCGGGATGTATCGAGAATTTTCGTTCCGTTTTACTGTACAAAAATCACTCGAATTGACGTTTTTAATAATTACACCCAAAGGGTTAATTTTTAATGATTTAATCCAGAGGATGTTATGTAGTATGCTATGTATTGAACTTATTAAAATAAAATTCTAAGATTAGTTTCATCGGTGATTTTTACTTTTCATTATCATTTTTTTTATTAATTTTTATTTTTTGGTAGGGTATTTTTCTTTAGGGATGTTTTAACTATTATAGAAACAAATAGAGATGTTTATTTGTTTTAAAAAAAAATAAAAACCCTAAAATCAATTATCATGAACAAAAAATTTAAAATAATCGCTCTGTCAATTATGTTAATAGGCATAACAGCATTTACCGGATACAATTATGTAATGTATGGCGGAGCACGAAATTTAACAACCGAAAACACCGCTTTTACTGTTTCCTCAAAAAGTATTGCAAATGAGTTTGCCACAAATATTGATTTGTCAAATAAAAAATACCTTGAAAAAGCTATTGCTATAAAGGGAACTATTACTAAAATAACAGGAACCGAAGTAATTATTGATGATTCGATTATATGTAATCTGAAAAATTTTGATTCTACAATCAAAAAAAATCAAGTGGTAACTTTAAAAGGTAGAGTTGTTGGCTATGACGATTTAATGGGAGAATTGAAATTAGATCAATGTTTTAAAGCTTCATAAATTCAGTTCAACAATTAAAAATCAAATCAATTAAATTATGAGAATGAAAAAGTTTTTTTCTTTTGTGTTTGTGTTTTTCACGATTGGCTATGCCTCAGCACAAGATGACTTATTAGACCAATTAAATGCCGAAAAATCAAATGTAAAAGACAAAGAGACAACAGCTTTCAAAGGCTTGCAAATTTGTAATATACAATCCACTAAGATTACAGCAAAAGGCGAGTGGTACATGGTAATTTCGCATCGTTTTGGTGATTTGACGCTTGGTTTGGACAATTTTTTTGGATTAGACAATGCTTTAACAAAAATTGGAGGCATTTATGGTGTTACAAACTGGCTTTCACTTGGTGCATCAAGACATACATATAATAAATTATATGAGTTAACGGCCAAATACAAATTTGCAGATCAGATAACAAATGGTTTTCCGGTAAGTATTGTTGGCTACAATACTATGGATATAAATACGGCACTGAGTGCGGATCAATACCCCAATTTGCAAGCCGTGAATCGATTAGCTTATAGCTCACAATTACTGATGTCAAGAAAATTTTCGGAAGGACTTTCTCTAGAGGTGGGTGGAGTTTATGTTCATAAAAATCTTTTTGATGAATCACTTGAACTAGAAGATCAATATCTGGTGGCTGTCGGTGGAAGATGTAAATTATCTAAAAGATTGAGTGTAAATTTAGATTATGCATACAAAGTAAATCAGTTAGCAAATGCTCCTTTGTATCAAAATCCACTGACTTTAGGATTGGATATAGAAACAGGAGGGCACGTTTTTCAGATGGTTTTCTCCAATAGCCAACCGATGAATGATGTGACAGTATTTACAAATGCAACTGGTAACTGGAACGGAGGAAGTCTATATTTTGGATTTAATATGTACAGAGTTTTTTAAAAGATAAAGAGATAAATTATGAAAAAAATAATATTAGTTTTAATACTTATGGCCGGTGTATTCATCGTTTCGTGCGAATCGAACACCTACAATGAAATTTCAGTAGTAGCAACAAATCCAACATACACTGCTAATATTGAACCGGTTATGAAGGCTAGTTGTGTAAGTTGTCATTCTGCAGGAGGAACATTTCCAACATTAACAACATACGATCAAGTAAAAGCTTCTACGTCAACAGGAAGTTTATTATGTAGAATTGACCAATCTTGTGGCTCTGTAATGCCTCCAAACGGTGCTTTGACTACCCCAACAATAGACATGATTAAACTCTGGAAACAGCAAGGATTCGTAAATTAATAAACTTTAATAAATAAAATAAAAATGAAAAAAGGAATAATTTTAATGATGTGTTTTTTAGTAGGAAACATAATCTTCGCTCAAAAAATGATTACACGTTCAGGTGAAATAAAATTCGAAGCCTCTATGCCAGCTTTTGAAGAAATTGCAGGAACAAACAGTACGGTTTCTTGCATTCTTGATGAGTCAACTGGAGATTTTGTAGCCTTGGTTTTGGTCAAAGCTTTCAAGTTCAAATCACCTTTAATGGAAGAACACTTCAATGAAAATTATATGGAATCTTCTAAATTCCCTAAAGCTACTTTCAAAGGTAAAATTGCCAATTTTGATGCTAAAAAACTATCATCAAAAAAGACAGAGTTTGATTTAGAAGGAGATTTGACTGTTCATGGTGTAACCAAAAAAATTAAAACGAAACTAGCGCTAATATTGAATGCAGATAAAATTACTGCAACAAGTCTTTTTTTGGTTAAACCACAAGATTATAACATTGAAATTCCGAGTCTTGTAAAAGGTAAAATTGCCGAAAACGTAAAAGTCTCTATGAATTTTATTCTTGCAGCAAAATAATTTATTATTGAAAGGCTTCAAATAACAACATTATTTGGAGCTTCAATTATATTACAACGAACAAGTTTATATATTTAACCTACTAAAATTTTTTAAAAAAATGAAAACATATTTACTTAATCTTGCAGGCATTGCATTCATAATATGCTTTTCTACAAACTTATCTGCACAAACTGCAACAGCTGGTACACTTACATTTACATACAACCAGCCGATACCATCAGCTCCAGCCCCAAACACAGGAATTAATAATATTTTGGCTATTTGGATAGAGAACAATGCTGGCGGTTTTATTAAAACTAGAAATAAATATGCAGTTGCAGAAAAAGATCATTTACCAACTTGGTCTGTAAAATCAGGTGGTATTTTGTCAAATTCTTCTGGAGTGAATTCTAATATTACGGATGCCACAACAGGAGCAACTTTAAGCGGAGCAACTGTTGCTAATCCTAGTCCGGCTTATGGTACAAGAACCATTCTTTGGGATGGCAAAAATGTATCTGGAACCGCTAATGGTGTTACTGTACCAGACGGAGATTATACAGTATGGATTGAAAGTTCTTGGGTTGATTCAGGATCTAATAATCATGGTACAATAGCTAGTTTTCTTTTTCATAAAGGACCTGTTGCACAACATTTGACGCCAGTATCTCCAGTTACTTATTTCAATACAGTTATTATAGATTGGACACCTTCAGCTCTGGGAGTTGAAGACAATATTTCGCCAAATACACGAGTTGTTGTTTACCCAAATCCAACCAGTGGTATGTTTAGTCTTGATTTCAAAAATGAAATTAAAAATATTAAAGTTTCAAATATGTTGGGTCAAGTTGTATATGAGGAAAAAGTATCGAATAGTGCCGCTGGAACCACTAAGAATATTGACCTTTCCAGTTTTGGAAATGGAATTTATATTATCAACGTTTCTAATAATGAAGGAACATCCAACTACAAAGTGATTTTAGATAAATAATTTATCTTAATTTAAAAATATAAAAGCATCCACATTGTGGATGCTTTTTTTATTCTTTAGCTTCTGATACAATAGCTTTTATACCCGGAGTTTCATATACCTGATAATTTCCATTCTCATCAGAATAAATCAAATAAGCTTGTAATTCTTGATGTTTTTGCAAAAACACTTTGGCTTTTTTAAGTCCAAGAACTAAAACCCCTGTAGCATTCGCATCTGATGTAATGCATTCTTTGGCAAATATAGAAGCACTTAGTAAATTGTTTTTTGTAGGATAACCCGTTTTTGGATCTATATGATGTACATATTTTACGCCATCTTCAATCACAAATCTGCGGTAGTTTCCGGAGGTGGCTATGGCTAGATTTTCGAGTTTTACAATTGCTTTTAATGGGTTTTCAGTTTCCTTGTTGTCAATGGGTTTTTCGATTCCAATTTTCCAATTCTCGCCATTCGAATGACGACCTTTGGCATAAACTTCTCCTCCAATTTCTACAATGTAAGCTTTTATTCCTTTCGAATTTAAAAAATCAGAAACCACATCAACAGAATAGCCTTGGGCAAATGCGTTAAAATCCAACGCAACTCTGGGGTCTTTTTTAACCACTTTATTGCCTTTTAATTTGATTAATTGAAATCCGACAAATTCAAGCATACTGTCAATCTTGGCTTTCTCGATTTTTTGTTTTTTACCGGGTCCAAAACCATAAGCATTGCTCAATGGATAGATGGTTGGATCAAAAGCGCCGTCAGTATTTTTCCAAACTTCCTTGGCTTTATTAAAACACGCTATAAAGTATTTGTCAACAATGACATTCTTTTCATTTGAATTGATTCTCGAAATAATAGAGTTGGGAATATAAGTAGAAACAGATAAGTCGAAATCTTTTAAAATTTTCTCTATTTCTGGCTGAAAATCTCGGTTTTGTGTATCAAAATAAGTAATGTGGTAGGTTGTTCCTTGTGCCTTTCCTTCAATTTTAATTGGCTCTTGTTGCGAATATAGCGATACGGAATAAAATATAAATAGACTTAGTACGCATCCGATTTTTTTCATAATGGCTCCAATTTTGGTTCTTGTAAAGATAGGATTTTCAGTGGAGATTAAGAAAAGTTCAGAAATTTTAAATGTAAAAAAGTAATGAAGTTTTCAGCTCATTTTGACACTTAATTTTTAATGAAAATTTGAGAATATGACAAATGTCATTTTATAAACATCTAGTAATCAATATATTTGTTATAAAATTATTCCATATAAATATTTTTTTTAATAAAATAGATAACAAATAAACATCCACATTATGAAAACAATATTACTCTCACAAGCTATTTTTGCTGCAGCACTTTTCTTCACAGCAAACACATTTGCTCAAACTGCTGGAACTTTAAATTTTAATTTTACAACTCTTAATCAAGGAACCTCAAAATGTGTTATGGCTGTTTGGGTTGAAAACAGTGCAGGTTTATTTATCAAAACAAAAATCCGTTATTTAGGCAACGGGACTTCAGACCATTTACCAGTTTATGGTGTCAAATCTGGTGGCTCTGCGTATGATGCAATGTCAGGCAATATAGTAGATGCAACCACTGGACCGACTCGATCTTCGTCAACTACTCCTGTTGCTTGGGGACCAAAATCATTATCTTGGAATGGTACAAACGTAGCTGGAACAATAGTAGCTGATGGTGTTTATAAAGTATGGGTCGAAGCTGCATGGAATGATGGTGATCCTGATATACACGACTACATCAATACTGGTTATTCTTTTACAAAAGGCATCGCAATAAATAGCACTATTCCAGCATCGGATGCAGTGTTAAATGCAATGACTCTTGTTTGGACTCCATCAGCTTTGAGTCTTGATAGTGTTTACAAAACAAAAGTGGCTATCTATCCTAACCCAAGTAATGGGGTTGTCAATGTGCAGTACAAAAATATCCCTGTAAGTAATATTGATGTCGTAAACGTTTTAGGGCAAGTTGTGAAATCAGTAAAAATAGATTCTTCAAAATCAGAAACTAGCCAAAGTATTGATTTATCCGGTAATGCAAATGGCCTTTATATTATTAATGTTTCAACAAACGAAACCTCTTCAAGTTATAAAGTGGTTTTAGATAAATAATTTATATTTTTAATTTAAAAAGCTCCAAATCAGTTGTGATTTGGAGCTTTTTTATAAAATACAATTGTATTACTGCACTAAATGTTCATCAGCAATACTTAATGCTTCTGATATAATAGCCAATCCTTCGTCTATTTCTTTTTCGTTGATACACATTGGCGGAGCAATAAAAATATAACCCCAACGTACAAAAGTATATAATCCCAATTCCCTAACTTTTGCTGCAATTAGATTGGTAACTTTCAAGTCTTCACCACCTGCATTATAAGGAGCAATAAGTTCTCCCGTAGTTTTATTTTTTAAAATATCCAAACAACCTAGAAGTCCTGTGTTTCTAAAAGCGCCCATACTTGGATGTTTACTTCTCATTTCCTCTATTTTAGACTCCAGATAAGCACTCATTTTTCGGGTGTTCTCTATCAATTTGTCGCTTTCATAAATGTTGATTACGGCCAATGACGCTGCCAAAGCTACCGGATGCGCATTGTAAGTCAATCCAATCATCATTGGAGTGTTATCAAATTTGGCTGCGATTTTATCAGAAACCATCAAACAACCAAGAGGTAAATAAGAAGACGTCAATCCTTTTGCCATACAAATCATATCCGGAATGATATCGTGATTTTCAAATCCGAACCATTTTCCGGTCCGGCCAAAACCACTCATTACTTCATCAGCAATAAACAGGATTCCGTATTTTTCGCAAAGGGCTTTGATACCTTTTAAATAGCCTTTTGGATAATGCAAACAACCCGAAGAACCGCTTTCGCCTTCAAAAATAAAAGCCGCAATATTAGCTTTACCTTCAAAATGGATTACTCTTTCTACATATTCCAAACTCAAATTTAATTTTGTGGCATCGTCCAAATCTTTCATTCCAAAGAAATAGTAAGGGTCGTCCAATAAAACCGCATTAGGCATTTGTTGCGAATCGTTTGCCAATTTTCTTGGATCGCCACCTACGGACATTCCGCCTATAGAACCACCATGAAATGCTCTGTATCTTCCAATGATTTTGTGTCTTCCGGTATAAAGTCTTGCCAATTTGATGGCATTATCTACCGAAGAAGTGCCACATAAAGTAAAAAAAGCTTTATTCAAATCACCTGGGCAGATTTCTGATAATTTTTTAGATAATTTGGCGCGAATTTCTGTGGTGCAGGTTGGTGTCACAAAACTTACTTTTTGCATTTGTTCTACAACAGCATCGGTAACACGCTGATCACCGTGGCCGATATTTACCGACATTAATCCGCTGGAGAAATCAATGATTCTTTTACCGCCAATTTCATATAAATAAACGCCTTCGGCTCTTTCGATAGCAATTGGATTTACGCTTGCTTGTGCTGACCACGAGAATAAACTGAATTCTTTACTGTCGGAAATAATTTGTTCTTTACTTAACATTATATTTAAAATTTTAGTTTTAATTTATTTAACAGCGAGATCATAAGTGAATACAAGATCGTCTCTAACAAATCCCATTTTATGATACAAACCTTGTGCAATTACATTATTTTTAGCGGTTCGCAATCGAACTAATTTCACGCCAAGTTCCTTTGCTAGTTCTACGGTTTTAAGAATTAGTTTTTCTCCTGTACCATTATTTCGAATGGTTGAATCAACATACAAATCGTTTAAAATTAAAATCTTATTCAATAGAATAGAGGAAAATGTTGGATAGATAAGGGTAAAGCCAATCGCTTTTTCTTTTATCGTATCATCAAAAGCCATAAAAATAATAGCTTCGTTGTTTTCCATTCTTTCTTTTAAAAAAGATTTATGCTTTTCAATATTGGATGGTTTTTTATAAAAAACAAGGTATTGATCAAACAAGTTTGTCAATTGGTCTAAATCTTGTATTGTGGCTTTTCGTATCATATTTTATAATAAATTGGACATTAATACTTCATCTATGAATTGATTCTTGCTTTTTAAATAGGTATAATTTTTCAAAACTCCTTCTTTTGTAAATCCAACACTTTCATAGAGTTGAATAGCCTTGTTGTTATGAACAGCAACGCTTAATTCAATTCTTAAAACGGCATTTTTCTTGCAAAAATCGATAATTTCCAACATCATTTTTCTTCCAAATCCTTTTCCAAAATGTTCAGGATGAATGGCAACTCCTCCTAAATATAGGATGTGTTCATTTCTGAATTTTTGCCTGATTAGTTTACACATTCCTAAAGTTTCAGAACCCTCTTTATATAGGTATAAAACTTCGTCTTTAAGTAAATCCTCAAAAATGGGTCTGAAAGTTTCCGAATCCATCATTTCATATAGTAAATATGGATTCACTTCAGGATACATATACAAATTATAAATATACGAGAAATCCTCCGCTTTTACTTTTTCTAACATCAATTTTTCTGTTTCCAACGGTTGAAAATGTTGGCTATTGTTAATAATTATATTTTTAATCCTATTTTTCTATTTCGGCTCCCTCTCCTTTGGGGAGAGTCGGGGAGAGGATTTAGCTCATCCAATTCGTTCCTGCTTCAGGATTCCATTTAGTGGTTGTTTTCTTTTCTTTGGTAAAAAATCCAATAGAACTTTTTCCGGTGATATCACCTGATCCGAATCTTGATTCATTCCATCCTCCAAAACCAAAAGGTTCTCTTGGAACAGGAACACCAATGTTTACGCCACACATTCCCGCCGAAGCATTTTCAGTAACATAATTCGCCATACCGCCGCTTTGTGTAAACACAGAGCACGCATTTCCATAAGGATTTGCATTTTCAATTGCCAAAGCTTCATCAATAGTTTTCACACGAACAATAGCGAGAACTGGCCCGAAAACTTCTTCTCTTGCAATTTTCATATCGGCAGTGGCGTAATCTATTAAAGTTGGTCCAACATAAAAACCGTTTTCTTTTCCAGGAACAACAGTATTTCTTCCGTCCAAAATGATTTTCGCACCTTGTTGTTCGGCCTCAGTGATGTATGCTTCAATTCTTTCTTTGGCAGCTTTCGAAATTACAGCCCCCAATGTTGTGCCACATTGAATTTTTTGAGCATCACCTATTAATTTATCAAGAATAGCATCACAATCGCCAACAGCAATTAAAGTAGCAGCAGCCATACAACGCTGACCGGCACAACCGCTCATTGAAGCGACAATATTAGACGAAGCCATATCGGGATGGGCGTCTGGTAATAAAATAATATGATTTTTTGCTCCCCCAAGTGCTAATACTTGTTTCAGATTATTGCTGGCTCTTTGATAAACAATTTTGGCCACTTTGGTAGAACCAACAAATGTTACTGCCTTAATTCCGGGATGGTCACAAATGTTTTCAACAGTCGATTGGGTTCCATTGATTACATTAAAAAGTCCGTCAGGAAGTCCTGCTTCTTTTAATAATTTTGCAATATATTGAGCACTTATAGGCACAGATTCTGATGGTTTTAAAATCATTGCGTTTCCAAGAGCAATTGCGTTTACTATTGTCCAATGCGGAACCATACTTGGAAAATTAAACGGAACTATTGAAGCTACAATTCCAATAGGGTTTCTGGTAGAAGAACAATAAACCCCTCGGCTAACTTCCATATTTTCACCATTTACAAATTGCGGTAGCGAACAAGCAAACTCTGTTAGTTCAATAGCTTTGTCAATTTCGGCTTTTGCTTCACCGTGAATTTTTCCGTTTTCACGGTAAATAATTTCGGTAAGTTCAACACTGTTTTTTTCTAATAACTGTTTGTATTTATAGAAAACTTGTACTCTTTCTTTTAAGGTAACTTTTTGCCAAGCTTTTTGAGCTTTTTCAGCTGTAGCTACTATTTCATTCAAATCTTCCATAGTAGATTCATTGAAAGTAGTTAATTTCTCACCGTCTAAAGGAGAGATAACAGAATGAATTTTTGTTGAACTACCGGATTTAAACTCCCCGTTTATAAAGTTTTTTACTTCGTTAAATGACATATTATCTAATTTAAAAATTTTTTCAAATATACAAAAATTAATAAAAATTAAATAAATTTTTTTGCGTGTGTCAAAAATATTGTTAGATTTACAAAAAATTGACACACTTGTTAACTTATTTACAAGATTGAATGTTTTGAAAAGTGAGGGAAATTTGAGTTGAAATTAGCCAAATTAAACCAATTATTATTTATTAACTAAAACCACAATCGAATGAAATCAATGAAATCGGTCTCAACAATTATCGGAGTCGCCTTATTATTTTTGGCAGCTCTTTGCTATTTTATTAACTGGCATGCTTTAGTTCCTGCATTTACTGTATTGGGAATAGCAATTATTACTAGGAAAGCCTTGGAACCTCTTATTATAGGTTGTGCTATAGGATTTATCCTTTTAGCAAAACAAGGAGGATCTAAAGAATGGTTTCCGGAAGGTGAAGGAATGATTTTTCCATTAAATATGTTTGATGGATTATTTTCATCGATAGCTAGAGATGCTCACGATGGTGGATTAATTTGGGTAATATTAGTATGTATATTATATGGTGCATTTGTGCAGATGGTTGTTGCCTCTGGAGGAATTAAAGCGGTAGGGAAATATTCTGAAAACCATGTAAAAACCAAAAAACAATCTTTATTGATGACCTATTGGTTGAGTTTTTTCTTCTTCTTGGACGATTATTTCAGTGCGTTATCAGTAGGAAACACAATGAGACCTATTACAGATAAATTTGGCGTTTCTAGAGATAAATTGGCTTTGGTTTTGAGTTTTGTTTGTGTACCATTGACAATTATTTTTCCTATTTCAACCTGGACAATTTTTTATGGAACTCAAATTGCTGCAATTGAAGGTGGTGTTATGGATAGTGCTGGTCAAGCCATTACAAGTCCAATTGAAGCATTTATGCATACTATACCCTATAACTTTTCGGCTTGGATCTCTTTAATTCTGGGAGCCTTAGTTGTTTATGAGTTTCTTCCTGATTTTGCAGGAATAAAAGCTGCCGAAGCTGCTGTTGTTATAGAAGAGAAAAAAGTTAAAATAAATAAGAAGGACAAAAAAGAAGGGAAAGTAATGTATTTTTTAATGCCTTTGTTAATATTGATTTTTTGTACCATATTTCCTTATCCTTGGGATTTTGACTTCTGGGGAAGTGGATTTACTTTTTCTATGGATTATATTTTTGGTAGTATTGATGCCTTAAGAGGTATTGCTACGGCTTGTGTATTTGTTTATTTGTATTTCTGGATTTTTAATATTGTGGATTTTCACAAAATTTCGGACAATTTTGTAAAAGGACTTGAAACTATAACTTTTGTATTGGCAGTTTTAGGTTTTACTTATTTATTAAAAGATGTTCAAAATGGATTAGGATTCAATGAGTTTGTAGCAACACACTTAGAAGGAATTAGTTGGTTAAACAGCGCTACATTGCCATTTATAGTTTTTGTTTTAGTAGCTTGGATTTGTTGGGCAACTGGTTCAAACTGGGGAATCTATGCAATTCTTGTTCCTACAACAGCTATTTTGTCGACTCAAGTTCATGCAGATTTCTGGTTGACACAAGGAGCATTGGCATCAGGAACAGTTTGGGGAGCAGCTGCTTGTTTTTTCTCTGACAACAGAGTGCTTACAGCACAATCTTGTAAAGTGGATATGATGAAACATGGTATTTCACAATTTCCATATCAAATGATCATTTTTGTAGCTTCATCTGTAGTTTATCTTATAGCTGGGTTTATCTTATAATTTTATTATATGATTCGAAAAGAAATTTCAGAAGATTTTATAATTAGAAACGCTACTCCAGATGATGCAATTCAGATGGAGTACGTTCAAAAACAATGTTATCCTAGCTTGCACGAATCAGCATTGATGAATAGGAATCATTTTATAAATCATATAAAAACATTTCCTGAAGGTCAAATTGTGATTGAAATGGATGGAATCATTGTTGGCTCTGCCAGTTCTATGAGAAGCAATTTTCCGGATCACGATCCTACTTATCTTGAAATTACGGATAATTTATGGATAACCAATACGCATCTTCCAGATGGAGATTGGATGTATGGAATTGATATTGGGGTTTTGCCGGAATATAGAGGTATGGGATTCTCTAGAGAATTGTACTTGGCAAGACAGGAAATTGGAAAAAAATTAGGTTTAAAAGGTCAGTTAATTGCGGGAATGGCTATAGGGTATGGCAGAGTAAAAAACAGAATGACTATAGAAGAATATTGTTATGCGCTGGAAATTAAAAAATTTACAGATCCAACAATAACTCCGCAAATGAAAGCAGGTTTCAGGTGGATTAGACCTCTTTATAATCATATTGATGATCCTCAAGCAGGATTTGCTTGTGTATTAATGTATTTACCTGTTGATGAAAATTATAGAATTGATAAAACGCGTTAAAATTTAAACCTATGATTTATAATAAAGTTTTAGATGGAAGTTTTATAGTGAGAACGGCAACTCCGGAAGATGCAATTCGGATGGAATATGTGCAGGCTCAGTGTTTTCCAACTTTACATGAATCAGAGTTGATGAATAGAGCGCATTTTGCTAATCATATCAAAATATTTCCGGAAGGTCAGCTTGTTGTGGAGAAAGACGGTCTAGTTATTGGTTCTGCCAGCACTTTTAGATGTGATTTTCCAGAGCATGAGCATACTTTTTTAGATTCTTGTGATAACTTATGGATTACGAATGCTCACAAAGCAGATGGCGATTGGATGTATGGATTCGATATGGGAGTTCTGCCAGAATATAGAGGATTGGGACTTTCTAGAGAAATGTACAAAGCACGTCACCAAGTTTGCAGAGCATTGGGGATAAAAGCTCAAATAATTGCAGGAATGACTATAGGTTATGGCAAAGTAAAAGACCAAATGACTATTGAGGAATATTGTGAAAGATTAGAAAAAAATGAATTTACGGATCCAACAATTACACCTCAAATAAGAGCTGGTTTTCGATGGATTAAACCTTTATTTGATTATATAAATGACCCGGAATCTGGGAATGCAAGCATCTTGATGTACTATCCGGTTGATGAGAATTATAAATTAGAAGGAAAATATTTTAAATAAATAATGATTGACTGCGGCTTTCGCCAAAGGTCTAAAAACAAAAAAAATGAAACATATTAAAAAAGTATCAGAAATTCCTGGTCCAAAAAGCGCATTAATATTAGCAAGAAGAATGGCAGCTTTGCCAGCTGGTTTGGGGAAATCTACGGAAGTGGTGGTAGAAAAAGCAGAAGGAGCTTTGGTTTGGGATGTTGATGGAAATCAATTAATTGATTTTGCTGGTGGAATTGGGATGGTAAATCTGGGTCATAGACCAGAAGGTGTTGTCAAAGCCATCAAAGATCAAATGGATAAATACATTCATACTGGTGCATTAGTAACTACTTTTGAACCGTATATAGAATTTGCCGAAATGCTTAACGCTATAACTCCTGGTGATTTTCCTAAGAAAACTTTATTAGCTTGTTCCGGTTCCGAAGCAGTAGAAAATGCTATTTCTACAGCTAAATATTTCACAAAAAGACCTGCTATCATCTGTTTCGAAGGCGCTTATCACGGACGTACAATGCTTACTTTGAGTTTGACCAGTAAATACGGTTTGTTCAAAAGAGGTTTTGGAAATTTCGCTCCGGATATTTACCGTTTTCATTCGCCAAATGTTTACAGAAAGCCGGATAGTATGACTGAAGAAGAATATATCGATTTTTGTATCGAACGTTTTGACCAAAACCTAATTTCTCACGTTGATCCATCTGCAGTGGCAGCAATCATAATTGAGCCAGTTCAGGGTGAAGGGGGATTTATTCCGGTTCCAAAACGTTTTCTTGAAAAAATCAGACAAGTTTGCGACCAACACGGTATTGTTTTCATCGCTGATGAAGTGCAGGCTGGAGCAGGAAGAACAGGAAAATTCCTTTCTATCGAACATTCAGGTGTAATTCCAGACATTGTAACAATGGCAAAATCTATCGGTTCAGGAATGCCAATTAGTGCTACTACAGGTAGAGCTGATATTATGGATGCACCGCATTTAGGTGGAGTTGGAGGAACTTATTCTGGAAGTCCACTTGCAGTTGTAGCAGCCTTAGAAACGGTAAAACAAATCAATACACCAGAATTTTTGGCAAAAGCCACTCATGTTGGGAACATCATTACAAGTCGTTTGACTGCAATGAGCGAAAAATTTTCAATCATTGGCGATATTCGTGGAATTGGGGCAATGCTTGTTGTAGAATTTGTGAAAGATAGAAAAACCAAAGAGCCAGATATGGATTTTGCAATGGCAGTAATCAAAAAATGTGTTTCCAATGGTTTGATTTTGATTCGCGCCGGTTTATATACAAATTGTATCCGTTTCTTGCCTCCAATTGTAATCACTGACGAACAATTAAACGAAGGAATGGACGTAATTGAACAAGCAATTACTGACGTTTTAGCCGAAAGAAAATAAATTGGTCAAAAGTTGAAAAGTCGAAAATTATAAATGTATTCGCTTTTCAACTTTAAGACTTTAAGACTTTAGACCTTATGACTTTTCGACTCTTTTATAATGCCAATATTATTACTATGGATGATGCTTTTCCAAAAGTAGATGCTATGGTAATTAATAATTTGGGAAAAATCGAAGCCGTTGGAACTGAAAACGAATTGCGAGATAAATTCTTTTCTTTTTCGGCAGCATTTAATTTTCAAGGAAAAACGATTGTACCGGGTTTAAATGATGCTCATATTCACGTATGGAAAATCGGTCATCTTCGCACCTATATGCTGGATGTTCGTGGCATAAAATCCATTGTTGAATTCAAAGAAAAATTAAAAGATTTCGCAGAAAAAAACCCAGGTACCAATTGGATTATGGCTCGTGGAATCAACGAAATGGTGCTTGAAGAAAAACGATTGCCAACCAAAGAAGATTTGGATGAAGTGATTTCTGACAGGCCTGTTTTTGTAATAAGAACTTGTGCTCATATTGGAATTGCCAATTCAAAAGCCATCAAAATTTCGGGAGTTTCAGAAGCAACCGAAGTCCCTTTTGGAGGAGAAATCCGTAAAAATAAAGACGGAAGTCTACAAGGCATTTTTACAGAAAGAGCGCTGGGATTGATTATGAATAATATTCCCGCTTTTACTTTCGACGAATATAAAAATATGATTCTCGAAGCACACAATTACCTATTGAGTCTTGGAATTACAAGCGCTACGGATCCTGCTGCAAATGAAGAATTATTAGATGCTTATATTCGATTGGATAAGGAAGGATTGTTGAAAGTTCGGATGAATGTTTTTCCGCTTCGAATTCCTGACGGAAGTGACGAAATTCAGGTTTTGCCAGAAATATATGAATCGGAATTTTTACAAATAAAAACCGTGAAGTTCTTTTCTGATGGAGGCTTGAGTTCTGCAACAGCAGCAATTAATGTTCCTTACAAAAACACTGATGGATATAAAGGTGTTTTGAGATTGGATTACGATAAATTCTATGAAACGGCCAAAGAGGCGGTTGACAAAGGATTTTCAGTGGCAACACACGCCATTGGCCATCAGGCAGTCGACTTGACGTTGAAAGTATATCGCGATTTGTTTAAAATCGATACTACTTTAAAACATAGAATAGAACACGTTGGGTTTTTATCCAATGAAAATATAAAGGATTTCCAGACGATGAATATGACTGCCGCAATGCAGCCGATTTTCATTTACGAATTGGCAAATAATTTCAAAAGTACTTTGCCAGACGAATTATTGGATGTGGTTTATCCTTGTAAAACTGTTTTGGATAGCGGAATAAATTTGGCTTTATCAACCGATGGTCCTGTGGTGAAAGAAATAAATCCGTGGGTCAATATAGAAACGGCGGTAACGCGAAAAGCGGCAGATGGTTTTGTCATTGGCGAAAGCCAAAAAATCACTTTTCAGCAAGCTATAAAAGCCTATACACTCGGAAGTGCCATTGCTGATAATTTAGGACATATAAAGGGAAGTCTTTCCAAAGGAAAATTTGCCGATTTTATTGTTTTGGATAATAATCCTTTTGAATTAGAAAATGTTTCTGCCGTTGAAGCCAGTGAAACCTGGATAAACGGAGAATTAAAATACAATAAATAGTTGTTGGTTGACAGTTGTTAGTTGATGGAAAATTAACAAGAACAACTGTCAACCAATAACCAACAACCAGCAACCAATGAGCGCACTTGACGACGATTTAGATTATCAAATATTGAAACTGCTTCAAAAAGACGGCAGAATGTCATTTACTGAAATTTCGAAAGAAATTAATGTGGCTGTAAGCACGATTCGCCACCGTTTTATCAATTTGGTCGAAGATGGCACTTTGAAAATAATTGGCAGGATTGATCCCAATAAAATTGGATTTAATGCCTATGCAAGTGTCTTAATTTCGGTTAAACCAAAGACATTTATGAATTCTATTTTTGAAGAATTAATAAAGTTACCGGAAATCAGTTTTTTGGCATTGGTGTCAGGCGATTTTGACATTGAAGCCAATGTAATGTGCCGAGATATGGAACATCTCAATGAATTGATTGGTGAAAAAATACACGTTTTAGATGGTGTTTTTGATACCAAAACAAATATGTATATGAAAATTTATAAAATTTCACAACCCGATTTAGAATTAGCAAAATTATCAAGCAAAAACAATGAATAATACAGACAAATTATACGAAAGAAGGAAAAAAAGTGTACCAAACGCTTTGGGAATTTTCAATCCATCTAGTATTCAATCAGCCAAAGGAGCCATAATCATTGACGCCGATGGAAGAGAATTAATAGATTTCGCAGGAGGAATTGGTGTAAATAATGCAGGACACGGTGTGCCCGAAATCATTGAAGCTATAAAAAATCAAGCCGATAAATTCATTCACGCTTCATTCAACGTTTCTGTCTATGAGCAATACTTAGACTTAACTGAGAAATTGTGCGAAATTCTTCCTCACGGAGATTCCACCAAAGTAATGCTGACTTTATCAGGTGCTGAGTCTGTAGAAAATGCTATCAAAATTGCTCGTGCGGTAACAGGAAAATCTGGGATTATTTGTTATGATGGTTCGTTTCACGGACGTACAATGATGGCGATGACTTTGACATCTAACGTGAAATACAAAGAAGGCGCCGGACCATATGCTCCTGAAGTCTATCGATTGGAATATCCGTATTATAAACCAAGTATGAACTCCAGAATGACTCAGGATGAGTTTGATGATTTGATGATTATGAAGTTGCATAAAACTTTTTCATCAACGGTTTCGATAACTCAAACTGCAGCAATCATAATGGAATTGGTGCAAGGCGAAGGCGGTTTTACAACCGCATCCAAAAAATATGTTCAATATTTACGTAAATTCTGTACCGAAAATAATATTTTCTTGATTTTTGATGAGGTGCAATCCGGTTTCGGTCGTACCGGAAAATGGGCAGCTTATGAGCATTTTGGAGTAACTCCGGATTTGTCGACTTGGGCAAAATCTATGGGTGGCGGAATGCCAATGGGAGCTGTTATTGGCAAAGCCGAAATTATGGATGCCATAAAACCAGGACTTATTGGAGGAACTTATGCAGGAGGTCCATTAGGTTGTGTGGCTTCACTGGCTAGCATCAATTATATGCAAAAAAACAACATCAATGCGGCTGGTGAAAAAGTGGGCAAAGTAGTTCGTGACAGATTCAATCAATTGATGTCAAAATATCCAAAAAACATCACTGATGTTCGCGGTTTAGGAGCGATGATGGCTATTGAATTTTTCAATCCAACAACAGGATTTCCAGATGGTGTTTCCACAAAAGCAATAGTAGATAAATGTCTGGAAAAAGGATTGATTGTAATCACTTCCGGTACCTACGGAAATTGCATCCGAATATTGAGCCCTTTATTTATTGAAGACGAAATCTTGGAAAAAGGCTTGGCTATTTTGGAAGAAACGATAAAAGAAATACTATCATAAATTTTTAAAATCTGTAAAAATCAGCGTTTTTGCGTTAGCAAACCTGTTTTATCAGCGTACAATTTTTAACAAACAAAATGAGAAAACAATATATAAACGGAGAATGGTGCGACGCAATTGATGGCGCAAAGTGGGATTTACAAAGCCCTTCTACCGAAGAAATTTTAGATAAAGTTCCTTTCGGAAATGCTGACGATTGTAAAAAAGCAATTGCTGCAGCCGATGCTTCTTTCAAAAGTTGGAAAAATACAACGCCTTATTTCAGAGCCGAAATTCTAAAAAAAGCGGCTGATTATATGCGTGCCAATGCTGAGGCTTTCGCCAAAGAAACGTCGCTGGAAACAGGAAAACCAATGCTGGAATCTCGTGGAGAATGGCAAGTTTCGGCCAACCTTTTTGAATGGTACGCCGAAGAAGGAAAACGCAGTTATGGAAGAGTAATTCCGTCAAGCAGAATCGATAAACGTTCCATGGTAATTTATCAGCCGTTAGGAGTTATTGGTGTAATAACTGCTTGGAATTTCCCTGCTTATAACCCTGCACGTGCCGTTGCAGCTGCTTTAGCTGCTGGTTGTAGTGTGGTGATGAGAGGTTCAGAATTTACGCCCTTGTCTAGTTTTAATATGGCAAAAGCGTTGCACGAAGCCGGAATTCCAAAAGGAGTTTTCAATTTAATTAACACGGAACCTATTTCTACAGGAACGGAGATGATTGAAAACCCATTATTAAAAAAAATAAGTTTTACCGGAAGCACAAGAGTTGGAAAAATTCTGATGGATGGTGCCTCCAAAACATCGACTAAATTGTCACTTGAATTGGGAGGAAACGCTCCGGTAATAATCGAAAAAGATGTAGATGTTGAAGCGATTGCTCATCAGGCAATTGTTGCCAAATTGAGAAATTGTGGTCAGGTTTGTGTTTCTCCACAACGTTTTTATGTGCATTCCAGTATTTTCAATCAATTTGTTTCCATTGTAAAAGAAGACATTTCGAAACTAAAAACCGGAATAAATGGAGGCGATATTGATTTTGTTGGACCGTTAATTAATAAAACGCAACAAAAGCATTCCTTGGCAATGCTCGAAAAAGCAAAAAGCGAAGGAGCAACAATTCATATTGGTGGAGAAGCTTCTGAAAAAGGATTTTTCGTTCACCCAGCTTTGATTGAAGCCAGACAAACTCATGAATTTATCAAAACAGAAGTGTTTGGTCCTTTGATGATTGTGATTCCTTTCGAAACCAAAGAACAAGTGCTGGAATGGGCAAATGACACCGAATATGGTTTGGCTTCTTACGTTTTTACCAATCATATTAAAACTGCTAATTTCTATGCTGAAAATCTGGAATTTGGAATGGTAGGAATTAATGAATGGGCTGCTCACGGAACGGAATTACCTTTCGTAGGTATAAAAAGCAGCGGAATTGGCCACGAATCTGGTTCCGAAGGATTGAAAGAATACTTGGAATTAAAATTAATCAGTTACGGAAATATGTCGTAAGATTTAAAGATAAATAAATTGAAAGAATAAAAAGATCCGTTTTTTATCTGTGTTTTTGCAAAGCAAATCCGTTTAATCTACGTACTAAATGAATTAAATTATGAAAAAAGAAATTTTAGGTAAGTACATTTTGCAAACAGCAACTCCAGAATATGCAAAACAAGAAGCTGAACTTCAAAAAATTGTTTTTCCAACCTTATCGGAAGAAGAATTAATGACAGAAGCACAATACAAAAGACATATTGAGATTTTCCCTGAAGGACAAATGATCGTTTTAGATGGAGATAGAGTTATTGCAGCAACAACAACTTTGATGCAAAATTACCACAAAGGACATCATACTTTCTTGGAGATTTCAGATAATTTATGGTTGGGAACGCACGACCCGAAAGCGGATTGGCTTTATGGATTAGACGTTTCTGTTCATCCTGATTATCAAGGAAAAGGAATTGGTAGAGAGATCTATAATGCGCGTCAGGAAGTGGCTAGAGCAATGGGAACTAAAGGTCAAATGACTGCCGGAATGCCTATTGGATTTGACAAAGTGAAAGACCAAATGACCATTGCAGAATATTGTGACAAATTAATCAAAGGCGAAATTATTGATCCAACCGTTACGGCTCAAACCAAATGCGGATTCATTTTGGTGGAACCATTATTCGATTATTTAGACGATCCACGAAGCGGAAATTGTTCGGTATTAATGTACTGGCCTTTGGATCCAAACACTAAATTAAGCGATAAGCATTAATAAAATATTCAAAAAATTCTCCGCAAAGTCTCTGACTTTGAGGATGTGATAAAAGGTCTCTGACCAAATTTAAACCATTTTTCTATTAACAAAAACCAAAACAAATGAAAAAAATCGTAGTATCATTATTAGTAATTGCTGGCTTGGTTTCAAGCTGTGGCAAAAAAACGGAAGAAGCTAAAACAGTAGATTTAGCAGCATTAAAAGGTTCAACTTTGAATATTCTTGCTTGGGAAGGTTATGCCGATGCTTCGTTTACCAAAGCATTTGAAGAAAAATATGGAGTTACTGTCAAAGGGACTTATTTTGGTTCTTCTGATGAATTGGTTTCTAAATTACAAAGTGGTGGTGGCTCGAGTTATGATGTAATCACACCCTCGTCTGATGTTGCGGGTTATATTGTTGAATCAGGTTTGGTAGAACCAATTGATGAAACTCAAATTGCAGCTTGGAAATCGCTTTCTCCGGTTCTTGTGGGAATGAAAGATGTTCAAAAAGATGGGAAAACTTATGGTATGCCATTCACTTGGGGACCAGATTATTTAATCTATGATGCCGATGTGATTAAGGAAACTCCAACATCTTGGGATTTGTTTATGGATCCAAAATACAAAGGAAAAATTGCCTTGTACGATGATATTTCGACTATTTATTTAGCAGCTCAAATGTTGGGTTATGACAAAACCGACCAATCCGTTTTGTACAATATGACCGAAGAGCAATTGGCTGCCTGTAAAGCAAAATTAGTTGCAATGAAACCTCAAGTTCGTAAAAACTGGGCTTCTGCAGGAGAATTAGATAACCTTTTCAAAAACAAAGAAATAGTTGCTGCTGTGGGTTGGCCGTTGACTCCAGCCAACTTGAACAAACAAGGAATGAACATCAAATCTGTGATTCCAAAAGAAGGAGCAACAGGTTGGATTGACCGTTTGATGATTGTAAAAGATGCTAAAAACAAACAATTAGCGCAACTTTGGTTAGACTATGTTTCATCTCCAAAAGTGATGGCTCAAGTGGCTGAATTTACTCAATATTATGTTTCAAACCCAGAAGCTAATGCGCTTTTGACTCCTGAAACTCAAAAATTAATGGACGTTGCAAGTATGGATTCTATGTTTAAAACCTTGAATTTCTGGCAACCTGTTAAAAACAGAAAACGTTACAACGAAATCTGGAGCGAAGTAAAAAATCAATAAGCAATATGATAATTAACCTATAAGGTTTTTAAAACCTTATAGGTTTGGTCTTTAAATTCCGAAACATCGGGTATTGAAGGGTTGTTTTCTAGGAATTTTAAAAATGAATAAACAAGAATTATTTTCCGATTTAAAAGTAGTTGAGCTTGCCGGAGTTTTGGCGGGTCCAGCTGTTGGAATGTTCTTTGCTGAACTTGGAGCGGAAGTTCTAAAAGTTGAAAACCCTTCAAATAATGGAGATATAACGCGCAGTTGGCGTTTGGAATCAGAAAGTCAAAATACACAGTCGGCCTATTATAGTAGTGTGAATTACAACAAAACTATTATTTGGGCAGATTTAAAAACAGCTGAAGATTTCGAAATGGTGTTACATCATATCGCTTCGGCTGATGTTGTGATTTCTAATTTCAAACCTTCATCAGCAAAACAATTAGGATTGGATGCGATTGCGTTACGCAAAAAATTTCCAAAACTGATTTATGCCCAAATTAGTGGTTATGGTATTGATGATGAAACTCCGGCCTTTGATGTAGTACTGCAAGCCGAAGCCGGTTTTATGTACATCAATGGGGAAGCGGATGGCGTTCCATTAAAAATGCCAATTGCATTGATAGATGTTTTGGCTGCGCATCAGTTGAAAGAGGCAATATTGGTAGCTTTATTGCAAAGGTCTAAAACAGGTTTGGGAGCAACAGCACATATTTCGTTATACAATGCAGCACTTTCGTCTTTGGCAAATCAGGCGACGAACTATTTAATGGGTGGTGAAGTTCCACAACGAATGGGAAGTTTACATCCGAATATTGCTCCTTATGGAGAAACGTTTTATACCAATGACAGAAAAGCAATTGTGCTTGCCGTCGGGAATGATAAACAATTTTCATTGCTTTGTGAATGTCTAAATTTAGATCTTCGACAAGCTAAGGATGACGATTTGGATTTGTTTAAAACCAATGCCTTACGTGTTCAAAATCGAAAAGAATTGGGGGAAATATTGGCGGAAGCATTTTCGAAATTTGATAGCGAAACATTATTGAAAGAACTAAAAAACAACAATGTTCCGTGTGGAGATATTCGTTCGATGGATGAAGTTTTAGATAACGAAACCGCACAAAAATTGATTTTATCGGAAATATTGAAAGATGGCCAAATCACAAAAAGAATGGCTACCGCAGTTTTTGATATTTATTAAATAATATAGATGTGTTCCTGCAAGGTTTTTTTTAACCTTGTAGGTATATTCAATAGTTAGGCATCATTTTAAAACAACTTTATGGAAAAACCATATTAGAAGAAGGAATATATTTTGAAGATTCTAAACAAATTCTTGTTTGGGGAGAAAGTTTTGAAGAATAGCATAAAATTGACAATCCAGAAATAAGTGAAAATGGTGACACCCTAAAATGGTATGGTAAATTATGTTTTGGTGGTCAAAAGTTAAATTTAATTGTACATAAAAACCTGGGCACGAATAAAAAAGGAATTCTAAAACTTATAAATTTTGAAGAAGAAAAAGAAAATTAATTAACAATTTATAAAACTACTGAAAAATATTCTGCTTTCTTTGAGAAATATTTTGGAGAACCAAGTCAGACTAAAACAATATATGGAAGAACTTTGGAATTTAAATGATTTACAAATAATTCTTGGAATTGGAGAAAGATTTTCAGATTTTCTAATTTTTGGAATGCATTATGGAGAAAAATTTTATAAGCTCAGTGAATATTAAAACAAAGCTGCGGCACGAATGAATACCTACAAGGTTAAAAAAAACCTTGCAGGAAAAGAGAAATAGTAAATACATTAATATTGTATTTGCTGTGTTTCACAAAAAGCAAATTAGAAATGAAAAAAGCAAACAAATACATCCTACTGGCGCCACTTTTACTGTGGTTGTTCCTGTTTTTGGTATTGCCCTATTGCTTTATTTTGACACAAAGTGTTTTGGCAACAGATGATTTTGGGAAAGTGATATATCATTTCAATTTGGATTCGTATATCAAAATATTTACTAATCCATTGTATTACGAAACCTTAACTAGAACTTTTATGTATGCCGTAATCGTGGCTTTGGCTTGCATTTTATTGAGTTTGCCTTTGGCTTATTTTATTGCATTCAAAGTACAAAAGCATAAATCATTCTATTACACACTGATAGTTTTGCCTTTTTGGATGTCATACATCGTGAGAGCTTATGCCTGGAAAATCATTCTGGGAGAACAAGGGATTTTCAATTCATCGCTAATGAATTTGGGAATAATCGACAAGCCGTTGCGTTTTGTTTTGTACTCTGATTTTTCGGTGATTCTGTGTTTGATTTATATCTTTTTGCCATTTGTTTGTATTCCAATTTATACTTCGTTTGAGCAAATTTCCAAATCATTGGTCGAAGCCAGCAAAGACTTGGGAGCCAATTCTTGGAAAACATTCTGGAAAGTGATTTTTCCTTTAATCTTACCGGGAGTGATTTCGGGAGGAACATTAGCCTTGGTTTTGACCTTGGGAGATTTCCTTGCCGCCTCGCTTTTGGGTGGGCCAAATACATTATTTATTTCGAATATTGTACAAAATTTATTCGGAACATCCAATGATAAACCATTAGGCTCAGCAGTTGGAGTTGTTTTGTTGGTTTTGGTTTTTCTATTATTGGAATTCTCATCGCGCTATGAGAAAAAACACGAAACACAATAATTATGAAAAAACTTAGATCTTTTATCGTTTCCTTTTCGGCATTTTCAGTGTTGTGGTTTTTGTATTTCCCAATACTCATTATTATTTGGTTTTCATTCAATAAAGAGTCGGTGAGTTCCTTTCCCATCGAGCATTATTCATTGGATTGGTACGTAAAATTATTCCATAATAAATCAATGATGCAAGCCGTTCGAATTAGTTTTTTTATTGCTATTTCAAGTACAATTGCCGCATTAATTATTGGAATCCCATCGGCTTATGCCTTGCACAAATACAATTATTTTGGGAAAAGTTTATTATTGAAAGTTATATTATTGCCTATAACATTACCCGGAATTGTTACTGGCGTGGCGATGTTGAGCTTTTTTCCAATGTTGGGAATTCCATTGTCATTGACTGCCGTTTTAATTGGTCACACGACCTTTTTGATAGCGATTATGATTACGCAAATCTTGGCTCGATTCAAAAAATTAGATCCCTATTTGGAAATGGCGGCATTCGATTTGGGAGCAAGTCCATTGCAGGCTTTTTTCAAGGTAATCTTGCCTAATATAAAAACAGCCATTATTGGAGCCGTTTTATTGTCTTTGGTGCTTTCGATGGATGAAATTCCGGTAACTTTTTTCTTGATTTCAAGAGAGAATACCTTGCCAATTGAGATTTACGGAATGATGCGTCGCGGAATAACACCTGAAGTAAATGCAGTGGCAACCTTGGTGTTTTTGGTCTCATCAACCGCTATTTTTATGTCGTTAAAATTCAACAAAGAAAACTAATAGAATGAGTAAATTAGAATTAAAAGCCATAAATAAATCATTCGGGAGTTCGCATATCGTTAATAATTTGGATTTACAAATTATGGATGGTGAATTCTTGACCATTTTAGGGCCAAGTGGATGCGGGAAAACGACCACTTTGCGAATGATTGCCGGTTTTGAAATGCCCGACAGCGGTCAGGTTTTACTCAGTAATAAAGACATAACGAATTTGCCTCCTTATAAAAGGAACGTCAATACAGTTTTTCAAAATTATGCTTTATTTCCTCATTTGAACGTGGAAGAAAATATCGCTTTTGGTTTGCACCAAAAGAAAATGAGCAAATCAGAGATTAATAAAAGAGTCGATGAAATGTTGGAATTGGTTCAAATGGAAGCTTTCAAAACTCGAAAGCCTTTTGAAATGTCAGGTGGTCAACAGCAAAGAGTTGCTATTGCCAGAGCGATTGCACCCGATCCCGAAATTCTATTATTGGACGAGCCGCTTGGCGCTTTGGATTTGAAACTAAGAAAACAAATGCAGTTTGAATTGAAACAATTGCACAAAGATTTGAATAAAACCTTTGTTTATGTGACTCACGATCAGGAAGAAGCCTTGACAATGTCCGACCGGATTGCGGTGATGAATCAAGGAATAATTGAACAATTGTCCGATAGTCAGACTTTGTATAATCATCCAAAAACAAAATTTGTAGCAGGTTTTATTGGCGAAGCCAATTTGATTCCCGTGAAAACTGTCAATAAATCTTCGTTTGCTTTTGAAGATAAAACATTTAGTTTTAATCACGAAATTAGTTCAGCTGCCGCTGTTTTGTTTATCAGGCCGGAAAATGTTTCTTTTGACTCAATAACTGCAATCGCGTTAACAGTAACAATTGAAGATGTGATTTTCGTAGGGAATCATAGAAAATACAAATTGGTAACAGCTTCAGGGCAAAAAATTATCAAAACCGAAGATTCATCGGTGGCATTGACAAAAATTATTGGACAGTCGGTGACTATTTATTTGTCGCCCAATTTAATTCAGATTTATAATTCATAAAATAGAAAATATGTATAAAATGTATATCAACGGAGCATTTGTAGATTCTGTTTCCAAGAAAACGAGAAACATACTAAATCCTGCTACAAAAGAGGTGATAGCAACCGTTCCGGAAGCACAAATTGAAGATGTAAATGCTGCTGTCGATGCTGCCAGAGCGGCTTTTGATGGTTCAGCATGGAAAAGTAAAACGGCACAAGACCGTCAGAAAATATTGTTTTCTATCGCTGGAAAAATCAGAGAAAATTTTGAAGCTTTCGTGAAATTAGAAGTTGAAAACAATGGGAAACCAATACGTGAAGCTGAATTTGATATTGATGATGCCGCTTCCTGTTTTGAGTTTTATGCAGGATTAGCCACGAAAATTCACGGCGAAACGATGAACGTTCCCGGAAATTCTTTCAGTTACGTAATTCGTGAAGCGATTGGTGTTTGTGCACAAATTATTCCTTGGAATTTCCCGTTTTTGATGTGTGCCTGGAAACTAGGACCAGCTATCGCAGCAGGAAATACCGTGGTTTTAAAACCTTCGGAAGTGACGCCGTTGACGGCTTTGTTTTTGGCAAAATTAATTGATGAATTAGACATTCCAAAAGGAGTAATTAATATTATAACTGGTGACGGTCCAATTGCCGGAAATGCTTTAATCAGCAATACCAAAATTGATAAAATTGCTTTTACCGGAGGAACTTCGACAGGGAAATACATTGGTAAAATTGCTGCCGAAAACCTTAAAAAAGTAACCTTAGAATTGGGCGGAAAAAATCCAGTTGTCATTTTTGATGATTGCAAAATGGATTTGGCTTTAGATTGGGGATTGTTTGCGGCTTTCGCCAATAGCGGACAAGTTTGTACTGCCGGTTCTAGAATATTAATTCAGGATACCATTTATGATGATTTTGTAAAACAATTTGTAGAAAGAGCGAAAAACATCAAAGTGGGTGATGGTTCGAATGCTGAAAATACGATGGGACCCATCGTTTCTCAAAATCATTTTGACAAAGTAAAAGCGTATATTGAAGTGGGTAAAGGAGAAGCAACCTTGGCTTTTGGAGGAAACACAGATGACAGCAAAGGCTTTTTTATTGAGCCCACTATTTTTACAAACGTGACTTCAAATATGCGAATTGCCAGAGAAGAAATTTTTGGTCCAGTTGTAGCTTTGCTAAAATTCTCCACCGAAGAAGAGGCAATTACCATGGCAAACGACACAGAATACGGATTGGGTTACGGATTATTTACCCAAGATGTTACAAGAGTTCATCGCGTGATGCCAAAAATCAGGGCAGGAATAGGTTGGGTAAATTTCTATCATCCTACGTTCAATGAAATGCCTTGGGGTGGTTACAAACAGTCCGGAATAGGTCGGGAATTAGGGCTGTACGGAATAGAAAATTATCTCGAAGTGAAACAAGTGAACATCAATTTAGATACAGATCCAGTGGGTTGGTATTAAATTAATTACGAATTAAAAATTACGAATTAAAAATATTTTAAAAGAAATTTTAAAATTTAAATTAAATAAAAATGATAATCAAATCAGTAAATCCATATTCTCAAGCAGTAATTGCAGAGCACGAAGTTTTGACTAATGCACAATTGGCTCAAAAAATTGAACTATCTGAAAAAGCTTTTAAAAATTGGCGTAATACTACATTTCAGGAAAGAGCGGATAAAATGAAGAAATTAGCTAATATTCTTCGAGCAAGAAAAGAGGAATTAGGCTTGTTGATTACCAATGAAATGGGTAAAATAGTATCTGAAGGTGTTTCTGAAGTAGAAAAATCAGCAGGAAATTGTGATTTCTATGCGGAGAATGCCGAGAAAATGTTGAAAGACGTTTATTATGACACTCCTTTCAAAAGCATGTCGGTTTATGATCCATCGGGAGCTGTTTTTGCCGTGATGCCATGGAATTATCCTTTTTGGCAAGTCTTGCGTTATGCTGCTCCGGCAGTTATGGCAGGAAATGTTTCTATTTTGAAACACGCTTCAAATGTTCAGGGTTGTGCAAAAGCGATAGAAAGTGCATTTTTAGAAGCAGGTTTTCCTGAAGGTGTTTTTCAACAAGTGACTATTAACTTAAGTCAAGTAGAATCAATAATTGCCTCTGATATTGTAAGTGGAGTTACCTTGACAGGAAGTGAAATGGCGGGTTCGTCAGTGGCTTCATTGGCAGGAAAACATATTAAAAAAACAGTTATGGAACTTGGAGGTTCCGATGCTTTTATAGTTTTAGACGATGCAGATATTGAAAAAGCGGCAACTATTGCTACCCAATCAAGAATGCTTAATGCAGGTCAGGCTTGTATTTGTGCTAAAAGATTTATTGTTACCGAAAAAATTGGCGACGAATTTGCTCATTTATTTGCTCAAAAAATAAACGCTTTAAATCAAGGGAATCCATTACAAAATGGAATCAATATGGGGCCATTGGCTAAACTGGAATTTGCAAATACATTGAGTTCTCAATTGGAAAAATCATTGCAACAAGGTGCCAAAATTTTAGTAGGAGGAGAGCAGGATAATTGCAATTTCCAACCCACATTAATAGATTTTGTAGATTCAAATAATATTGCTTTTCAGGAAGAAACTTTTGGACCATTGGCAACAATAATTAGAGCAAAAGACGAAAATGATGCAATTGCAATAGCAAATAATCATCGGTATGGATTGGCTTCAGCCATTTGGACAGAAGATAGAGAGAAGGCCTATAAATTAGCCAGAAGAATTGAAGCAGGTAACGTTTTTATCAATTCATTAGTGCGTTCTGATTCTCGAATTCCTTTTGGAGGAATAAAAAAATCGGGCTATGGAAGAGAATTGTCTGATATTGGAATGAAAGAATTTATGAATATGAAATCTATAATTATTGAATAAAATAAAGTGAATTTACTATAGCTAACCAAACCAAAATCAATGAAAAAACCAAAATCAAAAACACTTCAAAATTTACTTTTCAATTTTAAAGCAGCTCAGTTTTCGAATGAAAATCCGGAAATTGAAGTGGATCAAATTGTTGAATTTAAAAATGCTGATGCACTAACTAGGAGAAAGTTTGTAGTTGACGTGGCAAAATTTGGGTTGCTTACAGGAATAGTGGGTACTTCAATATTAAGTTGTAAAAAAGAAAAAGACACTGAAAATTTCAATCTTTTAGGCAAAGGAGCTCCACTTGATGGTGGAGTAAAAGTCGCTATAATTGGCGCTGGAATTGCTGGATTAAACGCAGCTTACCAACTGAAAAAAGCAGGAATTCAAGCTACAGTTTATGAAGGAAGTCATCGGTTGGGCGGTCGTATTTTGACACATTATAATGATGCTTTGCAAATGGGAATTCATCCAGAATTTGGGGGTGATTTTATCGATTCCAATCACGAAGATATGCTTAATTTGGCAAAAGAATTCGACTTGGAATTAATCGATATGTATGCTGAATCAAAAGCAGCTAACTTACGTCACGAAACTTTCTTTTTCGACGGAAGACATATTTCTGAAGCTGAAATAATCAAGGAATTCAAGAATATTGTTCCAAAACTATCAAAGGATGTGGATAGTCTTGGCGAAGATTACGATACTCCCGAAGCTTTGGTTTTAGATAAAACAACTCTAAAAGAGTATATCAAAGCATTGAACTGTAAACAATGGTTAAAAGATATTCTTACGGCCGCTTATTTGGCTGAATTTGGTTTGGATACATCAGAACAATCGGCAATAAATATGCTTGATATGTTGGATACAGACACTTCTGAAGGTTTTAGGATTTTTGGCGACAGCGATGAAAAATACAGAATAAAAGAAGGGAATTCCAGACTTATAGAGCATTTAGCCGGAAGGGTAGCAGCTGATATTGAGACAAAACATATGCTTACAGCCATTTCGAACAATGACGGAAAATACACTCTCTCCTTTAAAGATAAGGAAGATGTGCAAGCTGAATACGTGATTATCTGTATTCCGTTTACGATGCTTCGTGATGTGAAAATAGACTTGGCAGCAATGACACCCGAAAAGAAAAATTCGATTCAATCTTTGGGCTATGGTCAGAATAACAAATTATTTCTTGGTTACGAAAACAGACCTTGGCGTGAAGGTAAAAACAAATTTTACGGATATTTATTTCACAAAGACATTCACGATGGCTGGGATTCGAGCAGTATAAAAACGATTCAAAGTAGTAAAGGAGTGTATTGCTGTTTCTTTGGTGGCGACGAATCGATTCGGTTGTCAAAAGTGGCCGTTAATAATCCTTCAGCACCACCAAATCATATTTGGAAAACAGATTTGCCTCAAAACGAAATCGACAAATATATTGGCGAAATGGAGGAAATTTTTCCTGGTTCAAAAAGCACGTATTCTAACAAACACGTTTTCGCGTGTTGGTCAACTTATCCTTGGGTAAAAGCGAGTTATACTTGTCCAAAACCGGGACAGTGGAATAATGAAATGCTGCATATTAGTGAGCCTATTGGCAATGTGTTTTTTGCAGGTGAACATTGCAGCGTGGATTATCAAGGGTTTATGAATGGGGGTGCCGAAACCGGAAGATTGGCTGCTGAAAATATTTTAGAAAAAATTAAAAAGTAAGGAATGTTTTAATTTACAATATATATAAATCAACTAAAATTGAATTTAACAATAAAAACCAATTTAACAATGAAAACCAATTTAACAATGAAAACCAATTTAATAACTAAAACCAATTTAAACATGAAAAAAGTAATTTTAATTTTCGCATTTGCTTTAACAAGCAGTTTGACATTTGCACAAGATGCAACAGTAGCACCAACTCCAGAAGCCGAAACTCCAGAGCCAAAATTCACTGCGGCCATAGATGTTGTATATCCTTATTTATGGAGAGGGATAAAATATAATGCCGACAGAGTAGCTTTCCAGCCTTATATGGCTTATTCTATTACCGACAAATTATCTGTAGGAGTGTGGGCAACAACCAATTTATCAAATGCTGCCGATGCTTACAACGAATTTGATTGGAATATTTCCTATCAGATAACTCCAATTATGAGTATAATGTTGAGCGATTATTATTGGCCAGCTACTAAAAAAGCTCACGAAGAGGATTCTTCTAATTCAAGAGATTCTTATTTTGATTATTCTGAAGGTTCAGCTCAGACTTTAGATCTTTCTATCTTATTTGATTTTTCTGAAAAAGGAGTTCCTTTGGATTTTCAATGGAATACGATTATTGGAGGGAATGATTATAATTATGATGCTGATGGTAATTCAACTACTAGAGCTTTTTCAAGTTATGCCGAGGTTGGATATACCTATTCCTTGGAAAAAGCAGGTGTTGATTTCAGACCTTTTGTAGGAGCAGCTGTAATCAATGGGAGCTATTATGGTACTGACGCAAATGGTGAAGCAGGGTTTACCTTCTCAAACGTAGGTTTGAATGTTGCCAAAGAATTTAAAATTACTGAAAACTACAGCTTGCCAGTTTTTATTAGATACACTAATAATGATTATGGAGTTGTTGAAGACACAAAAACCGTTAGAAATTTCTTTTCTTGTGGTGTTACTTTTAATATCAAATAGTTTCAGGTTCTGTAAAACTGACTCTTTGACTTACGTATACCTTATGAATTATTCATAATAAAAAAATCGCCCTAGGGCGATTTTTTTTATTTTAGAATCTCAATTGATAAACTTCATCTAAATCCTTTTCTGAACTTATATTGACATTTAAATCAGTAACAAAACCTGAATTTAATCCGTAAACCCAGCCATGAAGTGTTAAATCTTGTCCGTTTTTCCATGCTGCTTGAACAATTGATGTTTTGGCTAAATCAAAAACTTGTTCTTTTACGTTAATTTCAACAAAAGTATTGAAGCGGTCTGTCTCATCAGTAATTGAATTTAAGTACTCATCGTGTAATCGATAAACATCTTTTATATGTCGAATCCAGTTGTCAATGATGCCAATGGAGTCATTTCCCAATGCAGCTTTTACCCCACCACAACCATAATGTCCACAAACTAGGACATGTTTTACTTTTAAAACATTTACGGCATAATCTAATACACTCAACATATTCATGTCAGTATGGACTACCATGTTGGCAATATTTCTATGTACGAAAACTTCGCCAGGTTTGGCTCCAATTATTTCATTTGCTGGAACTCTACTGTCTGAACAGCCAATCCATAATAATGGAGGTGTTTGTCCTTTAGCTAAATCTTGAAAATAATTGGGGTCACTAGCCAAAGAGGTTTCTACCCATTTTTTATTGTTATCTAGTATTTTTTTATAAAAACCACTCATTTTTTTATTTTTTTAAATTTAAGAATATCTTTTTTGGTGCTTTTAAAACTATTAATAATTTAATAGATTTCGTTGTTGATTATTTACTTTAAGAGATCTTCAGAAAGGATTTCTCTTTGCATTGTTTTTCTTTTTGCCGCATCATAATAATGCTCAAAAGTAACTTTGTTTGACGTTTCGTCACTGTTTTCTAACTGATAGGCTTCTTTAAATCCTCTAAGCTTCACTTTTATATTATCGTCTTTGGCTCTGGTAGTTTTAAATTCATGGATTAAATCCAAAATATCATGCGCTATATAGACGGTGTCTTTTGCATCTATAATTACTTTTGAGTTTTCCGGAATATCATTTAAAGTAGATTTAATTGCGGCTTTATTCAAAAAAGATACTTCTTGCGCCAAATCAATGTGAATGATATCACCATCAGCGTATTCTTGTTTTCTAAAACTGTAAGCTCTTTTTAGATTTCCTTTAAGGATAAAAATGATACTGATAATAATTCCTAGAGCAACTCCTTTCAGTAAATCCATAAATACAACGGCTAGCAATGTGGCAATAAAGGGAATGAACTGGTACTTTCCATTTTTCCAAAAATGCATGAATGTTGCCGGTTTAGCTAATTTATATCCCACTAATAATAAGATTGCGGCTAATGTCGCCAACGGTATTTTATTCAAAATTGCCGGAATCGTTAGCACGCTCAACAATAATAAGATTCCATGTATAATGGCAGACATTTTAGATTTAGCACCGGCATTATTATTTGCTGAAGTACGAACCACCACAGATGTCATTGGTAAACCGCCTAAAAGAGAACTGATTATGTTTCCAATTCCTTGAGCTTTCAGCTCCACATTTGTGTCTGTATAACGCTTGTGTACATCCATTCTGTCTGCTGCTTCAATACACAATAAAGTTTCTATTGAGGCTACAATGGCAATGGTTAAACCGATAGCCCAAACTTTAGGATTGGTAATACCCGAAAAATTGGGTGTTACAATAATTTGTTTGAACTCCTCCAATGAGGAAGGAATTGGCAACGAAACCAAATGTTCTTTTCCAATGGCCAAGGAACTTCCTGATAATGTAAAAATTTCATTCAAGATTACTCCGAGGATTACTGCTACAAGTGCGCCTGGAATCAATTTTAATTTTTTTAGAAATGGAATCTTGTCCCACGCAACTAAAATAATCAAGGATAAAGCGGTAATGATTATTGCTCCTAATTGGACATAATTAATAATGCCTAATATTGACGAAAATGTATTACCGCCATCAGACTGTAAAAAGGATTGGTCTCCTTCAAAATCACTATCGTAACCAAAAGCATGGGGCAGCTGTTTTAGAATAATAATAATACCAATTCCTGCCAACATTCCTTCAATTACATTAGTTGGAAAATAATTCGAAATACTACCAGCCTTAATAAATCCCAGCGCTAATTGGATTAATCCTGAAATAAAAACTGCTGTCAGGAAAATGTCAAAGGCTCCCAAATCAGTAATTGCAGTTAATACAATTGCGGTCAAACCTGCCGCTGGACCTGAGACGCTTATATGTGATTTACTTAAATAACCCACAACTATTCCTCCAATAATACCGGAAATAATCCCTGAAAACAATGGTGCCCCAGAGGCCATTGCAATGCCTAAACATAATGGGAGCGCCACCAAAAAAACCACTAAACCTGATGCAAAATCAGATTTAAGGTTGGCAAAAAGATTGATTTTTTTTGTCATAATACCTTACTAAAAATTGAACACAAAGATTTTTGTCACATTTGATAAAATGTGAAAATTAGATTTTAAAAATAAAATCAACAATGTATTAAACTTGTTCTGGTGGGGGAATAAATATTTTGGAGGATATTTTATCGTGTTTTGATAAATTCTCGGAGAGTATTAAACTACAATTCAATAGAGATATATTATCTGGAGCAGTGGCTAATTCAAAATTAAATATGGCTTTAATTTCATTTTGCGCTTTTTCCTCTTCTGAAAAACTATAAAATATGGACATATCTGCATTTTTCTCAATTACACTAACAACAGTTGGAGTAATAAGAAAGGTAATAAAAACAAATAATAGTATTTGAGCGGTTAACTTCATTGTTGCAAAATTAGAATTTAAGAAATGAAATCAAAGCGATTGGATTAAATTTAAAATAAAATTAACATCTACTTTTTTTGGGAAAATTGTTTAGGATTAAGGTATTTTTTTAATCTATGATTAGTTTAAATAAAAGCAACTGATTTTAAATTAAAATTATCAATTTCGATAGTGCGTGAAACTTGTCTCTTTGTGTTAATTATAATATTTTTTGTATCACTATAAATCACTTTTTAATAATTTATCAGTTAGTTTTTGCTTGTTCGTGTTTTGTCAATAAAATTTATTTAGTGTTCTTTTTATTGGGGGTAGTATTTATTTTTATTAAAAATATAGCTAATATTTTGATTTTATTAAGTTATTATTTCAAAATGCATAAAAAATATGGGGTATGTTGAAAATTTAAAATATTAATATAATAAAATAATTTGATATAAATATGGATATTATATTTTTTGGCAACCAATTTTTGGTTATCGATAATTCTTTCGTAAATGAATCAAAAAAGACGTTTTAATATTTTTAAGTTTAACAAAAGGTAATAGATTTGCCTCAGGAAAAAGGGTTTTTTCAACACGAATTTAAGCCTATAAAATGATATTTTATTGTTTATTGAAAATACATTTAGTAGTAATAAATTTAAAAACAAACTAAACTAATTAATAATTAAACTAAGACTAACATGAAAAAAGTAACACTTATTTTAGCTTTGATGCTAACGAGCAGTATGGCATTTGCACAAGAAGCTGCAGAAAGCGCTCCAAAATCTACTCCATTAGAAATTTCAGGATCTGGAGATTTGTATTACAAGTATGATTTTTCTAAAACTGCAAACATTCCAACAAGTTTTGGATCAGATCAAAATTCTCTTTCTTTGGGTATGCTTGATATTGCTTTAAAGAAATCTGCTGGGAAAGCCTCTTTTGTAGGTGAAGTATCCTTTGGTCCAAGAGGACAATATCAATCCATTCCAAATGGTGATGGAACTGATTTAAATTCATTCCACATTCAAAATTTATATGCTACTTATGCTTTTACGGATAAATTTAGTATGACTGCTGGTTATATGGGAACTTTCGTAGGTTATGAAGTAATCTCTCCGGTAGCTAATTTCCACTACTCAACATCTTATTTGTTTACTTATGGGCCTTTCCAAAACGCAGGACTTAAAGCAAACTATAAAATATCAGATAAATTTGGTGCAATGTTAGGTTTGTTTAACGATACTTGGAATTCATACAAAGCAGATCCAGTTAAAGGATTAAATGCTATAGGAGGTCAATTGTCATACGTATCTGGAGGAACTAGTGCTTACCTTAATTTTATGGACGGTTCTGTGAGTGGTACTATTTTTGATTTAACGGCTTCATTTCAACTTGCTGAAAAGTTTAAATTGGGTTTAAATGCTGCTGATTTTTCAAATGAGGGTGACGTAGGTTATACAGGTGCAGCTTTATATCCATCATATGCGCTTACTGATGCATTTGCTTTAGGATTACGCGCTGAATATTTTAAATTTAAAAAAGGTTCAGGAGATAGAGATGTAACAGCTTTTACTTTATCAGGTAACTATAAAGTAGGCGGTTTCGCTATTATTCCAGAGTTAAGACTTGATAGTGCTTCAGAAGATGTATTTGTTGATTCTGATATGGCTCCAACTAAATCTGCTTCTCAATTTCTTTTAGCAGTTGTTTACGGATTCTAATCTGAGTATTCCATAATATTTAAAAATATTTTTTTTTACTGCCAAGATGCTTTTTAGTGTTTTGGCAGTTTTTTTATAAAAGAAAATGGCTTTTTGAAAGTATCAAAAAGCCATTTTTTATTTTAATTTCCCTAAAGAAAACTATTGCTTCATATAAATATTATAAATAGTGTTGATGGTTTTTTCATCTAAAACATTATCAACTTCAGTTTGAATGTAATGAAGCTTAAATGCTGAGATTGCCGAAGCAAGATTTTTAGTATTGTATCCAATGATTCGCAACCCTTGTTCCGCATTAAAGTTAACTGGTGCAAGTTCCAAAACTTGATCCGGCCAAATGCCAAAACCATTCATTGCCATAAGTTTCCAAGGGAATAACTTACTTGGATCTGTTTTTCGACTTGGCGCAATGTCTGAATGACCAATTATGTTTTGAGTTGGAATATTATAATCCTTTTTAAGTTTTGTAAGCAAAGCTAAAAGGCTTATGATTTGTTTATCAGAAAAAGGTTCGATACCATTATTATCCAATTCGATTCCTATTGATGCCGAATTAATATCAGTATTTTTACCCCAAGAAGCAGTTCCTCCATGCCAAGCCCGCAGGTAATCATTTACCATTTGAACCACTCTGCCATCATCAGCAATTACATAATGAGAACTTACCTGAGTTTTTGTAACCGTGAAGGTTTTTAATGTTTGTGCTAATGAATCTTGTGCAGTATGATGAATAATAATAAAATTTGGTTTTCTAAGATTGAAGTTTACAGCGCTAATCCATTCGGTACTAATTCCGTTTTGTAATGCAATAGGAGCTTTTATGGATAAAGTATCCTTGTAAAGAATTAAAGGATCAACGGGAACTGGTTCAGGAGTAGGCAATATAGTTGTGCTGCTGGTTTCCAACTTTGCCGCTTCCATATTTGAAATCGTTTTTTTATAATTATGAAGTTGTTCTTTATATGATTTTTCGCTTGCCCTATAAGGATTTGTAGAGCAGGAAGTCAAGATAATTGCTATTATCAGGAAATAAAAAAAGGATGTAGAAAAATGTTTCATACCGTTTGGTCGTAGGTTAACTTTATAAAAAAGTGATTATTTCTTTTTCTTTTTTTCTTTAGATTTTTTAGGATTCTTTCGATCTTCTTTAAAAGCAAGGTATTTTTCTTTTTGATCTTTATTCAAAAAGTTTATAATCTGTCTGTCAGTATTTTCTGAAAGCGCTTGAAACTCTTTCATTTGTTCGTCTTGAGTAGAATCTTGTTTTAGAATTCTGCCTTGTGTGTTGAGACTTTCAATTAAAACATTTGATATGGCAATTACTTGAAGTTCGTCAAGTTCAACTGCAGGTTTCATTTCTTCCATGACTTTGGCAACGGTTACTTCAGCAGGGATTTCTTTTGGTTTTTCAGGTTCACTTCTTTGATTCATTCCGCCCATTTGGTTCATTCCTCCGCCGCTTCCATATCCATTTCCTCCATAACCACCTCCACCGTAACCACTATTGCTATATTGTGCATATATTGTAGTAATGGATAATAGCATAAATACGCTTGCTAAAAATGTTTTTGTTGTTTTCATATTTAGTATATTAAAATTGTAAATTTAAACAGGTTCTGCGAATAAATCAAACTCAGTGGCATCAGTAATTTTTACCAATACAAATTCGCCCGTTTTTACATAATGTTTTGAAGCATCAATAAGGACTTCATTATCAACATCTGGGCTATCAAATTCAGTTCTTCCCACAAAATGCTCGCCTTCTTTTCTGTCGATAATACAACGAAAGGTTTTGCCGATTTTTTCTTGGTTTAAATCCCATGAAATTTGAGATTGAATTTCCATAATTTCGTTGGCACGATCTTGTTTCACGTCTTCAGGAACATCATCAACCAAATCATAAGCACCTGTATTTTCTTCATGAGAATAGGTAAAACAGCCCAAACGTTCGAACTTCATTTCCTGAACCCAATCTCTCAAAATTTCAAAATCTTCTTGAGTTTCGCCAGGATAACCCACAATTAATGTTGTCCTAATGGTCATTCCGGGAACAGCTTTGCGAAATTCTTGCAATAATTTAGTTGTTTTTTCTTTTGTCGTTCCGCGTTTCATAGATTTCAAAATAGAATCTGATATGTGTTGCAACGGAATATCGATATAATTGCAAATCTTTGGTTCGCGCTTCATAATCTCTAAAACATCCATCGGGAAACCAGTAGGGAAGGCGTAATGCAAACGAATCCATTCTATGCCTTCCACTTTTACCAACGCTTCTAATAATTCGCCCAGATTACGTTTTTTGTAAATGTCTAAACCATAATAAGTCAAATCCTGAGCAATCAAAATCAATTCTTTCACGCCGTTTTTAGCCAAACCTTCGGTTTCTCTTACCAGTTTTTCGATGGTTTGCGAAACGTGTTTTCCTCTCATTAACGGAATGGCGCAAAAACTGCAAGGTCTGTCGCAACCTTCGGCAATTTTTAAATAAGCATAGTTTTTTGGAGTCGTAGTCAAACGTTCGCCAAGTAATTCGTGTTTATAATCGGCTCCCAAAGCTTTTAGTAATGCTGGCAATTCCGTTGTGCCAAAGAATTGGTCCACATTGGGTATTTCTTTTTCTAAATCAGGTCTGTAACGTTCAGATAAGCATCCGGTCACGAAAACTTTATCGACTAAACCTCGTTCCTTTTTGTCGGCATATTCCAGAATCATATTTATTGATTCGGCCTTGGCGTTATCAATAAACCCACAGGTATTGATCACAACGATGTTCCCTTCTTCTTCGTGAACAACGTCTTTTCCGCTAGCTTTTAGTTGCCCCATTAGGACTTCACTGTCATACACATTTTTCGAACACCCAAGAGTGATTACGTTGATTTTATTCTTTTTTAAAGACTTGGTTCTCATAGATTTATAATCCCTATATTTTGGGAAGTTGGCAAAATTACGATTTTTATTTTAAGGAGCATAAAGCTTTGCTTATTTATAAACCTTTAGTCCCGCTATTCATTGCAATCCATTCGCCGCGGCGAATGGGATTTCCATTTCTATCGGGGCTATTTTATGACTTTTAGAATTTTTAATTACATTTTCAAAAGAAAAACCACTTTAGATCAAAATCAAAAGCGGTTTAATCTTTTTTTTTAAGTTTCAATAACTCCTCCTTTTGGGGTGGGGGCTTTACATCTCAAACAACAAAGTCATTGAGAAGTTGTTATTTGTTCTATTGATTCGAGCGCCATCAGTAAAACCTTGGTTAAAGAAACCTTGTTGAGAATTCCTTTGTGCATTAGAATATGAAAAATCCATTTTAAACGCACCAAAATTATATCCTAAACCTCCGGAAAAACTATTCAAGTCACCAACGGTTGTTCCATTCTTGTATGGACTTTCTTCAAAACGATATCCGCCTCTAAGACTCCATTCCTTGATCTTATATTCACCACCTATTCTCAATTCACCCGAAGTAGCCAGCGTATTACTCATTTGGTTGTTCGTGTCTCTATAATAAGGATCGTTTTCTGGTCTAAATTGAGTGTTGCCATAATCTTTTATAGAGTAATCAATGCTTATTAATCCTGTCTTTCCAAAGACGTAGGCAAAACTTCCTGTGAACTTTCCTGGTGCGTCCAATTGGTATGGAGCATAGTAATTGATGATATTCGGATCAACGACATCTGGTGATAATACTTCAATTGAATTGGCACTCACGGCAACTAGTTTTTGCGAAAACTCATCACTCAAATTATACCATATAGGCGAATCATAAGCCAATCCCAAACGAATTTCATTAGTGACTTTTGCAATGGCGCCTATTTGAAATGAAAATCCTGTGCCATAGGTGTATAAGCTATTGTCAAAACGCAAACTTTTTACGGTGTAATCAGTATTCACAGGGTTATTATTGGATTCATAAAAACTTGTAGATTGTGTAAAATCTGTGAAATGTGAATTTAAGTTTATACCTAAATACAATTTATCTTTATATGAAGTGGCAGCATTAAAAGATAATTTTCCGTTATATCCATTAGAATAAATGCTGTTTTCCTGATGGTAATTTCCTCCTGGCGTTACATTTGAAACGTATGTGCTGTTTGGGTTATTCAAATCTGCGGCATCAATAATATAACCTTGGTTGTAAAAAGCTATCATCGCTTGCTGTGCTGCAAAACCACTTAGTTCAGGGTATTGTTCATTTGGAAAGCTATTGCCTAAATAAGAATATAATTCATTTATAGATTCACCGACATTTCTATTGACAAACTCTTGTGGTACGGGTGACCCACCATTTCCAGTATTAGCATAGTATAAGAAATATCCATCCATAGAATTCGTAGGATTGGTTCCCGCCGAAAATACAGAATTGTCAAAGTTATTCATATTTTCATAGTTGATCGCCATCGAAAACTTTTTCCAATCGCTTGTTGGATTTTGGTTTTTAAAGACAAAAACACCTCCAGTCTGATTCATATCAAATGAATTGTCAGAAGCTGAAGTGTTAGTTCCAAAATAATTAGAATCATTTTTAGTATTGAAAGTACTTAAGGTTATCGTAAGTTGATTATTTGCAAAAACAGCGGAACCCGCAGGATTTACATTTATGGATGACAAATCTCCGCCAAGTGCACCAAAGGCGCCACTCATAGCTCTAAAACGAGCCGTTCCGTTTAAGTTATCTTGTGCATAACGAATGGCATCAGGTATTTCTTGTGATTGAGCAACACTAAAAGTGAAACTAGCTAATAAAAGGAATATGTAATTTTTCATCTTTTTTGAATTAAGGTTTTATATTTTTTATAAAACGGAAAAATAATTATCTTCTTCCACCTCCGCTAACACCTCCAGATGATCTTCCGCCACCTCCAGATGATCCTCCAACGCTAGACG
>CAMCFT010000014.1 GCA_945874225.1 Flavobacterium psychrophilum
ATGAGTATTTCACCAGAAGAATTAAAAATTCAATTGCACGAAAAAATATACCGATTGATTCAATATAAATTTGCCGAATATCTGAATTTACTTTACATCATTGACGTTTCTGAAGATCAAATAAAAAAACTAGATGGTTCTGATTTAGTGACTTTAGCAGAAAATGTTGCTTTTTTGATTTTGAAACGAGAATGGCAAAAAGTGTGGTTCAGGAATAAGTATTGATTCTGCAAAAAGTAATTGTAAAGCTATTTTACTAATAGTTTTCATTAGATATTGAAATAAAGGCTATTTTCGTAAAATAAATAAAGATTATTAAAATGAAGAAATTAGTATTAAGTTCCATTTTTATATTGGTAACTTTTCTGGTGAGCGGTCAAGCAATTGAAGATAATTTTGAAGGGACTGGAAATATTACGACTTGGTTCGGAGATGACTGTGGTTTAGAACAGCCTTTTTCTAATCCCTATCAATCAGGGATCAACTCATCTGCCAAGGTTTTAAAATACAATGATATAGGCGGACAATATGCAAATGTTCGGTTTGATGCGTTTACAAATTTCAATTTATCTGCAAATTACACCTTTACAATAAAAATATATGTTCCTTCAAGTGGAATAATCGGAAGCCAACCGCTTCAAATTTCTTTAAAACTACAAAACAGATTTTTAGGTGCTCCTTGGTCTACTCAAAGTGAGATTATCAAGCCTATTGTAGTAGATCAGTGGCAGGAAGTGACTTTTAATTTTGCAAATGACCCCTATGTAAATTTTGATCCTACTTCTCCTCCTCCAATAAACAGAGCAGATTTTAATAGAGTTGTGTTACAAGTTAATGGCGAAAATAATAGCAGTAATGTGTTAGCATTTATTGATGATTTTTATTACTTAGGAGCAGCTTTACCTCCTCCAGTTATATTTGACCAATTAGTTTGGTCGGATGAGTTTGATACAAATGGAGCTGTTGATGCCACAAAATGGTTTCATCAAACACAACTCCCAGCGGGCGGAAATTGGTATAATGGAGAAGTTCAACATTACACTAACCGAACTGATAATTCTGTTGTTAACAATGGGTTTTTAAATATCATTGCCAAAAAAGAGACTTTTCAAGACCAAGGCATTACTAAATCATATACATCTGCCCGGTTAAATTCAAAGTTTGCTTTTAAATACGGCCGAGTTGAGGTAAGAGCAAAATTACCTTCAGGAGTAGGAACATGGCCTGCAATTTGGGCACTTGGAAAAAACGTTAATGAAGATGGCGGGTATTGGGATTTACAAGGATTCGGCACAGCCAGTTGGCCTGAATGCGGCGAGATTGATATTATGGAACATTGGGGAAGCAATCAAAATTATGTTCAAAGCGCCATGCATACACCCTCAAGTTATGGAGGAACTTTCAACTTAGGTGGCCAGACCATTGCAACTGCTTCATCAGAATACCATATTTATTCGCTAGATTGGTATATAGACAAAATGGTATTTAGCGTGGACGGTAAAGTACATTATATCTATCAACCGGGAACTTTAGATACCGATACTTGGCCATTTGACAAAGAGCAATACCTGCTTTTGAATATTGCAATCCAATCTAGTATTTATCAAAGTTTTACACAAGCTTCGATGGATGTTGATTATGTACGTGTTTATCAAGAAAAGACATTGTCCACAAATGATAATGTCTCAATTAAGGAATCCATTCAATACAGTCCAAATCCAGTCAAAGATATTTTGACTGTGAATATTCCATCAAATTTTTCAGGGGCTAAAGTTTCTCTATTTTCTTTGCTAGGGCAAAAAATCGCCACTTTTAATCCAAAAGGTCCGACCTTAATCATTGATACTTCAAGTTACAAATCTGGAATTTACCTGATGCAATTTTTGAATAACAATCAAAGTGTTTGTTTTAAAATCATTAAAGAATAATGAATATCAATTGATAAAAAAAGGGTAGTTCACAAATAAATAGTAGTTACTCCAACTCCTTTTTTAAAATCACTTTATTCCATAATTCATTTCCGTTGATGTCAAATAAAGTAAGTTTCATTTGCCTGTTTTCTTTGTTTCCGGAAAATGAAATTATCCCAAAATTATTTTGAACAAAGGCACTGCCCTGAACTTTATATTTGTTGTCTTCCTTCAGCGCTTTATCAGAAGTAACTCCGGCGGTAAATGGCGAAACAGTCCAATCATAAATAGGATAATTGCCTTCACGAGGCAACATAGACATTTCGGCAAAATGGCGATCTCCAGTTAAGAACAAAACACCTTTTATTTTATTGTCTGAAATCTCTTTAAGAAGTTTTTCTTTTTCTTCTGGGTAATGTCCATAATTTTCGGAGTCTGGTACGGTATTTAGGACTTGTCCGCCTATCACGATTATTTTAAAACTAGCTATTGAAGAACTCAAAGCGTCAATAAGCCATTCAAATTGCGATGCACCCAACATTGTTTTAGCACCTGTAATTCGGTCTTGTGGAGATCTGAAAAACCGATCATCAATCAAGAAAAACTGAGCGTCACCCCAATTAAAGGTAGAGAAAGCACCTTCGTTTTGCTCCGGAGTTATTCCATAACTTTTATTGGCCCAGAAATCTCTAAATGCTTTTTGAGTCAGGTTTTTATTATAGAAACTACGGTCGCTGTCATTTGGGCCAAAATCGTGGTCATCCCAAATAGCAAAATTTTGAGTTTTTGCTAGCAAAGGTTGTATTTCCTTTATGGATCTGGAGTGGGTATTGCGATGATAAATTCCTGTTTTACTATCCCAATCTGCTTCTCTCAAATAAGTATTGTCGCCGCCCCAAATCATTATGTCAGGATTTTTCTTGGTGATGTTTTCAAAAATGTTATATCCACTTCCATACGGTTTTCCCGGTCGGTCCAATGCTGTTTCATTGATGTACATACAACTACCGAAAGCAACTGTAAAATCGGGTGCATCTTCTCTCCATTGCCATAATTTCTTAGAAGAAAAGGAAGTTTCATAAGGCAAAACCACCTTTTTATTATTTATAAAAACGGTGTATTTGTATTTTTTTCCAGGTTCCAGTTGGTCTAAAATGATATGATAAGTATAACCAACTTCTTTAGAGGAATTATAATTATCAGAGGAGAATACTTTAGTGGGATTGTCTAATGCAAAATATTCAATTTTTACAGTAACATTTTCTTTGGCTTGAAGCCAAATTACAGCTTCTTTCATCTCGCAGTAGCCCACCATTGGACCAGATTGCAAAAGGGTGTTTTGAGAAAATCCATAACTCAAAAACAGAAGGAAAAACAATTGTAGACTCTTTTTCATAATTTAAAAATAAACTCTCATAAACGGCATAAACGGGTCGCTGTAATAGCCGTTATTATTATCAAATAACACATCATACCGAACTCCAATGGTTACATTTCCGGTTCGATAACCAGCACCAAGATAAAGTGCAGTATTCCAAATAGTATCGGGTGAAATGCTTCCGAAATGATAATCTGTATTTACATTGATTTCTTCTAACTCTACTGAAAGTTGAACTTCTGGAATGGGATTTACAAGGCCTATTAAACTTGCTCCATAAAGCGTAGAAGAATAATCGTTTTTGGCAGAAATATAGCCAAACTGCAATGCAGTACCTACAGAAACGATTTGGTTAATATTATAAATGGCGCTGGGAGCAATAGTAATATCGGTATAACCAGATCCAATACTCAATCCTATTCCGCCTCCAAATTGCACATTTCTCCAGAAATTATTTGGAGATTGTAGTCCATTTGTTGGACCTTGTGCGAATAAAGCAAAAGAAAATAATAAGGTTATAACTCCCAAAATTGATTTGGTAACAACTTTCAAGTTACTCTTTTTCATATGAAGTTTTTATTTGTTTTTTAAAGGAATATGTAATTCGCATACCATCATCGGTGCTAAGGACTTAATTTTTGTTGTGCTCATTTCATAAGTATTTAGGTTTTTAACAATTTAAGGCATAAATGTATTTAAAAAGAATTATAAACTTATTGTATTATTGTACTTTTGCCAGACTATTTTAACAAAAAAGCAGATTTTATACAATTATGGATAGGTTTTCATTCTTAAATGCGGCACATGCCGAATTTTTCGCACAATTATACGATCAATATTTAGAAAATCCAGATAGCGTAGAGCCAAGTTGGAGAGGTTTTTTTCAAGGTTTCGATTTTGGAATGTCAACCTATAATGGAGAAAATTCAGTAACCAAAACAGAAAATGGTACTTCTGGAAGTCTTGAAGGCAATTCTGCTTCTGAGAAACTTCAGAAAGAGTTCAATGTTATCAAATTAATTGATGCCTATAGAAATCGGGGGCATTTGTTTACCAAAACGAATCCGGTTCACAAAAGAAGAACGTATACTCCAACATTGGATATTGAAAATTTTGGACTTTCAAAAGCAGATTTATCAACTGTTTTTGATGCTGCCAAGGTCATCAAAATTGCACCTTGCAGTTTGGCAGACATATTAGCGCATTTGGATAAAATTTACTGTCAATCCATTGGGGTTGAATATATGTACATCCGGAATCCAAATGATATTCAATGGATTCAAAATAAAATCGGGCATAACGATAATCACCCTGATTTTTCTCATGACCAAAAAAGAGCAATTCTCAACAAATTAAACCAAGCAGTTTCATTTGAGAATTTCTTGCATACCAAATATGTTGGACAAAAACGGTTCTCACTCGAAGGAGGAGAATCAATTATTCCTGCTATTGATTCATTGATTGAAATGGCAGCCGAAAAAGGGATTGAACAATTTGTAATGGGAATGGCACATCGTGGCCGTTTGAACGTATTGGCAAACATATTCGGGAAATCAACTCAGGATATTTTTGGAGAATTTGAGGGCAAAGATTACGATCAGGATCAATTTGACGGCGATGTAAAATACCATTTGGGACTTACTGCCCAAAAAACAACAAAATCAGGAAAAACCATTAATATAAATCTTGCTCCAAATCCTTCGCATCTTGAAACCGTTGGAGCAGTTATTGAAGGAATTACCAGAGCCAAACAAGATAAATATTTCCCGGATGATTTTTCTAAAGTATTGCCCATTGCCGTTCACGGTGATGCAGCGATTTCGGGTCAGGGAATCTTATATGAATTGGTGCAAATGGCCCAACTAGATGGTTATAAAACCGGCGGAACAATACATATTGTAATCAATAATCAGGTTGGTTTTACCACTAATTACCTTGACGGACGTTCTTCGACGTATTGTACAGATGTTGCCAAAGTAACACTTTCGCCTGTATTGCACGTCAATGCTGATGATGCCGAAGCTGTGGTACACGTGATGTCATTTGCGTTGGATTTCAGAATGCATTTTGGACGTGATGTTTTTATCGATTTGTTGGGTTATAGAAAATATGGTCATAATGAAGGAGACGAACCCCGTTTTACACAACCTTTATTGTATAAAATTATTGCAAAACATAAAAATCCAAGAGATATTTATGCTGAAAAATTATTGGCTGAAGGAGTTATTGATGCTGATTATGTAAAAGGGTTGGAGGTTGAATACAAATCGAATTTGGAAATAAATCTTGAAGAATCCCGTAAAAAAGAATTGACAATAATTACTCCATTTATGCAAAATGAATGGAAAGGTTTTACCAAAGCCGGAGTTGCTCAAATGTTCAAAAAAGTAGATACTTCTTATTCAAAAGAAGGACTTACGGCTGTTGCCAATGCCGTTTGTAATTTGCCAAAGGACAAAAAATTTATCAGTAAAATCCAAAAATTAATAAACGACAGAAAAACAATGTTTTTCGAAACCAACAAGTTAGATTGGGCAATGGCTGAACACTTGGCTTATGGATCATTGCTGCAAGAAGGGTATGACGTTCGTATATCAGGACAAGACGTTGAGCGTGGAACTTTTTCGCATCGTCACGCCGTTGTGAAAGTCGAAGATTCAGAAGAAGAAGTAGTTTTGATCAATAATTTAGAAGGCAAAAAAGGAAAATTCAGTATTTACAATTCTCTTTTATCAGAATATGGTGTTTTAGGATTTGACTACGGTTATGCATTGGCAAACCCAAATGCCTTGACGATTTGGGAAGCACAATTTGGCGATTTCAGCAATGGAGCCCAAATTATGATTGACCAATATATTTCTTGTGGAGAAGACAAATGGAACAATCAAAACGGAATCGTTTTATTGTTGCCTCACGGTTATGAAGGCCAAGGAGCAGAACATTCTTCAGGAAGAATGGAGCGCTATTTACAACTTTGTGCCAGACAAAATATGATTGTTGCCGATTGTACAACGCCAGCAAATTTCTTTCACTTGTTGAGAAAACAAATGAAAACTAAATACCGTAAACCGCTTATTGTGTTTACACCTAAGAGTTTGCTTCGTGATCCAAGAGTCGTTTCCGGAATAGAAGAATTTACTTCGGGTACTTTTCAGGAAACTATTGATGATGAAACCGTGAATAAAAACGAGGTAAAAACCCTGGTTTTCTGCACAGGAAAATTCTATTATGACATCACTGCCGAAAGAGAAATCAACGGTCGCAAAGATGTTGCAGTAGTAAGAATTGAGCAATTATTTCCGTTACCAACATTACAATTAAAAGAAATAATTGCGAGATATCCCAATGCAGATGATTATGTTTGGGCACAGGAAGAGCCGAAAAATATGGGTGCATATAGCTATATGTTGATGACTATTACGACCGTAAAATTCAGATTGGCATCGTTAAGAGCATCTGCTGCTGCTGCATCAGGAAGTTATACCAGATCAAAACGCCGTCACGCGGAAGCGTTGAAATTTGTTTTTGACAAGAATATAACAAGATAATAAAATTTGTTTCGGGTTAATGTTATCCAACTTGAAACTTTAATAATTTAAATTCATAATTAAAATAATATACAATGATTTTAGAAATGAAAGTCCCATCACCTGGGGAATCCATCAAAGAAGTTGAAATTGCAACTTGGTTAGTAAAAAATGGCGATTATGTAGAAAAAGATCAAGCCATAGCCGAGGTTGATTCAGACAAAGCAACATTAGAATTGCCAGCAGAAGCCAGCGGAATAATTACTCTAAAGGCCGAAGAAGGTGATGCAGTTGCCGTAGGGTCTATAGTTTGCTTAATTGATACTGAAGGCCAAAAACCATCAAGTTCAGAGCCAGTTGTCGAAGTAAAAAAAGAAGAAGCAAAACCTGTTGAAGCAAAAAAAGAAGAAGTCAAAGTAGCAGCTCCTGTAGCTCCAGTTTCTTATGCTTCAGGGGCGCCATCTCCAGCAGCAAGAAAAATATTGGACGAAAAAAATATCCAACCTTCTGATATTATAGGAACAGGAAAAGACGGAAGAATTACCAAAGATGACGCAGTAAATGCAACTCCATCAATGGGAACTCCTACTGGCGGAAGCCGTGGTTCTGAGCGCACAAAATTATCTATGTTACGTCGCAAAGTTGCAGAAAGATTGGTTGCTGCCAAAAATGAAACAGCCATGTTGACTACTTTCAACGAAGTAAATATGACACCGATTAACTTATTGCGTAATGAATACAAAGATGCCTTCAAAGCAAAACACGGTGGAATTGGTTTAGGATATATGTCGTTTTTCACGAAAGCGGTAACCAGAGCTTTAGCTTTATATCCGGACGTGAACTCAATGATGGATGGTGATTATAAAATCGCTTTTGATTTCTGCGATATTTCAATTGCCGTTTCCGGACCAAAAGGACTTATGGTTCCTGTAGTTCGCAATGCCGAAAACTTGACTTTCCGTGGAATTGAATCCGACATTAAAAGATTAGCGATAAAAGCACGTGACGGACAAATCACCGTTGATGATATGACTGGAGGAACATTTACAATCACAAATGGAGGTGTTTTTGGAAGTATGTTGTCTACTCCAATTATCAACCCGCCACAATCAGGAATTCTTGGAATGCACAACATTATCGAGCGCCCAATTGCCGTAAATGGTAAAGTAGAAATTCACCCAATGATGTATGTGGCACTTTCTTATGACCACAGAATTATTGATGGTCGTGAGTCTGTTGGTTTCTTAGTTGCCGTGAAAGAGGCTTTGGAAAACCCACTAGAATTACTGTGCGATAATAATCCGAAAAAAGCTTTCGAATTGTAGTATTATCAAATTCATAAATAGCAAAAATCCGTTTAGTTTTATTTCTAAACGGATTTTTTGTTTATTTGTCTTACTAACCAATACTATTTATGGCATCAAATAAAAAGCAAGCTGCAGTCAGCTTTATCTTCATCACAATGTTAATCGATATTACGGGTTGGGGAATAATAATTCCAGTTATACCAAAATTAATTAAAGAACTAATAGATGGCGATGTTAGCGAAGCAGCAAAATATGGTGGTTGGTTGACATTTGCTTATGCAATAACCCAATTTATGTTTGCGCCTTTAATTGGTAATTTGAGTGATAGATTTGGGCGAAGACCCATAATCTTAATTTCACTTTTTGCTTTTTCATTGGATTATATATTATTGGCCTTTGCTCCAACTATTACCTGGCTATTTATAGGAAGAATAATTGCAGGATTAACAGGTGCAAGTATTTCTACCGCTACAGCATATATAGCTGATGTGAGTACGCCAGAGAATAGAGCCAAAAACTTCGGTATGATTGGCGTGGCTTTTGGGCTAGGATTTATAATTGGACCCGTTTTAGGAGGTGTTTTGGGGCATTACGGATCTAGGATTCCGTTTTATGCGGCCGCTGTTTTATGCTTGCTGAATTTCTTGTACGGTTATTTTATTTTACCCGAATCATTATCAAAAGAAAATAGAAGACCCATTAATTTAAAAAGAGCCAATCCAATTGGTGCCTTTTTGAATTTAAAAAAATACCCGTCACTATATGGATTATTGATTGCTTTGTTTTTGATTTATGTTGCATCACATGCGGTAGAAAGCAACTGGAGTTATTTTACGATGTACAAATTTAGTTGGGACGAAAAAATGGTCGGAATTTCGTTGGGAGTTGTTGGGGTTTTAGTAAGTCTTGTTCAAGGAGGATTGATACGATGGACTAGTCGAAAACTAGGAAATGAAAAAAGTATTTATGTTGGAATGGTATTGTATACTATTGGGATGTTTTTGTTTGCCTTTGCTTCAGAAAGCTGGATGATGTTTCTCTTTTTGATTCCGTATTGTCTTGCAGGAATTGCTGGTCCATCATTGCGAGCTATTATTTCAAATCATGTTTTGCCATCAGAACAAGGCGAAATTCAAGGAACAATTGCGAGTTTGATTAGTGCCGCAACCATTGTTGGGCCACCAGTAATGTCGAGTCTTTTTTATTATTTTACTCATAAAGGCTCCCCATTTGAATTTGCAGGAATGCCATTTATTCTTGGTGGTTTATTGATGATGATTAGTGGTATTGTTTCTTATTTTTCGTTGAAAAAGTATGCTACTGTAAGTACAAACAATGATTGAAATAATCAATAATTCCCTTGCCTTTCATTAGAATATCAGCGCCAATAATACCGTGAACGGGTTTTGCTTTGTGTTGAATAAGCACCTCGTTTACGTGGGATAAATCAAAAATCACGAGGTCAAAACCAGTATGTTTCCAAGTGCCCAATTGAAGTTTGTTTCCAATAGCAATTTGTGTAAACATTCCCGTTGCGCCAGCACCCGAAGCTTGTGTCTTTGATTTTTTTGCTTCCAATAAAAACAACTCAATAGTTTCAAAACCCACGCAACTGGAACTTGCCCCAGTATCGAGAATAAAATTTCCCTTAACTCCATTAATGCTCGCTTTTATCAGCAAATGTTGTGTTTTCGAAACTTTAAATTTTATTTTCTTGTAGTTTTCTTTTTTGAGTATATCGGGAAGGGTTTTCATTTTCGGAAGCGATTAAAGACTAAAAATAACCCAATTAAAATCAATAATCCAAGAATATAAAAATAATAATTGGTTGGTTTTTCGGCAGTTTCAATTCCACCATAATATGCAAAGGCACTCCAATAATATGGTGATTTTTTAGCGTTTGAAATCGATTTGTCTTTCAAGAAATTCAATTTTGCATTGGTATTGGCTTCAAAATAGGATTCGTCATTTTTGATGTTTTTATAAAAATAATCCATAAAAACTGAAGTCGTATAATCGTTTACTTTCCACAGTGAAAATAATAAATTTTGTGCTCCGGCAAACTGGAATCCTCTGGCAACACTCATCGCACCTTCTGATTTATAAAGTTTGCCAATTCCAGTTTCACAAGCACTCAAAATCACCAAGTCTGGATTTATATTAAGATTGTAAAGTTCTGAATATAGAATTTCCCGATCATAAAATTTAATACTCGCTGGAGTTTCTGTATCACCCGAAGAGGCGTGTGTGCTCAAATGCAAAATGGAATAATTGGCAGCATTTCTTTTGAAATTATCGAAACTGGCGTTTGAATTTTCGAAAAATTGACCATCGAAATTGTTTTTTATCGATTTCATTTCAGCTTTGGAAAAAGTCAATTCATAAGCAGTTTTTTCGAAGATCGGGAAAATACCTAGGACTGTTTTCTTGTCGCTTGAAATGGGTTTTCCTTCCAAATAAAATGTTGCCGAATTATTGTAGGCAATCTTAAAATCATTCAGCAAATAATGCATTTTGGCAAAATTCGTCGTTGTGCTTTCTTGTGTAATCAAAGCTTCAAAAGGAAGAAAATTCAACAATCCATCGGGAATAATGATGAGGTTTTGATGATTTGAATTTGTTGGTAATTTCAACATTTTATATAGTGAATTGCCATAATGATTGTAACCCGAAATATCATCGGTGATTTTATTTGCATCGCTGAAATAATCCAAAAACGAAATTAGTTTTGGTATTGCCGTGTCAGTTACGTCAATATGTTCCAGTTTTATTTTTTGGTTTTCCAAGGTAAAAATATACATATTCTCAAAGCCCGAAAAATACTCCACCAGTATCGATTTGTCTTTTTCTAGTTTAGAATACAAGGATTTTAAATCGATGTTTTCAGTTGAATAAACTTGATTTTCCGACCTGATTTTCTTTAGCGAAAGCATCAATTCATTTTGTTTTTTTATGGCCTCGTTTATTATTGAAACGTCTGCGAAGTCTCCTTTTTGTTGTTCTTTGACGATTTCGTTATTCCAATTTTGAAGTTGTTCCAAATGCAGTTTTTCTTCTCTTGAAGCTGTTTTTTTGTTGGAAAGATAACTTTTCAAAACACCTGATTTTGTTCGTTCCGAAAGCTGAAAAGCACTTTCGATATAAGAAATTTTATTTTCTTTTTTGTAGAGAAAATCATAGATGGATAGGCATTTTTCAGTTCGGTTTCTAATACGAATTTGGTTGATGATTTTGGAATTTTCATAGACTAACAAGTTCGAGAATAAATCCTCGATTTGAAAGGAAAACGCATATGCTTCCAAAGCCTTTTTAGGTTGATTTTGTTCCAAGAATATGTCTGCTTGCAAATCTAAAGCATCCAATAAAATGGTTTCGGCATAAAGTGAATTTGGATTGGGCAGAATATTTTTCTGGTTGGAATAATTAGGAATTAAAATCTTGAAAATAGATGCTGTAATTGTACTTGCTTCTAAATATTTTTTTTGTTGAAACAATAAATTAGCTTCTTCATAATTGAATTTAGCTAGTTTTCGAGGCGAAATATTAGGCGTTGCAAAGAAATATTTTTTGGCTTTTTCAAAATAGGAATTGGCCACTTCAATATTTTGCCATTGGATATTCAATGCGGATAAGTTGCGGTAACAATTGGCCAGTGTTTCGGTTTGGGTTTTATCGGATTGCAATAAACGAATGGCAGCAAAATAAGAACTTTCCAGTTTTTTAAAAATAGTTGGAATGGGTTTTGAAAAGTCTCGATTTTTATAACTTAACACATAATTATTTCCCAAGTTATTGAATAAATTTCCCTTTTGAACTGCAGATAATTTCTCGGTTTTAATAGTTTTTTCGAGCAAATCTATTGCTTCATTAATCCTTCCCGTGTTTTGATATACATTTGATAAATTGAGAATGGCCGCTATTTTTTGAGATTGGTTTTTCTCGGCATTGGCAATATAATAATACTGTTTTATGGTGTTTTCGGCATTGTCATAATCGCCTATAATTGTGTAAAGATTGCCCAATGGTTTCAAGCAATATTCTGTAATATCATAACCAGAAAGCTTGTGTTTTTGATGGACTTGCCAAGCTTTTTCGTAACTCGAAATGGCTTGATTTGTCTTTCCAAATTTGTTTTCATAATAGGCTTTGTTACAATTTAAAACAACAATGGACAGCAATTCATTCTGGGTTTTTGGCTTGGGATTTTTCCAGAAATTTTTGTCGGCTTTAGATAAATTTTGTAATCCTTCAACGGTTGGATTGGCAGAATATGCATCAACAACATTGTAAATTTTATTTTCTGGTGTAGGCGGATTTTGTCCAAAAACATTTAGAGTCGTGAAAAGTAGAAGAAAAAATAGTTTTTTTAACATTAAGAGATTAAGTTTATTAACATTGTTGTCCGATAAAATCAAAGTATAGTCCCTACGGGACAAATTTGCGATTTATAACTATCTTTTTACCAATATTTAACCTCTACGAGGTATGCTCCGTTAGGAGCTAAATGTTGGTAGAATAAAAATCAAGCAACCCAGTTCAAATGTCCCGTAGGGACTATATAGGTTAGGGTAATTATCTTTTTTAAAATTTAAATCGGACAACAATGGTTTATTAAGTCAGTTTTGATAAAATAAATCAGTGAGAGTCGGTTTTATCCGTGTTTGTCATCTCGATCGCAATGTCATTAAGTTAGAGGTTTTGTCGATGATTTTGTCATTCTGACGAAGGAAGAATCTCAACAAACGTGAGCAACTAACACGTGATTCTTCCTTTGTCAGAATGACAAATAAAGTTTAACTTAATGACATTGATCTCGAGCGCAGCCGAGAGGCGTGTGCCAATAATTAAAACTTCCAAATGCCATACAACTGAAAATAATTGAAATTATCTTCGAAATTCATAACATACCTCGCGCCAAAACTCGGTCCAATTCTCGCTGCGCCAATGGTCAAATCAAACAACAATCCGGTTTTGAAACTACTAAAAGATTGTTTTTCAGTCTTGGATTCATGGGTTGTCGAGATTAAAAATTTATCGGTTATTCCTTCAAAAGTTTCTGTTTTCAGGTTTTGTTCCTGTTTTTGCGAAACATTAAAGTTGGCTTGCAGTCCTGCGCCAATTCCGATAAAATTATTAATGTTATAGCGCATCAGCACTGGAATTTCCCAATTGACATTGCTGTTTTCTGACGAAGTTGTGGTGCGTTGCAATTGCCGAACTCCGTTTGCATTTTGTATGAGTGTCTCTTCCGTTGTCGTTGTTCCATCATAAGAATGCAAACTATTCACGAACTCGGCTTGCCAATAATAACGATAGGATTTATACGGCGAAACCGTTGCGCCCACAAAATAACTTTTCGAATTTTCTAAATCCGGATACAAATTATAACCGGCTTTTGCGCCAATGGAAATCCCTGGAGAAAAACGTGTTGTAGCATAATTAGTTATTATAGGTTCATTTTTGTCGAAAATAATGGCAGTTCTGCTTTTGGTATTTACTTTATGGAAGTCTTTGTTGAATTTCATTGAATATTTGACAAAGCCTTTGGTGCTGTCTTTTTCTTTGACGTTTTTTTGTGTGCTTCCCGGCAAATAAATGTTTTTGAAAGTAAAGAATATTTGGTTTTGCTTGATGATGGTATCCAAACAACTTGTGGTTGGTTCTTCGCCTTTTGGACAAATTGGGCATTTGGGATACATATCTTCAATTAGGAAAGTCTTTTTATCAAACATATCGGGAACATCTGTTTCTAACCGAATCATTCTGGCTGGACCTTCGCCATTGTTTTGGAAACGTATTTTGAAGTTGACTCTTTTGAAACGCACCAATCTGTAATTCATAAAACTTCCGTTGGAACCCATTTTGTTTGGGTCGTGAGAAGTCACGATCTCCATTTCGAGGTTTTTGACTTTGTGGTTTTTGAAACTTCTATTTGGGACAAAAACACTTCGCATAGTCACGGTTGCACTCGTGTCTTTAATCATTTCGGGAGTGGTTTTGACAGTGAAAAATACATTGCGTGTTTCGCCCGGATTGGCGCCATCAAACTCTATAATAGTTGCGTTTTTGTATGTTTTATGTGCTTCTAATAAAGTGGCGTCCAAATCTTCTTCTGTAGTTGTGGTTTTATATTTTTTGGCTGTAGCCAATGCGTTTTCGGAAGCCAAATACGAGTCGGAATTTTCTAAATCATCATTCATTGCAACCAGATTTTCCTTAACTTCTCGTTCGCCAGCATACGTCCTGAAATCGACCAATTCGAAGTTGTTGTTTTTGAATTGTTTTTCATTGTAGAAAAGATATAATTTTCCGTCTGCTACGTAATTTTCCATATTTTGATAACTCACAATCACTTCCATTTGTTGGTCAGGAATTGGATCACAATTTTTCTGAATTGCTAATCCGTTTTGGTCTTCTATGGAAGCAATGTCTTGATAAACTTCATCCGAAATTTCGTTTACTGCAACTGTTTTTGGTCTAGTTGCCGGTGGTTTTCCGTTGTCATAATTGTTCGTAACCGCTAATCGAGCAGTATAAGTTCCCTTGTTTTTATAGACGTGTTTGGGTTCGGCTTCTTTGCTGTAATGACCGTCACCCATTTCCCATAAATAGGAGTAAGATGGTTTTGGTGCGCCGGCAATAGGAATTAAAGGAGGTGTTTCTGGTTTGAAAGTTACCGCATTTCTATTTTGATTATAAGTAATCTTTGCTTTTCGGGTTACGGTATCTTTTACTTTAACTTGTGAAAAAGAGAAGATAGAAAAGAGAACACAGAAAAGAGATAATAGGTTTTTCATAATCGATACTTTTTTAGCCCTGATAGCAGTGAAAATCCCACGCTTTTTAGCGTGGATTGCAACGAATAGCAGGATTAGCTCCTGATTGCCAAGTCGTTCATCTTCGCAATGACATTCTGGATAAATTCATAATATTTTTTAAAAATAGAAAAAAGTGGTGAGCAAATCACCACTTAGTTAAAAAAATCTATTTTTGTTTTATTGTATTGCATTGATTGCGGCTACCATTTGGGCTTCAGTTACTACAGTAGTTTCGCCTAAAGTGAAGGTGTAAACATCGCCAGGGGCTACGGTGACTGCTTTTATAGCGTATCTCCAGTTTCCATTATCTTCAGTGGCAAAAATCACGTGACAAGCTAAACCAACTGGAATTTGACCGTAATGCTCGCTGAACTGTAATGTTATAGGATTGTAAGTGTCTAGTTTGGCTAGAGCATTTTGACCTTCGCCATCGTAAGATAAATATATGGCGCAATTAGTATTGTCATATCCAAGTGGAACGGCAGCCAGAATTGTAGTTCTTGGTCTTGGATCGCTGTAAAATTTGTCGACATTAGTCCAGCCAAAGTTGCCAAAAGAAACGTTATAACTAGTTTGACCAAACCCAACATTCCCATCTTTTTGACCTCCTGCTCCAGCCGCGTTACGAGGATTTACCCAAGCAAGATTTTCGTCATCTGTTGTGTCTCCTGCCCAAAAAAGCATTTCGGTGTCCATTGTTCCAGTTAAATTCACCGGAACTTGAAGTTGAATTACCCCTGTTGACACTAAATCAACACCACCTTGAGAGGCTTTGATGAAAAATTCACCACCAGATTTTAACATACTTTTTTTACCGTCAGGCATAACTCCCATTGTAGGTTTGTTAGAGATAAGCATATTCCCTTTGTCGAAAAGTTCCACAAATTTAATGTCGATTGCGCCGGTTACAGGATTTCCGTTTTTAGTAAGAGCATTTCCGTTTAGTGTGATAACCACTCCTTTTGCAGAAGTCAATGTGATAACTCCAGCTCCGGCAGTTGCAGTGAAACTTTGAGTGTTGGTTTTAACTCCTTGCTCTTTTATTGCAATAAATGATGCAGCAGAAGGAGGAATTGGAGTTGTGTCTTCATTGTTTGTACAGCTTGCAAATATTATTGTTGCTAAAGCTAAAATTCCGATGTTTTTTAAATTTGATTTCATAATTTCTAATGTTTAAAATTGGTTATTTATTGTTTTACATTGTTATATCAATTCGGGTTTGATATTGTTACCCTTTGTTTTGAATTTTATTTTTTTAATTCTAGTTTCATTGTTATATCAACTTGCGGTTTTAATTGTTACCCTTTATTTTGAATTATTTTTTATCGGGTTATTAATCTCCAAAGTTTAGTAATGAAAGTGATTCCTAATTTTTTTAGCTTTTTCATAATCTAAAAGTTTAAAGCGTCAATTATTGATTTATACCGTTATATCAACTCGGTTTTATATTTGTTACCCCTTTTTTTAGTAATTTCGAAAAAAAGTTTTTTTATGTCCAAAACCACTATTCATCCTGACCAAATCTATATTGATGGCCTTGCCAATAATGATTCGGCGATAATTCAATCTATTTACAAGAAGTTTGTTCCAAAAGTTGTTCATTATATAAGGAACAATTCTGGTAACGAAGACAAAGCGCAAGATGTGATTCAGGAAATTATGATTTTGCTTTTTAATCAGGCAAAAGCCAATAAGCTGCAACTCACTTGTCCTTTTGACGCCTACTTTTTTTTGTTGTGCAAAAGAAAATGGTTGAACGAAATAAAAAAATCTTCAAATAAAGGGGTAACAATCGATGAAGATCTGCTATCTAGTATTGAACCCACAGAGGAAATGGTAACCGAAACTGAAGCATTTGACGAAAAACAAAAACTTTTTGACTTGATGTTTCTTAAACTCGGCGACAAATGCCAGGAGTTATTGAAATTGAGTTTCACCATCAAATCGATGGAGGAAGTTGCCGAAAAACTCAACGTAACTTATGGTTATGTTCGAAAGAAAAAATCGTTATGCGTTGGTCAATTAACCCAGTGGATTCAGGAAACAAATCGTTTTAAATCTTTAAAAATTACCTAGCCATGAACGAGGAACGCAATATATTATTTGGTCAATATCTCGAAAATGAATTGTCTGCCGAAGAAAGAACAAACTTCGAAAAACAATTGACTGAAGATAAAGAATTCGCATCAGCATTTGAAATTTTCAAGGAATTGAATCTTCATTTGGAAAATAAATTTGGAAATGCAACCGAATTAGATGCTTTTAAAAAGAATCTAAAATCAATTTCCAAGGATCATTTTAAAACCAAAAAATCAAAGGTTGTTGCTTTAAAACCTTGGCAATATGCTATTGCTGCTTCTGTGGCTATTTTGGTTGGATTGTTCTTTTTTCAGAATATAAATCCATCTTTCGAAGATTATAACAATCCAGAAATTGCTACTTTCACAGAAAGAGGTGATGTAAATGAAAATTTAAAATTGGCACAAGACGCGTTCAACGCCAAGAGTTATAAGACAGCGATTCCGCTTTTTGAATCAGTTTTAAAAGAAAAAAAATCTCCGGAAATCCAGTATTTCTATGCAATTTCACTTCTAGAAGTCAATCAATTTCAAAAAGCTGAAACCAATTTATCAGAGTTAAAATCAGGAACTTCCATTTATAAAAACAAAGCAACTTGGTATTTGGCGTTATCAAAATTGAAGCAGAAAAAGTATAAATCTTGCAGGGAAATCTTGTTGACAATTTCTGATGATTATGAGGATTACGATCAAGTGCAAGAATTGTTAAACGAATTAGATTAAATTCACTCATTAATTTTGTCATTTCGACTCAGGAGAAATCTCATAACGAGAGCAACTGATGTGATTTCTCCTGCGTCGAAATGACAAATTGTAAATTAGGTTAGTTCTTATCTGACCTTATATACCTTATATGGTTCGTTTTTTTGAGCAAGATTGTATCTTTGCTGCTTTAAATAAAGTTAGCAATGACAATTACCGATACACACACTCATTTATATTCTACTGAATTTGACGAAGATCGAAACGAAATGATTCAGCGCGCCATTGATGCGGGTGTTTCGCGGTTTTTTATTCCTGCCATCGATTCTACTTTTACACAGTCAATGTACGATTTGGAAAAGGCATATCCTCAAAATATTTTTTTGATGATGGGTTTGCATCCCACGCACGTAAAAGACAATTATCTCGAAGAATTACAACTTGTTGCCGATGAATTATCCAAAAGGGAATTCTATGCCGTGGGTGAAATTGGAATCGATTTGTATTGGGACAAAACCCATTTGTCACAGCAGCAAGATGCTTTCAGAAAGCAAATTCAATTGGCGAAACAATACAAATTGCCAATCGTGATTCATTGTCGTGAAGCTTTTAATGAAATTTTCGAAATCTTGGAAGAAGAAAAATCGCCTGATTTGTTTGGAATTTTTCATTGTTTTTCTGGGACCTATGAGCAAGCTTTACAAGCGATTTCGTATAATATGAAACTTGGAATAGGTGGAGTCGTAACATTCAAAAATGGAAAAATTGACCAGTTCCTGAATCAAATTGATTTGAGACATATTGTTCTTGAGACAGATTCTCCATATTTGGCACCCGTTCCTTATCGTGGAAAACGCAATGAAAGCAGTTATTTAGTGAATGTTGTAGATAAACTGGCTGCGATTTATAATTTACCAAAAGAGGAAATTGCGAGAGTTACCACCGAAAATTCTGTGGCCATATTTGGGATTTAACTTAGAAATCCACTATTTTTCATAAATATTTTGTTAATTTGTTCTCATAAAAAAATATGCTATATGTCAAAATTTGACGCTATCCGACCATTTTATGAAACCGAAGTAAACGACGCTATTCAAACAGTGGTTCATCACCCAATGATGAAAGCATTGATGAACTTTACTTTTCCAGATCTTCCGGATGAAATATGGAAAGAACAACTTCTACGAACTCATTCTACCAGGGATTTTCAATGTAATTTCATATACAAATCACTCCAACAAGTGTTAGAAAAAAAATCCGACGGATTGACAACTTCGGGTTTTGAAAAATTAGAAAAAAACACTGCTTATATGTTTATTTCGAATCATCGAGATATACTTTTAGACACTTCATTACTAAACGCTTGTTTATTCGAGCATAAATTAGTGATGACAGCATCAGCCATTGGAGATAATTTAGTTAAAAAATCATTTTTGAAAACACTGGCAAGATTAAACCGAAACTTTTTAGTTCAAAGAGGATTGTCGCCAAGAGAAATGCTGCAAAGTTCAAAATTATTATCAGAATATATTAGCAAGTTATTGCAACACGAAAACCGTTCGGTGTGGATAGCACAGCGAGAAGGAAGAACCAAAGACGGTAATGATGCCACAAATCCAGGGGTTTTAAAAATGCTTTCTATGGCTTCTGACGAAGAAAATTTGATGGATTATTTCAAGAAGATTAAAATAGTTCCTGTTTCTATTTCTTATGAATATGATCCGACTGATGCTTTAAAAATGCCTCAACTTTTGGCGGAAGCCAAACAAGAAATTTACATCAAGGAAAAAAATGAGGATTTCATTAACCTGATGAGTGGAGTGATGGGACAAAAAAAGCGCATTCATATTCACGTTGGAGATATTCTAGACAACGAATTAGATGGTATTAAGTCGCAATTTGATAATTCCAATAAACAAATTCAAGCATTGGCTCAGGTTATTGACGAATCTATTTTGCGCAACTATAAACTGTGGCCAACTAATTATATTGCTTACGATATTTTGCATAAAACCAATTCCCATCAGCATTTGTACACAGAAAACGAGAAATCGCTTTTTGAGCGCAGATTAGAAATGCGAATAGATCATAATGACCCATTAGCTTTGCAAAGTTTCTTGGCTATGTATGCCAATCCAGTAGTCAATAAATTGAAATTTGAAAATGCAATCTAAAGCCAAAATTCTTTTGATTTACACCGGTGGAACCATTGGTATGATGAAGGATTTTGAAACTGGAGCGCTTAAGGCTTTCAATTTCAGAAAACTACTTCAAAAAATCCCAGAATTAAAACAATTGGAATGTGATATTGAAACAGTTTCTTTCGAAACGCCAATTGATTCCTCTAATATGTATCCCGAAAAGTGGGCGGAAATTGCCGTGATTATTGAAGATAATTACGCTCGATTTGATGGATTTGTAGTTTTACACGGCTCAGATACGATGTCGTATTCTGCATCAGCATTGAGTTTTATGCTCGAAAACTTGTCAAAACCAGTAATTTTTACCGGTTCACAATTGCCCATTGGAGATTTAAGAACTGATGCGAAGGAAAATCTGATAACCGCAATCCAAATTGCTTCTTTAAGACAAGACAACAAACCAGTAATTAGCGAAGTGTGTCTTTATTTTGAATATAAATTATATAGAGGCAACAGAACCACAAAGATTAATGCTGAAAATTTCAACGCATTTATTTCGCCTAATTACCCGACTTTGATAGAATCAGGAGTGCTTTTAAAAACATATCCTGAATTATTTCTACCAAAAGCAAGAATTAAAAAATTGAGGATTCATAAGAATATGGACACCCACGTGGCAATAATTAAAATATTTCCTGGAATTAGTGAAGCTGTTTTGGCGGCCATTATAGGTATTCCGCAACTTAAAGGAATCGTGTTAGAAACTTATGGAGCCGGAAATGCGCCGACCGAAGAATGGTTTTTATCACTTTTAAAAAACGGAATAACTAGAGGTTTGCAAATTGTAAACGTAACCCAATGTTCTATAGGAAGTGTGACTATGGGAAAATATGAAACGAGTACTGAAATGAAAGAAATTGGAATAATTTCAGGTAAAGACATCACTACTGAAGCCGCTATTACTAAATTGATGTACTTATTAGCACAAAATGTTCCTGCAGCTATTTTTAAAACAATTTTCGAAACCTCAATGCGTGGAGAATTGTCATAAAAAGCGAGTATTAATTTTCTTAAGTCAAATTTTTTCGTGTTCTTTGCAACCTCAAATTAAATAGAGAGGTGGCCGAGTGGCTGAAGGCGCACGCTTGGAAAGCGTGTTTATGGCAACATAACGTGGGTTCGAATCCCATCCTCTCTGCAAAATAAAACCCCATAAAAGCATAAGATTTTATGGGGTTTCTGTTTTAAAAATGAATCTAAAATTATTCTTTTATTCTTCGGGAGTTTAATTCTATTGTTATTTCGTCCATCTTTTTTTGGTTTAGTGGATATAAAAACATAAATCCTGCCGCAATAATGGTGATGATTGCCGGCACCCAACTCATTAACATAATTATTCCCGGAATTGATCCGCTTATTGCAGCTGTATCTTGTCCATCGTAGTGGAAAGCGCCTAATATTAAACCAATAATTGCTCCGGCAATTCCACCACCAAATTTTGTGGCAAAAGATCCGGCTGAATAAATAAGCCCAGTGGCTCTCCGTCCGTTTTTGAATTCAGAATAATCTGCTGCATCTCCAAGCATCACAAAAAATAAGGTTGGAAACATTGCTGCTGCAAATTCTGACGCAATGCCAAGCCCAAAAATGGCTTCAATATTTGTTGGTCCACAAAAAACCAATAAAGCATTTACTCCTCCTGAAAACAGTAATGAATAGATGAATAAATTGCGTTTTCCAAATTTCTTTCCCAAAGGGGCTGTAGCCAATGCACCTGCTACAGACACTAACATTAAGCCAATCAAAAAGGAAGCAGATAGCAATTGATTGTTTAAATAATGTGTAAAATAGATAATGACGATACCTTGTTTAATGGAATTATAAACATTGAATAATAATCCAACGAACATTAAAACAATCCAAGGTTTATTTGTAATTAATTCTTTTAAATCTTGTTTTAAATTATTTTCTTGTGTTTTTGGCGGTTGTACTCTTTCTTTTGTAGTGTAAAATGTGATAAACATAAAGAATGTTAGAAAAACAGACATCAAGTACATCGAGTTGCTATAACCACGATTTTGATCCACAATTGAAATTGAACTTTCATTTATATTAGGTTCTCCGGTGACAATAAATGAATATTTTTTATCGGCTTCCATAGAAAAACTTTTTCTATTCGTTGGAGCATTTTTTTCTGGATTTAAAGTTGGATCATTAAAGGCAAATGTTGCAAAACCATTTTCAGTTTTAATAGTAGCATTTTGGACATTATTTGAAGCAGAAACCACAACATTGAATTTTTCATTGCTCAATTTATTAACTTCTATTGAAGGATTCACATTTCCATAATAAGCAACTAAAAAAAGTAATGCACCTTGTACCACCATTCCTCCTCCAAAAGCTCCGGCCATTCTAAAGGAGCCTAAACTTGTTCTCTCTTTGTCATCGCCAGTCATCACTGCCATAAGAGCACCGTATGGAATATTGTTTACCGTATAAATTAAGGTAAAAAAGATATAGGTTATGTAAGCATATAATAATTTCCCCGAAGAGCCAAAATCAGGGTTCGTAAATAATAACGAAAGAATGACCCCTAAAGGAATTGCAGACCATAAAATCCAAGGGCGAAATTTTCCGTACTTTGATGTGGTTCTGTCAGCAATAACTCCCATCAATACATCAGCTATTCCGTCACTAAAACGAGCCACTAACATTAAAACCCCAACAACTACAGGACTTAATCCTAAAACATCGGTATAATAGATAAATAAGAAGGTGGCTACACCTCTCCAAGCAATATTTGCAGCACCATCTCCTAATGCGTATCCAATTTTTTCTTTTAACGATATTTTATTATTCATATTCAAAATTGGTTTGGTTGGTTAGTTTTTTACTTTTTAAAAATACTATTTTTTATTTGTTAATGGCATTAATTGCGTTTACAAGAAAGGCTAGAGGTGCATTCCAATTTATAGCAATTTCATTTGTTGAGTAACTACATTCCATATCTGAATAGGAAAGCGCTGGAAAGGTAGACTTATACTTGTCTTCCCCACAATCTGACCTTGCTGCTTTTGTAGGTCCGCCAACTAAAAGTCCTGGAATTGGCGCATCGATTTTATCCGCCGAAGAGCGTCTGTCATGAATGTGTTTTGGACTATTGTCTCCAAAACTTGTCACAAAGCACATATTTAACGGATTTGAACCTAATATATAATGCAAACAATCCTCAGCAGCTTTCAGATATTTTTTATCACCTGAAATTTTATAGGCGTGTATCAATAATAGGCCTTGATTTGCTAAATCGCTATTGCTTCCCCAAGAAAAAGAATTCATTGAAATTTTAAATGCTGATGCCTCGTGTGTTTGGCATAATTGATTGGCTGTGTTTAATAAATTTTGTTTTATCAAATCTATTTTTTCTTTTATTTTGCTATCAGTTATTTTGTCAGCAGATGAAACTAACGAAAAAACGCCAAGAGATTCAACTTGTGACCAAGTAGGGGTTGCTATTTTTAAATTTTCGGGTAAATTATTCAAATAATCCGCATTTTTGGTTGAGAGATAAAGTTCAATAGCTGCCCAATACTTTTCGTCTTCTATATGACTGTCGCCATACTCCCCAGTCGAAATATCCTTTGGTTGTACATAGAGCACATTTGGATTTTTTTGCGCCCAGTTCCAAGCGTTTTTTGATGCCGTCAAACAGGTGTTGACCAAATTTGGATATTGTTTTTCGTACTTAGAAAAGATACGAGATGCTTTTGCCATTACAGCAGCAAAATCTAAAGTAGCGGCAGTAGATTTCATTACCACATATCGATCTAATTTATCATCTTGTGGCATAATCATTCCGCAAAAATATTTTGATGTCAATTTATGGTAAACACCGCCATCATTAGGATCTTGCATCGTTAACATCCAATTCAAATTCACCAATATTTCATCTAAAAGGTCAGGAACTTGATTTGAATTTTCTGGAATTTTCAATTTCAAGGTTTTACTATATTCGGGAAACAACTCATACAATTGGAGTAAAGTGTAAACGGTAATTCCAGAATTCACAATATATTTATTATAATCGCCAGCATCATACCAGCCACTTGGAGAAGATATTATAGTTCCTTCAGGTCTTTTGTCAGTAGCTGCAGATGAATGAATAAAAACATTATCATCTGGATGACCTAACGGACGAGCGTAAATCCCGGCATATTTTTCGGTTATAGTTTCCGATGCTCGTGCCAAATAAAATGCCTCAAGTGATTTTGTTCCTAGAGCATCATAAACGGAATCATCAATAGTAATTGCTTTAGAGGAATTTCCAACAACGATTGAATATTTTCCAGGTTTTTGAATGCTCGAAAAATCAGCAACACCAACATTTGTTCCTGATGGCTCCCAATATTTTGGAGTGGAAATTTCTCCTTTGTAAACTATTTCACGGGTCGAAGTGTTAATAATTTTGAAAGTTTTAACTTCTGAATCGCTGGTAATAAAGGCTCTTTTTTCGGAATTTGTTTTATATCCAACCTGATTTAGCAATATGGTTTGTGCTTCTGTATTCAAAATCGAAAAAAACAAGAATAAAAGAAACAAAATTATTTTTGTAGCTGATTTCATAAAAAATAAATTATTTAAAGAGAATTTAAGAAAAAGCAATAGTAATTCGAAATTGTATCTTCTGTCAAAAAAATACACATTTTTTCTTCTTTTAAAAAAAGATAAAATCTATAATTTTGCTAGAACTCAGGTTTTTAATGCACACAAAAATAATTAAAACATTGTTTAACAAATAATTGATTTTTGTCAATTATTTATCCATTTGTTTCTATTTTTCATTTTATCATAAACTGTTACTTGAAAAATGATTAAATAGTACTTTAAGCTGTTGTATAATACTCAATATAGTCAACACAAAATGAAATGGGAAAAGGTTATTACTTTACTCTTTTACAAAAAGTATTTTTGCTTGTTCATTTACCTTTAAAATATAGATTCCTGAAGTAATAGTTTGAGGTAGTTTTAGCAATGTAATTCCTGTTGACTCATTGAATATTTTTTCTATTGGTGATAACAATTTTCCGCTTAAGTCAAAAAGAATAAAGTTATCAGAAACTTTTGTATTTGAAACGTTTACTTCTTTATTAATAGATGGATTAGGATAAATTTTAATTTCATTTGATGTATCGACAATAGTATTTGAACTAAAGTAGGGTAGGGCAAAATTATAAGCATCGATTCCTATTTTTTCACCAAGTAATCTACCCGGTAAATCATCTGCAGGAGGATGGATTCCTCCCCAAATGCGAGATAAACTGGTTTGATCAGAAGCGTCTCTATAAGTAGCCCATTGCAAGGTTACATCAACCGAAGGACCTTTTTCGAAAACTAAAAAATCATTTTTTTTGGCTTTAAATTCTCCCAAACCTCCAGGGAAAAAGGGATCGCCGGTTATTAATGTCAATACTTCTGCAGCTGAACGAGAAAAAGTAGAATGCCCTGAAATGTATCCCGCAAAGGGAGGAGTTACAAAGGAAGGACGTTGATATGGCCACCAATTTTCAGCTAGAATCCAACCCACTCCAGCCACATCAGTTGTCGCATTTTTTATAAAATCATGCCCTCTCCAGGCAAATAATTTTATTTTGCCAACGTTTTCATTGTTTGTGACACTTAACGCATCTCCAGTTTTTACAATTTCAACAAATCCATCCGCTAAAGGGATGCCGCCAATGTGGTAGTTGGGTAATGTTGCATCGGTACTTTGACCTAATTCACTCATGTATCGAATTGCAGAAATGGGTCTTACATAATCATGCCATCCTTTGATAGACCAAACCGTTATCGCAACGTCGTGTAATGCTCCTGCTAATATAAAATAGGATTTCACATCCCATTCTAACGGTGTTAATTCATCTCCTTTTCCATTAAATCTTTTTGTAAACAATGAATTATCGCTTACATAATTTAAAATGGTAAACCAATGTCCAGGGGGTGTTTCAGAATTTGGCCCATCAGCCCAAAACTCAGCTAGAACTCTGGTATAATCTCCTCTTGGTACAATTTGTGAAACGTACGGTTTTCCTGTTGCAGGGTTTACGGCATGTCCTTTACTGATATCGCCCCCTTCACGAACTTTATAAAAATTAGGATAATCTGAAAAATCATTTGGGATAAGATTCAAATCTATATTGCCAAGATTTTTCGGCGAAATATCCCACATTACTCCGTCTGTTGGGTCTAAATGGGAACTCCAATAGGACACTAATGAAAAATTCCATTTGTATTGATCACTCGAAGCCGTTTTTGAAGTTATACTTAATTGTGGAGGGGATTTAAGATTGTGATATACTTCATATTTATTGTTTTCTCTTTCTAAAATTGATTTGTCTTCTTTAGATAAAGCAAAAGGACTTACTTTGCCCCATTCTGGGCTTAAGAATGCTGGTGTTGAGCCGGGAATTATATTTCCGCTTTGATCAATAAAAGTGTCAAAGGATAATGGTTGCCAACGATTGGGGTCTACTATTCCTGTTTTGTCTCCCTTAACTCTAACATTTAATGGGGGGTTTATAGGTTTATAGTATGTATTTGCATAATTATTCGTTTCATTTGAACCGTCAACAAGACCGTATTCAATAAGTGTTTGACCAATATAATTACCTAAAGCGGCAGCATTTCCTGATTCATAATTAGTAGATGTAAAGTTGATGTCGTACCCCAATTGATTCATTATCAAATTGAATCTTGCCAAACTTTTTTCACTAGCAGGCGAATTCTTAAAACGATGAGTTAACAATCTATATGCAGCATAACTCATAGCCTTTTCGCTGGAAGTTTTTGAATCTTCTAAAGGTTTAAAATCTTTTAATTCACTTACAAAATTATTGATTGTATTGCCCATTAAATACGGTTTGGCATTTGCATCATATATAGCCCAACAATCATACAAAGCAACTGAAGTATGGAACAAATTCCTGGCATGAACTGTAGGTCTTGCAAAATCTTTTCTTATCGCTTCTAACAGGGCTTCATTCCAAATTCTAGCAACAGAAATGTTTTTTGAAACAGTACTGAGTTGGAGTTGTATATTCAATTCTGAAACAGTGCTTGAACAACTAGTATTAGATACAACTGCAGTAATTCTGCCAGCATTTTCTAATTTCCATTTTATTTTTATGGATGCAGTGCCTTTGCCATCTATAATTTCGCCTCCTTCAACGGTCCAATTAATTTGGTGATTCAACGGAAGATTATAGGTATAACTATCTGTATTGTTAAAACCTGATGTGGTTGGTCCTACAATGGGATTTGGAGTTAAATAAACGCAACTACCATCGTCTTTTGTTGCCAATGGATTATACGTACATGATTTTGGATCGATACATCCATAAATATAATTTACGGGGGTAACATCAACCACTTTAAATCCTGAACCTTCTGTAAACTTAATGAAAGTATTGGGTTCGAAGTTTTGATATTTTTCTATTACTCCAGAGGGCCATTTAATTATAACCTCAGTAATTTTTGTTGCTTTTCCTAAACCAAAATGCGTAGGTTTTAGGCTTTGTGATAAAAAACCTAATCCCGTATAATACCGATGAAAAGTGCCGACGTCTGTTGATACCGTTATTGTAGTTCCAATTGCATCTCGGTTAGAAATTGTTCCTTGCAAGGAAATTTTGAACCATTTTAATGTATTGGTTTGATTGTTATTAATGGTTTGATTATTATAAAAATAAGAGGGTCTGTCATTGTTTGATACATAAACATCGAGATCGCCATCATTGTCAAAATCAAATGCACAGGCACTAGTCCCAATGGTACTATCTCCTAGACCTACTTCATCTGAAGCATCTATAAAACTGTCTTTTCCTTCATTGAATAAGTTTTTGAAATAACGATTTTTTTGAGGTCCAGTTAAGCTAAAACCATTGACAACAAATAAATCTTCATCTCCATCAAGGTCGAAATCGGCAAAGATATTATCCCAAGACCATCCTGTATTATTCATATTTTTTTCGACAGCGATATTCTTGAAGGTGTTGTTTCCGTTGTTTTTTAAGAAAACATTATTGTTGATATTGGAAATAAAAAAGTCAAAATAGCCGTCATTATTATAGTCTCCAATACCAATGCCCATATCGGTGCCTGCATTATCAAGTCCATATTTTTTAGCATCTTCAAAAGTACTGTTCCCATCAACATTTATGTATAAGTCATTGGGAACCTTATTGTCATTGGTGACATACAAATCCATCCATCCATCCGTATTTACATCAAATGGAAAACCCATGTAGGTTCTTTTATTTTTAACGGTACCGTTTACTTTGTCTGTTGCATTTTTAAAAGTCCCATTTCCGTTATTGATATAAAAACTATTGTAATCGCATTTTTCCCAATTTCCGATGTAAATATCAAGAAATCCGTCTTTATTGAAATCGAACCAAGTAGCACTTGTATTCCAACAATTATTGGTTTTTACCAATCCGGCTTGAGCTGTTTTATCAGTAAAAGTACCATTGCCATTATTTCGAAAAAGTTGAACTTTATAAAGATGAGTAAAAAACAAATCTGGAAACCCATCGTTGTCATAATCTCCCCATGAAACACCATATTTTACACCGTCTAAAGCAGGATTTACGACGCTTGGATCTTCATTTGGAAATAAATTTGCCAGTCCAGCTTGATTTGTTACATCTGTGAAAGCCCCGTTATTGTCATTTCTGAATAATTTACTATGTGTTTTTTCGTCTTTTGAATCGTCTTTATTTTTGGCAACAATAAAAATATCTAAATCACCATCTCCATCGAAATCGGCAACTGCAGTTCCATTATTTTCTTTCATTGTGCCCAATCCAGCAGCAGTTTCAATGCGTTCGAATTTTTGAGCAAATACTTTGTTAGTAGTAATAATACTGAATAATATAATAAAGAAAAGATGATTATATTTATTGTTTAAAGGCATTTAATATGTGTATCTAAAATTTAAAAAACTAACGTTTGAACTGCATGTGGTAAAATTAAAACTTCTGTTGTGTTTGTATCAATACATAAATTATAAGTGACTCTTTTACTACTTATTATAAAAAAAGGAATCCTGTTTTGCTTTGTTTGTGTTTAGGCAGCACTTAAAAAAAAATCATATGAAAGATATAATATTGTATATGTATTTTTTAATTATTTGATTGTTATTTTTATTTTTTTTGAAATATTATTTGATGAATTCCCAATATAAATTAAATACTCCCCTTTTTCCAGATTCCAATTTGAAATGGATTCATCATAAAAACTCAAACTATTGGTGTCAATAGAAATTTTGACAGTATTATTTTCTCCTTTTTTAACCTCAACTTTTTGGAATCCTTTCAACTCTTTTTCAGCTCTTTTAACTTTAGAATTGGATTTTCCAATGTACACTTGAACGACTTCTGCTCCGTCAAAATTTCCTGTATTGGAAACTGATCCTGAAATTATTATGGATTCATTTTTTGAATACTCTTTTTTATCCGTATCAAACGTTGAAAGCTTAAATGTTGTGTATGAAAGTCCTTGTCCAAAAGCAAATAAGGGTTTAATTTTCTTAGTGTCATGCCAACGATATCCCACCAAAATATCTTCTTTATAATATTGGTTGACATTATCACCAGGATAACTCAATTCTCCAAAAGAATGGGCTGCATTATCGCTTAATTTTTTAGGAAACGAAAAGGGTAGTTTTCCGGATGGATTTACATCTCCGCTGATAACATCAGCAATGGCATCGCCAGCAACACTTCCTAAATACCAAGTTTGCATAATGGCTTTTACATTAGCGATCCAAGGCATTTCGACTGCATTTCCGCTGACTAAAACTAGCCCAGTGTTTTTATTTACTTTCAAAATGGCATTCAAAAGTTCATCTTGTCCAAAAGGTAATTTATATTCCGTTCTATCCACTCCTTCACAATCTTGAAGGTGATTTTTATTTAATCCACCAAAAAACAATACAATATCTGCTTTTGAAGCGGCTTCAATGGCTTCTTTTTTCAGTTGATTAGCGTCTAATTTAGAAGGAATAACTCTACCATAAGCCGATGGACCAGAAGCATAACCCATCGCGTGTATTATAGTGGCATTTTTGTATCGATTTTTCAAACCGTCTAATGGTGTAACTTCATTCAAAGCTTTCAATTCAGACGAACCACCACCTATAGTCATTGATTTTGTTGCATTTTCGCCAATCACCGCAATTGTGATTTTTTTAGAAGCATTAATAGGAAAGAATGAAGCCTCATTTTTTAATAACACAATTCCTTCTCCAGCAATTTTTCGGGCAACATCAATATGTTCTTGATTGTTTATTCTTCCTAGAGTACGATTCTGGTTCATATTTGTTCGAAACATTAAAAGCAAAATACGTCTTACTTTATCATTTAAAACCTCTTCTTTAATTTCGCCACTTTTAAGCATTTTTAAAAATGGATTGGCTAAATAATAAGAATCGTAAGCATTTTTTGTAGAGGTTGTTAATCCATCTGTGCCTGTTCCCATTTCTATGTCTAATCCATTCAGGGCTGCTTGTTTTGTATCATGTGCGCCACCCCAATCGGTGATTACAACTCCGTCAAAATTCCAATCTTTTTTTAATATTTTATTTAATAGAATGTCATTATGGCAACAAAACTGACCTCTAAATTGGTTGTAAGATCCCATTATTGACCATACCTTGCCTTCTTCGACAGCAGCTTTAAATGCAGGCAAATAAATTTCGTGCAAAGCTCTATCGCTTACTTCTACGTTGATATGACCTCTCCATAATTCTTGATTATTGAGCGCATAATGTTTGACACAAGCGGCAACTCCATTTTGTTGAACCCCTTGAATGTAAGGAACCACCATTTTTGAAGCCAAATAGGGATCTTCTCCCATGTATTCAAAATTTCGACCATTTAAGGGTGTTCGGTACATATTTACTCCAGGACCTAATAACACATCTTTTTTTCTGTAACGTGCTTCTTCACCAATGCTTATTCCATAATCTTTAGCTAATTTTGGATTAAATGTCGATGCTAAACAAGTTAAAGCTGGAAAAGCTGTGATAGAATCATTAGTCCAATTGGCATATCCCCAATTGTCCCAATTTATTTCTCCTCGAACACCGTGAGGTCCATCGGACATCCATAATTCTGGAATGCCAAGCCTTTCGACACCAGGTGAACTAAATTTTGATTGCGCATGGCACATAGCCACTTTTTCCTCTAAAGTTAAGGAGGAAATTATTGCTTCTATTTTAGCTTCAATTGACTTTGAGTTTTTATTTTCCTGGGCTTTTGCGCTTATAACTAGCATAGTGTTACAAATAATTACAAATAATAATCTTTTAAAAGTGCTCTTAAACATAAATGTCATTTTTTTTGGTTTTTGTTTTGTTTGCCTAAATTTATTTTTTTAATACTAATTCAATATAAACAGGTAAGTGGTCAGACGGATATTTTAAATCTTTAGAATCACTTAAAACAGCATATTTCTTGACTTTGAAGTTACTGTTTTTGGAAATAAAGATATAATCTATACATTCTGTTACGGGTTCGTTTTGTTTAAATCCATTGAATGTTCCACTGGGTCCAAAAGGCTTTTCTTGTGAAATTTCTCTTGTGTCTAACATTTCTTTTTTCAGAGAAATAATCCGCTCTTCTTTTGGTTTTGAATTAAAATCACCTATAAAAATCACTGGATATTTTTTTGTGTTCAGTGAAGCTATTTTCGAAAGAATGAGTTGAATTCCTTTTGTTTTTGCCAATTCACCCATATGATCTAAATGTGTATTGAAAACCCAAAAGGTAGTTTTTGTTTTCAAATCTTTAAACAAAGCATAGGTACAAACCCTATTGAAAGCAGCATCCCAACCTTTTGAAATGACATCAGGTGTTTCTGAGAGCCAAAAAGTGCTGTTTTGTACTAATTTGAAACGGTCTTTTTTATAATAAATATTCGAAGACTCACCTTGGTTTACACCATCTCTTCCAATGCCAATGAAATTATAGTCTGATAGGGCAGAAGCAATATCAATGACTTGATTCGGTTTTGCTTCTTGAATGCCAAAAATATCAGGTTCGTAAAAATGTATTTGTGATGTTAAAAACTCTTTTCTATTTGACCATTTATTTTCTCCATCACTCTCAATGTCTAAACGGATGTTGTAGGTCATTAACTTTAATGATTGTGCATTCCCTAAGAAGAGAAAGAATAGTGTCATTGCAGTCCATAAATATTTCATTTGAATATCGTAAATGTGATTAAAGAAAACTGAAAAAGATCATTTGGTTTTAATTTTTTTGTTTTCATTATTGCTTCTGTTAACTTTAACAGAAGCAAATAATGAAAAACTAACTAACCAAAAACATTAATTATATACTCTAATATAATCCACTTCCAAGGTGGAAGAAGTAAAATTTGGATCTACTGGTCCGCCCCAAACACCTCCCATTGCTACATTTACAATTAAGTAAAAGTTTTTGTTGAATGGAAATTTATCTGAGTTTACGAAAGTGTAATAAACCACATCATCAACAGAAAATTTTACATAATCTGCACGCCAATCTGCTGTGTAAATATGAAATTCAGTATTGTCATTAGGTACTTTTATAGTACCTGTATCTGGAGTATTTCCGGAACGTCCTGGCGAGTGTAAAGAAGAATGATTTTGGTTCGGATTTTTCCCAACTGATTCTAAAATATCTATCTCACCACAAGCAGGCCAACCAACACTGCCAATATTACTGCCGAGCATCCAGACAGCAGGCCAAGTTCCAACTCCTGTAGGTACTTTTGCTCTGATTACTATTTTGCCATAAGTAAAATCAAATTTTCCATTGGATTCTAATCTAGCTGATGTGAAGTCTCCACTTCCATATTTTTCTCGAATCGCTTTTATTTTTAAAACGCCCCCTTCTATAATTACGTTTTCTGGACGATTGGTATAGGATTGAAGTTCGTTATTAACACGCCCTGGAGCCCATAATTGAAGAGCCCATTTATTACTATCTGGAGCACCATCTATATTAAATTCGTCAGACCAAATTTGGGTAGTAGCAACAAAAACTACGATAGATTTTGTAGCGGTAAAATATTTTAAACCATTGAAAACGGTAACATCTATATTGAAAGTTTTTGTTCCACTTGATTTATACGTATGCTCAATTGTCCCTGTTGTGGTTTCTGCAGTTTCACCGTCTCCAAATACAATTTTATAAGATACTCCACTACTAGGTGTAATATTAAATTTAACTAATCCAGTTCCATCGCCATTAGGCATTTGAGTAGTTGTTCCAACTATTTCGGTGTTTATTGCAACATTTATTTGTGGATTGTCTGGGGTGTTACCACCTCCGCTATCGCCAGAGCTACAGCTTATTAAAACGCACAAAAGCAACGTTGGAAAAAGGAGAATTTTTTTAAACATTTTTATTATTTTTATTGAATTTTATTAAAAATAAGCAAAAATAATTTTAACCAATACCCTCTATGGATTTTTAGTTAAGATTACGTTTCTTTGGATTTTTAAAATAAAATTTTGTTATTGGTAAGTAGCAGTTAATTTCAAACTCATTAATTAGTAAATCACTGATAAATTTTAAATCTGCTAAAACTAAAAAATTTGTTATTCAAAAAAGGGAAGCATTATAACTTCCCTTTTGACAATATATCAATTCACTAATTCACTAAAGAGGTTTGAATCGCCAAGACCATCCAGTAAATCCATCTCCATCAGGTGTCCTTGCACTATATAAAATAAGTTCTGTCTCTGTTAAAACAGCAACATCATAAACTCCCGCGGGGTTTGCTCTATCAGCTCCTAATATTGGTGCTCCAGTAATTGTCAGTTTTTTATTTGCTAAATCCAATATAAAACTACCCTTTTTTGGGGTTCCAGTTTTGGTTGCATAGTAATTATAATTTGCTGCTCCGTTCAAATCGAATGTTATTTTTCCATCTGTATCAGAAGGAGCACAACAAGTTCCACCTGCATTCCACCAAGCGGTCAAATAGCCATCAGAAGGATTATCTGGAGGAGACATATACCACCATAGTTTGTCATCATTGGCAGCGCCTTGAAAAACCCAAGTTTTACCAGTAGCAGTGTTATTACTTACTAAGTCATACCAATCTTGCTCAAGAGGCGTGTCTAGTCTGTCAATTTGAACATCAATAGTTTTAGTAAAGAATTGAGACCCTAAAGATCCTACATATGTAAATGTATTTTTTCCTGGAATAGGATAAACAATAGTTACTTCATTTGTTAGGGCTTTCCCTAAGTTAAAATTCCAATACCCGGTGATGCCAGGGGTAGTCATTTTAAGAGTAACCTTGTTTCCGCCCGGAGGGGTTTGTGTAGCCACTAATGTAACCCCATCTATATTGGTAGAATCGGATAAGTTCACTTCATCTACGATAGGCTCGCAAGCCGAAAAAATCAGCATAAACGAAACTAGTAGGAGATATAAAATTTTATTATTTTTCATAATTCTAATGTTTAAATGATTATTAAATTTTACCAACCTGTATTTTGAGAATAAACTCCATTCGACAATCGTACTTCCGTTTCTGGAATTGGCATCAATCCTTTAGTTTCTGGTCTGTATTTCACGCTGTAAGTTGCGTCAGAGCCTGAGTTTTTCACTGGGAATGAGTCGGTAAATGCAGTATTTATATCTCCCCAACGCACTAAATCAAACCAGTGTAACCCTTCGAATGCTAATTCATAATTACGCTCAGCTTTAATAGCATCTAATGAATAGGCTACCCCAGGCATTCCGGCTCTCGCTCTTACCGCATTCATACCTGTTGCTGTTTTTGTAATTTCAGAGTGCATCAACAATACATCGGCATAACGCATAAAGATAAAATCTTGAGCATTTGTTAATTGCATGCTTGAGTCACCTGTCCAATTGTACATTGGAATAAACATGGTTCTTTTACCATCTTTAGTATCATGTTCCAATCTGGTATATTTTTTATTGAAATAGCCTGTTTCGTGGTCTCCTTTGTTTGGTTGGTAACCGTCTGTTCCTTGGTTAGCTTGACCCACTTGAAGAATAGAACCTTCTCTTCTCGGATCGGTAAGGGGCCAATTGTTCCACATTTTAGGATTTATAGTACACCAACCCCAACCTTCAGCAAAAGGAACCATTTGGTTTCCTCTAATTGAAGTATATAAGGCAAGTCTGTTGTTGTAACTTTGTCCTGCATTCCAACCCCAATCTCCAAAAGAGAATCGTTGTACAAACATGCTTTCTTTATTTCCTGTTCCAAAAGTTGGTGCAACACCATCTTGTCCAGCCCAAGCCAAATTATTTGTTGCTGCCCAAGGTAATACAGTTGTACCTGCACTTTTATTTACATAAGAGTAAGGCCATAAATTTCTGAAATCGGAAACTAAAGCATGTCCACTATTAGCCATACAGTCATTCAAATAGGTAGTAACATCTGTTGAAGTTACTGTTTTTCCGTCGACTAATGGTAAATCTGTAGTGGCTTTTTGTTCGATATTAGTCATATAACCAGTATAAAACAAATAAACGCGTGCCATATAAGCTTCGGCTACCCATTTGTTGGCGTGGCCATATCTTGAAGTAGGGATACTTGCAATTGGTGTAGCAGGCATAGTTTCAATAGCCAATTTTAAATCCGAAGCTATTTGTGAAAAGGTATCGCTGTAGCTAGCTCTAGGAGCTTTTCTATCGCCATCTGTTTTTATAATTAGTGGAACTCCACCAAAAAATTTAGCCAATCTGAAGTAAAAGAAACCTCTCATAAACAAGGCTTCGCCAATCGTTTGCTTTTTGAAATTTTCTGCCTCAAGTTTTGTTTTAAAATAAGTAGAAAAATCTGTATTTGCTGTTTTTTCAATGATGGCGTTAGCTCTTGAAATACCATTATAGGATTGAATCCACATATCACGATAGGTGTCTTCGGTTGGGTCTTCGAAATTATCTACCCACTTAGCTGATTTATCATCAGGACCACCACCACCAAGCATCATATTGTCCAATAGATTGGCAGCCAGTTGTTCTTCGCTATGAATACCACCAGTGTAAATTGCGTTGTAAACCCCAGACATCGCTTCTTCGATATCAGTGGGTGTTTTGTAAAAAGTCTCTAAACCTTTACCATAAAGATTCTCAGAATCTAAATAGTCCGTGCAACTTGCAGCAACAAAAAGGGTTGCAGTTGCTATAAAATAAAATATTTTTTTCATTGTCTTTGGTATTTATATTAAAAATCAGCACTTAATCCAAACATAACTGTTCTTGCTTGTGGGTATAACCCAAGATCTACTCCTGAAGCCCAACTTGCGCTGTCTCCAAAACGAACCTCTGGGTCCATTCCGTTGTAATTCGTAAAAGTATATAAATTGTTTACAGCTACATATAATTTTAAGTTTGACATAAATTTAACATTCGAAAGCAATTGATTGAAATTATAGCCTACAGTTAAATTGTTGATTCTCAAATAATCAGCGTCGTGCATAAAAATGTCAGAGATTAAGTTTGTGTTTCTGTTAGAAGTTGCAGTCAATCTAGGCATAGTATTGGAAGTTCCTTCACCGTGCCAACGGTTGAAAATATCAGAAGTATAGTTTTGATTAAAGTTATCGGCAAATGATCGGTACGATTGCATCACTTGCATTCCAAATTTACCTGCCAAAGTAGTATTCAAATATACTCCTTTGTATTCGAAATTCAATTGGATACCCAATTCGAAATCTGGATTTGGATTTCCTAAATATACTTTGTCTTTTTCATCTATAGCTCCATCTTGATTTTGATCTACAAAGCGGACATCTCCAGGACGTTGATCAGCAAAGTAAGGGGTGCCAGTTGGCGTTACATAAGCATTAACTTCTTGTTGGTTTTGAAGGATTCCAGCAGTTTGGAAACCATAGAAAAATCCTATTGGTTGTCCTACTTGCACTCTTGAAACTTCCGAAGTCCCTTGAGACAAGATGTTTGATGGCCCAAGGATTCTACCATCGCCGTTGTCAATTTTTGTTACTTTATTTTTGTTGTGAGCACCGCTTAGCGTAATGCCGTATTTGAAATCACCCGCTTTGTCGTTCCAGTTCACAGAATATTCAATACCGGAGTTTTCAACATTTCCACCATTGATAAATGGAGCACCTGCACCAGCAGTTCCTAAGATAGGGGCTCGAACTAACCAGTCTTTGGTTGTTTTTTTATACCAATCAAAAGTCAATCCCAATCTTGAATCGAATAATTTAGCATCAAGACCAAAGTCTAACTGTTCTGAAGTTTCCCATAGAATATCAGGATTTGGAACTAATTCTGGATAAGCAGTTGAACCTGAAACAGGTTTGGTGTCTCCAAAAAAGTAACCAGGGAAAGCATAAGCAATTTGCGAAGAATATTGGAAGTTTGGAATAGCTTGATTTCCATTTTGGCCCCAACTTGCTCTCAATTTAGCAAAATCAAGAACGCTAGAAGTACTAGACATAAAATCTTCTTTGGTGATTACCCATCCTGCAGACACGGAAGGGAAATAGGCCCATCTGTTGTCTGGTGCAAAATTGGATGAACCATCCGCACGCATGGTAGCCGAAAGCAAGTATTTTTCTTTATAATCGTATTGTGCTCTAGCAAAAAACGATTGAGTAGCTCCGCCGCCGGCAGCCCAGTCAGCGCCACTAGTGTTGATGTCGCTTATGGTAGCAGGGCTTTCCGTGTTATTGATATAGGCATATTTTGGATTTCCTGGAAACAGTAAATTACTTCTAGATCCAGATAAGTTGATATTGCTTTGGTTGCGAAGTAATTCCGTTCCAATAACCGCAGTAATTTTATGATCACCAAAAGCAGTATTGTAGGCCAAGGTGTTGGTCCAAGTGGTATTGGCACCAAAATAAGAGTTTTGAGATGCGCCGTTTACAGCGTCATTATAAAGTATTCCTAATCCATAAGTTGGATTCATCGATCTTCCGTTTCCAAACCAAGAATCTACACCGTAAACCGATTTGAATTTTAAATTTAAAAGAGGTTCAATTTCTAAAAAGGCATTTCCAATAATGTTATTGCCTTTACCATAATTATAGTTGTTTCTATAATACATTACGGCAATAGGATTGGTTTGATTCGGATTCAAACCATCTAAAGTAGGAGTAAAGCCAAATTCATTGATGTTTCTCTCAATAGAAGTTTGCCAATAAGCTGGTGTTAATGGATTTTGTACCAATGCATTGTGCAAATCATTATAATAGATATTGCCTGTAGCTACCGCTCTGTTTTGTGTGTTGGAGTAGGTAAAGTTCTCTCCAACGGTAATGATGCTGTGATTGTCATTTTTTTTCAAAACCATTTTAGTGTTGAATCTGGCAGTAAGTCTTTTGTATCCCGCATCTATAATGTTTCCACCTAAAATACCATCTTGATCAAAATAGGATAAACCCGCTGAATAAACGATGTCTTGGCTACCACCAGTAATGTTTAAAGAGTGGTTTACTATCGGAGCGTCTTTTTTGGTCATTTCATTTATCCAGTTAGTTCCAAGGCCACCTGCTTGAAGATTTGCCCAAACTTCGTCACCCAATTGTTTTCCAGCACCAGGATAATTGGATTCTAACCAGCCATTGTTGTGAACGATTGCATTCCAGTCGTTAGGAGCTAAACCGTCATTTACTCTACCTTCGTCCATAATGTACATATATTCTTGGGCATTCAATGGATCCAAGTTTTTGTAAATATTTTGAATTCCATAATAGTAATCATAGCTAATTTTAGCTGGACGATCTTTACGGCCTTGTACGGTTGTTACTAAAATAACACCATTGGCAGCTCTAGACCCATAGATAGCGGCAGAAGCGGCGTCTTTCAACACGTCGATTGCCTCAATGTCTGATGGGTTCAAATAGTCAATATTACCTACAGGTACACCATCGACAATGTATAATGGATTTGAATTACCAGTTGTACCTATACCACGAATGGTTACTCTGGTTCCTGCTCCTGGCGCTCCATTGTTTTTCGTAATGTTTACACCCGCTGCAATACCTTGAAGTGCATCCATAGCAGAAACGGTATTTAAATTTTGAAGATCTTCTCCTTTAAAATTGGAGCTTGCTCCCGTGATTAGACCTTTCTTTTGTGTACCATAACCTACAACAACAACTTCCTGTAACGATTGCGATTCAGGATTTAGTTTTGCATTGATGGTGGTTCTGCCTTTAATGGCTTCCTGAACTGTTCCGTAACCTACGAAACTAAAAACTAAAGTGCCATTTGAATCGGCTTTTAATTGATAATTTCCATCCATGTCCGAAGAGGTTGCCTTTGTGGTTCCTTTAATTAAAATGGAAACTCCTGGAACGGGTAATCCGTTTTCGTCAATTATTTTCCCTTTTATGGTAAGATCTTGTGCTTGCCCATAAACTGAAAATAGAACGGATAAGAAACAAAAAATAATTAATTTTGTTAATTTCATTTTTCTAATATTTTGGTGAGTTATTTGTTTATTGTATTGTTTCTTTATAAGAAAAAGCAATACATTTACAAATGTAAATATTATGTTAATTTTATATTAATCAATTTTTGTCATTTATTAATCAATTTTTTAATAATCATGAAATTAATCTTACTATTAATTATTATATACAAAATTTAATTATGATTAAGGATGCCTATAGAGAAATTACGAGACTAATCCCCGAAGATAGTTTTTTGGTGGAGCAGCGAGTAAAAGATGATTTTGATTTTCCCATACACTTTCATCCAGAGTACGAACTTAACTTTATATATAGAGGCAAAGGAGTGAGAAGAATTGTCGGAGACCACTCTGATGAAATTGACGATTTAGAACTCGTATTGGTCGGGCCAAATGTGGTTCACGGTTGGGAACTGCATAATTGCACCTGTAAAGAGATTTATGAAATCACTATTCATATTCACAATGATTTATTGGATCAAAAAATGCTGTCCAGAAGAATTTTTAAGCCTATTAAAGATATGTTTAGTAGGGCTAAATATGGTATTCTTTTTTCTCGTGAAACCACTAATCTGATGATGCCGAGAATAATGGTTCTATCTAGAATTCCTGGTTTACAATATTACTTAGAGTTTGTGGCTATTCTTAATGATCTTGCCATTTCTGAAGGCCAAAAAACACTTTCTGTTGCCAGCGATGAGAAGGAAGATTTTTATAATAGTGATAAAATTAAAAAAGTGTATGATTATATACAGACAAATTTTTCAGAAACAATTACTTTAAATGAGATTTCAGAATTAGTGAATATGAGTCCAGTTTCATTTAATAGATTTATTAAAAATAGAACAGGCAAAACTTTTATCCACTATTTAAATGACACAAGAATTAGTTTTGCTTCTAGATGGTTATTAGAAACAGATTTAAGCGTAGGAGAAATAAGTTTTAAATGTGGATTTAATAATATTGCTAATTTTAATAGATTATTCAAGCAGGCCAAAAATAGTACTCCTAAGGAATTTAAAAAGCAATTTATTGGAGTAAAAAGAGTATTATAGTATTTTAACAGAAAAACTCCCAAAGATTAAATCTATGAGAGTTTTCCTTTACTAACTAACCAAAACTAACCCATGATTACTTTAATTTCGTGGGTTTTATCTTTCTCTAAAATTGGAACAATATTAGAGTTAATTGTAGTACCGTTTACTACTATTTTATGAACACCTTTGCTTATATGTTTAGGATTGGAAACTTCTATATTATATGTTGCTCCTCTATATTTTCTTGTCATTTTGAAACCATCCCATTTAGTGGGAATACAAGGGTTAATTGAAAGTCCGTTATAATCTGGTTTGACTCCTAAAATATATTGAGTTATAGCATAAAAGTTCCAAGATGCGGTTCCCGATAACCAAGAATTTTTTGCTTCGCCAGGTTTAAAAGCCTCTTTGCCAGCAATCATTTGACAATATACATACGGTTCCACTTTGTGCAATTCAGAAATGTCTTCTAAAAAGCTTGGAGCAATTTTAGTATAATACTCATATGCTTGATCTCCTCTACCAATCATCGTTTCTCCAATCATAATCCAAGGATTGTTATGACAAAAGATCCCGCCATTTTCTTTGTAACCAGCAGGATAGGTTGAAATTTCACCGTATTCAATATAGTACTTTGTAAATGCCGGACTATTCAAGACAATTCCATATTCGCAATCCAAATGTTCTTTGACTGCATTTAAAGATTTTTCGACTAAGCCTTCTCCTTTACCAATCTCAGCCATAGTACACCAACCTTGAGATTCTATAAAAATCTTTCCTTCTTCATTTTCGTTAGATCCAATTTTTTTGCCATAATAGTCATAAGCTCTCAAATACCAATCGCCATCCCAACCGTGTTTTTTTACGGCTTCGATCATATCATCAATATACAATTGAGCTTCATAAGCTTCTCTATCTTTTCCTATTTGTTTGCACAGTTTTACAAACTCTTTTCCATATACTACAAATAAACCTGCAATCATTAAAGACTCAGCTGTTTCTCCTTTTTTATTCCCAGTAGTTTGAAAAGATTCATTAGGATCTTTAGAAAAACAATTCAAGTTTAAACAGTCATTCCAATCTGCTCGTCCAATTAGCGGTAATCTATGTGGGCCTAAATTATTTACAACGTGGTAAAATGAAGCTTTTAAATGTTCGAAATGAGTTTTTGCTCTTGAAACATCATTATCAAAAGGAACGAGTTCGTCTAATAATGAAAAATCACCAGTTTCTTTAATATATTCGGTTGTTGAAAGGATTAACCAAAGAGGATCATCGTTGAAGTCGCCTCCAATTGCTGCATTTCCTTTTTTAGTCAAAGGCTGATATTGGTGATAACAAGAGCCATCTTCAAACTGAGTTGAAGCAATGTCTATGATTCTTTCTCTAGCTCTTTCTGGAATTTGATGCACGAAACCAATTAAATCTTGATTAGAATCTCTAAAGCCCATTCCTCGACCAATTCCAGATTCGAAAAACGAGGCAGAGCGCGACATATTAAAGGTAACCATACATTGGTATTGATTCCAGATATTGACCATTCGGTCTAATTTGACATCGTTTGATTGGATATTAATGGTGCCAAGTAAATTGTCCCAATAGGTTCTTAATTCATTAAATGCGGCTTCCACTTTTTGGACAGTATTGTATTTTTCAATCATTGCCTTTGCAGGTTTTTTATTGATGATTGATTTGCTTTCCCATTTATTATCTTCATCAACCTCGACATATCCCAACATAAAAACATAATCTTTGCTTTCACTGGGATTCAATTCAACTTCAATATAATGCGATGCAATAGGAGACCATCCGTGGGCTACTGTGTTTTTAGGTTTCCCGTCAGTGACAACTTCAGGAGTATCAAACCCATTATATAAACCTATAAAAGATTCTCTATCGGTATCAAACCCGCAAACAGCTTCATTTACCGAATAAAAGGCATAATGGTTTCGACGTTCTTTAAATTCTGTTTTGTGATAAATTACGGAGTCTTCAATTTCAACTTCGCCCGTGCTGAAATTTCTTTGAAAATTAGTCATATCATCTTCGGCATTCCAAAGAGCCCATTCTATGAATGAAAATAATTTTAATTTTTTTACTTCAGAAGAATTATTTGTAAGACTTACTTTTTGTATTTCGCCCCAAAAACCAAGTGGAATAAACTGTAATACTTCAGCTTGAACTCCGTTTTTAGAACTTTTGAATTTGGTGTAGCTCATACCATGACGGCATTCGTAGCTGTCTAATTCTGTTTTTACGGGTTTCCAACCTGGAGACCAAACGGTATTGCCATCTTTAATATAAAAATACTTTCCTCCATCATCAACCGGAACATTATTGTATCTATAACGTGTTAATCTTCTGAATTTTGCATCTTTATAAAAAGTATAACCGCCTCCAGTGTTTGAAGTTAGGGAGAAAAAATCTTTATTTCCTAAATAATTAATCCAAGGATAAGGCGTTTTAGGGTTCGTGATTACATATTCTCTTGAATAATCATCAAAATGTCCGTATTTCATTTTATAATTTCATTAACCAATTTCAAAACTTACAACTATACTATGTTTTAAGGTTATTTGTAAATTATTCTTAATATTGCGTAATATTTTTTATTAATTTACCAACTGTTATATAGTATAATTAGCTTTTTTCAAAATTAAAGAACTAATCAACTATTTCTTTATACTATTTTGTCTATTATGTATACTTTTTTAGCTTAAAGTAGTTTTCCGAAAAAACATAATTTCTTTCTTAATTCGACAGCGATGTTCCTTTTCACAATATATTCCGTCATTTCATTAACGGATATTTTTATAATCTTAAAAACGAGTCTTACGGTTAGTTTTTTTTGTAATTTTAACCCACAAAATAATTAGTATGCGATTATTCCTCAGTTGTTTTCTTTTCTTATTGGTTCTACCTATTTTTTCGCAAGAAAAAGTAAATGCAGAAAATGTTCCAAAAGCTAAAATAGATTCACTCTATAGAGAGGATCAGTTTTATTTTGGGTTTACACTCAATACTTTACAAAATAAACCTGCTGGTTTGACACAAGATAAATTTTCATCTGGTTTTTCGATGGGATTCCTTAGAGATATGCCCATAAATAAAAAAAGAACTGTTGCAATAGCTCCAGGACTTGGTTTCTCTTACAACAATTACAATCAAAATCTCGCCATTACAGAACTCAATCAAATACCGACCTACACGATTATTGACCCCACTATCACCTACAATAAAAACAGATTTACGCAATTTTTGGTCGAAGTGCCCATAGAGTTCAGGTGGCGTACATCAACGTATGAAAGCCATAAATTTTGGAGGATTTACGGAGGATTTAAAATGGGTTATTTGATTTATGATAAATCAGTTTATGAAGACTCTCAAGGCAAAATAGTGGTAACCAATAATAAAGATTTTAATAAATTTCAATACGGAGCTTATCTTTCGGCGGGTTATAATTCTATAAATGTTTATGCTTACTATGGTTTAAATTCCTTGTTTCAATCGGCAAAAACTGCCACTGAATCCATTGATATGAATTCGTTGAATATTGGAATTATGTTTTACATTTTATAGCCAAAAACGCAGCAAAAGTAACTGTGGAATAATTCCCAACAGAAAACCAATCACCAATTCTTTAGGCGTGTGCGCTTTCATTTCCAATCTTGAGGAAGCCACAACGCCATTCATAAACACTAGAAATGCAATCAAGTTGATGTTTCGGGTTTGATTGTGGATGCTTAATCCAATAATAAAAATGGTTAAAGCACTTATGGCTACCATATGAAGACTGGCTTTCGTTCTAAAAAATAATAAAATCAAAGCCAGCAAAGTACTTAACAATCCTCCCAAAAAGAAAAAATGAAATTCAGGAAAATGGTCCAAAGTGATGCTTTTTCGCACCAATAAAATAGTCAAAAAACACTGAATAACCAATGGAATTTTGCGTTGCGATATTTCCGAAATCATAATAGAATTAACTTGCCCAGTGGTTCGTAATACAAAAAAAAAGAGAATAGGAAGTATAATCGTGATAATTACAATTTGAAAAAAGGCAAAATACTTTTCTGGATTTGTAAAATAGGATTCATTGCAAAAAAAGTAAAACAAGGCGGCATACACCGGAATAAAAATCGGATGGAATATATAGGAAAAAAAAGGAAGGAGTTTTTTCAAGGGAGATTTCTTATCTCAAATATTTATATAAATCATACGAAAATAGTAAAATTCCGCCAATAACTAAGAACAACCAATATTTCTTAAATGAACCAAACTTTTCCGTGTTATTTGAAATCTTCATCATTAGTCCAATTGTAATCGCACAAGTGTCTGCTAAAAAGCCAATTATTTCATTAATTCCCATAACATTACGCTATTTATTATTTCTAAATCAAAAATCGTTAATCTACAATCAACAATCCTACATCTTCTTCCTCATTCGCGCCACCGGAATGTCCAATTGTTCTCGATATTTCGCAATGGTTCTTCTGGCAATAGGATAACCTTTTTCCAAAAGGATTTCTGCCAATTGATCATCTGGAAGTGGTTTTTGTTTGTCTTCGTCTTCAATTACATTTTGTAAAATTTTCTTGATTTCAAGTGTTGAAACATCTTCGCCTTGGTCGTTTTTCATTGCTTCCGAGAAAAATTCTTTGATCAATTTTGTTCCGTAAGGAGTTTCCACATATTTGCTGTTGGCCACACGGGAAATGGTCGAAATGTCAAGTCCAACTAAATCAGCAATATCTTTTAGAATCATCGGTTTCAACTTCGTTTCATCGCCTTCAAGGAAATATTCTTGTTGGTAATGCATAATCGCATTCATCGTAACATAAAGCGTTTCCTGACGTTGTTTGATGGCATCGATAAACCATTTAGCCGAATCCAGTTTTTGTTTGATAAACTGAACCGCATCTTTCTGCGCATTCGATTTGTCTCGAGAACTTTTATAGGTTTGCATCATTTCCTGATAATCTTTGGAAACGTGTAAAGACGGTGCATTTCTTCCGTTTAGGGTCAAAACCAATTCATCGTCAACAATGCGTATGGCAAAATCAGGAACAACGTGTTCCGTAATTTTGTTGCTTCCGGTAAAAGAACCACCTGGTTTTGGGTTCAGTTTTTCAATTTCATGAATGGCAGTTTTGAGTTGCTCATTCGAAACATTATATTTTTGTTGGAGTTTGTCGTAATGTTTTTTGGTAAAAGCATCAAACTGGTTTTCGATAATATCCATTGCCAAAGCCACATATTCCGTAGGTGTTTTGTGTTTCAATTGCAACAACAAACATTCCTGTAAATCACGCGCACCAACACCTGAAGGTTCCAATTCGTGGATGATATGTAACATTCTCTCGACCATTTTTTCGTCGGTGTAAATGCCCTGAGTAAACGCCATATCGTCCACCATATCAGGAATACTTCGTCGGATATAACCCATATCGTCAATGCTTCCCACGAGGAATTCTGCAATTTCCCGCTCTTGGTCATTCAAAATAAAAGTGTTCAACTGATTGATTAAATCTTGGTGAAAACTTATTGGCGCAACCAATGGAGACTCGCGTTCTTCATCGTCATCACTGTAATTATTGGCTTGGGTTTTGTAATCCGGAGTTTCGTCGCTGCTTAAATATTCGTCGATATTAATGTCACTCGTATCTTCACTTTCATTATCATCATAATCGTCGAATTCGTCATTGGCATCATCATTGTCGAATTCATCTTTATCGTAAATTTCTTCTTCTTCAGTTCCTGCTTCCAATGCCGGATTTTCATTCATTTCTTCCAACAATCGTTGTTCGAATGCTTGCGTAGGCAATTGAATTAACTTCATCAACTGGATTTGTTGTGGAGATAATTTCTGGGAGAGTTTAAGATTTAGAAATTGCTTTAACATAATAAGACGCTAATTTGTTTTTGCCACGAAGGCGCTAAGACACAAAGTTTTTGTTTTTGTTTTATTCTGAAAAGAGAAAGGCTCAAAATGTTCCTCGTTAATAATTTGACGTTGTATTTATGAATCTTTTTATTCCATTTTTGATTAATGGGACATTAAAATTAATTAAAAACCCCAATTGATTATCAGTTAATTTTAATTGACTAATTATTTGTGCTTGCCAAACTGGATTTACAATTTCAACTGCTTTTACTTCTACAATCACTGAATTTTCAACTATTAAATCGAGTCTTAATTTTTCTTTAAGTATTACCCCATCATAAATAATTGGCACATCAATTTGACTTTGAACTTCCAATCCAGCCTTGTTTATTTCATATGCCAAACAAACTTCATAGACTCTTTCCAATAAACCTGGGCCAAGTTCCTTATGAACTTTAAAAGCTGAATTAACAATTATCTTGGCTATTTCTTCGGTTCTCTCGTCTATCATTTTTAATCGCCGCTAAGACGCAAAGGCGCCAAGTTTAATTTATTAAGTATATTCTTTAGAACATTTTATTTAAAATAATTGCTAAAAAAACCTTCGTGGCTTTGACACTTTGCGGCAGAATTTCTTATTAACTTTTAAAAAAAACTTTGTGCCTTAGCGCCTTTGTGGCAAGAAATTAAAATTCTGCGTTCATCGGCGTTCTAGGAAAAGGAATTACGTCACGAATATTTGTCATTCCAGTTACAAAAAGCACCAATCTTTCGAATCCAAGTCCAAAACCAGAGTGAACTGCGCTTCCGAATCTACGTGTATCTAAATACCACCATAATTCTTCTTCGCTTATTCCCAATACTTTCATTTTTTCAACCAAAACGTCAAAACGTTCTTCTCTTTGTGAACCACCCACGATTTCTCCAATGCCTGGGAAAAGGATGTCCATGGCACGAACTGTTTTTCCGTCTTCGTTCAAACGCATGTAAAATGCCTTGATATTTGCTGGATAATCAAACAAGATTACCGGGCATTTAAAATGTTTTTCCACCAAATAACGTTCGTGTTCTGATTGCAAATCAGCTCCCCATTCGTTGATGATATATTGAAATTTTTTCTTTTTGTTTGGCGTACAATCTCTCAAAATATCAATCGCTTCAGTATAAGAAACGCGTTTGAAGTTGTTTTCTAATACAAAGTTTAGTTTTTCTAACAAAGCCATTTCGCTTCTTTCGGCTTGTGGTTTTGATTTTTCTTCTTCCAATAAACGTCCTTCCAGGAATTTCAAATCATCGCCACATTTCTCCATTGTGTATTTGATTACATATTGAATAAAATCTTCGGCCAAGTCCATATTGTCATTCAAATCATTGAAAGCCACTTCGGGTTCAATCATCCAAAACTCAGCCAAATGGCGAGAAGTGTTTGAGTTTTCGGCTCTAAATGTTGGTCCAAAAGTATAAATCTGTCCCAAAGCCATCGCAAAAGTTTCGCCTTCTAACTGTCCCGAAACCGTTAAATTGGTTTCTTTTCCAAAGAAATCTTCTTTATAATTTACTTTTCCGTCTTCGGTTCTTGGTGGATTGTCGAAAGGCAAAGCGGTCACCTTGAACATTTCACCAGCACCTTCAGCATCAGAACCGGTAATGATAGGCGTGTTTACATACACAAAACCTTTTTGTTGAAAATAGTTATGAACGGCGAACGACAAAACCGAACGAATGCGCATAATCGCTCCAAAAGCATTCGTACGAACACGTAAATGGGCATTTTCACGCAAGAATTCCAAAGAATGTTTCTTAGGTTGCATTGGGAATTTCTCTGCATCTGAGTCGCCAAGAATTTCTAATTTCCCAACTTTGATTTCATATTTCTGCCCAGCACCTTTACTTTCTACCAAATCTCCCGTGACCGAAATCGCGGCTCCGGTTGTGATTCTTTTTAAAGTTTCTTCCGGTGTGTTTTCGAAATCGACAACACATTGTATATTGTTTATGGTCGAACCATCGTTCAACGCGATAAATTGATTGTTTCTAAAAGTTCTTACCCAACCTTTTGCATTTACTCCTTGAAGTGTTGTTGTACTGTTTAGCAAGTCTTTAACTCTTGTATGTCTCATTGTAATTGTGTTATTATTTTGATGCAATTGAATTACAAATATAATTGATTTATTGTGATTTTCGTTACAAGAGATGGTGTTTTGTGGCGGCAGGTAGTTCTATAATTCCGACTTTTTTGTCATTCTGACGAAGGAGGAATCTCGTATTTGTTGCTCTCTTTTATTGGGATTTCTCCTTCGTCGAAATGACAAATGACACGGTTAAAATTCAAAATAAAATAGTTTTATTCCACGACTTCAGCTTCCATAATATCCTCTTTTATGGCTTTCTTTTTTTCGAAAGTTAGCACCAAAGAAGGTAAAACCAATAGGTTGGCAAACATTGCGAACAATAGCGTGCAGGAAATTAAACCTCCAAGGGCAATCGTGCCACTAAAACTGGAAAGTGTAAAGATTGCAAACCCAAAAACCAAAACAATTGAGGTGTAAAACGTACTTATTCCTGTTTCGCGTAATGCGCTGAATACTGATTTTTTGATTTTTCCGTTATTTTGAATCAGGTCAAGGCGGTATTTTGCCATAAATTGAATAGCGTTATCTACCGAAATCCCGAAGGCAATACTGAATACTAAAATCGTTGAAGGCTTGAGCGGAATGCCAAAATAGCCCATCAATCCTGACGTTATACACAGCGGAAGTATGTTTGTGATGACCGAAACCAATATCATTTTTACGGAGCGGAACATATAAGCCATCAATCCTGCAATCAAGAAAATGGCAAAAATGAGTGATTCGATGAGGTTGTCAATTAAGTAAGAAGTCCCTTTTTGGAACACCAATGCTTTTCCGGTTAAGGTAACTTCGTAACGTTCTTTTGGAAAAATCAGGTCAATTTTCTTTTGTAATTTTCCTTCAACTCTTGCCATTTCTTCGGTGCCAATGTCTTTCATAAAAGTTGTGATTCGGGCATATTGTCCTGTTGAATCTACATAACTTTTCATCAAATTGTCTTTGGTGTTTTTTGTGGCATTTTTTGCATACGAAAGGATGAATGTTTGTTCCTGCGAAGTGGGTAATTCATAATATTCCGGGTTGCCATTGTAATAGGCTTGTTTGGAATATTTCACTAAATTAACGATAGAAACCGGTTTCGACAATTCAGGAATCTGGGAAATGGTTTGTTGCAATTCGTCCATCTTTTTCATCGTTGACAATTTCATAACACCTTTTTTGTGCTTGGTATTAATCATAATTTCCAAGGGCATAACGCCGTTGAATTCTTTTTCGAAGAAGATAATATCCTTGAAGAACGAAGCAGTTTTTGGCATTTCACCAATCAAGCTACCGGAAACTTTCATTTGCGAAACCCCGATAATGCTGAAAACCAATAGCAGTCCATAAATAGTATAAATGATTTTTCGGTTGTATCTCACCGCATATTCAACCCAATCCAAAACCGCAGAAAGATAGGTTTTGCTCAGATGATACAGGTGTTTTTCCTTTGGAATTGCTACAAAACTAGATGCAATAGGAACTATTAACAATGTTAAAAGATAAACGGTCATTACGTTTATTGAAGTTACCAATCCAAATTCGAAAAGTAAATCGTTTCCCGTAATCATAAAGGTTGCAAATCCTGCTGCAGTTGTGAGGTTTGTCATCAAAGTAGCAACACCTATTTTAGAAATAACACGTTGCAAGGCTTTTGCCTGATTGCTGTGTAGTTTTATTTCCTGCTGGTATTTATTAATTAGGAAAATACAGTTCGTAATACCTATAACGATGATTAACGGAGGGATAATTGCGGTAAGAATCGTAATTTTATAATGGAATAATCCCAACGTGCCAAAAGACCAAATTACGCTTAAAAGTAAAATAAAAATCGAAATTGATGTTGCGAGAACGGAACGGAAGAATAAAAAGAAAATTAATGATGTAATGAACAAAGCCGCGCCAATAAATAGCCCGATTTCACCTTTCATATTTTCGGCATTGATGGTTCGAATGTAGGGCATTCCGGAAACACGAAGGTCGATTCCGGTAGCTTTCTCGAATTTATCGATTTTTGGAATTAAATTTTCAATTATGAACGTTTTTCTTGCCGCCGTGTTGACAATTTTTTTATTCAAATAAATTGCAGAACGAATGCTTCCTGATTGTTTATTAAACAGTAATCCTTCGTAAAAAGGCAAGTTATTGAACAATTCATTTTTTATTTCCCCTAAATATTCTGCATTATTCGTTTGACTCTGATCAATGAGCGGCACCAATTCGAATTTCTCGGCAATAGTGTCTTTTTGTAGTTTTTTTAAATCGTTGAGGGAAACAACAAGTTCCACTTCTTTGGAATTTTTCAACCCCGTCATTAATTCGTTCCAAGCAGCATATGCTTTTGGAGTAAAAAAGGCTTTGTCTTTGAAGCCAATAACAATTAGATTGCCTTCTTCGCCAAATTTATTTAAGAAATCTTGGTATTGTTTATTTACAATATGTTTTTGTGGAAGCAGATTAGCTTCAGTATAAGTCATGCTTAGATTTCTCCATTGGTAACCAAGAAAAACCGTTAGGACTAGAATTATTCCTAATATTGCGACTCTGTTTTTGAGTATAATTCTGGCAATTAATTCCCAAAATCCTACTTTTAATGCTTTTTTCATAAACGTCTTAAAGTGGGTGCAAAGGTAAATAAAACGAGAGACTTTTAATAATTTTAGCAGTTAGATTTAACGAATAATTGTGTTGTTTTTCTGTCAGGATTAAATTTCCATTAATTTTTTTTTGAAGTTATAGTTTATAAGGTTAGTTTTCTCATCTTTGTAGGTATTAATTAAAAGAGTTGAAGCTATAACTTATGAAAAATCACAGAAACACCATATTTTATTTTGTTGTTACCGGCGGTTTTACGGCTTTGATTTATTGGATATTAAAGATAGGTAAAAATTTAGAAATTGGAAAAAACTTTATACGTCCCGTAACTGAAAATGGCCACTGGAACGATTTTATAGCTTCATTAACACTTAATTTACATCATCCTTTAGCCATCCTCTTGGCACAAATTATTACTATAATCTTAGTTGCTCGTTTTTTTGGATGGGTTTTTAGAAAAATAGGACAACCTTCCGTAATTGGAGAAATCATAGCAGGAATTGTTCTTGGTCCATCATTATTGGGGTTGTATTTTCCGGAATTTTCAATCGTTTTATTCCCTATTAAATCTTTGGGAAATTTGCAGTTTTTAAGCCAAATAGGTTTGATACTTTTCATGTTCGTTATTGGTATGGAACTTGACTTAAAGGTATTGAGAAACAGAGCCAAAGAAGCCGTTGTGATAAGTCACGCCAGCATAGTAATCCCTTTTGCTTTGGGTATTGGTCTAGCTTATTTTGTATACTTTAAATTTGCACCTGAAGGCGTTGCTTTTCTGCCTTTTGCCTTGTTTATGGGTATTTCTATGAGTATAACCGCATTTCCGGTTTTGGCAAGAATTGTACAAGAAAGAGGCATTCATAAAACCAAATTGGGAGCCATTGTTATTACTTGTGCTGCTGCCGATGATATTACAGCTTGGTGTATACTTGCTGCTGTAATTGCTATTGTAAAAGCGGGAACTTTTGTGAGTTCACTTTACGTTATTGGATTGGCAATCTCTTATGTGATAGTGATGCTTTTTGTGGTAAAACCATTTTTGAAAAAAATTGGAGAATTATATGGGACAAAAGATAAATTAAACAAACCCGTAGTTGCCATTTTCTTCTTAACATTAATTATTTCTTCGTATACTACCGAAATCATTGGTATTCATGCGCTTTTCGGAGCTTTTATGACAGGTGTAATTATGCCGGATATAACCAAATTCAGGAATCTGTTCATTGAAAAAGTGGAAGATGTTTCAGTGATATTATTGCTTCCTTTATTTTTCGTTTACACGGGTTTACGAACTGAAATCGGACTGATAAACGATCCTTTTTTATGGAAAGTCACCGGTTTTATTATTCTTGTTGCCGTTATTGGAAAGTTTTTCGGAAGTGCTTTGGCGGCCAAGTTTGTGGGTCAAAATTGGCGCGACAGCTTGACTATTGGCGCTTTGATGAACACGCGAGGCTTGATGGAATTGGTGGTTTTAAATATTGGATTGGATTTAAAAGTGCTTACTCCCGAAGTGTTTACGATGATGGTAATTATGGCATTAGTCACCACTTCAATGACTGGACCGGCATTGAATTTAATCAATTTAATTTTTAAGACTAAAGATGTCTCTATTTTGGACGAAATCTCTAATGGCAACAAATACAAAATACTGCTGTCATTTGGAAACAACGAAAAAGGGAAATCACTTTTACGATTAGCAAATAGCTTGGTAAAAAAGCAAACAGATACATCATCCATTACGGCAATGCATCTCACATTGAGCGACGAAGTGCATCCTTATAATTTAGACCAATATGAAAAAGATAAATTTTTGCCAATACTTGCTGAGTCAAGAGCTTTAAAACAAGAAATTACAACGCTATTTCAGGCAACGGTAGATATTGAATCTAATATTGCCGAAATTGCCAATATTGGAGAATACGATTTGCTTTTGGTTGGACTTGGAAAATCTATTTTTGAAGGATCATTACTTGGAAAAGTGTTAGGATTTACTACGAGAATCATCAATCCCGACCGTTTAATTGATAAATTCATTGGGAAAGAAGGTTTGTTTGAGAATTCTCCTTTTGACGAAAGAACTAGACAGATTATTTCGAAAACCAAGATTCCATTAGGGATTTTGATTGACAAGGAATTACAGCAGGTCAATCAGGTAATTATCCCAATTTTCAGTTCAGAAGACTCCTTTTTGATTGATTACGCCCAGAAATTAATTTACAACAACAATTCCCAAATTATGATTTTGGATGTAAATGGGAATGTTAACACTAATTTTGTTCTTAAAAGCGCCATCAATTCATTGGAAGAAAAATATCCCAAAAACATCACAATGATGAATGAAAAAGTCGTTAAAAAAGATTTTTTAGCCAACTTAGATTTGATGATTATCAGCGTCGAAAGTTGGAAAGTACTTTTAGATTCTCACAGTATTTGGTTGAGGAGAGTTCCTTCAGTATTGATTTTAAAACATTAAACAAAACAATAAAATCCGCTTAGAGCGGATTTTATTGTTTTGTTTAGGAAGATTACACCTTCATAATTTCGACTTCCTTGTGAGCAAGATGTTCGTCAATTTTTTTGATAAAACTATTGGTTAAGTTTTGGACTTCTTCTTCCGCTGTTTTGCAAACGTCTTCAGATGTTCCTTCTTTTTCCAGTTTCTTAATCTCTGTATTGGCATCTTTACGAGCGTTTCTAATTCCAACTTTTGCATCTTCGGCTTCTGATTTTGCTTGTTTAGCAAGATCTCGTCTTCGTTCTTCAGTCAATGGTGGAACGCTTATGATGATTAAATCGCCGTTATTCATTGGATTAAAACCAATGTTTGCCACCATAATTGCTTTCTCGATAGCTTGCAGCATTTTCTTTTCATACGGCTGCAAAGTTATCGTTCTTGCATCAGGCACGTTGATATTTGAAACTTGCGAAAGCGGTGTTGCCGCTCCATAATAATCAACAAAAACGCTTCCCAACATGGCTGGATTTGCTTTTCCGGCACGAATATTTAGAAATGATTTTTCTAAATGCGCGATAGAACCCGCCATAGATTCTTGGGTACTATCTAAAATAAATTCAATTTCTTCAGTCATTTTTTTAGGTTTTGGGTTTTGGGTTTTGGGTTGTTGGAAGTTTAACTATAAACCATCAACCAAAAACCATCAACTAAATATTTACTTCAGTTCCTATGTTTTTGCCTTCGCAAATTTTCAATAAATTTCCTTGTTTATTCATATCAAAAATTACAATAGGAAGTTTATTCTCCTGGCTTAATGTGAAAGCTGTTGTGTCCATAACATTCAATCCTTTTTTGAGCACATCATCAAAGGAGATATAATTAAATTTTACTGCCGAAGCATCTTTTTCCGGATCAGCGGAGTAAACACCATCTACACGAGTTCCTTTCAGAATAACGTCAGCATTGATTTCCACACCACGTAAAACAGCTGCAGTATCTGTTGTAAAATAAGGATTTCCTGTTCCTGCTCCAAAAATTACGATTCTTCCTTTTTCGAGGTGACGATCGGCTCTTCTTTTTATGTAAGGCTCAGCGATTGACTCCATTTTTAATGCGGTTTGCAAGCGAGTTTTCATTCCTTTGTCTTCGAGTGCTCCTTGTAACGCCATTCCGTTAATAACGGTTGCTAGCATTCCCATATAATCGCCTTGAACACGATCCATACCTTTGCTCGCGCCGGCAACACCTCTAAAGATATTTCCTCCGCCAATCACGATAGCAATCTCAATTCCTTTTTCGTGGACTTTTTTGATTTCATCGGCATATTCGGCTAATCTTGCTGGATCAATACCATATTGTTGATCGCCCATTAAAGCTTCGCCACTTAATTTTAGAAGAATTCTTTTATATTTCATTCCGTTTTTATATTTAAAATTTGGAGTCATGCTGTCGCAAGCTCAAGTCATTCATTTATTGAATTGAGTTGTGCAAATATAGACATATTCTATTTTTTTAAAATAATGTTTTTGAAAAATTAATTTAGGTTGTGTTTTTAATGCCAATTAACACAAAATATTTTTTTGATCTTCAAAAAAAGGCTGTTTTGATTTTTTTCTAAATTTGAATTGTCTTTTTTGGTCTCTAAATTCAGTTAAATTATAACAGTTGCAAAGTTTCTTGCTAAATTATGAGCTGGAAGCAAATACTAATCAATTTGTTGCAAACCAATCTTAGCACTATTTCGAGGAGGAATTTTTTTTCGCTACTTATTCTTACTATTTTTTTGAAGGGAACGCTAAAAATTTTTATCGTTGCACAATGTAAAAGCTAAAAATTAAGCATTCATAACTTTGTTAATAAATAGTTTTGATATATTTTTTATTTTTTATAAAAAATTTGTAAATTGCAAACCTCAACCAAATCTACTATTATTAATTTACTTTTTTTATTGGTGTTTAATTATTGTTTAACAATTTAAAAAACAACCATATGAAAAATCTATTTGAAAGAGTGTTTGATTACATCTCTACTGCATTATTTGGAGGTAAAACCACAACTCATTATTAATCTAAAAACACTAAGTTAGGTAAATAAAGAGTATGGAATAAAACTACCTATTATAATTTTTGGGCTAAACTTTCTTCGAACAAAGTCACGTCCATAGCATCGGTAACTTCATAATTACCAATTTTTGTTCTTCGCAAAACAATTAAATGCGAACCGGAATTTATTGCTTTTCCAAAATCATATGCTAAGGAACGAATATAAGTTCCCTTGCTACAAACGACTCTAAAATCGACTTCGGGAAGTGCAATTCGAGTAATTTCGAATTCGTGGATTGTTGTTTTTCTAGTTGCTATTTCTACAGTTTCACCAGCACGTGCGTGCTCATAAAGACGGATTCCGTCTTTTTTTATGGCTGAGAAAATAGGTGGTTTTTGGTCGATTTCTCCCAGAAATTGTTTCACCGTTTCGTGAATTAAAGCTTCATCAATATGTGAAGTTTCAAAAGTTTCGTCAATTTCAGTTTCTAAATCATAAGAAGGCGTGGTCGCTCCAATGTAGAAAGTTCCTGTATATTCTTTTGCTTGACCTTGAAGCTCTGTGATTCTTTTGGTAAATTTTCCGGTACAAACTAGCAGTAATCCGCTTGCCAATGGATCTAAAGTTCCAGCGTGACCAATCTTGAATTTTTTTGGAAGTCCTGCTTTGTTAATCAAAGCATATTTCATTTTATTGACAGCTTGAAACGAGGTCCAATGCAAAGGTTTGTCAATTAAGATGATTTGTCCGTTTAAATAATCTTCGGCAGTATGCAAGGTGATTTATTTTAAGTATGAAAAGTAAATCAATAAAAATGTGCCCACAATGATACGATACCAACCCCAAGGTTTAAAGCCATATTTATTTATAATTCCAATAAAAAATTTGATGGCTAAAATCGCAACTAAAAAGGCGATTACATTACCAATTAAAAACATCATAGTATTGTCTTGTGATTTTAAAATCAGTTCATAACCCTTCATTTGAGAAGTTTCGTAGGTTTTTAAAAAAACCGAATAGCAAGTAACAGCCAACATGGTTGGAACTGCCAGAAAAAACGAAAATTCCGCAGCAGTATTTCGAGACAATCCTTGTTGCATCCCGCCGATGATGGAAGCCGCAGACCGACTTGTTCCTGGCATCATCGCCAAACATTGCCAAAAACCAATCGCAACTGCTTTTTTTATAGTAATATCTTCTTCATTTACAATAGTGGTCTTGTCCTTGAAGTATTGGTCAACAAAAAGCAAAATTACGCCGCCTAGGATTAAAACAATCGCAATAGGAATAGGGTCTCCTAAAACAGCTTCGATTTTGTCGTCGAATAATTTTCCCAAGACCAAGGCTGGAATTACTGCAAAAGCCAATTTAGTATAAAAATTAATTCCAATTTTTAATGTGGAGAATGCCAAGAATTTCTTCCAATACAACACCACGACAGCTAAAATGGCTCCAAATTGAATCGAAACCTGAAAAAGTTTCACAAAATCATCTTCTTGGATCCCAAAATAGGAACTCGTAAAAATCATGTGGGCCGTGGAAGAAATAGGAAGATATTCGGTTAATCCCTCGATAATGGCAATAATTATGGCTTGAAGTGTATTCATTTTTGAGAAAATTTTCAGTTTTCAGTTTTCAGTTTTCAGTCTGTTGCTAACTGAACACTGAATCCTGAACACTGTAAACTATTTTGAAGGGTTTTTTAAAATAGCATAAATGGTGATTCCAAAACCAATTAAAACGGTTGTTGGAGCTAAACGGATTCTTCTAAAGTTAAAAATTTCTTCGTTAAATACATTTGGATTTTCACTTCCGCCGCCTGACATCAATAGGAACCCAAGTGCAATTACAGCAATACCAATGAGTAGAATTTTATAATTTATTTTCTCAAAAAGAAATTCGTGTTCTTGTTTTTGTTCTTGTTTTATTTCGTTTTTTTTCATTTTATGCTATCTAGTATAAGTCATCGGTTCTTAGATTCAAAAATCGTTGGGTTGCAAAATAAGTGCTAATCCAGGTAATCAAAATTCCAATGCTGAAAACCAATAATAAGACTAAAGCAACAAGTAATTTATCGTCAAGAATTCCTAAATCCGGAAAATTAACTTGGAGATAAACTAAAACTCCAATCAGCGCAATGATTGCTAGGCCTGCGCCAATCATACCCAATCGGATGCTTCGCATCACAAATGGTTTTCTGATAAATGCTTTTGTAGCACCAACCATTTGCATCGTTTTAATGATAAATCGATGAGAATAAATGGATAAACGCAAAGAACTATTGATTAATAAAACAGCAATAATAGTTAGGAAACCACTGATTATTAATATCCACATACTCACTTTTTTGATATTATCATTTACTAAATTGACCAATTGTTTGTCATAAACGATGTCCGAAACCATAGGGTTCTTGTGTAATTGACTTTCTATTTTTGCAATACTGTCCTTTTCTACATAATCAGCTTTGAGGTTGATGTCAAACGAATTTTGCAAAGGATTTGTTCCTAAGAATGTCATAAAATCTTCGCCAATAATGTCAGTATGTTGCTTTGCTGCAGCATCTTTAGAGACATATGCATATGATTTAGTAAAATCAGCAGCTTTTAATTCTTTTCCAAAAGCCTTTAAAATTGAGTCATTAGCATCGTTCTTGAAAAATACTGTCATTGCAATTTTTTCCCTAAAATTGTCCGCCAGTTTTTTAGAATTTATAATAAAAAATCCCAGAATTCCCAATAGGAATAACACCAAGAATACACTTAGCACAACCGAGAAATAAGAGGAAATTAACCTGCGTTTTTGAAATTTATCAAATGAAGAAGCCATAGTTTATTGGAATTATGGGGTAAAAATAACAAAGAATTTCTTTATTTAAAGTTAATAACGTTCAAACTTTCAACTTTCGTACAATAAATGTAAATTTGGCGTCTAAAAGAATTATCCGTAAAAGTCTTTGAGACTTTGAATTCTATCAATAAAATGACTTGAGTTTGCGAAAGCATGACTCCTTTAAAAAAACAATAATAAAGAGGAATGACCAGAGCTTGCGACCGCGTGACTCCATTAAAAAAACAATTAATAACAAGGAATGACCAGAGCTTGCGACCGCAAGACTCCTTTAAAAAAACAATAATATAGAGGAATGAAATACAATCCGAACGAAATAGAGGCCAAATGGCAAAATTATTGGGCCGAAAATCAAACTTTTGCAGCTCAAAATAACTCAGAGAAACCAAAATATTATGTTTTGGATATGTTTCCTTATCCGTCTGGTGCGGGATTGCACGTTGGGCATCCACTGGGTTACATCGCTTCAGATGTGTATTCTCGCTACAAAAGACATCGTGGTTTTAATGTATTGCATCCTATGGGTTATGATAGTTTTGGATTGCCAGCCGAACAGTATGCCATACAAACAGGTCAACGTCCAGAAGACACAACTTCGGTAAATATTGATGGAGGCGTAGACAAAGAAGGAAATAAAATTGCGGGTTATAGAAAACAATTGGATAAAATTGGATTTTCATTCGATTGGAGTCGTGAAGTACGTACTTCGAATCCAGATTATTATAAACACACACAGTGGATTTTCATTCAATTATTCAATTCTTGGTACAATAAAAATACAGACAAAGCCGAAGATATTTCGACCCTGATTTCTATTTTCGAAAGTGAAGGAAATACTAATGTAAATGCGGTTTGCGACGATAATATTGCTGTTTTTTCGTCAAGCGAATGGAAAGCGCTTTCGACAGAAGACCAACAACGAATTATTTTAAAATATAGATTGACTTATTTGGCCGAAACCGAAGTGAACTGGTGTCCCGGATTAGGAACTGTTTTGGCTAATGACGAAATTGTAAACGGTGTTTCAGAACGTGGTGGATTTCCGGTTATTCGCAAGAAAATGACCCAATGGAGCATGCGAATTTCGGCTTATGCGGAACGTTTGTTACAAGGATTAGATACTATTGACTGGAGCGAAAGCATTAAAGAAAGTCAAAGAAACTGGATTGGAAAATCCGTTGGAGCGATGGTTTCCTTTAAATTGAAAAACCACGAAGCAAATATTGATGTTTTCACCACCCGTCCAGACACGATTTTCGGAGTTACATTTATGACATTGGCACCAGAACACGAATTGGTTGCTCAAATCACGACTCCAGAACAAAAAGCAGCAGTAGACACTTATATTGAAAAAACCGCAAAACGTTCCGAAAGAGAGCGTATGGCAGATGTAAAAACCATTTCGGGAGTTTTCACAGGAGCTTATGCCGAGCATCCGTTTACGAAAGAATCGATTCCGGTTTGGATTGGCGATTATGTTCTCGCGGGTTATGGAACTGGCGCTGTTATGGCGGTTCCTTGTGGCGACGAAAGAGATTATGCTTTTGCCAATTTCTTCAAAGGACAAAACGGAATGCAAGAAATCAAGAATATTTTTGCTTTAAATTCCCCTCCATTGGAGGGGTGCCCGGAGGGCGGGGTGGATTTTGCTTTCGCTGAAAAAGATGGATTTACAATGAAAAATTCGGATTTCCTAAATGGATTGAATTACAAAGAAGCGACCAAGAAAGTTATCTCGGAATTAGAAAAAATAAAACAAGGAAAAGGGAAAATTAATTACCGTTTGCGTGATGCTGTTTTCTCTCGCCAAAGATATTGGGGCGAACCGTTTCCTGTATATTATGTGAATGGATTGCCACAAATGATAGATGCTAAACATTTGCCTATCGTGTTGCCGGAAGTAGAAAAATACTTGCCAACGGAAGATGGCCAACCACCTTTAGGAAATGCTTTAGTTTGGGCTTGGGATAGTGAAAACAATAAAGTGGTTGACACGAATTTGGTAGACCACAAAACAGTTCATCCTCTTGAATTGAATACGATGCCAGGTTGGGCGGGAAGTTCCTGGTATTGGATGCGTTATATGGATGCGCATAATGAAAACGAATTTGCAAGCAAGGAGGCTCTGAAATATTGGGAAAGCGTAGATTTATACATTGGCGGAAGCGAACACGCAACCGGACATTTATTGTATTCTCGTTTTTGGAATAAATTCCTAAAAGACAAAGGCTTTGCGCCAACGGAAGAACCATTCAAGAAGTTGATTAATCAAGGAATGATTTTGGGAATGAGTGCGTTTGTTTATCGATTAGAAGGAACAAACACATACGTTTCAAAAAATAAAACGGAAGGTCAAAAAGTACAACCAATTCACGTTGATGTTTCGATGGTAAACACTTCTGATGAATTAGATATTGAAAAATTCAAGTCTTGGAGAGAAGATTATGCTAATGCAGAATTCATTTGTGAAGATAACGGCAAATACATAGTAGGTCGCGAAATCGAAAAAATGTCGAAATCCAAATACAATGTCGTAACTCCAGATGATATTTGCAACGAATATGGAGCTGACACTTTGCGTTTGTACGAGATGTTTTTAGGGCCATTGGAACAAGCGAAACCTTGGAATACGGCAGGAATTTCGGGAGTTTTTGGTTTTCTTAAAAAATTATGGCGTTTGTATTTTGACGAAAATGGTCTAATCGTAACCAATGACGAACCAACGAAAGACAGCTTGAAATCTTTACACAAAACCATCAAAAAAGTGGCGGAAGATATCGAAGGTTTCTCTTTTAATACTTCGGTTTCGCAGTTTATGATTTGTGTGAATGAATTGTCAACACAAAATTGTCATTCTCGTGCCATTTTAGAGCCATTAGCTATTTTGATTTCGTCTTATGCGCCACACATCGCCGAGGAATTGTGGAGTCAGTTAGGGAATTCAGGATCGATTTCTACGGTAGGTTTCCCAATATTAGACGAAAAACATTTGGTGGAAAGCAGTAAGGAATATCCTGTTTCTTTCAACGGAAAAATGCGTTTTACCATCGAATTACCGTTGGATTTATCTGTTCCTGAAATTCAGGAAATCATTATGAAAGACGAAAGAACCCTGAAACAATTAGACGGAAAAACGCCAAATAAAATAATCATAGTTCCAGGGAAAGTCATTAATTTGGTGGGGTAGAGACGCTCTGCAGTGCGTCTGTAAATAATGTCAATTTGGCATTCAAAAAATTGGCTTAAAATTTGATGAAGGGTATTTATAAAATTAATTAAAAAAAGAAATTTATGTTAGGATTTAGTTTACCAGCGATGATTTTAATGGGCGGTATTATGCTAGCAAGTTGGTTAGTAAGCTCAAGATTAAAAAGTAAATTTGAAAAATACTCCAAATTGCATTTGCGAAACGGAATGTCTGGACAGGAAATTGCCGAAAAAATGCTGGCAGATCACGGAATTCGTGACGTAAAAGTAATTTCGGTAGCAGGGCAATTAACGGATCATTACAATCCAACAGATAAAACGGTTAACTTAAGCGAAGCAGTTTTTAACCAAAGAAATGCTGCTGCAGCAGCGGTTGCAGCGCACGAATGTGGTCATGCTGTGCAACACGCAACGGCTTACAGCTGGTTAACAATGCGTTCTAGTTTAGTTCCGGTTGTTAATATTGCATCAACTTACATGCAATGGATTTTGCTCGGTGGAATTTTAATGATTAATTCATTTCCGCAACTTTTATTGATTGGGATTGTGATTTTTGCAGCTACAACTTTATTTAGTATTGTCACTTTGCCAGTAGAATATGATGCGAGTAATCGTGCATTAGCCTGGTTAGAAAACAAGAGAATGTTATCTCAAGAAGAGCAAGCCGGAGCAAAAGACGCGCTTAATTGGGCTGCAAGAACGTATGTTGTTGCTGCTTTAGGTTCAATCGCCACTTTGTTGTATTATATATCTATTTATATGAATAGAAGGTAATATCAAGATGTTTAAAAATATATAACCTCAGTTTATCTTTGTAAATTTGGGAAGTGAGTATAAAAAAAGCTGTGATAATTCGAGGGCACTGAAAAACCCGGCTTATTTTGATTAGTGTCGTTTTCTAGAGCATAAAAAAACGCTTATAACAGGATTTTAAATATCCTTTATAAGCGTTTTTATTTTTGTAGGAATGGGTAATTATTTCCCTTTATTTGCTTCTGAAATATATTTTTCCAAAGCCATTGTCATTGAAGGTGTTTCAGGAGTCGGAGCAAGAATGTCAATCCTTAAACCTTTTTCTAATGCTTCTTTTTGAGTGGTACTTCCAAAAACTGCTATTCTGGTATTGTTTTGTTCAAAATCAGGGAAGTTAGTGAACAATGATTTTATTCCAGAAGGGCTAAAGAAAGCTAAAACATCATAATACACATCAGCTAAATCCGATAAATCACTAATCACCGTTTTGTAAAAAATAGCTTGTGTCCAATCTACTTTCAGGTTATTAAGAGTTATTGGGGCATCAGCATTCAATTGATCTGAAGCAGGTAAAAGGAATTTTTCGTCCTTGTATTTTTTTATCAGCGGGGATAAATCAGCAAAATCTTTTGGACCAACGTATATTTTGCGTTTGCGATACACTACGTATTTTTGCAGATAGAAAGCAATTGCTTCTGATTGGCAGAAATACTTCAATCCTTCAGGAACTTTATAGCGCATTTCATCAGCAACTCTGAAAAAATGATCAACAGAGTTTTTACTCGTTAAAATAATCGCGGTAAAATTATTAAGATCAATTTTTTGAAGTCTAATTTCTTTTGCATTAACTCCTTCTACGTGGATAAAAGGTCTGAAATCAACTTTCACTTTATGCTTATTTTGAAGCTCAAAGTAAGGGGAATTTTCCACTTTAGGCTCGGGCTGTGACACCAAAATTGTTTTCACTTTCATATTTGACATTTTCTAAGCAATACCTTTTGTAAACCAATAATACATGAAATAATACGGTGCTATTTCGAGAGCGCAAAGATATAAAATAAAATAAAACAACTTACTAAATATTATATTTTGATAGTTTTTTATTGAAACTAAATATGTTAACGCATTTACTATCAATAAAATAGAGATAATAAGTATCAAAAAATTTCTTGAAAAGGTGTTGTTATAAAACAGAATAATGTTGATTGGCAATATAAATAATCCAATATATGTTCTGAAAGTGAGCTTTTGAAGGTTAAATTGTTCTACAAATTCCTCAATATGGAATGCAGTAGCAATAATTTTTTCTATTAAGAATTTTGATAAAATAAAGAAAATCAGGAGTGTAATTATTTGAATGTATAAAATCCAATCTGTTTTTAAAGCATATCCAAAAAAAGAAAGAGAAAGTTGAATGAAGAATGCTAAAGAGATAATTTGCACAAAAAATAATGAAATAGTAAAACCACTCATCAGGTTGCTACTATCTTTATATACATTTGTATATTTATCGGAGTAAATTAATTTGGCAAACTCTGCAAATCGATTCTCAAAGGCTGATTTTGTAATTGCGATTGTGGCAAATGAAAGTACAAACAAGATTGTAGCCCAATCTTTGTTCTCAATTACTCTTAAATGAAGTGCGTTTTCAATCATATTGACGCAAAATTACTAATTTTTTGCTTCATTCTTTTTATTATAATTTTATTATGAAATCAAATCGTATAAAAAGTTTACTTTTGCGTTGAAATTACTCAAAATATGAACGATTGTATTGTTATAATTCCTACCTATAACGAAATTGAGAACATCGAAAGCATCATTAGGTCAGTGCTTTCCCAACATAAACCTTTTCATGTCCTTGTCATTGATGACAACTCGCCAGATCATACTGCAGAAAAAGTAGCGATGCTTCAATCTGAATTTGAGGGAAGATTATTTTTAGAAAAAAGAATAGGGAAATTAGGTTTAGGAACAGCTTATGTGCACGGTTTTAGATGGGCTTTGGAGCATAAATATGATTATGTTTTTGAAATGGACGCCGACTTTTCGCACAATCCAAACGATTTAGAAAAATTGTACGATGCCTGTCATTTTGGAGGAGCGGATTTAGCCATTGGTTCTCGTTATGTAACGGGTGTCAATGTTGTAAACTGGCCTTTAAGCCGGGTTTTAATGTCCTATTTTGCATCAGTTTATGTACAATTTATTACAGGAATGAAAATTCATGATGCCACAGCAGGATTCATTTGTTATAAAAGTGAAGTTTTGGTTGGAATTGATTTAGATAAAATAAAATTTGTGGGCTATGCTTTTCAAATTGAAATGAAATACAGAACATTTTGCAAGAATTTTGACATTGTCGAAGTTCCTATTATTTTTACAGACAGAACAAAAGGACAGTCAAAAATGAGCAGTGCCATTTTTAAAGAAGCTGTTTTAGGAGTTATTGCACTCCGATTAAAAAAATTAGTTAACGCCTTATAAGGAAAACATGATGAATAGGGTTTTAATCAAGAATGCCAAAATAGTAAACGAAGGAACCATTTTTGAAGGAGATGTTTTAATCGAAAATGACCTAATTGTAGAAATTTCGGAAAGCATTAGCGCAAAATCATCCGAATGTAAGATTATTGATGCCGAAGGAAATTATTTAATTCCTGGCGCTATTGATGATCAGGTGCATTTTAGAGAGCCTGGACTTACTCACAAAGGCGACATAGAATCTGAGTCTAAAGCAGCAGTTGCAGGAGGAATCACTTCGTTTATTGAACAGCCCAACACGATTCCTAATGCAGTAACGCAGGAAATTTTAGAACAAAAATATGTAATTGCTTCCGAGAATTCTTATGCGAATTATTCGTTTATGATGGGAGCAACAAATGATAATCTTGAGGAAATTCTCAAAACAAATCCGAAAAATGTTGCAGGAATAAAAATATTCTTAGGCTCATCAACAGGAAACATGTTGGTAGATAACGAAGCTGTTTTAGAAAGAATATTTTCAAGCACACCAATGTTAATTGCTGTACATTGTGAAGATGAAGAAACAATTAAGCGTAATTTAAAGAAATATAAAGAAGAATTTGGAGAGGATATTCCCGTAACAGCGCATCATCTTATCCGAAGCGAAGAAGCCTGTTATATTTCGTCTTCCAAAGCGATTGCTTTGGCTAAAAAAACAGGTGCCCGTTTGCATGTTTTTCATCTTTCTACAGCGAAAGAAATGGATTTGTTTACCAACAAAATACCATTGGAAGAGAAGAAAATTACCGCCGAAGTTTGTATTCATCACTTATGGTTTACCAATGATGATTATGCAACTAAAGGCAATTTGATTAAATGGAACCCTGCCGTAAAAACTGCAAATGACCGAAAAGTTCTTTGGGAAGCCTTGCTTGATGGTAGAATCGATGTGATTGCTACGGACCACGCGCCTCATACTTTGGAAGAAAAAAAACAACCTTATTTGAAAGCACCTTCTGGCGGACCGCTCGTGCAACACGCCGTTGTGGCAATGTTTGAAGCCTATCATCAGGGGAAAATTAGCATTGAAAAAATAGTTGAAAAAATGTGCCATAATCCGGCCAAAATTTTCAAAATCGAGAAACGTGGGTTTATCAGAGAAGGATATTATGCTGATTTAGTCATCATAAACTCAGGTTTGCCTTGGAGTGTTAAGAAAGTAAATATTCTAGCGAAATGTGGATGGTCACCATTTGAAGGCTATACTTTTAAATCTAGAATTACTCATACTATTGTAAATGGGCAATTGGTTTATTCAGCTTTTAAAGTAAAAGACATTCGTGCCGGAAAAAGATTGTTATTTGATAGATAAAATTATGGAAACAAAAAAAATTCTATTGTTTTTATTCGTTTTATCAATGCTTTTAAGTTGTAAAAAAGAGTTGGTGAAGACTCCAAATCATCTTATTGAAAAAGATAAAATGGTAAACATTATGTATGATTTATCTCTGTTGGAAGCCATAAAAATTCAAAACACAAGTTCTTTGGACACGTTTAATATAAATTCTAACGACTATATCTTTAAAAAATATAAAATTGACAGCCTTCAATTTGCCCAAAACAACATTTATTATGCTGCTGATTATAAAGAATACAAGAAAATGTTTGAAAAAATTAAATCACGATTGAACAAGAATAAAAGTATTGTTGAAAACTTAATCAAGGAAAAAAAGAAAAAAGGCATTTTGCTAAAAAAGCAGAAACAAAAGTTAAAAATAAAACGTGAAGCGGACTCAATTAAAAAAGTAAAGCAGAAACTGAAATCAAAAAAAGAGACCGATTCAATTAAAAAGGCAAAGCAGAAACTGAAATCAAAAAAAGAGACTGATTCCATAAAAAAGGTAAAAGAAAAAAATAAGGTTTTATAATCTCGAAATGGATTTGATATACTGATGAATATCTAAAAATTCAGTCCCTAGAGTGTTTTTAATTTTTTCATTAGAATATAAATTTTTAGAATAAGATGATTTGGCAGTAGCCCGGTCTAATTTTCTTTTTTGCCCCAAAATATTAGAAATAAACCAATCGATTCTGTATAATACATTTACCAATAATGGGCTAGCATGAATAGAGGGTCTTTTTACATTCAAGGAATCTGCAATAGAACCTAAGAGGTCTTTAAAGGCCATGTTTTCGGAAATAAGGGTAAACCTTTCATTTGAATTTTCACTTTTCATCAATTCTACAGCAATTCGAACCACATCTAGGACTGCGACAAATCCAGTAACGCCTTTGGTGTAAAAAGACAATCCATTTGCGACTCTCTTGAAAAGCAATCCACTTCCCTGGTCCAAAAAACCTGGTCCCAAGATAACTCCCGGATTTATAATTACCGTTTGCAAGCCTTCTTGTTGGCCGCGCCAAATTTCCATTTCGGCGCCATATTTTGAAATTGCATAATCGCTATGTTGCTTTTCTGGATTCCATTCGGTTTCTTCAGTTATGGTTTTTTCATTTTCCTTTACATCTCCAAGAGCGGCAATCGAGCTAACAAAGCAAAGTTTTTTAACGGCTTTGGCAACACATAAGTTGACAATATTTGCAGTTCCTTCGATATTGATTTTTCGAAGTAAATTTTCATCTTTTGGATTAAAGGAAATCAGTGCGGCGCAGTGATAGACGCATTCCACGTTTTCGAAAGCAGTCTCCAATAATGGAACATCAATAATATCAGCTTGAATCCAGTCAATATTTTCAAAAAGGGATTCTTTTTTATAAAGCAAAAAAAGGGATTTTGTTTTCTGAATAGTTGCTGCATTTCGATAAATAGCGCGAACAGCATCTCCATTTTCAACTAAATGAAGTAGTAAATGTGCACCGACTAATCCTGTTCCTCCTGTTACTAAAACCATAAAACAAAACTACGAATTACAAATTACGAATTACAAATTATTTTCTCAATTATCCGAATAAACAAATTATCAAGTCAACATTAAATTTTATATTTGCCAAAATTGATTATAAGATGAAGAATTTTATTGAAGAAGTGACTTGGAGAGGAATGCTCCACGATGTTATGCCGGGCACAGAAGAACATTTGATGGAGCAAATGCGTGTGGCATATGTGGGGATTGACCCAACAGCAGATTCATTGCACATAGGACATTTGGTTGGTGTGATGTTGTTGAAACATTTTCAATTATCCGGACATAAACCATTAGCTTTAGTAGGTGGTGCGACTGGAATGATTGGCGATCCATCGGGAAAATCGAATGAAAGAAATTTGTTGGACGAAGCTACTTTGCGTCACAATCAAGAAGCTATAAAAGGACAATTGTCCCGTTTTCTGGATTTTACTTCAGCTGCTCCAAATGCAGCTGAATTAGTAAATAATTACGACTGGATGAAGAATTTTTCTTTTCTGGATTTCATTCGTGATGTGGGCAAGCATATTACCGTAAATTATATGATGGCCAAGGATTCTGTGAAGAAACGTTTGTCTTCTGAAGCTGCCGAAGGAATGTCATTTACAGAGTTTACGTACCAATTAGTTCAAGGATATGACTTTTTGCATTTGTACAGAGAAAAAAGTTGTACACTACAAATGGGAGGAAGTGACCAATGGGGAAATATCACAACAGGAACCGAATTAGTTCGCAGAATTGCTGGTGGAAAAGCCTATGCATTGACTTGTCCTTTGATTACAAAAGCAGATGGAACTAAATTTGGGAAATCAGAAGGCGGAAATATTTGGTTGGATTCGGCTAGAACTTCACCTTATAAATTTTACCAATATTGGTTGAATACTTCGGATGTTGATGCAGAAAAATACATCAAGATCTTTACTTTCATTTCAAAAGATGAAATTGAAGTTTTAACTGAGAAACATAGAGAAACACCACATTTGCGTTTGTTGCAAAAACGTTTGGCCGAAGAAATTACAGTTATGGTTCATTCTGCGGAAGACTTAGAAAACGCGATTAAAGCTTCGAATATCTTGTTCGGGAATTCTACTTCTGCTGATTTGAAACAATTGGACGAAGCTACTTTTTTGGATGTTTTTGATGGTGTTCCTCAGGCTGAGATTGAAAGAACTGAAATCGAATCTGGAATTAACATTGTTGACGTTCTAAACGAAAAAACAGGATTTTTAAAGTCGAATGGCGAAGCGAGAAGAGCGCTTTCGGCCAATTCTATTTCGGTAAACAGAGAAAAAGTAACCGAAGAATTTGTACTATCGACAAAAGATTTAATCAATAACCAGTTTGTGTTACTGCAAAGCGGAAAGAAAAACTATTTTGTGATTCGGGTTAAATAATTTTATAACTTTACTTAAATAAACGGAAGCTATGGAAACTATTAAAATTACTGCTCACACTCAAGATGCATCGCAAATTGAGGCTGTTAAGGCTTTTATGAAAGCACTCAAAATTAAATTTGAGATTACTAAAGACAAACCCTATAATCCTGAATTTGTTCAAAAAATAATGTCAGGTGATGAAGATGATAAAGCTGGAAAAGGCAGAAAAGTAACTGTTGAAGACCTGAACAATTTATGGAAATAGTCTTTTTGCCAAAAGCTGACGAAGATTTGCAGTTTTGGATTAAAACCGGCAACAAAACTATTTTAAAAAAGATTGCAAAACTTACAGAAGCTATCATAGAAAAACAATTACGTTGGCATTGGAAAACCCGAAGCGTTAAAATTTAATCTCACAGGAAAATGGTCTCGAAGAATTACCGATGAGCATCGTTATGTTTATCAAATTGAAGACAATATTATTCTCAAAGTATATTCTCTAAAAGGACATTATAATTAGAGTTGCATAACCGATAACCGATAACTCATTTAAATAACCATTAAATTACAACCTCGAACATCAGAATTATCAAAACGTCCCAATACTTCGAAAGAGTTATTGGGATTTTTTTTGCCCAAATCCTGCGTAGCTATAAAGGAACAAGAATTAATATTGGCCAAGTCAATTACGTTGATTCCGCCTGTTTTTCCTGCTGAAACATAAGTCAAGGCATCTTCAGTATCGCGAACGAGGATTTGCATCCACGAAGGGCATTCAAACACGCCATTTCCCAACGAATAAGCTTGCGACAATAATTCTGTCATTCCATATTCAGAATGTATGGCTGTGACGCCAAAACCTTGGCTAAGTTGTTCGTGCAATTCTTCGCGAATCATTTCTTTGCGTTTGCCTTTCATTCCACCCGTTTCCATAATGATGGTATTTTTCAATTGAAAAGGACGTTTTTCAATTAAATCCAACAAAGCATAAGTAACTCCAATCAAAATCACGTTTTGTCCCGCTTTGTCCAATCGTGTTATTTTTTCGATTAGTTCGTCGTGGTTATGAAGATAAAAGCCGCTTTCGGGATTATTTGTCATTTTGATTAAGTCTTCGACCATATAAATCAAGGAAGAACCTTGGCGTTCTAAATAGGATGGTAATAATGCCAAAACTACATAATCCTCAATATTGCCATAGAACTGTGAGAAACCTTTTCGATAACTTTCTTCATAAAGAGAAACATCAGTAACTAGGTGTTTACTGCGAATTATTTCATCTAGTTTGTCAATTCCCCCTTCGGGGGTTAGGGGGCTTGTTGTTCCGCTGCTAGTAAAGGTTAGCTGAATGGAATTTTCATTCGAAACAACTTTGTGGCTTTTAAAAAATTGTATCGGTAAAAACGGAATTTGCTCTAATGATTTCACTTTTTGAACATCAGTTTTCAAAAAATCGCAAAATTCCCGATAGACCAAGTTGTTCTCATATTGAAAACGAAATGTCTTAAGCGCTATTTTTTCAAATTGCTTTGGGCTTGAAATAGTGAATATGTCAGGAATTGGAATCAAGAATTATTTTTTTATGCAAAGGTAAAATTATTTGTATGATTTTGTCATTTCGACGAAGGAGAAATCACATTTATTGCTCTCATTTGTTGCTCCTCGTTATGTGATTTCTCCTTGTGTCGAAATGACAAAAGAACCGTCTAAGCAACAAACATAAAACAAAAAAGCCCTAATTTTCATTAGAGCTTTTTAGAAAATATTTTAGAATTACCTGTCTGCCGAGAGGCAGGACTATTCAATAATTAATTTTCTAGTGTCAGTTTTTCCGTCTTCAGTGATTTTTACAATGTAAGCACCACCTTTTAGGTTAGAAACATTTACAGCGTTATTTGAAGTTTTAGATTCTAAAACTTGTTTTCCTAATATGTCATAAACGGCAACTGTTTTTGCATTGCTGCTGTTAGAAGTTATGTATAAAGTACCATTAGAAACTGGATTTGGATATACATTTAAACCAGCGATTTTGTTTTGTTGAACACTAAGTGGTGCTGCTGGAGTAACATCTGCCCAAGTTAAGCCAATTCTTAATTCATCAATTATTATAGTTGGTGTTTCAGCAGTTGAATCTTGTCTTAAAAAAACTCTATCAATGTTAATTCTGTCGGTAGTTCCTGTTGTGGTACTTAAAGTGGCAGTTGGAGCAATCGCAATACCTAAATCTGATGATGAAGGACTAATCCATATAGATGAAGTTTTAGTAGTTCCTAAGTCGTAAGCGACTACAACAAGATATTCGGTATTAATACTATAAACGGTTGGTAGATATTGAGTGTCAGCAATGGTCGTAGCTTTGTTAATTCCTATTTGGAAACCGGCGCCATTGGTTTTTAACCAAATAGTGCTTGCAAAAGTTGTTGAAGATGATGCAAACCCATAAAAATAACCTCCGGCCGCATCAGTTAATGTCGTTAAGTCTGTCACTTTAAAAATAAAGGATGAATAAATAATTCCCGCAGTTTGATTAGTAACTGTTTGTTGAGGATCAAAACCATTCGAACCTATGGTAACTGAATTTCCTATTGAGGATAATAAACCAGAATAACTTAAACTTCCTGTGCTGATTAAAGCATCATCGGGAGTTGCAGCAGTTCCAGCCCATCCGCCTTGACCATTTAAATTAGAAGCATCAGTATAATTAAAGGATTCATAATACGGTAATGTTGCCTGAGCAAAAGCAATTCCATTAACTGCAATAAATAATAAAGTGTAAAGTTTTTTCATTTTAAAATTTTTTAAATTAGATTTACAAATATAGTAAGAATTTGCTCTAAAAGAAAAAATCAATGTAAAAAAATCATTAAATTAAGGGATTATTTGTGAATTTAATTATTTCACAATAAGTTTTCTGGTAGCACTGGCATCGCCTTCGTTTATCTTAATGATATAAACTCCTGGAGACAGATTAGAAACGCCAAGTTCTTTTGAGGAAATAGTTGTTTGAAGTACTTTTTTACCCAAAACGTCAAAAATGATTATTTCCTTATCTAAGTCATTTTTTGAAGTAATATATACTTTACCATTACTCACAGGGTTTGGGTACAAGTTTAACCCTTCAATGATTGAAGTTTCTTGAAGTTTGGCGGATTGCTTTGCTTCTTGAGCTGAGATGCTCACAGAGAAGAAAAGAACCAATAAAGTGATAATATAAAAGTAATTTTTTGCCATCATTTCGATTTGGAATAGTAAAGGTATAAAAAAACATTTCAAATTGTATACCAAAATAAATAAAATTGCGTTTTTGGGGGTTATTTATAAAATAATTAACAAAAAAAGTTGGCAATTCATTTTCCATTTCTACGACGTAAAAATCGAGTATATTGTTTATTTTCTGTGAGTTATACTATTAGCAGGGGTCGTGAAACAGGAGGAAATTTGGATTATACCAGAAAAAAGGAAAGAAATATTCCGTGTTACTAATTTGTTTTGATTGTATTACCAAATCGTTAACTTATTATAATTTGATTAACACGTTCAATGGTTTTGTTTTATATTTACCTTTACAAATCCAAAAGCAGTATTGTGCTATTATGAAAAAACGAAATACCAAGATTTTATTAGTTGATGATGAACCAGATATTTTAGAAATTGTTGGTTACAATCTTTCCCAAGAAGGCTATCAAATCATTACAGCATCAAACGGAAAAGAAGCCATAACAAAAGCTAAAAAAGAATTGCCAGACCTTATTATTATGGATGTAATGATGCCGGAAATGGACGGAATGGAAGCCTGTGAAATTATTAGAAAAATTCCTGAATTGAATAATGTAATCATTACTTTTTTGACTGCCAGAAGCGAAGATTATTCACAAATGGCAGGTTTTGATGCCGGTGCCGATGATTATATTACCAAGCCAATTAAGCCAAAATTATTGGTCAGTAAAGTAAAAGCATTATTGCGTCGATTGAAGGAACAAGAAAAAAATAGCGAAACACTAAATGTTGGCGGAATAGAAATCAATCGCGAAGAATATAAAATCATAAAAGACAATATTGTAATTGCCTTGCCCCGAAAAGAGTTTGAATTATTTTATTTATTGGCATCAAAACCAGGAAAAGTATTCAAGCGCGATGAAATTCTTGATAAAGTTTGGGGCAACGAAGTTGTTGTAGGCGGAAGAACCATAGATGTTCACATCAGAAAACTTCGAGAGAAAATAGGCGAAGATTTTTTCAAAACCATAAAGGGAGTCGGTTATAAATTCGAGGTTTAATGATTAGATTATAGATTTCAGTTGTCATTTCGACCGCAGGGAGCAATCACATTAGTTGCTCGCCTTATGAGATTTATCCTTCGTCGAAATGACAAATTAGTGATAAAAGAATGAAAATAAGTTTCAGAAAAACCTATAAATTTGCCGTAATATCTGCATTATACATCAGCCTTTTTGCTACTTTTTTTGTAATGGTATTGGCAAAAGAGATGTTTAAATTTCCCCTCCAGAATTTACTGTTGTTTGGGCTTATTTTTATATCCATAATTTATATTTTTTCTTTCCTTGTTATCCAATATAGGGTGGAACGATTCATTTACCGAAGGGTAAAAAAAATCTATGATGACATCTCATTATTAGAATCCAGTACATTTATAAATCAGCCCATAACAACTGATATGGAAGCGCTGACCAGAGAAGTCAAAAAGTTTGCTACGGATAAGAAACTGGAAATCGAAATGCTTAAAGTTCGGGAAGAATACCGCAGAGAATTCTTAGGAAATGTTTCTCACGAACTAAAAACACCATTGTTTACCGTACAAGGCTATTTGTCAACACTTATTGATGGTGCGATGGAAGATAAAACCATTCGAAAAAAATATTTGAAACGTGCCGAAAAAGGAGTCGAAAGATTGATCTATATTGTCGAAGATTTAGACATGATAACCAAACTTGAAGTGGGCGATTTGAATTTGGAATTTTCTGAATTCGATATCGTCGAACTTATTCAGAATGTTTTTGATTTATTAGAAATGAAAGCTGATAAAAAGAAAATTGCTCTGGCTTTCGATAATTATCACATTCAGCCCATTTTTGTAAAAGGAGATAAAGACAAAATTCAACAAGTACTTGAAAACTTGATAGTCAATTCCATAAAATATGGAAAAGCAGGAGGTCTGACCGAAGTCAGCGTGATTAATTTGACTAAGAAAAAAGTATTGGTTCGAGTAAGTGATAATGGAGAAGGAATTGAAAAACAAAATATTCCGAGGCTTTTTGAACGTTTTTATCGCGTGGATAAAAGTGGTTCGCGCTCAGAAGGTGGGTCTGGTCTGGGTCTCGCAATTGTAAAACATATTATCGAAGCCCATAAAGAAAAGATATATGTAGAAAGTGAATTTGGAATAGGCTCAGAATTTTCCTTTACGCTTAAGAAAGCCCAACAAGATTAATTCTAGTTTCTTGTGTGATTTTTTCATAATTAATTTGCAGGTTCCATTATCAATGAAACATGGATTATTGCCAAATAATAAGTATTTAAAAAACCATTTAAATACATTTTCAACACATACGAATCCCTAAAACTGAATAAGAAACCTTAAAATTCCTTTAAGTTTACTTTTAGTTAACATAGTGAAGTTTTATTTCAAAATTGGTAAAGAAAACTTAACATTTGACTAATTGATTGGAATTATCTTTGCCGAAAATTATCATTATACACTAAATTATACTAAAGATGAAAATATTTTATTTTCTTGTTATCTTGTTTTCGGTTCAATTAACTTTTTCTCAACAGTCAGGAATTAGTGGAAAAATCATAGAAGAAGCAACAGGTAAAACCTTGCCAGGAGCAATCATTAGAATTAAAAACACCAAATTAGCAACAGAATCTGATATTGATGGGAACTTCATTTTCAGAAGCGTTGCTGTTGGCAAATATGAGGTGGAATTTACGGCCCTTGGTTTTGAAACCAAAATACTGACCGAAGTAGATGTTTTGAATAACGAAATTACAAATTTGACAGTTTCGTTAACCGAAAAAACAAATGCATTGGATGAAGTTGTAATTAGAACGGTTAAAGCAAAAACAGAATCGGTGCAGTCACTTTTAACAATGCAAAAAAACAGCATTAGAGTTTCGGACGGAATTTCGGCCGAAAGCATCAAAAGAACACCAGACAAAACAACTTCAGATGTTTTGAAAAGAATTAGCGGTACCAGTATTCAAGATAATAAATTTGTAATTATCCGTGGTTTAAATGACCGTTACAATACTACTTATTTAAATGGATCGCCACTACCAAGTACAGAGCCAGACAAAAAAGCTTTTTCGTTTGATATTTTTCCAGCGAATATGCTTGATAATTTAGTGATTCACAAAACAGCTTCGCCAGATTTACCTGGAGAATTTGCAGGAGGAGTTATTGACATTAACACGAAATCAACACCCGATAAAAACTTTCAATCCATTTCAGTAGGAGCTGGATACAATACTATTACAACAAACACTTCAAAATTAGTTGCTAACGATGTTAAAGTAGGATTGCCCTCTTTTTTTCCTAAATCAGCTGATTTTATTGCATTGCAAAATTTGAAGACAGAAACTAGTATTCAACAGATAGCCACATTGGCTAAAAATTACCAAACGGACTGGAGTTTAAAAGAAGATAAATTTGAACCAGACACCAATTTTCAGTTTACTCTTGGTAGATATTTTAAATTTAATGGAACACAAAACCTTGGTTTACTTGCTTCTGTAACCAATAATGTAAAAAATGTTTACGGAGAAACCAACCGAAGATCGTACGAAACTCCTGGAGCACTTCTTGAAAATTTCTATGATAAAAATTATAGCAAACAAAAACTTATGGGTGCTATTTTGAATCTTTCTTTAAAAATCGACGCTAATAACAAGTTCAGTTTTAAAAATTTATATAGTGTTACTTCAGAAAGTAGAGTAACCGACAGAAATGGGACCAAAAGAGTGGAAGAAGAACCTACAATTACTAGTTCTACTAACCGATTGTTTACTCAAAACAAAATTTACACGGGACAGTTGATAGGAGAACATTTCTTGTCCGAAAGTAAAATCAAAATAAACTGGGTAGGGGCTTTTAGTAACGTTAAACGAGACATACCAAGCGAAAGGAGAAACACGTATGAGTATATTCAATATTCTGATGGTACTCAATCTGTACCAACAGCAAATTTTGTAATAAACTCAGTAGGTACGGATTATCCTGGTTCTATTTTTACTTCTAAAAATGTCGAGAATATTTTTAGTACTAAAGTTGATATCAGTAAAAAAATTGATTTTTCGGATAATTTTTCTGCCGACATAAAAATAGGAGGAATTACACAATCGAGAAACAGAAAATTTGAGGCCAGACAATTAGGTTATATTCCTTTTTACGGAAGAGTTGGTGGTGTAAATTACGGATCAAACACTTTTTCTTCCCTAATACCAACTTTACCTAATGCTACCATTTTCAACACTTCTAATATGGGAATTTTGTCCACTACACCTCGAGTAAGTGGTTTAACGCTTTTTGAAGGCACAAAAGGAAGTGATTATTATGATGCAGAATCTAATTTGGATGCTGGTTATTTAATGATTGATAATATTTTTAAAAAATGGAGAATAATTTGGGGAGCTCGAATTGAAAATTATTCACAACACTTGAATTCTAAAACAGATGTGGGTGCAATAGTTACTGTCGACGATACACAATTAGACCTATTACCCTCTGTAAACTTTATTTATAGCCTTACCAAAAAACAGAATTTGAGATTGAGTGGGTCAAAAACATTGAATAGACCTGAATTCAGAGAATTAGCGCCTTTTTTATTCTTCGATAATGCCACTAGGTTTAATACTTCTGGAACACCAACTTTAAAAATCACAGAAATTTATAATGCCGATTTGCGATATGAGTTTTTCCCAGGGAAAGGTCAAATATTTTCATTATCTGCTTTTTACAAAGACTTTAAAAATCCAATCGAACTGCAAGCTTTGGCCAACAATTCGAATCAATATAAAAATGCTGATGCTGGAACCAATTATGGTATAGAAATTGACTTTAGACTTTTATTAAGTTCTTTAATTGGAACAAAAGACACCAAGATTTTAGATGATTTAACGCTGTTCTCCAATTTGGCAATTATCCGTTCTAAGGTTGATATTTCAAACCTGATTTCGACAGCTGTTGAAACGCCACTACAAGGTCAATCTCCTTATGTTTTTAATGCTGGGTTGCAATATTTAAACAAAGAATTAGGATGGTCATTTTCTGCCAATATGAACAGAGTAGGAAATAGAATTACGATTCACGGAAATCAAACCACAGATAGCCAAACACCAGGTTTTTGGGAAAAAGCTAGAACATTATTAGATTTTCAATTGGCTAAAAATTTCTTTAAAAATAAATTTGAACTTAAACTAAATGTCCAAAATGCATTAGCTCAGGATTTAATTTTTTACCAAAACAATGATTTGTTAGAAACGCAAGAAATTAAGGGTTTTGATGCCTTTGTGAACAAAGTATTCACTGGTGATTCTCAAAACAAAAATGGATATAATGAGAAAGTAGATGATTTGATTTGGAAAACCAAATTTGGACAATCTTTTTCTTTTACGATGACCTACAACTTCTAAGAGAGTTTCAAAATATATTTTCAAAAGAGCCTGTTTATTTTTTAAACAGGCTCTTAATGTTTAGATAACAATATGATATAATTTATGTAACATTTAGTTCACATCATCTTTACATATCAATCTTAATATTGCAATGTAATTTAAAAACACACACAAAATGAAAAAAATTTACTTATTCTCGATGCTATTGCTAGTGACTTTTACTAGTTTTGCACAAATTACGGCCACCAATTACCGCGGCGCCTTCGCACCAGCTCCAGCAGCAATGTGGACTGATACTTGGACAGAGTACGATCCGCAAAACAAAGTGTATCCAACACCAACGGTAATTATTTCTGATAATATAACTGCTAATGCGACATGGACAGCAGGAACAACGTACTCTTTAGGAGGGCAAATTTATGTTAAGAACAATGCTACACTTACTATTGAGCCAGGAGTTATTATTCGTAGTAATGTAGCTGGAGCCGCTTTATTTATTACAAAGGGAGCTAAACTTATGGCTGAAGGAACTGCTTCGAGCCCAATTATTTTTACATCGGCAAACGATATAGGATCTAGAATCAAAGGAGACTGGGGAGGGATTGTTTTACTAGGTAAAGGAGCCTATAACATCAATAGCGGCATAAACGCAGTAGAGGGTGTTCCTGTACTTGTAGGAAATACTGATACAGAATTTGGTGGTGGTGCTACTCCAGACGATAATGATAATTCGGGAATATTAAAGTATGTAAGAATAGAATATGCTGGTTACGCTTATGCAACTAATGCGGAAATTAATGGTTTAACAATGGGCGCTGTAGGAAGAGGAACGACAATTGATTATGTTCAAGTTTCTTATGCAAATGACGATTCTTTTGAATGGTTTGGTGGTGCTGTAAATTGTTCTCACCTTGTAGCTTTTAGCGGTCTTGATGATGATTTTGATACAGATAATGGTTTTAGTGGTAGTGTACAGTTTTGTTTAGCTATTAAAGATCCAGCATTTGCCGATGTTTCAGATTCCAATTGTTTCGAGTCGGACAACAACAAAGATAGTTTTGATGGAACTAGTTTCACAAGAGCTATTTTTTCTAACTGTACTTTAGTAGGACCTACTTACAGATCAATTTTGCCAAATGGACTAGCTACACAAATTAGACACAGAAGAGGAGCTCACCTAAGAAGAAATACGCAGCTTCAAATACACAATTCTATTTTTATGGATTTTGTTGATGGAGTAGTTGTAGATGGAGCAACAACACAAACAAACGCAACAAATGTAACGTTAAAATTCAAAAGTAATATTATTGCAGGAACAGCAGCATTAAAAGTGGCTACAACAACACCTGCTGGATTCGATGTAGCTACGTGGTTTTCTTCAAACAATAATACAAGTCAAACTGCAAGTGCAGGATTATTAACATTAGCTTACAATGAATTAAACGGAAGTATTTACTACACAGGATTAGATTACAGACCAGCAGCTAGTTCTATCGCTTTAACTGGTGCTGATTTTACAGATGCTAGTTTTATAGGAAAACTTCAAACTACTTTCTATGTGGATGTTGACGGAGATGGTTATGATTCAGGTTCAGCTGTATTAGCTGCTTCAACTCCTCCTACAGGGTATTCATATTCTACACTTGGTTCTGATTGTGACGACACTAATGTTGCAATTCACACTAATTGCCCTGCAATTACTACGGTTGCTTACCGCGGTGCATTTGCACCAGCTCCAATCCCAATGTGGACGGACACATGGACAGAATTTGACCCACAAAACAAAGTATATCCAACGCCAACAGTAACTATTGTTGATCCAATAACTGTAAATACTACTTGGACAGCAGGAAATACTTATGCTTTAGGAGGACAAATTTATGTAAAAAACAATGCTACACTAACTATTGAGCCTGGGGTTGTTATCGCTAGTAATATAGCAGGAGCAGGTTTGTTTATTACCAAAGGAGCTAAACTAATAGCTGAGGGAACAGCTAACAGTCCAATTGTATTTACATCTGGAAATTCAATAGGAAATAGAGCCAGAGGAAACTGGGGAGGCGTTATTTTATTGGGTAAAGGGTCTTACAACATCAATGGTGGTTTCAATTATATTGAAGGAATTGCAAATAGTGCTGACACACAATTTGGTGGGCTTACAACTCCAGACGATAATGACAACTCAGGTACTTTGAAATATGTGAGAATAGAATATGCAGGTTTCACTTATGGTGCTGCAGGAAGTAATACAGAGATTAATGGATTAACAATGGGTGCGGTAGGAAGAGGAACTAAAATTGATTATGTTCAAGTTTCTTATGCTAATGATGATTCATTCGAATGGTTTGGTGGAGCAGTAGATTGTTCGCACCTTGTAGCTTTCAATGGACTTGATGATGATTTTGATACTGATAATGGTTTCAGTGGTAATGTTCAATTTTGTCTAGGTATCAAGCAGCCAACAGCGGCAGATACCTCAGATTCCAATTGTTTTGAATCAGATAACAGTGCATTAAGCGAAGCTGGAACCAGTTTTACAAGAGGTATTTTTTCAAACTGTACTTTGGTAGGTCCTACCTACAGAACTACTTTGCCAAGCGGTGGGTCTCCTTTAAATATTAGACATAGAAGAGGAGCGCATTTAAGAAGAAACACACAACTACAAATACACAATTCTATTTTTATGGATTTTGTTGATGGTGTAGTTGTAGATGGCGCAACAACACAAACAAACGCAACAAATAACAGCTTGAAATTCAAAAGCAATATTATTGCTGGAACAGCAGCGTTAAAAGTGGCTACAACAACACCTGCTGGATTCGATGTAGCTACGTGGTTTTCTTCAAACAATAACACAAGTCAAACTGCAAGCGCTGGATTATTAACATTGCCATACAATGAATTAAACGGAAGTATTTACTACACAGGATTAGATTACAGACCAGCAATTGGTTCTATCGCTTTAACAGGTGCTGATTTTACTACTCTTGGAACAGATAATTTTATTGCAAGTTCAGAATTTTCTTTAGTGGTTTATCCAAATCCATCTGCTAATAGTTTTAAACTAAATTACATCTCTTCTAGTGACGAGAAAGTAAAAGTTGAAGCTTATGATCTTACAGGTAGATTGGTAGATTCTCGTGATATAGAATATGCAGATATTAACAATCAAGAAATAGGTAATAGTTATACTGCAGGTGTTTATATTGTTGTTTTAAAACAAGGAAACATTAATAAATCAGTAAAAGTTATCAAAAACTAAATAGTTTTTTAGAATACTAAAACCCGCAAAATTTATTTTTTGCGGGTTTTTTATTTTAAATCCGAGTTTGTATTAAACCAAATAGTAATCAAAAAATTTTGAGATTTTGGTTCAATCCTTAAATGTAAATTCAATAAATTCCCTCACAATGTTAACTCTAAATTAATCCAAAAATTCACATAACATTAAATTAACATTCGCTTAACATTCAAATGATATTTTCTTAACTTTGAGGTCTGACCTTTGTAAAAATATTAAAAGTTAAAGAATGAAAAAAATAGTGTTAGTGTTTTTATTATTTGGAGCATTTATTACAAATGCTCAAGAGGTACAAAGCGATACAATAAAAACAATTAGTATTGACTCTCTGAAACTGTCTATTGATGAACATACTATGAAAATAGATGGCTACGGAGAAAGACTTGCCACTATAGAAAGCGATCTTTCTAAATTAACCAAAATTAAAATTTCAGGATATATTCAAGCACAATATGATATGTATGATATTTGGGGAGTTGATGGGCACGGACAAAAAGTAGCTAACACTACTCCACCAACGTTAATAACTAATACATTTTACCTTCGTAGAGCTAGAATAAAATTTGCTTATGAAGCTATAGAGGGAATAAAGTTTGTGTTACAACCTGATTTTTCTTTTGACAAAGTATCTTTAAAAGATGCTTATGTAGTTTTAGATGACCGTTGGACTAATACTTTCTTCCTTTATATGGGTCAGTTTGACAGGACAAATTATGAAGTTGAGTATTCTTCAGGAGCATTAGAAATGCTGGAAAGATCTAAAATGGCAGGTATTTTATATCCTGGTGAAAAAGAATTAGGAGTGAAATTTGAAGCTAATTTTGAAACCACATATTTAATACCGTTGAAACTTGAGTTAGCCGTTATGAATGGTAACTTTAATCTCGGAACAACTACAAATCAAACCAAAGACATTGACAGTCATAAAGATGTTATGTTAAGAGTAGTTTATTCCTTAAAATTTCCTAACAAAGGACTTGGCATAGATTTTGGCGGTCATGGTAGTTTCAGTAAAACAGTAATACTTCCAGGCACAACATTAACTGGATTTACGGATGTTAACAATGTACCCTTTACTCCAAAAATTGGAGATGAATTAGCTAAAAGTTGGTATGGAGGTGAAATGCAAATTTATTATGACTTCCTTGGCGGAATGGCTTTAAAAGGGGAATTTATTAAAGGAACAATTTCAGGAACTACAAACCCTATTCAAGTGAATTCAGCTTTTGCTTATAATAGAGTAAGAGATTTCGATGGGCTTTACACCACTTTTATTAAAAATATTGGAGTTAAGAATCAATTTGTTGTGCGCTATGATGTATGGGATCCAAATATTAAAGCATCAGGAAATCAAGTAACAAATTCGGGTGATTTAAAATACAATACCTGGTCAATGTCTTGGCAATACTACTTTGATGAAAACGTTAAAATCAATGTGGGTTACATAATTCCTAATAACGAGAAAAGTACAAATCCTGGCGTTGGAGTTGATTATTTAAACAGAGACAAGAAAGACAATATTTATACCATAAGACTTCAAGCTAAATTTTAATACTAAATACTTTAATTACAATGAAAACAACAAAAATTAAAATCGCAGTAATTTTATTAGTCGTGTTGACAATAGGATTTTCGTTTACAGCTATAGAAAAAGTAACGGTAAAGGGGTCTGATACTATGGTTATTTTATCTCAAAAATGGGCTGAAGTGTATATGCAAAAACATCCAGGAGCTTCAATTCAGGTAACTGGTGGTGGTTCTGGTGTAGGTCTTGCCGCTTTAATTAATGGGTCGACTGACATTGCCAATTCAAGTCGCCCAATTAAACCAACTGAATTAGAAAAACTAAAACAAAGATACAATACCCTTGGAGTTGAAATTCCTTGTGCTAAAGACGGAATTTCAATCTACATTAATAAAGCTAATGGCGTTTCTGAACTTACTGTAAAACAAATAGGTCAAATTTTCGCTGGTAAAATAACCAACTGGAAACAAGTAGGTGGAGTAGATTCCGGTATCAAATTGTACGGAAGAGAAAGCAGTTCAGGAACATTCGTTTACTTCAAGGATAATGTTGTAAAAACGGATTATTCTCCAAGTTGTCAATCTTTACCTGGAACTGCTGCAATTGTAAATGCAGTCAAGAAAGATAAACTAGGAATTGGTTATGGCGGTGCGGCTTATGCTGAAGGAGTTAAAGATTGTAAAGTAAAAAAAGACGATAAAAGTCCAGCTTATTTTCCAACTGCCGAAACAATTAAAAACAAAACCTATCCAATATCAAGATACTTGTATATGTATTTGAAATCAAGACCAACTGGAGAAACTAAGGCTTTTGTTGATTGGATTTTAAGTCCAGAAGGACAAAGTATTATTGCTGGGGTTGGTTATTTTCCTGTAAAATAATATTTAAGATAACAATAACTTAATATCCCTTTCTACAACGTAGTGAGGGATATTTAATATTTTTATACAATATTAATATAATAATCATATGAAAATTAAAAACATTAAAATCGCAGCAATTTTAGTAGTTATAATGGCTATTGGATATTCATTTACTACTGCAAGTAAAGTAACAATTAAAGGTTCAGATACTATGGTGATTTTGTCACAACAATGGGCTGAATTATATATGAAAAAACACCCAGAAGCTACTATTCAAGTAACCGGAGGCGGATCAGGAGTTGGTCTTGCAGCATTGATTAATGGTTCTACAGAAATTGCCAATTCAAGCCGTCCGATAAAGCCAGCTGAATTAGCAAAAATAAAAGCCAAATTTGGTAAAAATGCAATTGAAATTCCTTGTGCTAAAGACGGTTTATCTGTTTTTTTGAATAAAGGGAATAAGGTTTCGGAATTAACCATTCAACAATTGGGGGATATTTTTTCCGGAAAAATCACAAACTGGAAAATGGTTGGAGGTGATGATGCCAAAATCCAATTGTACGGTAGAGAAAGCAGTTCTGGAACTTTCGAATTTTTTAAAGATCATGTTGTTAAAACTGATTTTTCACCAAAATGTCAAACTTTGCCTGGAACAGCTGCAATTGTAAACGCAGTTAAGAAAGATAAATATAGTATTGGTTACGGTGGTGCAGCTTATGCTGAGGACGTAAAGGATTGTAAAGTTAAGAAAGATGCCAAAAGCAAAGGGGTTTTGCCAACTGCTGCGACTATAAAAAATAAAACGTATCCAATATCAAGATATTTATATATGTACTTAAAATCAAAACCAACAGGGGAAACTAAAGCCTTTATTGATTGGATTTTGAGTTCAGAAGGACAAAGTATAATTGCAACAGTAGGTTATTTTCCTGTAAAATAAAATAATACTTTTGATAAAAAAATGCACCTTTGCCAAAATTTTAAACTTTATCAAAGGTTAATTCTTAAAGAATATCAATGAATTCTCAATTCCCGATTAATCAAAATTTTACCAAAGAAAGCCTGAAAAAACAATTCAGGCTTTCCGAGTTTCTAGCAGAGAAAATCATTTCATCTGTTGCTTTTCTGTCTATTACAATCATCGTTTTAATTTTTGTCTTTGTTTTTAAAGAATCCTTGCCTATTTTTAATTTTGGTAAAACTGATTCCCCAAAAACAGAAATAACTACAGATTCAAAACCAGAATCCTACGGCTCAACTCCCACCGAGGAATTAAAACCAGAAACATATGGCTCTGAACCAGCAGCAAAAGAGGAATTAAAACCCGAAACTTACGGTTCTGAACCAGTAACACAAGAAGATTTAAAACCTGAAACATATGGCGATGTAGTAGCAGAACCAACAGTTGAGGCAACTCCAAATGAAGTTCCAGAAGTAGTTTCAGAAAACAATGAAGGTGCAGACAAAACCTGGAGTACTTTTCTAACCACAGAATGGGTTCCTGTTTCTGAACATCCTCGATTTGGATTAATTGGTTTGCTTATTGGAACGTTGAAAGTAACTATAATTGCAATGCTTATTGCCGGACCTCTTGCCATATTAGCGGCGCTTTACACCTCGTGTTTTGCATCGAAAAGAACTAAAGAAATCATCAAACCCATCATAGAAATGCTTGCTGCTTTTCCATCTGTAGTAATTGGATTTTTTGCTTTGATGGTTTTGGCAACTTTCTTCCAGGATATTTTTGGTTACGATTCAAGATTGAATGCTTTTATTGGCGGTGTCGCAATGGCATTGGCAGCAATTCCAATTATTTATACTATTTCTGAAGATGCGCTTTCAGCAGTGCCAAAAACTTATACCGAAGCAAGTTTAGCACTTGGCGCAAGCAAATGGCAAACTGCTTTTTTTGTGATATTACCAGCAGCAACTCCCGGAATTTTCGCAGCCTTGCTTTTAGGTGTTGGTCGAGTTTTTGGTGAAACAATGATTGCGCTAATGGCAACAGGAAACGCGGCGCTTTTATCGGCAAATCCTTTTGAAAGTGTGCGAACATTTGCCGCAACCATTGGTGCGGAAATGGCAGAAACTGTTTTTGGAGAAACCCATTACAGTGTTTTGTTCTTTATTGGCTCGTTGCTTTTCATTTTTTCATTTGCATTAAATGCCGTTGCAGAGTTTTATGTAAAAGGCAAATTAATCAAAAAATTCCAAGGTAAATAATTATGGAAACAACTATAAACGAAACAGGAAACCAATTTTTTTCTAACAAAAAAAAGGGTGTTGACATAAAAGGGAAATTTTTCGTTGGAATCACTCAAGTAGCGGTTTTATTGATTATTGCAATTCTTTTTATAATACTTGGAATCATTGTTTATGAAGGACGCGAGAAATTTTCTTGGGAATTCATCAGCTCTTTTCCAACGGATGGAATGACTAAAGGAGGAATATTCCCTGCCTTGATTGGGACTTTTATTTTAGTGGTGGTAATGTCTATTGCGGCAGTTCCTTTCGGGACAATTACAGCAATTTATTTGACTGAATATGCCAAGGAAAATTCGAAAATTGCTGCGGCAGTTCGTTTCTCGGTTCGAACATTAGCCGTTGTGCCATCCATTATTTTTGGACTTTTTGGACTTGGGTTTTTTATCCAATTTATGGGAACAGGAATGGACAAGGCTTTTAATGGCGGTGAATTGCATTGGGGACAACCTAATATTCTTTGGGCAAGTCTTACGATGTCATTGCTTACACTTCCCGTAATTATCGTTTCTGTCGAAGAAGCTTTAAAAACAATTCCTCGGGAGTTAAGAGAAGCTAGTTTAGCTTTAGGCGCAACCAAATGGCAAACTATAAAAAATGTTGTTTTTCCGGGTTCAATATCAGGAATTATGACAGGAACAATTCTTGCAGTAAGTCGTGGCGCTGGTGAAGTTGCTCCAATTTTGTTTACAGGAGCAGCCTATTATTTGGCCACTTTGCCAGAATCTTTGAGTGATCAATTTATGAATTTGGGGTATCATATTTATATTATGTCAACTCAATCATCAGATGTCGAAAAAACAATGCCAATACAATTTGCTACAACGTTAGTATTGTTAATCCTAACCTTATCGTTAAACTTGGTAGCAGTAATTATTAGATCCAGAATTAGGAGAAGAGCAAAATAATTCGAAATTCTAACTAATAATTTATATTTTAGACTTAACAAAAATTACAATGAAAAACATAAAAATAGAAGTAAAAGATTTATCATTATACTACGGAGAAAAGCAGGCACTGAAAGAAATTTCACTTGAGATTCCAAGAAATAAAGTTACGGCATTAATTGGCCCTTCAGGTTGCGGAAAATCAACGTTTTTGAGATGCATCAATAGAATGAATGATCTTATTCCTAGCGTAAAAATAACGGGGCAAATGCTTGTAGAAGGCATTGATATTTATGATAAAAATGTAGATGTCGTTAATATTAGAAAAAAAATTGGAATGGTTTTTCAGAAATCAAATCCATTCCCGAAATCTATTTATGAGAACATTGCTTATGGTCCAAAAATAAACGGAATTAAAGCCAAAAATGAATTAGACGAAATTGTCGAAACATCTTTACGACAAGCTGCGATTTGGGATGAAGTAAAAGACAGATTGGGTGATTCAGCAATGGGACTTTCTGGAGGACAACAACAGCGTTTGTGTATTGCAAGAACATTGGCGGTAAGCCCTGACATTATTCTTATGGACGAACCTGCGAGTGCTTTGGATCCAATTTCTACATCTAAAATTGAGGAATTAGTTCACGAATTAAAGGAACAGTACACTATAATTATTGTGACCCATAATATGCAACAAGCAGCAAGAACCAGCGATTATACAGCGTTCTTTTATCTTGGTGAATTAATTGAAATTGGCAAAACAAATGCTATATTTACAAAACCAGAACAAAAACAAACGGAGGATTATATCACGGGACGATTTGGATAATAAGCATATTCAAAATCTTTTATCCCATATCCAATCTCTAAAATCGTATATTATATGACACACTTTGAAATAGAACTAGAAAGACTAAAAAGCGTAATTATTAAAATAGGTAATCTTGCCGAAAACCAAGTAAGTGAATCTGTGAAAGCATTACTATCTGAGCCTATTGAAGGAAAAGAAGTAAAGAAAACAGAAAGCAAAATAGATAAATTAGACGTGAAAATCGACGAAATTTGTCAAAGTATTTTTGCATTACAGCAGCCTGTGGCTTCAGACTTACGCTTTATAATGGCGTCTATGCAAATCAGTAATGAAATCGAAAGAATTGGTGATTTGGCCGTTAGCGTCATAAAAAGATCTAAGAATATTAAAGACAAACACGACTTGATTTCTAAGTTTGGTATTGCCGATTTGGCTAAACAAGTAGAATTAATTACTATTAAAACTAATGAATGTTTCTTGAAACGTGATGAGGCATCAATAGGAGAGGTTTTTGTATTGAATAAGACGGTCAAAAACAAGAGCGAAGATGCAATTCACGATATCATTAACGAAATGAAATTGCATTCTAAAACAGTTGTTTCTGGGACTAATCTTGTTATTGTGTTAAAACATCTGGAACGTATTTCTGAGCATTGCACCAATATTGCCGAGTATGTACATTTTATGATAAATGCTAAAATAATCAAACACGATAAACACGAAGACCTGAATTTATAAGTTGTTTTACCCTAAATATTTAAACCCGAATTATACTTAGTTTAATTCGGGTTTTTTAATAATAATTTTTTTTGATAGCCTTATTTCTCAAATACTTCAAATAATACTTCCCAATCTATAGTGTTATTTAATCCGGTTAATCCTTTATAATTCTTGATTTCTAATAGGTTTTCTATCCTGAAATCATCTTGTTTTGCATAAGGAACCAAACCTTCTTTTTCTAATTTTTCGGCTAAATATTCTTGTTCAAACTGACCAGGAGTTGGAATGAAAAATGCTTTTTTCTCTAGTTTTGCCAAGTCCATAATCGAGGTGTAACCAGAACGACAGAGCACGATTTCACTTTCATTAAATGTTCGTTCGAGTTGTCGTGTATTCATAAAGTTGTAATAAGTAACATTCCCAATTTGTTCCTTTTTTTGTACTCTTTTTATAATTCCCATTATAAAAACAACCTTTCCGGTATAATTTAGAATTTCTTTTCTCAATTTTTCTTCCAATAGGCCACGTTGAGGTTCAGGTCCCGAAAGAATAATCATCAAATCATATACTTTGGCAGATTCTTTTTTATGCATTCGGCTCAATGGGCCAATGTATTTTAGTTTTAAATCTGTAGTTTCTAGATGACCTAATGTGCCGGTCAAATTTGGAGTTTCTTCAACATCCGGAACCCAACATTCTTTGTATTTTTTAATTATATGCTGATGCAGTTTACTGGTAATCCAGGTTGTGTTTCCCGTCATTACATTCAATTGATGGGTGATAAATACCGAAGGCACCTTTTTGCTAAAAACACCCAATCTGTTGTCGGAAATAATGCCGTCAATATCGTATTTTTTGACCCATTTTTTGACCATCTTTTTTTCGTTCAAAACAGCTTTCATCATTTTTGGAAAATTTTGTAATAGTTTCCATTTAAAATTCTTGCCGTTCTTAGCATATTCAATTTGGTACGAAGGCAATTTTAGCGTTTTTATGTATGGAAACTCTTTTCGCAATAATTCCAACGCAATTCCATCAGAAGCAATAATGGGAATATAATTATTCTCCTGTAGTGCTTTAATAATCGGAATGCACCGTGTAGCGTGACCTAAACCCCAATTTAAAGGAGCAATCAAAATGGTTTTATTAGTTGAAATCAAATTCATTTATTGAAATATGTTAGGGTCATTTTATATGCGAAAATATAAAAAGCATTAGTGTTTCATATTTTCAAAGCATTATGATACCATTAAGTTATTAATTGGCAAAATTTAAAAGTAAGCTCTCAATTGAACACTTCCCGTGTGAATTGTTTGGCTACTTTCACTTTTTCTTCCTTGATAATTAAAGTTTATATCTAAAAAGTTAGTTAAGTTTTTTTGCAAAAGTAATCTCCAAGTCAGGTTTTGTCCTGTTTGTAATCCCTCAAGCATTTGGAACCCGACAGACGAAAATTCATTTCCAACGAATTTGTTTTGGTAAAAAGAAACTTCACCATTCATCGTGAAATTCTTTTTGCCTGAGTATGTAAAGGAAGTTCCAAACCTATTTTGCAGTAAAGTTTCCAAGTTTCCAATTTGGTTTTCCTTGTTTTGCAGCTCATAAAATAAATCCCAACTCGTGCTTTTTGAAAACAAATAGCTGATTTTTGGAGCCAATTGATAGCCTTTTATATCATAATTCTTTTCAGGAAAATTTTCTGATGCAATGGATGTTTGAATTGTTTTGGCGAAAAAACCAAACAACCAGCTTTTCTTGTACAAATGCGAATATTGCAATTGATTTGAACTGTTTTTAGCTTCTTGTGAGCCAATAGAAAGTAAATTTTTAGTCTCATTTTGGATATAAGAATAAGTAAGGGAATGGTATTGTTTTCCTCGATTAAAGAATAAACTATTCCTGAAACTGGAATTCAATCCCAACACATTTTCAGTAGATTTGTTAAAAGGATTTAAGTCAAAATTATCTCCTTTATTTTCTATTTTTCGATCTATAATATAGGAAGTTTGGTTGTAAAAATAAGATAGAGTCTTTTTATATCCATGTTCGTTTTGCCATTGATTAGGGTTCAAAACAATCGATTGGGAAAATTTATTCTGGTGCGTTTTGATGTAAATTCGGTTGGGCAAATAGATTCTGATATATTTGGCCTGGTCGATAAAAGGAGCCACTTCAAACTCCTCTAATTCCTGAATTCCATTGCTATTGTAGTCATTCCAAGTGTAAACTCCCTGTCCGGCAGGAACTTCAAGATAGGTAAATTCCTGTTGCGGAATGGATCCGGAATTGGTTTCAAAAACGGTCGTAGATTGAATTAATTGATTGAAAAAACGGTCGTTGTAAACCATTCTCGAATTCAGTGAAGGCTCATTTCTCTTGGCTGCATCAACAAAATTTAAAACCCTGTAATTCACAAAAAGGGATAAATCACTTTTGTTATTTTGAATTAATTTCGATCTCAAGGCAAAGGTTTGGGAGCTGTTTACGCGTTGAATCATTCCGTTTTGCAAACTGTCATTTGTTCTTTTAAAATAACCCAATTCTACAAAAACCTTGGTACTGTCGCCACGTCCGGCAAAAAAACCATATTCCGTGAATCTTTGGCTTAAAGCCGAAAATTGATTGGTTGATTTGTTTTTTTCTTGGTTGTCTTCCAATTTTAGACTGGTTCCAATCCAGTTTTTCTTGAAATGATATTTGACTAGCGATTGGTTCCTCAGGAATTTCGATGTTGAAATTGTGGCATCACTATTCAGAAAACTTCCCTGACTTTGAATCCTCCAATTTTTCAAATTAAATAAAGCATTCAGAATATGACGATTTCCGGAAAAACTCTCAGAGAAATCCAGTTTTTCAAATTGGTAAACCAAGTTTCCTTTTTCCGGCAAAGCCATAAGTATTCCTGAAACCAAATAACTTTGATTGCCAATAGTAGTTATTCCAAGATTCCAATCTCTGCCAAATTCTACATTGTAAAGCCTTTCAACAGTTCTAAAATCTTTCTGCACATACTGATAATTTGCAAAAGCATCTACATTCCATTTTTTTGAAAACAGTCGTTGTCGTGCATTTATTTTTGTTGCCAATCCTTGATTATTCGAGTCGTCCAATGAAGAAAACAGGTTTTTATCGTTGTTGCTCACCCCAATTTCAAAATCGATGGATGTTTTTTCTGTCGGCTTGTATTTTCCCAAAAATGTGGCGACTTGGATTTTTATGGATGCCACTAATTGAATAACAGGTTCGTAATTTCCTTGAGGAATTCCATTTACGGGTTCAATATATTCATAAATTCTGCCAATTGTGGCGGTGTTTTTCAAAATATAATTTCCATTATTGGTTCCAACCAAACTGAACCTAACATTATATAATACATCCTGTGAATTATTCGAATATTCGAAAAATTCAACGGAGTTTACCATTATTTTTTTGTACAATATTTTGTTGTCAGAATAGGAATCTTGGTAAGCCGATTGTGCCACCATTAAATCACTATTGTCCCCGGCATTGGCTAAAATTTGGGCTTGTTCTGTCGAAAGACTTTGTTGCAAAGGCTGATTTTTTAAATCACTTTCGGAATACAAATAACTGCCAAAACTCCATTTTTTGTTTTCGTGAGAACCGCCAGCATAAGTAACAAATCGGGTGTAATTTTGTTCAGAATATTGATATTCTATGGTGATTCTCATTTCGGAAGTAATGGTAAAAAGCGGTGTGAAAATGATTTCTCCAGCATTATAATCTATGGTATAATCATTGTTTTCTCCGCGTTTCAGAAGAATTCCATTTGCATAAACCCGCTCTGAACCTGAAATTACTAGAATATATAATTCTCCATTTTGTCCAATTAATTTATACGGACCTTGATTTCCTTCCTGACCTACAAAATTGCTTTTGGCATATTGTCCTTTTACTAATGCAGCCGAAGCGAAAACATTGCTTTTGTTTTCTTCTGTTCCAAAGTCAAAATTAGCGGTCAATCCTTGTGCTTTTTTGTTGAAATTCAGGAATTGAGTTTTATGGTTTTCGAGGAAAACATCTCCGGCTCGAATGTTCCATTTGTCGCTAAAAAGCTCCATAAAAACATTGTCAAATTGATCCAGCTTTTGTGAATATCCTCCATCTTGTAGCGGAATATTGTTGTCTTGTAACGATGCACGCAAACTAACTTTTTCGGATAGTTTTCCGGTGATCTGCAAATCGAGATTCGAGTTTAATACTGTGTTTTGATTGTTGCCAATGGTTACGCCACGTGTGATGCTTCCAGAAGTGTTAAGTCCGTCGAATGGAATATTTTTTTTCTGTTGAATGGATTCAACGGTATACAAACTTCCTGAAGCAGCTTCGTTACTCACTACTTTACTGGCGTCATAAATCCGATATTCTTTAGTTAAAATCTCAGGAAGTTTCAGGTAATTTACAGTTATGGAATCTGAACTCTTTGGAAAATTTTCATTTAAAATCAACGTACCT
>CAMCFT010000015.1 GCA_945874225.1 Flavobacterium psychrophilum
ACTTGATTAAAAGAAAAGCATTCCATAATTAAATATATTTTAATTCTACTAACCCCGTTGGGTGCATTAATAAAATACTCAATTATTAACGAAATATAAAAAATTTAACACATAGACCTGTCTGCCGAAAGGCAGAAACATAGTAAAAAGAGTTTGATAGACCAATTGCTTCGCCTGTTCGCTATCGCTCGGGTCTTGGTTTCACAAAGCTATGATTCACTATCAAAAAGTGAAACGTCTTAAAAAAACAATAAAAAACTATGTTTCTATGCGTTTAAAAAAATATAAATTGAATTACACCCAACGGGTTCAATTATTAACGAAATATAAAAATTTTAACACATAGAAACATAGTAAAAAGAGTTTGATAGACCAATTGCTTCGCCCGTTCGCTATCGCTCGGGTCTTGGTTTCACAAAGCTATGATTCACTATCAAAAAGTGAAACGTCTTAAAAAAACAATAAAAAACTATGTTTCTATGCGTTTAAAAAAATATAAATTGAATTACACCCAACGGGTTTCTACTAATTGAAATATATAATAGCTCCTAAAGATACTATCGCAATAAACATCCAAAGCAAAACTCCCTGAAATAAAGGCTTGAGACCTACTGAGCGTAAAGTATTGATGTTAAGTCCGGAACCAATTAAAAATAAAGTAATTGTAAGCCCTACTTTGGAAATAAATACAATGCTTGGAGAAAAAATGGAGATTTGTGGAATATAAGTATTCAAAAGCATCGCTAAAACAAATAATCCAATAAAATAAGGAATTTTGATTTTACTCGATTTGGTTTTAAATACAAAGGTAGTTATCAAAGCTACTGGTATAATCCATAAAGCTCTTGCTAATTTTACAGTAGTGGCGATTTGTAAGGCTTCTGCCCCATATTTATTAGCGGCTCCAACTACCGAACTAGTATCGTGAATTGCGATGGCACACCATAAACCAAACTCTTGTTGGGTTAAATTTAGCCAGTGACCTATTGCTGGAAATAAAAATAATGCTATTGAGTTTAATATAAAAATTACCCCTAAGGCCACCGAAGTTTGCTTTTCGTCAGATTTGATTATAGGAGCAATAGCAGCAATGGCACTACCCCCACAGATTGCAGTACCACAGGCAATAAGGTGAGATGTTTTCCTTTCTATTGCCAACCACTTGCCCAGCAAAACTCCCAAAACTATAGTCATTACAATGGAAGCAATTGTGAAGAAAAAACTGTTTGCACCAATAGCCAAAGCATTATTGACATTCATCCCAAAACCTAATCCAACCACCGATATTTGAAGTAAATAACGAATTGCAATATGGTTAAACGGCAAAAAAGGATGTCCTGAAAGATTAGCAACTACTAATCCCAATAACAAAGCCATTGGAGGCGAAATAGAATTGAATGTGCAAACAAGCAATAACAACAGAAATACAATTTTTTGCAAAGCGCTATTTTTTTCAAAAATAGGGAAAGAGGTAATACTCATTATTTTATCTTAATTATTCAAGTAAACGGTTTTTGTTTCAAACGAAGGCTTTACAACATTCCATTATATTTCCTGATAAACCATTCCACAGAAAGTGATACTGCAATTAGGATCAGCAACCAAATCCAATCTATCAAGGGTGTTTTCGTTACCACAGTCTTCTGAATGGCTTTATAATTCTCGTTTTCCAAAAGTGTTTTTATCAACACATCCACTTGATTGGGATAATTAACTTTTGCCAGTGTTTGCTGTGCTAATTGGTTCAATTTCTCCACATCCGGATTTACAAATTGATTTTCGATATCAAAATCCAGAATTTCAAAATGACTCGAATAGGTTGTTTTTGAATTTAATTCCTTTACAGCAAAATTATATTGTCCTGCCAATAATCCATCCAGATTCACTTTAAAGGAATTATTTCCTTTTAACAAATCATAGTTTTTGGTTTGCTTTGATTTTATATTGGTAACCGAAATTGTCAAACGTGCTTTCTCATCAAATTCGTAATTTTTATTGAAATACTGAGCAGAAAGCTCAATTGATTCGCCAGAATTATAAAAGTTTTCATGATTGACAACCAATGATTTTTTAGAATTAGTAGAAGCCAAAAACTGAATAATTTTATCTATAAAAACATCGAATTTCTCGAAGGATTGATTGTCAACGTGACTTTGTAAACGCCATTTCCAGATATTTTCTCCCAAAAGAAAAGCAGAACGTTTTCCTTGATTTTCGGTGAAAGCCAATAAAGGCGAATTCGTCTCAATATTTCTGATTTTCGAAGAAAGTAATGTCGAAACATTTCCGTTTGTGGTTACAGTTCCAAAAGCATTTTGCAAAGGCGGAAAATTTTCGAAACCTAAATTATCAATAGCAAAAAGATTAAATTGCGAATTATATTCGGCTAAATAATCTTCTTTTTGACCGCTCATTTTAAAAACTAAATAATCTTGCTGTTGGTTCAAAAAATTGAAATCAGTGTTGTTTCCCGTAATAATAAAAGTGTTAATTCCAGCTAATTTATTACTCTCAAAAACCGATTTAAATTCAGCTATTGGTTGGTATAAAATTAAAATATTATAATTCTGTAATGATTTGACATCTTTAGGTTTAACTACAGTTACTTTTCGTTGTGCATTAGATTCAATTGCCCGTTTCAATGCACCAATATCTGGATGGTCTATAGCCGAAACAATCGCTACATTTGTCTTTTGGTCAATGATTTCTACTGCAAAATTCTTGGTGTTATTATAGGAGTTTTTCTCTTTTTCTTTGGATGAAATCGTGGCTCTAAATACTTGTAATCCAACTTTATCAGCAGGAAGTAAAACATTTATTATTACTGATTTTTTAAACGGAGAAAAAGAAACTCTTTGCTTGCTCAAAACCAAATTTCCTTGCGAAATACTAAAATCAGCATTTACACTTTTGTTTCCTGAATACTGCAAAAATACTTCTACAGGAAATTTATTCTTCTGAAAAGCATATTTATTGACATTCAATTGTGTCAATTTCAAATCCAAGAATTTCGTTGTATCGCCAACAACCAATGGATAAACTTTATTGTTTGAGTTAAATGAATAAACGTAATCATTACCTGAAGTTTGGTTTCCGTCCGTAATTAAAACTGTTGGGAAAGAGGAATTTTTATAAATGCTTTTCAGGTTTTTAGCAACTTCATCTATATTCGTTTGATTTCCTTTAAAATCAAATTCTTCCGATTGTTGAAAATCACTGTCAAATCGATAGGATTGAATATCAAACTTTTCTTGTAAATCTTTGTTTTGAGTAAGTTTTTTATATAATTCCAATACTACTTCTTTGGCTTTTAAATCAAGAATAGAACTCGAATTATCAACAATAATTGGCAAAGGAGTTTTAATTATTTCGAAAGTATTTCTGGAAATTATTGGATTAATCAATAAAAGTAATATCCCAAAAATCGATATAAAACGCAAAAAAGCCAAAACCAAGTTCACTTTCAACTTCGTTTTGGCCTTATAATAATATTGAAAAAACGACAAACCACTTGCTATTATTAGAGAAATGAATAGTAATAGAATAGTGTCTGTTGTCATTTTTATTTAGTAATCAGTAAGTAATTAGCATCCTTAATTTTTAGAGTGATTTTTGAGTAATACAAAACTGAATACTAAAAATCTGAACACTGAACACTTTCTTCTTAAGTAAGCATTCCTCCGCAAACATTCAAGACTTGCCCAGTAACATAAGCACTCATATCAGAAGCTAGAAAAAGACAAGCGTTAGCAACATCTTCAGTAGTTCCGCCACGTTTCAACGGAATTCCGTCTCTCCAACCTTGAACTACTTCGGCGCTTAATTTTGCCGTCATTTCGGTTTCAATAAATCCCGGAGCAATCGCGTTGCAACGAATATTACGGGAACCTAATTCCAATGCCACCGATTTTGTAAATCCAATAACACCGGCTTTCGAAGCGGCATAATTAGTTTGCCCAGCATTTCCCTTTACTCCTACAACAGAACTCATATTGATGATTGAACCCGCGCGTTGCTTCAAGAATGTTCTTTGAATCGCTTTGGTCATATTGAAAACTGATTTCAAGTTAACATCAATTACTTGATCAAAATCTGCTTCTGACATCCGCATTAGCAAGTTATCTTTTGTAATTCCGGCGTTATTAATTAAAATATCAACCGTTCCAAACTCGGCTAAAACAGCATCAACAAAGGCTTGTGCTTCGTTAAAATCGGCAGCATTCGATTGATATCCTTTGGCTTTTACGCCCATTTCGTTCAATTCGATTTCTAATGCCAAAGCAGATTCTACAGACGAACTATAAGTAAATGCGACGTTTGCACCGTTTTTTGCAAAAATTTCTGCTATTCCTTTTCCTATTCCGCGACTTGCACCAGTAATTATGGCCACTTTTCCTTCGAGTAATTTCATATTTTATAATTAATTTGATTTTTATTAGGAGCTTTTTCCTGCTATACGTTACAATCCACGCCCAAAAGCGTGGGATTTCCACTGCAAATGAAATTCACTGAACTCCTATTAAAATAAAAGTGAAGTGAAGTAATCAGGGCTAATTAACACTCGCCAAATATAACAATAATTGTTTGTTTGAAAAAAGATTCTACTTCCAATTAAACCATTTAAAAAATAATTAGTCTTAAAATTCGTTAACTTTTAACAATTGAAAAATAACCAATCTTTAACCCTTGATTTATTTATGAAAAACACCACTTCACTTTTATTATTAGCCTTTGTATTGGTTATATTCTCTTGTAGCAATGGCAATGATTCTGTGGCAACAGATTTATACCCAAATGCAACTGCGAAATTTGCAGGAAAACTTGACTTGAATAATCCAAGCAATTATGCAAACCAAGGAAAACCAGCTTATATAACAAAAGATAATACTGCTGGAAACCCAATCACCGATAAAGGAGCAACCTTAGGCAGAGTATTATTTTATGACACCAATTTATCGTCCAATAATACTATTTCTTGCTTTTCTTGTCATATTCAGGCTAATGCTTTTGGAGATGTTGCCCTAGCCAGTGATGGTGTCAATGGAACAACGACAAGACATTCTATGCGTTTAGTAAATTCAAGGTTTTCCGTTGAAAACAAATTCTTTTGGGACGAAAGAGCCGCAACTTTAGAGTTTCAAACCACTCAACCCATTCAAAATCATATTGAAATGGGATTCAGCGGAACAAATGGTGATGGAAATATTACAACGCTAATTACTAAACTTCAAAACATTAGTTATTATAAAGAATTGTTCAAATATGCTTTTGGTTCTGAGGAAATCACTGAAAATAAAATTCAATTGGCTTTGGCACAATTTATACGAAGCATTCAATCATTCGATTCAAAATACGATACCGGAAGAGCTTTAGTTGCTAACGACAACCAACCCTTTACTAATTTTACAGCTCAAGAAAACCAAGGTAAAAATCTATTTATAACGCCCCCTGTTTTTAATGCTAGTGGTTCAAGAACAGCTGGAGGAGTTGGTTGCGCTGCTTGTCACGCTGCTCCCGAATTTGATATTGATCCCAACACAAAAAATAATGGAATAATTGGGGTTTTGAACGGAACTGGAATTGATATCACAAATACAAGAGCTCCATCGTTGCGGAATTTGGTTAAAACTGACGGAACAACAAATGGTCCAATGATGCACACTGGGAATCTTACCACGCTTCAAAATGTAATTGGTCATTATGGGAAAATCAATCTTGCGCCAGAAAATACAAATCTTGACCCAAGATTGGCTCCAAACGGTTTTGGACAACAATTAAATCTAACTGCCCACGAAGTCGATGCTTTAGTAGCTTTTCTAAAAACCCTTTCAGGAACCAATGTGTATGTTGATGCAAAATGGTCGAGTCCGTTTTAAAATAAAAAAAGCTCCACAAATTTGTGGAGCTTTAACTATTTATTTAGAATGAGGTTTTTTAAAAAGCTACATTCCACTTTGGCAATTTACCATTTTCATCCAAGAAATTCTGTAAAATTTGTCCTTCTACGAAAGTTGGGATTACTTTGTTTTTCTCATTGAAAGTTTCGTACCAATATACTTCCAATCTTTCTATTTTTTCTAGTTTCATTTGTGCTGGCCAAGAATATTTTCTCCCAGTTTTGGCAAATTGATGTCCGTTTACGATTTTATCAAACAATCCCCCGTTTTTACTTTTTAGTGTTCCATCATTTTGAATCGTTCCGGTAGAACCTACCATAATCAATTCTTTCTCTTCTCCATCAACAGCATAAACAAGGAAAATACCGCTTCCTGTTTCTGTGGCGTTACAAACTTCTTCTAAACTATCATCCGTTGAAAAACTAAACTGATTTTTAACTTTGAACTTTTTTAATTCTTTATACATTTTATTTTGATTTTTGCCACAAAGGCACTAAGGCGCAAAGTGTTCTTTTTATTAATTTTAAAATAGAAAAAAGTCTCAACACAATATTGAGACTTTTTTGTTCTTGTGATTTATGTATACTCGAAGCTATTATCCTAAAACTTCTTTTACTTTTTTTCCAATTTCTGCAGGAGAGTCTACAACGTGAATTCCACATTCTCTCATAATGCGTTTTTTGGCTTCAGCTGTATCATCAGCACCACCAACAATTGCACCTGCGTGACCCATTGTTCTTCCTTTTGGAGCAGTTTCTCCAGCAATGAATCCAATTACTGGCTTACGGTTTCCATCCGCTTTAATCCATTTAGCCGCATCAGCTTCTAGTTGACCTCCAATTTCGCCAATCATAACGATACATTCGGTTTCAGGATCATTCATAAATAATTCAATGGCATCCTTTGTAGTTGTTCCAATGATTGGATCTCCACCAATACCAATGGCAGTAGTGATTCCTAATCCTTGTTTTACCACTTGGTCAGCCGCTTCATATGTCAATGTTCCAGATTTTGAAACAATTCCAACAGTTCCTTTTTTGAAAACAAAACCTGGCATAATACCCACTTTTGCTTCACCCGGAGTAATTACCCCTGGACAGTTTGGTCCAATTAATCTACAATTTCTGTTTTTGATGTAATTGTTTGCTTTAATCATATCAGCCACAGGAATTCCTTCTGTAATAGCGATAATCACTTTGATACCTGCATCGGCAGCTTCCATAATTGCATCAGCAGCAAAAGCCGGTGGTACAAAAATAATGGTAGTATCAGCCCCCGCTTGTTCAACTGCGTCTTTTACTGTATTAAAAACCGGACGGTCTAAATGCGTTGTTCCCCCTTTTCCAGGAGTTACACCACCAACAACATTAGTACCGTATTCAATCATTTGAGAAGCGTGAAATGTTCCTTCACTTCCTGTAAATCCTTGAACAATTATTTTGGAATCTTTATTAACTAAAACACTCATGATATATTTTTTATGTAGTTTCTTTAATTGTTGTGCAAAAGTAAGGTTTTGTGGGTGATATTTAAAAGATTTAATTAAGAAAAATAACTCATTTGATAACCTCTGAATAATTTACCATCTTTTACTTCCCAAATCACGAAAAAATTACCCATCAGCATTTCTTCGCGTGGATTTTCAATCGTTTTTACAAAGTGGGAAAAACGCAATGAAACTAAATTTTTTTCTTGTAGAATGTGGCTAATTCTAATCTTGGAACGAACATAGGCTTTAGCCAATTGGTCAGTCAGTGATAAAAAATCATCATAATTCATTTGAATAAAACCTTTGCTGCTATTCCAATCCATTATAACTTCTGGATGTAATAAATCGCTAACAGTTTTTCTATCCAAGAGAACATCAGATTTGTAGAAATCTAAAACTACATCTTTTGGCTTCATAATAGATCTTTTAATTTTTGAAGTATTTCTGGTATCTTTTTAATATTCGCAAGCTGTTTCAATTTTTCACGAGATTCTTCTATTGGAGTGCCAAAATAGGTTTTACCGCCCTCCACTGATTTTGTAACTCCAGTTTGCCCTAAAATTACTGCCTTTTCACCTATTGTTATTCCACTTGTGGTTCCTACTTGTCCCCAAATCGTGACTTCATCTTTTATTATTACACAACCTGCAATTCCTGTTTGAGAAGCAATCAAACATTTTTTTCCAATGACAGTATCATGTCCAACGTGTACTTGATTGTCAATTTTTGTGCCTTCGCCAATGGTGGTATCTCCGGTAACTCCTTTGTCAATGGTACAAAGCGCACCAATTCCAACGTTATCTTTAATTACCACTCTCCCTCCGGAAATTAATTGGTCATACCCTTCCGGACGTTTTTTATAATAAAAAGCATCTGCTCCCAGAATAGTTCCAGCGTGAATAATCACATTATCTCCAATTATGGTATGGTCATAAATGGAAACATTTGAATGAATCAGGCAATTTTTCCCAATAACTACATGGTTTCCAATAAAGGAATTCGGTTGGATTATTGTTCCTACTCCAATTTTGGCAGAAGCCGAAATAGCAACATTAGAAAACTGAAAAGGTTTGAAATGATTCGTTAATGTATTGAAATCCCTAAAAGGATCGTCTGAAATCAATAATGCTTTTCCTTCAGGGCAATCTACATTTTTATTAATCAAAATGGTCGTTGCGGCAGAGTTTAACGCTTTATCATAGTATTTTGGATGATCCACGAAAACAATATCACCTGTTTCCACCACGTGAATCTCGTTCATTCCAGAAACTGGAAAATCAGCATCACCAACGAATTCGCTGTTGATAATAGCTGCAATTTCCTTTAATGTTTGGGTTTTATTGAATTTCATAGCCCCTGTCCCCTATATGGGAAATTTTTTACTAAAATATAATATATTAAACCAACTATTCCCCTTCGGGGGTTAGGGGGCTTATTCCTTAACTCTTTCCATGTAATTTCCAGAAGCGGTATCGATTTTTATTTTGTCGCCTTCGTTGATAAATAAAGGAACATTTACTGTCGCTCCAGTTTCAACCGTAGCTGATTTTGTAGCATTAGTTGCCGTATTTCCTTTTATTCCTGGCTCTGCATAAGTCACTTCAAGTATTACAGATGCTGGCATATCTACTGAAAGAGGTAATTCAGTTTCTGTATTGATACTTACCATAACATTTTCGCCTTCTTTCAATAATCCTGGTGAGTCCAAGATATTTTTATTCAAGGAAATTTGTTCAAAAGTTTCCACATTCATAAAATGAAATTCATCTCCTTCTGGATATAAATATTGGAATTTATGATTTTCAACTCTAACTTCTTCAATTTTGTGTCCTGCTGAAAAAGTGTTGTCCAATACTTTTCCGTTAGTCAAGCTTCTTAGTTTTGTTCTAACAAATGCAGGTCCTTTTCCAGGTTTAACATGAAGGAATTCTATAATTTTATAGATGTCATTGTTGTATTTTATGCACAATCCATTTCTTATATCTGATGTTGATGCCATTTTATATGTTTGTTTTCCTCACCCCGACCCTCTCCAAAGGAGAGGGAGACGAAAAGTGATATTGTTAATAGATAATTTTTATTATTTGTTTTTCATTTTTTGTACAAAATCGAGACTGCAATCTGCAATCTGACTAGTAGTTTCCTGAATAGCCTTTCATCACTCCTCTTGATGAATTTCTGATAAAATCAATAATTTCATCTCTTTCGGGAGTTGCTTCCATTTCGCCTTCTATGATTCCAAGAGCTTGTGTTACATTATAATTTTTTTGATAAAGAATCCTGTATATTTCTTGAATTTCTTTTATTTTTTCAGATGTAAAACCTCTTCTTCTCAATCCTACTGAATTGATTCCTACATAGGACAAAGGCTCTTTTGCTGCTTTAGTAAATGGTGGTACATCTTTTCTTAATAACGAACCTCCTGAAATCATAGCATGATCTCCAACACTAATGAACTGATGTACTGCTGACAAACCTCCAATAATGGCGTATTTACCAATCGTTACATGTCCACCCAAAAGAACTCCGTTAACAATAATGGCATTGTCACCAATGTGACAATCGTGAGCAATATGTGCTGCTGCCATGATTAAACAATTATTACCAATAACAGTCTGACCTGAAGCTATTGTTCCTCTATTGATAGTTACGCATTCTCTAATGGTACAATTGTCCCCAATTATTGCCAAAGAATCTTCTCCACCAAATTTTAAATCTTGTGGGATTGCAGAAATTACTGCCCCCGGAAAAATATTGCAATTTTTACCTATTCTTGCGCCTTCCATTATGGTAACATTTGAACCTATCCAGGTTCCATCACCTATAATAACGTTATTATGAATGGTGGTAAAAGGTTCAATAACTACATTTTTTGCAATTTTCGCACCTGGATGAACATAAGCTAAGGGTTGATTCATCTATATTTTTTTTAAATTATTGTTTTTTAGCAATTTGCGCCATCAATTCGGCTTCAGCCACTAGTTTTCCATTGGCATAAGCATTGGCTTGCATATGGCAAATTCCTCTTCTGATAGGTGTGATTAAATCACATTTAAAAATCAAGGTATCACCAGGCAATACTTTATGTTTGAATTTTACATTGTCAATTTTCATAAAATAAGTCAGGTAATTTTCAGGATCTGAAACTGTACTCAATACTAATATCCCACCTGTTTGCGCCATTGCTTCTACAATTAAAACTCCTGGCATAACTGGTGCTCCTGGAAAATGACCTACAAAGAAATTTTCGTTCATTGTTACATTCTTCAATCCCACTATATGGCTTTCAGACATTTCGATTATTCTGTCAATCAACAAAAATGGTGGTCTGTGCGGAAGCACGGACATAATTTTGTGAATATCCATCAAGGGTTCCAGATTCAAGTCGTAAACAGGAACATGATTTCGTTGTTCGATTTTTATGATTTTGGCCATTTTTTTTGCAAACTGAGTGTTTACAAAATGCCCTGGTTTATTTGCAATTACTTTTCCTTGTATTCTGGTTCCAATTAAAGATAAATCGCCCACTACATCGAGTAGTTTATGTCTTGCAGCTTCATTTGGATAATGCAAGGTTAAATTATCTAAAATACCATTTGGTTTGACTGTTATTTCATCTTTTCCAAAAGCAATTTTAAGGCTATTCATTGTTTTTTCGGAAATTTCCTTATCCACATATACGATAGCGTTATTCAAATCGCCTCCTTTTATTAAACCATCATCCAAAAGAGATTCCAGTTCATGCAGAAAACTAAAGGTTCTTGATTCGGCAATTTCTGTTTTAAAATCAGCAATTGTTTTCATCGTGGCATTTTGGGTACCTAACACTTTAGTCCCAAAGTCAACCATTGCAGTAACACAATAATTATCACTAGGCATCACCATAATTTCGCTGCCCGTTTCTTCATCAGTAAAAGAAATAATTTCTTTTACTACATATACTTTTCTTTTTGCTTCCTGTTCCTCAATTCCCGCTTTTTCGATAGCTTCAACAAAATATTTTGAAGAACCATCCATAATAGGAAGTTCTGAAGCATCTAATTCAATGATTACATTGTCTAAATCACAACCCACCAATGCTGCCAAAACGTGTTCAGGAGTTTGAATTTTAACCCCTAATTTTTCTAAATTGGTTCCTCTTTGTGTGTTTACAACATAATTTGCATCGGCTTCAATAACCGGTTGTCCTTCTAAATCTTTTCGAACAAAAGTAAAACCATTATTAATTGGCGCTGGCTTAAAAGTCATATTCACTTCTTTTCCCGTGTGCAATCCAACTCCTGTAAGTGAAACCTCTGTTTTGATGGTCTTCTGTTTAACCATTTTTTCCATTTTTTTGGTTTAATATTTGTTTTTTTAATTCTTCTATCTCTGTCACAATTTTTGGTAAGTTCTTGAAATGAACATACGATTTATTAAAATCATTGTATCCAAATGTCGGACTTCCCTGTAACACTTCATCATCTTTTATATTCCTGCTAACTCCAGATTGTGCCTGAATTCGGACATTATTACCAATTGTCAAATGTCCTACAATTCCTACCTGACCTCCAATCATTCCGTTTTTGCCAATTTTGGTAGAACCGGCTATTCCTGTTTGTGCAGCAATCACTGTATTTTCGCCAATTTCGACATTATGACCTATCTGAATTTGATTGTCCAGTTTCACTCCTTTTCTAATAATGGTAGAGCCCATCGTGGCTTTATCGATGGTGGTGTTTGCTCCAATATCGACATTGTCTTCTATAATAACATTTCCTATTTGAGGGATTTTTGTATACGTCCCGTCCTCATTTGGCGCAAAGCCAAAACCGTCTGCTCCTATTACTGCTCCGGAATAAATCACACAATTGTTTCCAATGATGGTTTCCGAATGCACTTTAGCGCCGGCAAAAATAGTAACATTATCGCCCATTACCACATTTTCTCCAATGAAACAATTGGGATAAATCTTTACGTTGTCGCCCATAACCACATTTTCTGCAATATAACTAAAGCTTCCCAGATATAAATTGGCACCGTATTTTACACTTTCCGAAATAAATGAAGGCTGTTCTATTCCTGTTTTATTTGCTTTTCTTGCCTGGTCGTAAAATTCGAGTAATTTAGTAAAAGACAAATAGGCATCCTCCACTTTTATCAGTGTGGTGGCCAATTCGCCATCAGGAACAAAAGTTGAATTGACAATAGTTATGGTTGCCTGAGTGGTATAAATATAAGGTAAGTATTTTGGGTTTGCCAAAAAAGTGATTGAACCATCGGAACCTTCTTCGATTTTAGACAATTTATAAACTTCGGCATTGGGATTACCAACGACTACTCCGTCTAAAACACCCGCTATTTGCTCTGCTGTAAATTTCATCTGGACAAAAATATAAAAAATAGATTTTAAATGTTGGTTTTTACACAAGTTGTTTTGGGAAACATATATAATATTTGGTCACAAATTTAGACAATGACTTCAAATTCAATTGATCAGAGGCTTCAACAACATCTTCAATAGTTTTGTCTTTTTTCAGAATTCGTATGGGTTCGGCTTCTTTGCTATAGGCTTGGTTTTTAATTTTACCTTTAAAAATAAAATAACTGGTTTCTGCCAAAGTAATATTGTTCTCCAATGCAAAACGATCTTTCAGAATGTGTAAATCTTCTGTTGGAACTTTTATATCGCTCACTTTTATTTTTAATAAATCTCTGTTGATTATCATTTTACTCAAGGAAGACAATATGAAATCGTCATGCTTTTGCCATGATTTTAAAGCACTTATAATATCAAAATCATCTAATTGGGAGAACAAATCAAGGTTTTCGTTATCGAAAGTTTCTAACGTGATTTTATGCTGCATAAAGAACATCAAGGGTTCGCTACAATGCAAAATTATTCCTTTTTCAGTCAGTTCTTTGGCGCGCTTCAGGACTTTGGTCAAGATTAACTCGGCAACTAAACTGGTTTTGTGTAAATAAGCCTGCCAATACATCAATCGTCTGGACATCAGGAATTTCTCTACGGAATAAATCCCTTTTTCTTCAATGACCAGAACATCATCGACCACATTCATCATTTGGATTAACCTTTCGGAATTGACATTTCCTTCGGCCACACCTGAATAAAAGCTGTCGCGTTTCAAGTAATCCATTCGGTCCATATCGAGTTGGCTTGAGATGAGTTGCAACATAAATTTCCTATGGTAATCCCCTTGAAAAACTTGAATAGCCAAACTCAATTGGCCTTCAAATTCTATGTTTAACTGGTTCATAAACAAGAGAGAAATTTCTTCGTGATGTACATCTTCGACAATGCTTCTTTCCATTGCGTGGGAGAAAGGTCCGTGACCAATGTCGTGCAACAAAATAGCGATATACAAGGCATTTTCTTCTTCAAACGAAATAGAAACTCCTTTGAAACGCAAGACATCGACGGCTTTTTGCATAATGTGCATACAGCCCAAGGCGTGATGAAAACGGGTGTGATTTGCTCCGGGATAGACTAAATACGACAATCCCATTTGGGAAATGCGTCGCAACCGTTGAAAATAGGGATGCTGGATTAAATCGTAAATTAAGGCATTTGGGATGGTAATAAACCCATAAATGGGGTCATTAAATATTTTCAGCTTATTGATTTCGCTCACTATAACTTAGTTTTGGGTAACAAATATAAGGAATTAAAGGGGTAATGAAAATTTTACTTTGAAAATCCGAATTGTCGGGTTTTGAAGAAGTAAAACTCAAGTTTTGTTACCGATTTTGGGAAGTCATTTTGGCAGTAGCACTTTATTAATAATGGCACTTCCGGATTTTGAAAGAAAGTCAAAAACCATTGATATGATTATTTTGGGACACAGATTAACGCAGATTCGCTTTGCGAAAACACGGATTAATGCGGATTTAATTATTGTTTTCATTAATGTCCGATAAAATATTATTTCGTCCCTAAGGGACAAAATATTAATCCATAACTACTTATCTACCAAGATATAATCTCTACAAGATTTACTCCGCTAGGAGTTAAATATCGGTAAAAAAAAAGAAAATTAGCCGAAAAAATGTCCTGTAGGGACTATATTTATTGGGATTGATGAATTATATGTGCCTTTTATCTGGTTTTCAAATCCGTTTTTATCAGCGCGTTGCCTAAGCAATCTGTTTCATCTGCGTTCCATTTTTATAAAATAGTAAATAGAACCTTAATAGTAGATATCCAAAATGATATTTCTTTTAGAATTGTCAATTAATTTCTCAATTCTGTTGTAATATATTTCATTGACCATTGGGCAACCCATACTATGACAAATGGGTCTGTTTTGTTCCTCATAAGGAACCTGATTATACTTGTGCAAAACAATACTTCTTGCAAAAGCATTACTGTTTGTTGGATCTAGACCGTATAATTTATAGGATTTGCCATATTGGCCCACATAATTACTTCCAACAGAGTATTTGCCTAATGCAGTACAATAAGAGCTGTTATTGTTGCTGAATTTCAATTCGGGTTTGTTATCTGTTTCTGAACCAATGCCGTGTGCCACGAGACCTTGATCCACAATTGAATCTTTTTTCAAGTTGTATACTATGAATCTGTTTTTCCCAGACATCACTCGCATATCAATAAAAAAAGCCAGTTCTGTATTGTATTTGGGATTTTTGGTAATGAATTCTTTTATGATTTTTACGCGTTCTAAAAGCCTTTGTTCCGTTACAGGAGCCATAGTAGATACATTAACCACTGACGAAATTTCATGGGTTTTATTTTCTGGAACCGGTAATCCCTTTTTGAAACTGGAGAGTAGGATTCCAACTGGAATTAATATGTAAAATATTTTCCTCATTAGTAATATGATAATTTGTTCAAATTATACAAACAATAATTATACCATTTTCTGAAAACAATTCCTGAAAGAATCCAACGTTAAGATGAATGAAAAATTGTTTTATAAACCAAAAATAATAAATATATCATACTGAATATAAGTATTTTATATTAATTAACTCGGATGTAAAGCCAATCGCACAATTTATTAAAGTTAGGCTAAAATTCGAACAATCTTTGAGGGATTTTTCTCTCTGACACTAACATTATAAACAAAAAAAATAGCTACAATTCGAGTTATCATTCAGGAGATAAATTTTTGTATTCCAGAGGTGACTGACCTAATCTGGTGTTCGATGTAATCGATAATCAGTTCGGTATTTATTCATAAAGGTAAGGCTCGTTATTATAAGCCAGATGTTTCACATTTTCAACTACTCTTTTCATATAAGTTTTCCAAAATGTCTTTGCGAATAACCAATTTAATGGATAAAGCAAAGCAACATCCGAATGTAGAATGTATTTATATTCTACTAGTATTTTATTTTTTTCAATTTCAGTTGTTTTCCATTCTCCTACAAATCTTCAAAAGCCTAACATCCAAGATTGAAAATCACTAACCTCAATTATCCAATATTTATTTTCTATACGTTCAATTACTTTGTCAACAGAAGCCCAACCTCCTTTTTGTGAGATTGATTTTGCAACAAAGACCTTTTTCCTATAGTTGGGTTTTCCCCAATTTTCGTCATTTGTACAGTGTGTAACTTTTGGCATTATTCCAAATCCAGTATGAATTTTTGAAACATCACATAACATTGGAGTTTTAAAGGCTCTTTCTAATGAACAATTGTATATTGTTTTAACTATTACTGTATTAGTCATTATTTTAATTCTAAATGTTTACTTGTCTTTTTGCCTGACAGATAACGTCCCCGCGCTACACGCAGTTTGGGTCTAAATTAAGACCATTATTCATATTTGCCAAATCTTCCAAATACAAACCAATTTTTCCCTTAAGCCAAATACCCAAATTGATTGTAGCGTGTGTTGGCAGTAGTTGTTTTACGTTAGATATGATTCTAATTCATTGAATACAGATTTTAAGTCTTCATTAATTCGTTTAGAAGTAAAAGTAAATAATACAATTTTGTTTTTAGAAGCACTGTTCCGTTTTATACTGTCAATCGTTTGTTGTTGTCTGGTTTTATGATGTTCAAAACCATCTAATTCTATAAAAGCAATTTTTTGATTTTTAAAATTAACAACTAAAAAATCATATCTAAAATTTGAAATTTTTATACGACTGGTAATTTCTTCACGAATTTCTGATTTCTGAGTGTAAATATTTTCATTATGAGTGAAATAGTAAAAGTTTGATTTTAATCCACAAACTTCGGGAATAATCGCAGGGTTGTTTTTATCTGAAGCATAATTTTGCTTCCAATATTCTACAAATTTTGCTTCTAAGTAGCTTGTAGAGAGTTTTTCTAGACAATCAAAAATACTACAATTATATTTTTCTTTCAATTCAGTATTAACGTGTTCAATTGTCCACGGTAAATAGTTTATTGTCTCAAGTTCTGAAGTTTGCACATAACTGTACCTCCCTTTAAGCCCATAATTTATGTCAAATAAATAATTTTCATCCCTATTAAAACCAAACCTTATTTTTTCAACTATTGGACTTTTTCTATCGGCAATTGGTTTATCTTTTTGGATTTTTTGATTGAAACGATTAATGGAAAAAACTTTGCCATTTTCAGATGTAAGCCATTTAATAGCTTCAAGTTTTTTATTTAGTAAATTTCTGTTCTCAAGAGTTAATAAATCGTCATACTTTGGGTCAGGTTCATAAACACCATTTTCAATTTCTAATAAAGTTTTTTCGCGGAAGTCAGATTGTACTTGTTCAGCAGTCCATACCTTATTTTTTCGAATATAAACATCCATAAATTGAGATACTTTACCATTCAAAAAACTCTTTTGACCTTTTTCAAAATCATCAAATTCTGTCATATTACAATTCGTTTCGTTTTTTTGTATTGCTGCTAACGTCCCGCTACTACAGCGGGTTTAATACCACACGAAAGGATTCGTGCGGTAGCGGGGCAAGCACTGCACTTGATAAGAAGCACAAAGCTTCATTTAACCACTGAACCGCCAATTTCTTTTAAGCGCTGTTACTCACCAGTGCTTATTGTCGTCATTGATTAATTTCAATTATATAAGTAAATTTCTTTAAAATCTTTACTTGCTCTGTCAAAGGTTTACCCGTAACTGTACTTATTGTTTGAAGTTTCGGAGGTGTTGGCATTAAGTCAATAAGGTTCATTAAATAGGATACTTTAATAGCATAAGAAGCATTTTCTGCTCCAACGTGTTTTGCATTTATTATTCCGATAATATTTCCTTTATCGTCAAATAATGGTCCGCCACTATTTCCTGGCTGAATAGGAGCGGTAATTTGATATGAGGTAACATCACCTTGAAAGCCTGATTTAGAACTGATAATTCCATTTGTTAGTTTTACTTCATCTCCCATTGTCGAGCGCAGGGGATAACCTAAAACAAAAACTGAACCACCTACGTCTGATGAGCGATTTGCTATGATATATGGAATTGTTCCCAAGGAAGTAAAACTTGGGTCATCAATTTTTATAATTGAGAGGTCGTTGTTTTTATCTTCAATTACAACTTTTGCTGTATATGTTTTTGAGAAGTCACCGTTAATTCCTCTAATTTTTATTGAGGTTGCTCCGTTAGTAACGTGATGATTGGTTACGATGTAGCCATTCGATGAAATCGCATAACCAGTTCCCGAACTTTTTTCATTACTTGAATTTGTAGTAATATTATCAGATGCAGTAGGATATAACTTTAAATATAAATTTTCTGGACTGCCATTTGTCCAAATAATTTTCATTAGACCCTGTTCAAATAAAATATATAAATCTTCGCTTGTTGTTTTATTTCCTAAATACCATTTTACCTTAAAAATATTAGGACTAGCAGTTTTGGAAATGATTGCTTTTATATCACCCGTTTTCCAAACACTATTGTCAGCACCTGATAAATAAATTAAATCATAGTTGTCAGATGTTTTGTTAAACTTTAACGCTAATCTGTATTTCGGAGAATTATTATCATTTACTGTATTTTCATAAATCCCTTCCATCGAGTTCAACCCGTTTTTCTCCCAGTCTAATTTTAATGACACTTCATTCCATTGAGTTTTTGGTGTATTGTCTGGATTATTGATTGTAATACCAGCCCACTCAAAGCCACCCTCAATAAGTTCAATTATTGTTACTTTTTCAACCCCGGGTGGTAATTTCCCAAATGTTAACCAAAAACTAAATACTTTACCTTCTTTAGATTTGATGTTATATCTAGTTCCCAGCTTTTCAGCTCCCAAATTTTCAATTAAATTCTCTCCGAAAACTTTTATGGCTTCAGCTTGCATTGATTTTCTTTTATCTGCAACATCTCTCCAAATTGATAAATAAGTAGGGTCGGCAGATTGTATTTCAGGTATATTCAAATCGTAGTTTCTTAATTCAGATAGTCCGTTTCCTGAATTATAAGGCAGAAGTACAGTCCAGTTACTAAAACTAACCCAAGGGCTTGCACCCCTTTGTCCTGTAACTTCAATTAATACTTTCGTGCTCTTTTCACCAACAATAACCTTTGCAATTCTACAATAGTTCGCGGATGAATAAGCTACAGTGGGATAATTGGTTGTGTATTCTTGTCCGGAAGCAACTGAACTGTAGACGATTAGTAAAAGTGTAAATAGCATTCTCATATGTGTCGTCTTTTTAGCAATGGTGGTAACTTGTATATAGGTCTAACGAAATCAGACTTATCACCCATAAATTGGGTGGCTTTGTCTGATAAACGTCAGACTTTATATTCTTTCAAATGTATAAATAAATTATTACAAATGATTAAATAAAACAGTCTAATTCCTATCCTTTTTTTTGAAGATAAGTCTTTATAAAATGAATATAGTATCAACTCTGGATTGCGTGAGGGATGGAAGCGGCATCTCCCGATTTAAAAAAACAAGGCTTTTTAGCTGTAGTTTTTGTAAATCGGGAATACAGCGTACAGCCCGACAGCGCCGGAGCTTGCGGAGGCGGTGACACGCCCAAAAGGGTATTCAATTAATAGGTTTATTTATCATTTCAACGATGGAGTTCTAAGAGCTTTGCTCGAAAAGGCAAAGCAAATCACAATTGTTGTTCTAATAATGAGATTGCTTCGTTCCTCGCAATGACATAGGGCAACCCAATACCTTAAAATAATACTAAATTATCATAGAATTGGTAACTTCCCGTTATAAAAAAGGTAAATTGGCACATTGATTTATTACTTTTGAATACTTTTTATAAAATTATGGATAAGATAAAAATACTTTGGGTCGATGATGAAATTGACTATTTAAAACCGCATATTTTATTTCTGGAAAAGAAAAACTATAGTGTCACCACCTGCAATAACGGTCGTGATGCGATTGATATTTTTGAAAATGATAATTTTGACATTGTTTTTCTTGACGAAAATATGCCCGGAATGAGTGGCTTGGAAACGCTTTCGGAAATGAAGGAAAAGAAATCTTCGATTCCGATGATTATGATTACTAAAAGCGAGGAAGAATATATTATGGAGGAAGCCATAGGCTCCAAAATTGCCGATTATTTGATAAAACCGGTAAATCCTAACCAGATTTTGTTGAGTTTGAAAAAAAACCTAGATCATTCCCGATTGATTTCGCAAAAAACAACCTTGGACTATCAGAAGGAATTCCGCAAAATATCGATGGAAATGGCGATGGTCAATTCCTATGAGGACTGGGTAGAATTGTATAAAAAATTGGTTTTTTGGGAGTTGGAACTTGAGAACATCGATGACCAGGGCATGATTGAAATTCTGGAATCGCAAAAGGCGGAAGCCAATTCGCAATTTGGAAAATTCATCGAACGCAATTATGAAGATTGGTTTGCTCCAAAAGCGGATAAACCGGTGCTTTCACACAATTTATTCAGGGAATTAGTGGTTCCAGAAATCGTAAAAAAAGACAAGCCTATTTTGTTTGTGGTCATTGACAACTTGCGTTACGACCAATGGAAAGTTTTTGAAAGCGTGGTGGGTAATCATTATAAACTGGAAAAAGAAGTGCCGTATTACGCCATTTTGCCAACAGCGACTCAGTATGCCCGAAATGCAATTTTCTCGGGTTTGACGCCGCTTGAAATGGAAAAACAGTTTCCGCAATATTGGAAAAACGATCCTGAAGAAGGTGGCAAAAATTTATATGAAGCCGAGTTTTTGACAGCGCAATTAAAACGATTGGGATTGAATATCAAGCAGGATTATTTTAAAATCACCAATCTTGCCGGAGGAAAAAAACTGGTTGAAAACTTTAGAACATTAAAAACCAATGATTTGGTTACAGTGGTTTACAATTTCGTAGATATGCTTTCGCACGCCAAAACCGAAATGGATGTGGTTAAAGAACTGGCTTCGGATGATAAGGCGTATCGCTCGCTGACATTGAGTTGGTTTAAGAATTCCCCTCTTTTAGAAATTATTCAACAGGCACAAAAATTGGGTTTCAAATTGATTTTGACCACGGATCACGGAACCATAAATGTAAAGAATCCATCGAAAGTCATTGGTGACAAGAACACTAGTCTCAATTTGCGCTATAAAACAGGCCGAAGTTTGTCCTACGAACAGAAAGATGTTTATGCCGTGAAAGAACCGAAAAACATAGGTTTACCCACCATAAATATGAGCAGTTCTTATATTTTTGCCAAAAACGACTTGTTTTTGGCTTATGTAAATAACTACAATCATTATGTGAGTTATTATAAAAACACGTATCAACACGGCGGAATTTCATTGGAAGAAATGATTATCCCGTTTTTGATTTTTAACCCGAAATAATTAGACTTCAGTGGTCAGTGGTCAGTTTGCAGAAAAACTGAACACTGAACACTGAACACTGAACACTGAACACTGAACACTGAACACTGAACACTGAACACTGAACACTGAATTTATGGAAATCACTTTTTCATTAGATGAAATCAATGAAGTTGCCCAGCAAATATTAGAAAAAAACCCGAATAAAGTCCTCCTTTTTAACGGCGAAATGGGTGTTGGAAAAACTACTTTAATAAAAGCTTTGGCTAAAAAAATGGGCGTAAATGACGTAACAAGTAGTCCAACTTTTTCTTTAGTTAACGAATATCAAACTACTAATAAACAGACTATTTATCATTTTGATTTTTACAGGCTGAATACTGAAATCGAAGCTTTGGATATGGGAGCTGATGAATACCTCTATTCTGGCAACTGGTGTTTTATTGAGTGGGGCGAAAAGATACCAAATCTTATTCCAGATTTACATTCAACAATTTCAATTACATTGCTTTCTGACGGCAAACGCCTTTTAGAATTAATTTAATTTTAAAATTATGGATATCGATAACACTGTTATAATTATTCCGTTTTCTCCGCATTTAAAGGATGCTATAAAAACGCTAAATTTTGAATGGCTAAAAAAGCATTTCAAAGTAGAAGCTAAAGATGAGCTTGTGCTTTCTAATCCTCAAGGCGAAATTATTGACAAGGGAGGAATGATTTTTTATGCCCAATACAATGGCAAAATTGTTGGCACCATTTCATTGTTAAAAATAAACGAAACCACTTTCGAGTTGAGTAAAATGGCGGTAACTGATGGGGTTCAGGGATTAGGAATTGGCAACAAACTTATGGAACATTGCATTGAATTTGCTCAACAAAAAGGTATAAAAAAACTCGTTTTGTATTCGAACCGGAAATTATTGCCTGCCTTGTATTTGTATAAGAAATTTGGATTCGAGGAAGTTCCTTTAGAAGAAGGCATTTATGAAAGAGCGGATATTAAGATGGAGCGGATTCTTTAATAACAGATTTTCATTTTTGATTCGGATGTATGCTGAATTAATATCGTTATAATGACCAAATTCTGATTTTTTTCAGTAAATTGTACCACTAATTTCAATAAACTACCTCGGGGCAGAGCCCCAGAGGTATTAGCGAAATAACAGCCACAGATTCACAGATTTTTGAAAATCTTTTTTAATCTGTGAATCTGTGGCAAAAAAAAACCGAAGCAGAGCTTCGAGGAATTAAACCTAAAGAGATTAAACAATGTCGATAACTCCATTTACGAAGCAACAGTTATTACCTCAAGAAGAAAAACTTGAAATAGCAAGGCACAAAAGCGAACTTTTCATTGGTTTACCCAAAGAGACCAGTTTTCAAGAACGCCGCATTTGCCTTACTCCAGATGCTGTAAACTCCTTAACTTATCAGGGACATCGCGTGATGATAGAAGCCGGAGCTGGAGAAAGTTCGAGTTATTCCGATAAAGAATATGCTGATGCCGGAGCCGAAATTACTAAAGACACCAAAAAAGTTTTCAGTTGCCCAATGCTTTTAAAAGTGGAACCTCCTACTCTAGCCGAAATTGCGATGATAAGTCCTGAAACCATTATCATTTCGGCAATTCAGATAAAAACTAGAAAAAAATCCTATTTCGAAGCCTTAAAAAAGAAAAAAATTACAGCATTGGCTTTCGAATATATTAAAGATGAAGATGGCTCGTATCCAGCAGTGAAATCATTGAGTGAAATTGCAGGAACCGCATCGATACTGATTGCAGCTGAATTGATGATTACCAATTCCTTTGGAAAAGGATTATTATTTGGTAACATTACAGGCGTTCCTCCTACTGACGTGGTTATTATTGGAGCGGGAACCGTGGGCGAATTTGCAGCAAAAACCGCTATTGGTCTAGGTGCCAATGTAAAAGTTTTTGACAATTCGATTACAAAACTACGTCGTTTGCAAAACAATTTGAATCAGCGCATTTTTACCTCCACCATTCAACCCAAATCCTTATTGAAAGCATTAAGAAGATGTGATGTGGCTATTGGCGCTATGCGTGGTAAAGAAAGATGTCCGGTTATCGTTACTGAAACTATGGTCGAACATATGAAAAAAGGAGCTGTAGTCGTTGATGTCAGCATAGACACTGGAGGTTGTTTTGAAACATCAGAAGTGACCACTCACGAAAAACCAACTTTTGTTAAAAGTGGCGTATTGCATTATTGCGTTCCCAATATTCCTTCCCGATATTCAAAAACGGCATCCCTTTCAATCAGCAATATTATTACTCCTTACTTATTGCAGATTGCCGAAGATGGCGGTATCGAAAGTGCCATCCGATGCAATAACGGTTTAAAACACGGAGTGTATTTATATCATGGAATCCTTACCAATATAGCTATTGGCGACTGGTTTGATTTACCAAGCAACGATATTAATTTAATCGTGTTTTAAATAAACTTTCTTTTATCTTTGCCGAAAATTAAAATATGAAATTTTCACATCGTTTCGCCTATTACTTAATAGGATTAATAATGGGCTCTTTCTTTGTGGCAGCTGTTTTTAGTGGAAAAGACACCCGTTGTAATTATTTTCCAAATGCCAGAGTCTTGAATGACTTAAGGAATAAACCCTTTAATTATTCGGATAAAGCCTCCCAAATATTGGCTGAAAAATGGATTGACACCATCGATATAAAAAACACTTTGAAATATGGAGATGTTGATTTTGACCAAAGCAATATTGAATTCGAAAAAGGAAAAATTTATGTTATCGAGGGGAAAACGGTACAAAATCAGGAAATCATTCTCAAAGTAATTAATTATCCTGAGAAAGCGGTTTTGAATGATATCATTAAAAAATAGCATTTAGCACTCTGGTATAAATAAACTCCTCAATGAATTGAGGAGTTTTTTTGTGGGCGGTGATAGCCTGTCCCAATACAATCGGAAGGTTCGCCCCGCCGAATACTTACGATTGCATCGGAATGCTCTGAACCAACTGAGATAATCGCCTTTTTAAGGAGTTCAAATCTTCAAGGTAGATATTGGATTCGCAAACAAAATGAGATAAAATATAATTTTTATCAGAAATGAAATACAACTCAGTATAATATTATATTTGTAAAAACAAAACATCCTAAATGGCACACTTCAAAAAAGAAAATGATTTACCAAAATCAAAAATTACGGCAAATTCACTCAGTAAAGCAACTATCATATTCAAATATGCCAGTGGTCACCGCTGGAAATTTTACGTAGGACTGGTTTTTCTATTGCTTACCGGCGCAACTGCTTTAGCTTTCCCAAAATTGATGGGGATGTTGGTTGACTGTGTCAAGGATAAAAGTTATTCTCAAGTTAACAATATCGCTTTATTACTCATTGGAATTTTGTTTTTGCAATCCATTTTTTCTTTTTTCAGAGTATCCTTATTCGTCAATTTTACGGAACACACCCTCGCCAATCTTCGCCTTTCGTTATACAGTAATCTGGTAAAACTGCCAATGTCTTTCTTTTCGCATAAACGAGTTGGAGAATTAAACAGCCGCATCAGTTCTGATATCACTCAAATTCAAGACACCTTAACCACTACTATTGCTGAATTTTTACGTCAATTTATTTTAATCATTGGTGGTGTCATTTTATTGGCTACTGAAAGCGTCAAGTTAACTTTGTTAATGCTTTCCGTTGTTCCGCTTGTGGCAGTTGCAGCAGTTATTTTTGGAAGATTCATTCGAAAATATTCGAAAAAAGTACAGGACCAAGTTGCCGAAAGTCAGGTTATTGTTGAAGAAACGATGCAGGGAATCAGTATTGTTAAGGCTTTCGCCAATGAATGGTATGAAATTGCCCGTTATGATGGAAAAATCAAAGAAGTCGTGAAACTGGCCATCAAAGGAGGGAAATTTAGAGGCTACTTTGCTTCCTTCATCATTTTTTGTTTATTCGGAGCCATTGTTGCCGTGGTTTGGTTTGGTGTTCGATTGAGTATCAGCGGTGAAATGAGCGTGGGACAATTAATCTCTTTTGTTTTGTATTCTACTTTCGTTGGAGCTTCTTTTGGCGGAATCGCCGAGCTTTATGCCCAAATTCAAAAAGCTGTTGGAGCCACTGAACGAGTTTTTGAATTATTGGATGAAACTCCTGAAAAAATTAACTCGACTCAAAATTCACATTCCGTTCAAAAGATACAAGGGAATGTTACTTTCAAAAATGTGGGATTCACCTACCCTTCCCGAAAAGAAATGAAGGTTTTGAAAGGCGTTAATTTCACGGCTAACTTTGGTCAAAAGATAGCCATCGTCGGGCCAAGTGGCGTTGGAAAATCGACAATTGCTTCCTTATTGTTGCGCTTTTATGATATTGACAGTGGCGAAATATTGATAGACGGCAAAAACATTTACGATTATGATTTAGAAAATCTTCGGGGGAATATGAGTATTGTACCTCAAGACGTAATTCTTTTTGGCGGAACCATCAAGGAAAACATTGCTTATGGAAATCCAGACGCTACTGATGAAGAAATTATCTTGGCATCAAAACAAGCCAATGCTTTGAGTTTTATTGAAAGTTTTCCTGAAAAATTTGAAACTGTCGTTGGCGAACGCGGTGTTAAACTTTCAGGAGGACAAAGACAACGTGTCGCCATCGCAAGAGCTTTGCTCAAAAACCCAAGTATTTTAATATTAGACGAAGCTACGTCATCATTAGACAGCGAAAGCGAAAAACTGGTTCAGGAAGCCCTAGAGATTTTGATGGAAGGAAGAACAAGTATTATTATTGCGCATCGCCTTTCGACTATTCGCAGTGCGGATCAGATTTTGGTGCTGGATAAAGGTATCATTTCAGAACAAGGAACGCATCAGGAATTGATTGCTTTAGAAAATGGTATTTATAAAAACCTGAGCAATTTGCAGTTTAGCCATTCTTAATTTATGGACGCAGATGACACCGATTCGCAAAAGCGAAAACGCGGATAAAAACTGATTTTTTTTGTTTATGCAAATAAAAACCTGACAGGTCTCAATTCGTTTAGTCTGTTTTGGACGCAGATGACACCGATTCGCAAAAGCGAAAATGCGGATAAAAACTGACTTTGTTTGTTGTTTATGCAATTAAAAACCTATCAGGTCTCAATTCGTTTAGCCTGTTTTGGACGCAGATGACAGCGATTCGCAAAAGCGAAAACGCGGGTAAAAACTGATTTTGCTTGTTGTTTATGCAATTAAAATCTGTTTTTATCTGCGTCTTTACGAAGTAAATCCGTGTTATCCGTGTTCTATTTTTTATAGATTACTTTCCTTTTCTTCTGTTTCGTTCTGCTTTTATCATAGACAATTCGCGGCTTGTTTGTCCTGCTACCGAAGTGTTTTCTTCGGCACGACGAATCAAGTAGGGCATCACGTCTTTTACGGGGCCAAATGGCAGGTATTTAGCAACATTATATCCGTTTGCCGCTAAATTAAAACTGATATTATCACTCATTCCATATAATTGACCAAACCAAATTTTATCGTCATTTGATGTTATCCCTTTTTCTTCCATCAAATCCATCAAGAAATAAGTGCTTAATTCATTATGGGTTCCTGCAAATACAGCCATTTTATTATCGACCATATATTTCACAGCAGCATCGTAATTATCATCGGTAGCTTCTTTGGAAGCACAAATTGGGGATGCATACCCTTTTTCTACAGCACGCTCATTTTCTTTTTCCATATAAGCGCCACGTACTAATTTCATTCCGATGTGAAACCCTTCAGCATTTGCTTTATCGTGTAATTTTTTTAAGAAATCCAATCGATCCCAACGGTACATTTGCAAAGTATTGAAGACAATGGGTTTTAATTTATTGTATTTCTGCATCATTTGGGTAACTAAATCATCGACTGCGTCCTGCATCCAGCTTTCTTCGCTGTCAATCAAAAGGGCAACATCACTATCATAAGAAGCTTTGCATACTTTATCAAAACGAGCCACTATTTTATTCCATTCTTCCTCTTCAGCTGGTGTTAATTTTTTTCTTAGACTAACTTGTTCATATAAATCTATACGACCAAAACCAGAAGGTTTAAAAACGGCAAACGGAATTGCCTTTTTTTCTTTGGCAAAATCTATCAGCTTTAAGGTTTTCTCTAAAACAGCATCAAATTGTTCTTCCTCTTCTTTTCCTTCAACAGAATAATCCAAAACAGAGGAAACTCCTTTGGCAAACATTTTATCTACCACAGAAATACAATCGTCTTCATTAACACCACCACAAAAATGGTCGAAAACAGTAGCGCGGATCAAGCCTTCGACCGGTAAATTTGCCTTTATGGCAAAATTTGTGACCGCAGTTCCTATTCTAACCAAAGGCTGATTATCAATTAATTTGAAAAGAAAATAAGCTCTATCCAGTTCGGTATCGCTTTTTAATGAAAAGGCAATTTGTGTGTTATTGAATAAATTTTTCATTTTTTGTTATATTTTTATACAAATATAAAGAGAGTTTTGAATATTATTCAGTAAAAATTACCTTATTTTGCGGTTTCAATCAATAAAATAAAATGCAAACAATTCAAGCCAATAATTATCCCATTTATTTTAATGAAAAGGGATATGAAGCCTTAAATTCGTTCCTAAACGAAAGTAAATATTCGAACTTATTTATCATTGTTGATAACAATACGAATGAGTTTTGTTTGACAAGATTCCTGCCTTTTTTGGAAACCAATCTTACAATAGAAATTGTTGAATTTGAAGCGGGAGAACCTAATAAAAATATTGAAACTTGCGTCCAAATATGGAATGTATTGACCGAACTTGGAGCTGACCGAAAAAGTCTGGTTATTAATGTAGGTGGCGGTGTTGTCACTGATTTAGGAGGTTTTGTAGCTTCTACATTCAAAAGAGGAATGGATTTCATTCACGTTCCAACCACTTTACTCTCTATGGTTGATGCTTCAGTAGGCGGAAAAACAGGAGTTGATTTAGGCAATTTGAAAAACCAGATTGGTGTTATCAATGTTCCGAAAATGGTACTTATTGACACCCAATATTTAGAAACCCTTTCTAAAAACGAGATGCGTTCCGGCCTTGCCGAAATGCTCAAACACGGATTAATTTATGACAAAGACTACTGGGAAAAATTCCTGGATTTGAAAACCATCGATTTTGCCGATTTTGATGAATTAATTCACCGTTCTGTCGAAATAAAGAATGAAATTGTCACTCAGGATCCAACCGAAAAAAATATCCGAAAAGCATTGAACTTTGGGCATACTTTAGGTCACGCGATTGAAAGTTATTTTTTAGAGCATGAAAAGAAAAAATCTTTACTACACGGTGAGGCTATTGCTATAGGAATGATATTGGAAAGTTTTATTTCGTTAGAAAAAGATTTGATCACTTTTGATGAATACCAACAAATCAAGTCAACCCTAAAAACAATTTACGATGATGTCCTTTTTGAAGAAAGCGACATAGAACCTATATTAGAATTATTGATTCATGACAAGAAAAATGAGTATGGAAACATTCAGTTTGCATTGATTGATGGTATTGGAAAAATAAAAATCAATCAATCTGTTGAGAATGAATTAATTCTAAGGGCTTTCGAAGATTATAAATCTTAAATTATTTACTAAAAAGGATTGCTTTGGTATTTAATATTTTTTTACATTTGCTGCAATGAAAAAAAGTCAAAACACAAGAAATTATAGTTTCCTAAAATACGAAAACAGTAGCTCTATTTTTAGAATATTGAGACGATTTTTCACTATTAAAGATACTTTTAGTTTTGCTCTTTTTCCTTATTTAAAAGTCGAAAATGAGAAGCTACAAATAATTTTTGCAAATATTAGAGTTTGAATTTTAGTTAATTTATTTTTTGAATCCAATAATCTAAAATACTAAAAATCAAATGAATACTAAATATTTCGACTTAATAAATCAAACTTACTATTTCCCTCAAGAAGAATTTACTTTAAATAAAGACAACCTTGAGTTTCACAATATTGATTTGATGAAACTTGTGGAACAATACGGAACCCCTTTAAAATTTACTTATTTACCTCAAATTTCCAATAACATTAACAAGGCCAAAAACTGGTTTCGTAAGTCAATGGAAAAAAACAATTATGAGGCCAAATATTACTATTGCTATTGTACTAAAAGTTCTCATTTTGAATACGTAATGAACGAAGCGTTTAAGAACAATATTCATATTGAAACCTCTTCGGCTTTTGATATTAATATTGTTGAAAATTTGATGGCTTCGGGCAAAATTAACAAAAGCACTTATGTGATTTGTAATGGATTCAAAAGAGATCAATACATTGAGAACATTGCCCGATTGATTAACAACGGACATAAAAATACGATTCCAATTATTGACAATTACGAAGAACTTGATATTTTACAAGACAAAATCAAAAGGAAATTCAAAATCGGAATCCGTATAGCTGCAGAGGAAGAGCCCAAATTTGAATTCTATACTTCCCGTCTTGGAATTGGTTACAAAAACATTGTTCAGTTTTATAAAAAGCAAATTCAGGATAATAAAAAACTGGAACTTAAAATGTTGCACTTTTTTATCAACACCGGTATCAATGACAATGCCTATTATTGGAACGAATTAGTAAAATGTATCAAAGTATACGTTGCGTTGAAAAAAGAATGTCCAACACTCGATGGATTGAACATAGGAGGAGGATTTCCAATCAAAAACTCTTTGGCATTTGAATACGATTACCAATATATGATTGACGAAATTATCAATCAAATTAAGATTGCCTGTGATGAAGCCGAAGTAGATGTTCCCAATATTTTTACCGAATTTGGTTCCTATACTGTGGGCGAAAGCGGTGGTGCTATTTATCAAATTTTGTATCAAAAACAACAAAATGACAGAGAAAAATGGGATATGATTGATTCCTCTTTCATCACCACTTTACCTGATACTTGGGCGATAAACAGACGTTTCATTATGTTAGCCATCAACCGATGGAATGATACTTATGAAAGGGTTTTGTTAGGCGGAATGACTTGTGACAGTGACGATTATTACAATTCGGAGCAAAATATGAATGCCATCTATTTGCCAAAATACAATAAAGAGAAACCACTATATATTGGGTTTTTCAATACCGGTGCGTATCAGGAAACCATAGGCGGTTACGGAGGTTTACACCACTGCTTGATTCCTCAACCAAAACACATCTTGATTGATCGGGATGAAAACGGAATCCTGGCCACCGAAATTTTCTCAGAACAACAAACCGCTGAGGAGGTTTTGAAAATATTAGGCTACGATAAATAATAATTTAAAAGTTTTCATTGTAGTTTTCAAAAAAATATATTTTCTTTGAACAGTTAAATATTAGCTTTAAACAATAATAATAAAAATGAGTAAAGGACCAATCAGTCAGTTTATTGAAAAGCATTATTTGCATTTTAATTCCGCATCCTTAGTTGATGCAGCAAAAGCTTACGAGCAACAATTAGCCAACGGGGCAAAAATGATGGTGAGTATGGCTGGTGCTATGAGCACCGCCGAAATAGGTAAAATTTTTGCGGAAATCATTCGTCAGGATAAAGTGCAAATTATTTCGTGCACCGGAGCAAATCTTGAGGAAGACATAATGAATCTGGTTGCACATTCACATTATGAAAGAGTGCCACATTATCGAGATTTAACACCAGAAGACGAGTGGGCTTTACTGGAAAGAGGATTAAACCGTGTTACAGATACTTGTATTCCGGAACATGAAGCATTCCGTCGTTTGCAAAAACATATTTATAAAATATGGAAGGACGCTGATGATAAAGGGGAAAGATATTTTCCTCACGAGTTTATGTATAAGATGTTACTTTCGGGAGTTCTTGAAGAATATTATGAAATTGACATAAAAGATAGCTGGATGTATGCTGCAGCAAAGAAAAATTTACCTATTATTGTACCAGGATGGGAAGACAGCACGATGGGGAATATTTTTGCATCGTATGTTATAAAAGGTGATTTGAAAGCATCTACAATGAAATCCGGTATTGAGTATATGGTTTACTTATCCGATTGGTATCCAAAAAACAGCGCTAAGGGTGTTGGCTTTTTTCAAATTGGTGGAGGAATTGCAGGAGATTTTCCAATTTGTGTTGTACCTATGTTATATCAGGATATGGAAATGCACGACATTCCTTTTTGGAGTTATTTCTGTCAGATTTCGGATTCAACAACCAGTTATGGTTCTTATTCCGGAGCTGTTCCTAATGAAAAAATTACTTGGGGAAAATTGGACATAAAAACTCCAAAATTTATTATCGAGTCGGATGCTACAATAGTAGCTCCATTAATTTTCGCTTATTTATTAGACTTATAGATCAATTTTATGAAAAGAGTAATTGTTGATTATGCAAAACTTACCCACGAAATTTTAAACCTTTTGGTAGATAAATTTCCTGATGGCTATGACGACTCCAACATTATCCGTTTTAGAAATGCTCAAAACGAGTTAATAGAGGCTGTGGAAGTTAAAACTGAAGACACCATTTTTTTGGTGAAAATCAGTACTAATCTTGCTGATAGAATAGAAAATTATGATGAAGACGATGAAATCGCAGCTGAAATTGAACCAATAGAAGAAGGACTTGATCTTGACGACGATGATGACGATATTGATGATGGTGATAGTCTAGATAAGCCTGACTTTAAAGACGATGACGATTCTGACAATTCTGAAGACGATGACGACGATGAAGATGAAGAAAAAGATATCGCTGACGAAGATGATGAAGACGAAGAATAATCTGAATATGATTAAAAAAAAGAGGATATCCATATAGATATCCTCTTTTTTTATTTAATGAAAAATCAGAAAATTTGATTTTAACTTCTAATTAATTTTCTATATTTCAATCGTTTCGGAGTTAAATCGCCACCCAAACGTTTCTTTTTATTTTCCTCATAATCGGAGAATCCACCTTCGAAATAATACACTTCGGAGTTGCCTTCAAAAGCTAGAATGTGGGTACAAATTCTGTCCAAAAACCATCTATCGTGTGAAATGACAACAGCGCAACCTGCAAAATTTTCCAATCCTTCTTCTAATGCTCGTAACGTATTGATATCCAAATCATTCGTTGGTTCATCTAGTAAAAGCACATTTCCTTCTTCCTTCAAAGTCATAGCAAGGTGCAAACGGTTTCTTTCACCACCTGAAAGCATCGAAACTTTCTTATTTTGGTCGCTTCCGCCAAAGTTGAATCGGCTCAAATAAGCACGAGAATTCACTTGTCGTCCGCCCATCATAATCAATTCCTGACCATCGGCAAAATTTTCCCAAATAGATTTGTTTACATCAATATTTGAATGCGCCTGATCTACATAAGCGATTTTCACAGTGTCACCAATTAGAAATTCTCCTGCATCTGGTTTTTCTTCACCCATAATCATTTTGAAAATGGTTGATTTACCGGCACCGTTTGGCCCAATAATCCCAACAATTCCAGCCTGTGGCAAAGTGAAATTCAAATTATCATACAATAATTTATCTCCAAAAGCTTTTGCAACATTTTTTGCTTCAATTACATTGGTTCCTAATCTTGGACCATTTGGAATATAGATTTCCAGTTTTTCGTCTAATTGTTTTTGATCTTCATTCAAGAGTTTGTCATAGTTCTGCAAACGCGCTTTTTGTTTCGTTTGACGGCCTTTCGAACCTTGACGAACCCAGTCCAACTCACGTTCCAAAGTTTTTCTGCGTTTTGAAGCTACTTTTTCTTCCAATGCCATTCGACCAGATTTTTGTTCCAACCAAGAAGAATAATTCCCTTTCCAAGGAATGCCTTCTCCTCTATCAAGTTCCAAAATCCAACCTGCAACATTATCCAAGAAGTATCTGTCGTGCGTTACAGCAATTACAGTTCCAGCATATTGTGCCAAATGTTGTTCTAACCAAAGTACACTTTCTGCATCCAGGTGATTCGTAGGCTCATCCAAAAGCAAAACATCAGGTTGTTGCAATAACAATCGGCATAAAGCTACACGACGACGTTCTCCACCAGACAAATTCTTGATAGGTGTATCGCCTTCAGGAGTACGCAAAGCATCCATCGCAATCTCTAACTTAGTATCGATTTCCCAAGCACCAAGAGCGTCAATTTTATCCTGCAAAGCAGCCTGACGGTCCATTAACTTGTCCATTTTATCAGCATCTTCATAGTTTTCCGGAAGACCAAATAAATCGTTTATATCATTATATTCTTTTAAAACTGCCATTGTTTCAGCAACTCCCTCTTGAACAATTTCGAGAACTGTTTTTGTTTCGTCCAATTGTGGGTCTTGCTCCAAATATCCCACCGTATAACCGGGTTGAAAAACTACGTCACCTTGATAATTCTTATCAACTCCTGCAATAATTTTTAAAAGAGAGGATTTTCCGGAACCATTTAATCCTAAAATCCCAATTTTCGCACCGTAAAAGAAACTCAAATAGATGTTTTTTAGCACTGGTTTATCAGCGCCTGTATAGGTTTTACTCAATTTTTGCATTGAGAAAATTACTTTTTTATCGTCAGCCATTTTTATATTTTAAATTTTAAATAATTATTATAGTCTTCCTTTCAATGAGCTAAAGACCCATGCATTAGCTAAAAATCCAACGCCAACTGCTGCAAATCCCCAACCTGCGACATCATCATATCTAAAAGCACCCAGGCCTATAAGCAACAAACCCATTAAAACCATTATTAAAGTTGCCCATCCCAAGACAGTGTTTTTATTCATTCCCATAACTATTGTGTATTATATTTTAGAATTGCAAATATCGTAAATTTTCACTGCTAATTAAATATTTTATATAGCATTTCTCTCAATAAATCCGATTGAGACAAAGCATTAGCGCCAACTCCCTTACTTTTTACGTCAACATCACGCAAAGAAGAAACAATCTGACTAACCTTTTTCATAGGATAGTTTTTGAGCGCCAAATCATAATCCTTTAAGAAAAAAGGATTGACTCCTAAAACTGACGCAACATTTCTAGGGTTTCGATCTTTTAATCCGTGGTATTTTAATAGTTTAATAAAAAAACCAAATACTGTGCTCGTAGTGACTACTAAAGGATTTGCTTTCTGATTATCAGAGAAATACTGTACAATTTGAAAGGCTTTCAATTGGTTTTTGGAACCTAAAGCATTTAACAATTCAAAATTATTGAAGTCCTTGCTGAAGCCAATGTTTTCCTCAATATGTTTAGGCGTTATGGTACTGCCTTTTGGCAAAATGATTTGCAGTTTTTCAAGTTCATTATTGATTTTACTCAAGTCTGTGCCAAGAAATTCTACCAGCATTGCATTAGCTTTGGGTTCAATAGAATAATTTTTACCTGATAAAACACGCTTAATCCAGTCGCCTACTTGATTATCATATAACTTTTTGCTTTCGTAAACCACGCCTATCTTGTCCAACATTTTGGTCATTTTTTTGCGTTTGTCCAAAGTTTTGTATTTATAACAAAAGACCAAAACCGTTGATGTCAATGGGTTTTCAACATAGGTTTCAAGTTTGTCAATAGTTCTTGACAAATCCTGTGCTTCTTTTACAATAACCACTTGGCGCTCCGCCATCATCGGATAACGTTTGGCAGTCGAAATAACATCTTCTATAGAAACATCACGTCCGTACAAAACGGTTTGATTAAATCCTTTTTCGTCTTCTGACAAAATGTTTTGCTCAATATAGTCTGATAATTTGTCAATATAATAGGGTTCTTCGCCCATCAAAAAATAGATCGGTTTAATGTTGCCTGCTTTTATGTCTTTGACTATTTTTAAAACTTCATCCATTTTCCAAGTGTTCAGTATTCAGTCACAGTATTCAGTCGCAATGTTATAAATAACTTGAAACTTTAAACCTTAAACTTTAAACTTATTTAATACTTTTGCTTTATGCAGCAACTTAATTTTCCAGTTTATAACTTCCGCTTCAAAAATAGCGAAAATAAAGTGTCTATTTTCGATGAAATCAGGAAAAAATTTATCATTCTCACACCCGAAGAATGGGTTCGGCAGCACGTGGTTCGGTTTTTATTGGAAGAAAAAAAATACCCAAAATCCTTAATAAATGTCGAAAAAGTTCTCAATGTCAATGGGTTGCGAAAAAGATATGATGTTGTCGTTTTCAATCCTGATGGTTCCATCTTTGTTTTAATCGAATGCAAAGCTCCCGAAATAAAAACAGCTCAAGCCACTTTTGACCAAATCGCCCGCTACAATATGACTTTGAAAGCGGAATATATGATGGTAACCAACGGTCATAATCATTACTTTTGCCAAATGGATTTTGAAAACGAGAAATATGAGTTTTTAAATGAATTGCCAGATTACAAAACAAAAAATATCTAAATGAAAATAGCCGTTGTCATACTCAATTGGAATGGTGAAAAATTGTTAGAACAGTTTTTACCTTCGATTGTCCAATATTCCAAAGAAGCTACTGTTTATGTTGCCGATAATGCTTCGACAGATGATTCTATTTCCTATGTTAAAGCTTTTTTCCCAACAGTTAAAATTATCAAGAACGAAAGTAATCTTGGCTTTGCCGAAGGATACAACGAATCTTTAAAAAGCGTTGACGCCGAGATATTGGCTTTGGTTAATTCAGATATTGAAGTGACTGAAAACTGGTTAAAACCCATCATAGAAACTTTCGAAAATGAGCCGAAAACTGCCATAATTCAACCTAAAATTTTGGATTATAAAAACAAAGAATACTTTGAATACGCAGGAGCTGCCGGTGGTTTTACGGATAAATATGGTTATATGTTTTGCCGTGGGCGTATTTTTGAAACTTTGGAAAAAGACAACGGACAATACGATGACAATTGCGAGATATTTTGGGCTTCTGGAGCTTGTTTTTTCATAAGAAGTTCTGTTTATAAGGAACTGAAAGGTTTCGATGGTGATTTTTTTGCACATCAGGAAGAAATTGATTTATGTTGGCGCGCATTCAACAAAGGTCATATAATTAAGTACAATTCAAAATCAGTGGTTTATCATGTTGGAGGTGCAACTTTACAACAAGGAAACCCAATGAAAACTTTTTTGAATTTTAGAAATTCGTTGTTGATGTTGGTAAAAAACCTGCCTAAAAACGAATTGTTTCCCGTGATTTTAATTCGACTTATTTTGGACGGAATTGCCGGAATACAATTTCTTTTGCAAGGAAAGTTCAGGCATTTGTTTGCCATATTAAAAGCACATTTTGCATTTTACAGCCTTTTCTTAAATAATTACAAGAAAAGAGACCAATTTCAATCCAATAAATACTTTAAAACTAAAAGTATCGTTTATCTATACTTTATTAAGAAAATTAAAGTATTTAGTAATATATTTGTTACTACTAAATAGTAAAACTAACTTTGTTATTCATGTTTAATTAAAATTTTAACTTTTATGAAAAAAATTGTAATTGCCTTATCCTTCTTTATGCTTTTAACCTCTTGTGTTTCTAAGAAACAATATGCTGCATTAGAAGCTAAAAACAAAGAAACCCAAGATTTATTAAACACTTGTACTGTAAAATTGAATTCTTGTTTAGAAGAAAAAGCAGGTCTTAAAGCGACTGTTGATGGTTTGAAAGATCAAAACCTAAATTTAATCTCACAGTCAAAAGATATGACAGTATTAACCACAAAGGGAGCTGAAAATATTGAAAAAGCTTTAGAGTCAATTAAAGAAAAAGATTTGAAAATCAGCAGAATGCAAGATGCATTAACTAAAAAAGATAGCGTAACCCTTGCTGTTGTAACAAGCTTAAAAGCTTCAGTTGGAATTTCTGATCCAGACATTGAAATTAATGTTGAAAAAGGAGTTGTATTTATCTCTATTGCCGACAAATTATTATTTAAAAGCGGTAGTTATGATGTAACCGACAAAGCAAAAGGGGTTTTAGCCAAAGTAGCTAAAGTTGTAAATGACAAACCAGATTTTGAATGTATGGTCGAAGGTCATACAGATGACGATTCTTTTAGACCAAATGCAGTTTTACTTGACAATTGGGATTTAAGCGTAAAACGTTCTACTGCAATAATTAGAGTCTTAACAAAAGATTTAGGCGTTAATCCAGCACAATTAATCGCTGCAGGAAGAAGTTCTTATATTCCTTTAGTTGCAAATGATTCAGCCGAAAATAAAGCGAGAAACAGAAGAACTCGTATTGTGGTTTTACCAAAAATCGACCAGTTTTACGAAATGATCGAAAAAGAAATGAAAAAACAACAAAATTAATCAGGTTGCTAATTGCAGAAATAAAAAAACGTCTCGAGAAATCGGGACGTTTTTCGTTTATAGCGATTTTAAAATCGTATATCTTATATCGTAAATCTAAAATTTAAAGAATATCTAAGCTCCCTTTTCCTTCCCTGACTACAATTGGTTCATCACCTGATAAATCAATAATAGTGGAAGCCTGATTATCGCCATAACCACCATCAATAACCATATCGACAAGATTTTGCCATTTTTCGAAAATTAGTTCCGGGTCAGTGGTATATTCTATCACTTCATCTTCATCATAAATGGAAGTAGAAACTATTGGGTTGCCTAATTGACGAACGATTTCCAAGGCAATTGAATTATCCGGAATACGAATCCCGACCGTAGTTTTCTTCTTGAATTCCTTTGGCAAGCTATTATTTCCTGGTAAAATGAAAGTATATGGACCAGGCAAAGCTCTTTTCAAAATTTTAAAAGTAGCCGTGTCTATTTGTTTCACATAATCAGAAAGATTGCTTAAATCATAACAAATAAAGGAAAAATTGGCTTTTTCCAACTTGACTCCTTTTATCTTGGCAATGCGTTCCAAAGCCTTGGTATTGGTAATATCACAACCCAAACCATAAACGGTATCAGTTGGATAAATAACTAAACCACCATCTTTCAAAACCTTCACTACTCTAGCAATTGCTGCTTCGTTGGGTTTGTCTTCGTATATTTTTATGAACTGTGCCATTTTTATTTATATTATTATTTTTTCCGTCACTTCGAGTTATCCCGCTTTTGGGCGGGATTGTATCGAGAAGTTTTTAAATTATATGGTTCTCGATACAATTTTTAAAGCATTACTTTATTTATTTCATCAACATTCGTTTGGCTTTAAAAATCACTCGAACTGACGAACGATTATTCTTTTTTTAAATCTCACCGTCTCTTCGAGTGATTTTTAATAGTAAATCGACAGCTTTACTATTAAAATTTGTATCGAGAAGCTTTTGATTTATTTAAAACTTTTTCTTTGCTAAATTAGGAAGTTTGTCATACTCTTCATTAATCAATGCTTCTTTCTTTGCTCTTGACCATTTTTTAATTTTTTTCTCAGTATCTATAGCAAAATTAATATCCGTAAATTCACAATAATAAACTAATTCGACCGGCCTTTTGTTTGCAGTGAAACAATCAGGGTAGAAACCTGTTTCGTGCTGAAAAAATCTTTTAGTTAAATTACTTGTAACTCCAGTATAATATGAATTGTCAGAACATTTTAAAATATAAACATAAGACTGTTTCATTTCATTTATTGCTAAATTTTTATTAATAATACAATCATCAGCACTCGTCTCTTCGAGTGATCCCGTTTTTGGGCGGGATTGTATCGAGAAGCATTATAAAAACAAAAAGTTCTCGATACATTTTTTGTTCCGTTCCTCTCCACAAAAGCACTCGAACAGACGTGAAAGAACCTTAAACTTGAAAAATTTTCTTACCCAATCACATCCAATTTTGCAAATCGCAACAACAATTTCTTGATTCCGCCTACTTCAAATTTAATTTCTGCTTTTTTGTCTGCTCCGGAACCTTCAAGATTTAACACTTCTCCTTTGCCAAAACGCTCGTGCATCACGATATTTCCAGCTACCAGTTTATTGTCAAATAAATTAGCACTTCCTGATGAATTAGTATTCGAAACGGGTCTTAATTTACGAATATTTATGTCCGATTTAACTCCCCCTTCGGGGGCTTGGGGGCTTGGAGGCGTTCCATTGGCTGGTTTAGCCAATCGCAATTTTGATTTATCAATATCACCAAAAATATCACTGTCAATCATTGGTTTATAACGATAATTATTTTCTTCGGCTGTAAGATATTCTAGATATTGTCCGTCTATTTCTTCGATAAAACGTGAAGGTTCACTATCAGTCAGTTTTCCCCAGCGATAACGCGATTGTGCATACGTTAAATACGCCTGATGTTCTGCTCGAGTAAGCGCCACATAAAACAATCGACGTTCTTCCTCCAATTCGCTTCGAGTGCTCATACTCATCGCACTTGGAAACAAATCCTCTTCCATTCCCACTACAAAAACGTATGGAAATTCCAATCCTTTGGCCAAATGTATCGTCATCAATGCCACACGATCTTCATCGCTGGTATCTTTGTCCAAATCGGTTGCCAAAGCCACATCTTCCATAAACTCGGATAAAGCACCGCGAGCGCCGTCAATTTCTTTCTGGCCTTCAGTAAAATCCTTGATTCCGTTTAATAGTTCCTCAATATTCTGGATTTTTGCCATTCCTTCCGGAGTCGCATCTTTTTTTAATTCTTGCACCAATCCCGTTTTCTTGGCCACGTGATCCGTAATAAAAAAAGCATCTTGATTTTCGTTTATGATTTGGAAACTCTGAATCATCGTCACAAAATCCTGCAGTTTTTGCTTGGTTCCCGAGTTGAGTTTTAAGTCAATTTTGTCAATATTCTGCATCACTTCAAAAATGGAACGCTTGTAATGATTGGCTGCAACAGTAAGTTTTTCGACAGTTGTATCACCAATTCCACGATGTGGATAATTGATAACCCGAACTAATGCTTCTTCGTCTTTTGGATTGATAACCAATCGCAAATAGCACAAAACATCCTTGATTTCTTTTCTTTGGTAAAAAGACAAACCTCCAAAAATTCGATACGGAATATCGCGTTTTCGGAGCGCATCTTCCATTGCCCGTGACTGTGCATTGGTACGATACAAAATAGCAAATTGACCATTTTTCATTTGGTGCTGCATCTTTTCTTCGAAAATAGTACTTGCCACAAAACGCCCTTCTTCGGCATCAGTCATACTGCGATGCACTTTTATTTTGGCACCATCTGTATTGGCAGTCCAAACAATTTTATCAAGTTTGGTTTTATTTTTTTCGATAATCGAATTCGCCGCTTCCACAATGTTTTTGGTGGAACGGTAATTCTGTTCCAATCGAAAGGTTTTCACACCTTCATAATCTTTCTGGAAATTCAGAATATTATTGATATTGGCACCACGAAACGCATAAATACTTTGAGCATCATCACCAACGACACATATGTTTTGGAATCTATCGGATAAAGCGCGAACAATCAAGTATTGTGAATGGTTGGTATCTTGGTACTCATCGACCAAAATATATCTAAAACGATTCTGATATTTGGCCAAAACTTCGGGAAAACGAGTTAGCAATTCATTGGTTTTCAATAATAAATCATCAAAATCCATAGCACCAGCTTTGAAACATCGGTCCACGTAATTCTGATAAATTTCGCCCAAACGAGGCTTTTTGCTCATCGCATCTGCTTCCTGCAATTCGGGATTATTAAAATAGGCTTTTACGGTTATCAGACTGTTTTTATAAGAGGAAATTCGGCTTAAAACCTGTTTTGGTTTGTATACATCTCTGTCCAACTGCATTTCCTTGATAACTGCCGAAATCAAACGAACAGAATCCTGGGTATCATAAATCGTAAAATTCGAAGGATAACCCAATTTATCAGCTTCAGAACGCAGAATCCTGGCGAAAACCGAGTGAAAGGTTCCCATCCAAAGATTCTTAGCTTCATTAGAACCCACAATATCGGAGATACGCTTTTTCATTTCACGCGCCGCTTTATTGGTAAAAGTCAATGCCAAAATACTAAAAGCATCCACACCCAAACTCATTAAATAAGCAATCCGAATGGTCAAAACACGCGTTTTTCCGGAACCAGCACCAGCAATAATAATCATTGGCCCGTCTTTTTGGAGTACAGGTTCACGTTGGGCTTCGTTAAGTTGGTCGATATATTTATGCATAAAAATTTTCTGTTGAATGCAAAATTAAGGATTTAAGAATTAATAAAAGTATATAAATTTAAATCCCAACGATATAAAATTTTCACCACATATTAGCCGATTTTGGAAGCAGATAAAACGGATTCGCAAAAGCGAAAACACGGATAAAAACAGATTTATTTATGTTAAATAATTTTAAATCTGTTTTTATCCGTGTCTTTACGAAGTAAATCCGTATCATCCGTGTACCATATTCTATTTATAAAACACATCAAATGCAAACCGAATCAAAGTGCCGATGACAACCACTAAAAAGAAAATACGGATGAACTTATTCCCCTTGTTGATGGCTAATTTAGCACCTAGCCAACCACCAAATGCGTTGCAACAAGCCATAGGAATTGCGATTGCCCAAATAATTTTTCCTTTCAACATAAACAAACAAATTGAACCAAAATTGGTCGCCAGATTAACCATTTTAGCATTGGCGGAAGCGTGTAAAAAGTCAAACCCCATCAACGCAATAAAAGCCAAAACCAGAAAACTTCCTGTGCCAGGGCCAATAAATCCGTCATAAAAACCAACCACAAAACTAATGAGAACAGCATATAAAATTTGGGTTCTGGCAGAATGTGCTTTCACAATATGTTGACCAAAATTTTTCTGAGCATACGTGTAAATTACCAAAAAAGAAAGTACAACCAGCAACAACGGTTTCATAAAATCATTGCTCACATAAGTCAACAAAGTAGAGCCCAAAAATGCGGAAGGAAATGCCAGAACCATCATAATAATCAGTAACCTCCAGTTCATATCCACCTTTTTAAGGTATTGATAAGCGGCAAATGAAGTTCCGCTAAAAGCAGGCACTTTCAATGATCCTATAACTGTAGAAACTGGAAGATTGGGCAACATAATCAATCCAACCGGAGTTTGAATCAATCCTCCGCCACCCACGATGGCATCAATAAATCCGGCAGCAAAAGCAGCAAGACAAAGTATAATTATTATGTAGGATTCCATTTTTAATAAAATTTTACCAAATGTAATCTATAAGTTTATTTGTTTATTCGTTAATTTGTCTTTGGTTAATAAATTTTAAATATAATATCAAATCTCAATGGATTCAACACGAATAATAGAATTAATAAGCTATACTTTACCAACAATTATTATGGCATTTGTGGCTTATAGTTTCTTTGACCTTTATACAAAAAATGAAAATGCAAAGAGAAAATATTTGTTGCAGAAAGATACAAAACCAGATACTTTAACCTTGAGATTACAGGCATACGAACGTATGACTTTGTTTTTGGAACGCATCAATCCAAGTCAACTATTAGTGAGAATCACACCAATTTCTGATAATAAAAATGACTATCAAAACTTTGTAATTGCACAAATTGAGCAAGAATACGAACACAATTTAGCACAGCAAATTTATGTTTCAGAAGAATGTTGGTCAACAATCACCACTGCCAAAAATGCTACTATACAAATGATTCTTCTGGCCACGAAAAATGAAAAAATAGTTGATGCCAATCAATTGCGTGAAGTAATTTTAAGAGATTTATTAGAAAAACCATCTCCAAGTAGTGCTGCTTTGTCTTTCATAAAGAATGAAGTGACTCAATTATGGTAATTTATTATCACTCATAATTTCACTCTTATTTTGCGCGTACTCATACCCTTGTTTCCACCACTTTTTCATTTTCTTTTTATTAAAAATGAGTGCGTTATTCGTCAATTTCGTTGGGGTATAATATAAATTCAGCTTGACTTTATTGTTGTTTGCGATTAGTTTGCCAATGGCAATATTGTGTTTTTCCACTTGGTCTAATGTAATCCGGAATAAATCAATCAACAACGAAAATGGATTTCTCCCGATGGCAGTTCTGGAAATTGAAGTCTCAGTTTCTAAAATAATAACATCAATTTCTGTAGCACCACGATTAATCGCTTCTTGAATTGGAACCAAACTCGAAAACCCGCCGTCGCCATATTCGCAACCGTTTTTTGAAACTATACTCATAAAGGGAATATAATTTCCTGAAATCCAGGTCCATTCGCAAAATTCCTCATAAGTACAGTCCTTTATCGACTTATATTCTGCTTCATTTTTTGAAATATTGGTAACGGTAACCACAACGTCTGTTTTTGAATTGAGTAAAGCATTGAATTCAGAAATTGGAAAACTTGATTTAATTAATTTTAATAGATTTTTACTTTCTCCAAAGGTTCTTTTCCCTCTTAAAAACTGCCAGATTACACTAAAATGATTAATTGCTACAATTTCGATTCCGTCCTTATTCTTAATGATAAATGGATTAATATCAAATATTTTATCCATATCAACATTGGTATAAATACTTTGAATTTCAGCAATATGTCCCAAAGCCAAGTGCGGAATCAACAAGCTTCCGGTTGAAGTACCAAGAAATAAATCATATTTATATTCTTTGTTTTCCAACAAATATTGAGCTACACCGCCTGCAAATGCGCCTTTACTTCCTCCTCCCGAAATTACTAATGCTCTCATAAAATTGGTTTGAAAATCATATTATTCTTTTAACAATCGGTTCAATTGAAATTGTTCCTTTTCGTCCAAATCCGGTAAAATTCTTTCGAATGAAGCTCTTATTTCCTGATTTTTTAACAAAGTTCGGATAGTATCTCTTCCAAATTTAGAAAATTGCCACATATGATGGGTCGTTGCGTTAACCAAATTTTTTAAAACCATATCATTAATCAAATGAAAGGCAATTAATTTTTCCAAAGAATTTTGACGAGTTATGGTTTCAAAATTGGGTGAAGAGTATTCAATCAATTCATTGATAAAAATTTCTTTGTTTACCGAATATTCTCCTGTGGATAAAGCCAGCGATAGCCACAAAGTTCTCAAATTATAATCGGTAAAACCAATCCAATCTTTTGATCTTTCAAGATATGCTATACGATGTTCTGGGGAATTTTTCCAAAGATTATACAAAGCTATTTCCTGCGTTTGATATGATTGATCGTCTAATAAAGCTTCATATTGAATTCTGAATTCCTCTGGGATTGTCGTCAAAATAGCAGCAACTGCTTGACGAACTTGCAAATTATTGGTTTCCAATGCAAGAATCAACAATTGTTTTTTATCCTCAAATTTTTCATTTATTAATTGTGAAACAATGGCTTCTTTTACTGAAAAATAACTGTCTGATTGCAATGTTTTGGAAAAGAATTCCTTTTTCTCTGACAAAGGTTTATTTCTTAATTTTTCAATTTCAATAAGCAAATAGGCTGTTTTATTTTTAGAAAGTAAATCATTGGCAATTTGACTGTTAAAACTTGAAGATTCAAGCCATACTTTACTGAAACTATCTAAATCATAATTAGAAACCTTCTTGATTTCATTAAAGAAATCCTGAGTATTTACACTTTGAAAAGAATGGTTTATTAAATAACTTCGCACCGCTTTTTTAAAAGATTTTTCTCCGATTCCTTCCCGCAAAATATGCAATGCCCAAGCGCCTTTTTGGTAGAAACTCAACGAACTGGCTTTGGCATTCAGGACAGGAATCGAATCTGTTTTAGAAGCTTGTTTGAGCTGTTGCGCATATTCATATAATTTCGAATAAAAATAATCTTCACCATAAATTTCTTTCTCAGCCAGTAAGGCATAATACGTGGCAAAACCTTCCTGAAGCCAATGGTGTTGGCTACTTTCGGCAGTAACCAAATCTCCAAACCACTGATGGGCTAATTCGTGTGCATTGACATTAATGTAATTTCTGTCTTCAAAACCAGTAGAATCCACAACATACCGACTCGAAAATAATGTCGACGAAGTGTTTTCCATTCCGGCATACAAAAAATCACGAGCAGGAATTTGTTTGTAAATTTTCCAAGGATATTTCACTCCTATTTCCTTTTCCAGAAAGTCGAAAATTGGCTTGGAATAGCGGTATGTTGGCTCGAAATTATTCAAAGTTTTGGGCTCATAATACATTTCCAAAGGAATGCCAGATTTAGAAACCTCCATTTTCTTATCGAATTTCCCGATGGCAAGCATCAATAAATAGGAACTCATTGGTTTTTGCATGCTGTATTCCCAATACGTATTGTCGTTATTATTGTATTTTTCCGCCAAAATCCCGTTTGAAATGACCTGATAATTGGCATCAAAAGTAATGCCTAACCTAAAAGCAACTTTTTCGTTCACATCATCAAAACTCGGAAACCAATTGCTGGTATATTTTCCTTGACCTTGTGTCCAAATCTGCAAATTATTTGTCGCTTCAGAACCAATGAAATACATCGTCTGCTTTGGATTTGCAGTATATTCAAAACTTAGTACGTTTTTACCTTTTTGGAACGGAAAAATCAATTGCAATTGTTTGCCAGTATTGACATAATTAATCTCCTTGTCATTAACTTTCAGATTCGAAAAAGTCATATTCTGAGCATCAATTTTAATCGTATCAATAGGTTTCAATACTACAAAATGGTAATTTATCGCTCCAGAAACTAATCTCTCTTTGGGATCAATGGTGATTTGCCCCAAAACCGATTTAAAATCAACAGATTTTGTCTGTTGAGCGAATACGATGGTAGAAATTAAGAGAAAAAGGTATTTCATTCTAATTAATATTTATGGAATCTCTATTCCAATTCTTGGGATTGTCCTTTATGTAATGGTAAATTGAATCCAATGAATTAAAGTTTCGAACTATATGATCGTGATAATTTGATTGCCAAATGGATTCGCCATAATTATTTTCTAACAATACATTGATTTGTTTTGTTGTAACCGATTTAAATGCTGCAACAAATGAAGAAATGGAATTGGGTTTTCGGGATAAATTTGGGTGTTTTAATTGGGATTCGAGTTCGGATTCGTGTTCATGTAGAGACGCACATTGTAGAGACGCACTGCAGTGCGTCTCTACGTTGGATGACGTATCAATTTTAATTTCTATCAACAAATGAATATGATTGGGCATAATAACCCAATTATGAAAAAACCAACGTTCCCGAATTCCAATTGATTTCAACAATTCCTTTTCAATGATTTTTCCGTTTTGGTTTAAAACCATTTTATCCTCGTCAATAGCACCAAAAACACATTCCCTGTTTCGGGAAACCATCGTGATAAAATAGATGGCTTCACTGGAATAATTCCAATTTTTCAATCGGTTTGATTCCGTTCTGTATTTGTTTTTGAATAAGGCCATAAAATGAATTATAATGGATTGTTAAGCAAACGTCATTATCTTTCTTCAAATAGTTGAAATAATTGTGTCACAGTATTCCAATTCCTTATGGTTGCTGTTACGTTCAGTTTCTTTTCAATATATTTCTGATCAAACCTGGTTTTTCCAGCGCCAACCGCATATTTAATATAAATTCGATTATCATCAATACTCGCTTCGTCAGGTTTAAATTGGCTAATTTTCAAATCATTGATACTGTCACTACGTAATATCGTTGAAACAAAAGCCACATATATTTTTTTTATATCCAATGCCGCCTCTTTCAAAAAAGGGTTGTTATTTAAACAGGCTTCTAAATCTGCTTTACCAATAACAACTACAGGAACTTCGTGACCAAATGCCTTGAAAATTTCCTGTTTGATTTTGAAACCAACAGCAGCAGGATTCTCTTCATTTGCATCCACAAATACATTTCCTGATTGGATATAGGTTTGCACATTTTCGAAACCAATAGCTTCCAAAGTTGTTTTCAAGGCTTCCATTTTTATCATATTGTGTCCGGAAACATTGATGCCGCGTAGCAGTACGAGATGAGTTGTCATTTAATTAAGATTTAAGAACTCAAATATACTTTTTCCTACTCCAATACCCAACAATTGTATTTCTTAATTTCCAAACAAAAAACTATCTTCGCTTCATCAAATTAAAAATCCGTTTTAATCTGCGTTTTTGTCATCTCGAGCGCAGTCGAGAGAAGCAAATCCGTTTTATCCGTATCCAAATAAACAGTATGCAGCAAAACCTCCTGGAAACTTCCATCGAATACCTCAAAGGCGTCGGTCCTAACCGTGGCACTTTGCTTCGCAAGGAATTGGGAATTCATAAATATGGAGATCTGCTTAATTTTTTTCCCAATCGATACATTGACAGAACACGTTATTACAAGATTAACGAATTACAAAATAATGTTGCCGAAGTACAAATCATCGGCAAAATAATAAACATCAAAACCGTTGAATTTGGCAAAAACCAGAAAAGATTAGTCGCTACTTTTGTGGATGATACAGGACAAATGGAACTCGTTTGGTTTCAGGGTCACAAGTGGATTCGTGAAAGTTTAAAACTTAATGAATTGTGTGTGATTTTCGGGAAATGCACTTCTTTTGGAAACACTTTCAATATGGCGCATCCCGAAATTGAGTTGATGGCAGAACACGAACAAAGCTTACGCTCGGCGATGCAGCCCGTTTATCCATCAACAGAAACATTGGCAAACAGAGGGATTTCAAATAGGGTGATTAATAAAATAATGCAACAATTATTTCAGGAAACCCAGGCCAAATTCTCCGAAACTATGCCTGATTATTTGACTGCCGAATTACAACTGATTCCAAAAAATGCTGCCTTATTCAACATTCATTTTCCAAAAAGTGCCGAAGCTTTGGCCAAAGCACAATTCCGATTGAAATTCGAGGAATTGTTCTATATACAATTGCAATTAATAACCAAAAACCTAATTCGGAAGCACAAAATAAAAGGACATCCGTTTACGAAAGTAGGCGATTATTTTAATGATTTCTATCAAAATCATCTCCCTTTTGAACTGACCAACGCCCAAAAAAGAGTCATCAAGGAAATCCGTATCGATATGGGAAGCAACGCCCAAATGAACCGTTTGCTGCAAGGCGATGTGGGTTCCGGGAAAACAATTGTGGCCTTGATGAGTATGCTCATTGCATTGGATAATGGCTTTCAATCCTGCTTGATGGCACCAACAGAAATCTTGGCCAACCAACATTTTAATGGCTTATCAGAATTAGCCAAAGAATTGAATATCAATATAAAATTACTCACTGGTTCGACAAAAATTGCAAACAGAAGAATCATTCACGAAGAACTTGAAAATGGAACTTTGCATATTCTAATTGGTACACACGCTTTATTGGAAGACAAAGTAAAATTTAAAAATTTAGGCTTGGCAGTAATTGACGAGCAGCATCGTTTTGGAGTAGAACAACGATCTAAATTGTGGAAGAAGTCCACCCCTGACCCCTCCAAGGGAGGGGAACTTGTACCACCACATGTTTTGGTTATGACCGCCACTCCTATTCCACGAACTTTGGCTATGAGTTTGTATGGTGACTTGGATATTTCGGTAATTGATGAATTACCGCCGGGACGAAAACCAATTCAAACCGTGCATCGCTTTGACAGCAATCGACTGAAAGTTTGGAAATTCATTCGGGATGAAATCGCTTTGGGTCGCCAAATTTATATCGTCTATCCTTTGATTGAAGAATCGAAAACTATGGATTTCAAGGATTTGATGGACGGTTACGAAAGTATTTCACGTGATTTTCCGTTGCCACAATATTCCATTTCAATCCTTCACGGAAAGATGAAACCAGCGGATAAAGATGCCGAAATGAAGCGATTTTCAGAAGGAAAAACTAATATTATGGTAGCCACAACTGTTATTGAAGTGGGTGTAAATATTCAAAATGCCAGCGTAATGATTATTGAAAGCGCCGAACGTTTTGGATTATCTCAACTTCATCAGCTTCGTGGTCGCGTAGGTCGTAGTGCGGAGCAAAGTTATTGTATCCTGATGACGAGTCACAAATTGAGTGCCGACAGCAAAACCCGAATGGAAACAATGGTGAGCACCAATGACGGTTTCGAAATTGCAGAAGTTGACCTTAAACTTCGCGGTCCTGGCGATTTGATGGGAACCCAGCAAAGTGGTGTTTTGAATCTTCAGATTGCCGATATTGTTCGAGATAGAGATATTCTAATATTGGCGCGAAATTATGCCTTGAAAATTCTTAAAGAAGATGCTCCAATGCAAAAGCCGGAAAATGCCATTTTGAGAGCAACTTATATTGAATTGACTAAAAAGAAAAATATTTGGAATTACATTAGTTAAAACACTTAATTTCAAATAATTGTATACAAATAGTATACGGATGACAAGGATTTACTTCGTAAAAAACACGGGTTAAAACTGATTTTTAAAATTTAAAATTAAACCATTACCTTTTTTTATAGTTTTACAAAAGGTAAGTTTTTTCGAATATTAATATTTGCTTATTAGTTGTTAAATAATTGGCAAAACTCCCTTTATTCCAAATTCTAAAGCCTAAATTTGTCTTTTTAACCCAAATAGTGAAGTCTTATATCACTTTTTTTACATAATTATGAAACTAAAACATATTATTTATACCTTACTAATAATCGGGTTTGGTGCTTTTATAGCCTACAGGATTACCTCAAACAAAAACAAAAACGACGATTCTAAAGACAAAGGCGGAAAAAATAAAACGATGACCGTGAGCGGAATCGTTGTTAAAACGCAAACTTTCGATAATAATCTTTCTCTTTCTGGTTCGATAGAAGCCAATGAACAAGTGGAAATTCGTTCTGAAATTTCAGGAATTGTAGAAGGAATTTATTTTAAAGAAGGAAGCAATGTCACTAAAGGCCAATTGCTTTTCAAAGTAAATGATATGGAGTTAAGAGCACAATTAGCTCAAGCCAAAACAAAAGAAGGATTGGCATCCGAAAATGAAAGAAGAGCTAAATTATTGCTTGAAAAAGAAGCCATAAGCCAAGAAGAATATGATGTTGCAAGGGCTGATTATAAATTGGCACAATCTCAAATTCAGTTAATTCAGGCGCAAATTGCCAAGACTTCAGTAAAAGCGCCGTTTTCAGGAAAAATAGGATTGCGTTCTATTTCTCCGGGAACTTACATCACTCCTAGCCTTTTGGTTGCCAAATTAGTCAACATAAGCCAATTAAAAATCACTTTTTCTATTCCTGAAAAATATGCCAATCAGGTGAAACCAAATTCCAATTTAAGTTTCACAGTTGCCGGTTCTACCGAAAAATATACTGCCAAAATATATGCTATTGAACCCGAAATTCAAATCGAAACAAGAACATTGCAAGTGCGTGCAGTAGCCGAAAATAAAGATGGAAAATTATTGCCGGGTACTTTTGCCAATGTAGAATTGCCTTTGGATATTATTAAAGATGCAATTGTTATTCCATCAGAAGCCATTATTCCAGTTCAAAACGGAAAGAAAGTCCTAATTTCAAATAATGGTAAAGCCAAAGAAGTGATGGTTGAAACAGCCACTAGAACTGATGCTTCCATTTTGGTCCTTTCAGGTTTAAAAGCCGGAGACACGCTTTTGACAACTGGTGTAATGTCTTTAAAAGAGGATGATGCCGTGAAAGTGAAAGTAAAATGATATACGATATTAGATTTGGGATGTACGATTTGATATATTAGATAAATGGATTTTTTTATATTTTTTAAAAGAAACTGAATTCATTAGAAATGAAAGAAATAATGCTAAAACGGACTAAAAAGTTCGCCATTGATTGTTGGATACTTTGTAGTAAACTGCCAAAAACTAGAGAATACAATGCGTATGTTAATCAACTCATTAGATGTTCGAGTTCTGTAGGAGCAAATTATAGTGCTTCACAAAGAGCAAAGTCGGCAGCTGATTTTATTAATAAATTAAAGATTGTTGAAGAAGAAGCAGATGAAAGTAAATTTTTTCTTGAGATTCTTTTAGAAATAACAACTATCGAAAAACTGAACCTAAATCCCGAAATTGAAATTCTCCAAAAAGAAGCAAATGAATTAGTTGCAATCACAGTGTCATCAATAAAAACAGCTAGAATAAATAGCGCTAAATAAAAATAAAACATCACATTTTGTACATCTATTATCGTGTATCAAAAATCATATATTCAATATCGTACATTAAATATCAAAAATCGTATATCATAAATGAGTTTATCCACCATAAGTATAAAGAGACCAGTTTTAACAATCGTTTTGAACTTAACCATCGTTTTGTTTGGAATTATAGGATATAGTTTTCTGGGCGTTAGAGAATTCCCTTCGATAGATCCGGCCCAAATTTCAGTTCGAACCAATTATTCAGGAGCTAATTCTGATATTATTGAATCTCAAATTACGGAACCACTCGAAAAAGCAATCAATTCAATTGACGGAATTCGGAACGTAACTTCTTCAAGTACACAAGGAAGCAGCAATATTACGATTGAATTCAATTTGAATAAAAATCTGGAAGAAGCGGCCAATGATGTTCGTGATAAAGTTTCGCAAGCGGTAAGAAGTTTGCCAAAAGATATTGATGCACCACCAGTTGTTTCTAAGGCTGATGCCAATAGTGATGCTATCATTTCGATGACTATTCAAAGTGATTCCCGAAATGAATTAGAACTAAGCGATTATGCCGAAAATGTAATCTCACAACGAATGGAAACCATTCCTGGTGTGAGTGGAGTTCAAATTTGGGGACAAAAAAAATTCGCAATGCGTTTGTGGATTGATCCCGTAAAACTAGCTTCTTATGGTTGCACCGTTTCCGAAGTTAGAGATGCGTTGAACAAACAAAATGTAGAATTGCCATCGGGAAAATTAACTGGAAGCAACACAGAATTGACAGTAAAAACAGTTGGAAACCTTTCAACTCCCGAAGAATTTAACAATATTATTATTCGCACTGATGGAGAAAAAACAGTTCGTTTAAGCGATGTAGGATCAGCTGTTTTGGGGCCGGAAAATATTGAAACTAAAATGAGTCAATCCGGTTTGCCATTAGTTGGTATTGGTATTGTACCAATGCCAGGAGCCAATTATCTTGACATTTCAAAGGAATTTTATAAAGAAGTAGAAACTTTAAAAAAGGATTTACCAAAAGATATTAAACTTAATGTAGCAATTGACAATACGCTTTTTGTAAAAAAATCAGTTCTCGAAGTGGCAGAAACATTAGGGATTTCATTACTTCTGGTGATTTTAATCATCTATTTATTTTTTAGAGATTGGGCAATTGCCTTCCGTCCATTAATTGATATTCCCGTTTCATTGATTGCGACTTTCTTTATTATGTGGCTTTTTGGATTTTCGATAAATGTGTTGACTTTACTGGCAGTTGTCCTGGCAACTGGATTGGTGGTTGATGATGGAATTGTAGTTACCGAAAATATTTTCAAAAAAGTCGAAGAAGGAATGTCGCCAATTGAAGCCGCAATTAAAGGTTCAAACGAAATATTTTTTGCCGTAATATCTATTTCAATAACTTTGGCAGCGGTGTTTTTGCCGGTAATTTTTCTCGAAGGATTTGTGGGACGATTGTTTCGGGAATTTGGCGTTGTTATTGGAGCCGCAGTATTGGTTTCTGCCTTTGTTTCTCTGACTTTAACACCAATGTTGAATGCTTATTTAATGAAAGGTGGAGAACAAAAAAAATCAAAATTTTATATCGCTACTGAACCTTATTTCCAAAAATTAAACAGCAGCTATGCCAGTGCTTTGGAGCGTTTTATGAAAAGGAAATGGTTGAGTTTCCCAATATTGTTTGTCTGTTTTGGATTGATTTTTTTATTTTTTAATTTAATCCAAAAAGAGACTGCTCCTTATGATGATCGAAGTGCAATAGTAATGAGTGTGACCACAGCCGAAGGTTCTTCCTATGAATACACTGACCGATTTATGCAGGAAATTTCAAGATTAATAGACGATTCTATTCCCGAGAAAAAAGTGGCTTTAGTAATCACTTCCCCTGGTTTTATTGCTTCAGCTTCAAACAGCGGAAGAGTTAGAATTGCATTAGTAGATCCAAGCGATAGAAAAAGAACTCAAAAAGAAATTGCCGAAAAATTAACAAAATGGACTAAGAAATATCCGGAAGCAAAAACTTCGGTGACGGAACAACCTACAATTTCAGTAAACAGACGTGGAGGTTTGCCTATTCAGTATATTATTCAGGCACCAAACTTTGAAAAATTGCAGGAAAAAATTCCGTTATTTATGGATGAAGCCGCAAAAAATGAAACTTTTTCCACAACAGACGTGAATCTGAAATTCAATAAACCTGAAATCAATGTCACCATTAATCGTGAAAAAGCCGAAAGTTTAGGGATTTCAGTAATTGATATTGCTCAAACTTTGCAACTTTCGTTAAGCGGGCAACGTTTTGGTTATTTTATGCGAAACGGGAAACAATACCAAGTCATTGGACAATTTGACCAAAAAGACCGTTCGAAACCATTAGATTTAACCTCTATGTTTGTCAAAAACAACAAAGGAGAACTCATTCAAATGGATAATGTTGTGACTATTGAAGAAAAAAGTAATCCACCGCAATTGTTTCATAATAACAGATACATGTCGGCAACAGTTTCTGCAGGACTTGCTCCAGGCAAAAGTATTAGCGACGGTATTGATGCAATGAATGAAATAAAAGCCAAAGTATTAGACGATACTTTCACCACTGATTTAGGAGGAGAATCCAGAGATTTTGTCGAAAGTAGTTCGAACACTTCTTTTGCTTTTGGATTAGCTTTGCTCTTGATATTTTTAATATTGGCGGCGCAATTCGAAAGTTTTATTGATCCTTTCATTATCATATTAACCGTGCCAATGGCTGTTGCTGGGGCTTTATTTTCGTTGTGGTTGTTTGATCAAACCTGGAATATTTTCAGCCAGATTGGAACCATAATGTTAATTGGATTAGTAACCAAAAACGGAATCTTAATTGTGGAATTTGCCAATCAATTAAGAGAACAGGGAAAACCAAAATTAGAAGCTATATTAGAAGCATCTGAAGCGCGACTTAGACCAATTTTGATGACAAGTTTAGCTATTTCATTGGGTGCATTGCCAATCGCGTTGTCACTTGGAGCAGCATCAACGAGTAGAATGGGAATGGGAGTTGTCATCGTTGGCGGAACAATTTTCTCTTTGGTTTTAACCTTGTTTGTAATTCCTGCACTGTATTTATTGTGGTCAAAAGCCAGAAAACATTATCCTGAATTTGACCATATCGAAGAATATGAAAAAGAAAGTAAATAATTATGACAAATTCTAAAATCCTATTTCAAAGTCTAGTCTTGTGCTTCTTTTGCATTGTGAAAATAAATGCTCAAGAAGTTTTAACTATCGAAGATGCCGTGAAAATAGCATTGGAAAATAACTATGAAATTAAAATTGCATCTAACAATTTAAATATTGATAAAACCAATGTAACTACTGGAAATGCAGGAATGTTGCCTAAAGTCACTGCTACATTAGTGGACAATAACGGCATTCAGAACCTTTCACAAACACTAGCAGACGGAACCGTAAATTCACTAGATAATGCCAAAAACAGTAATTTAAATTATGGTGTTGGTTTAGATTGGACCATTTTTAATGGTTTTAAAATGTTTGCCAAATTGGATCAATTAAAAGAATTGCAAAATTTAGGAGAGACTCAATTAAAATTGACAATCATTACAAAAATAAGCAACTTAAATGCTGTGTATTTTGAATTGGTAAACCAACAACAACAATTGGCAGCATTGGATACAACCATCGAAATTTCAAATCAACGTTTAACTTTGGCCAAAAACCGTTTCACGATAGGCAAAGCTTCTAAATTAGAAGTTTTGAATGCTCAAGTGGACCTGAATACAGATAGAACGAATCTTTTAAGACAAAAAGAATTGTATGCCAATACGAAAATCATATTGAATGAGGTAATGGCTCGTGATCCAAAAATTGATTTTAAAGTGGTGGATGTAATTGAAGTGGATAAAAGTTTATTACTTGCGGAATTAACTGCATTGGCTGAAAAACAAAATCCAGAATTAAAAACGCAAATTATCAATCAAAGAATTTCGGAATTGCAATTGAAGCAAATAAAAGGCGATCGCTACCCGACTGTCAATTTGACGACGGGTTATGTCTTTTCAGAAAGCCAATCAGGACTTGGTTTTACAACCCAATCGTCATCTAAGGGTCTTAATTATGGATTTCGAGCATCATTAAATTTGTTTGATGGATTTGCACAAAACCGAAATGAAAAAATTGCAAAGATTGAAATTGACAATGCAAAATTGGCAATCGATCAGCAAAATCAGAAACTGAATTCACAAATAACGGCCTTTTATCAAACGTATTTAACCAATTTAGAATTAATTGATTTAGAATACGAAAACGAAGCTATTGCCAAGCAAAACTTAGAAATTACGGTAGATAAATTCCGGATTGGTACCATAACCACTTTAGAATTCAGAACGGCACAATTGAATTATATCAATGCCAAAGTAAACTACAGTAAAGCTCAATTTCAAGCTAAATTATCCGAGATTTTATTGAAAGAAATAGCAGGAAATCTTTCTTTTTAAAATATTCCTTAAGAAATTGTAATTGTTTCAATTATTTTCAATAGATTTAAATTTTTCTTTACTAAAGTAGTATAAATCATGAATAATAATCGGGCTCTAATCAATCCACCTCAATTATCTAACGAAAAATCGTTAAAAACGCTTGTGGAAAACAGAACCGTATATTCTTTGAATCATTGTGAACTCAACCTCTTTGAAACCTATGAATCCTCAGCGTTGGTTCCGTTAAAATTCAATGATTTAGTGGTAACAAGCATGCTGAGAGGCAAAAAAGTAATGCACCTTTTTGATGATCCAAGCTTTGAGTATTTACCTGGTGAAACCGTTATAATTCCTTCGAATGTTGAAATGAAGATAGATTTTCCAGAAGCTTCAATCAATAATCCTACCCAATGCCTTGCTTTGGCGATAGACCAAACCAAGATAAATGATACGTTACATTTCTTGAATGAAAGATATCCGAAAGAAGGAAATGATCAATTTTGGCATTTGAATTATCAAAATTACTTCTTTTACAATAATGTGGAATTGGCAACCACCATCAACAAATTGATAAAGGAATGCATGAGCACATCAATTACAAAAGATATTCTGGCCGATTTGACTTTGCAGGAATTATTAATCCGTATTATTCAAACCCAGACTACAAAAGCAATAAATGATGGCTTATTCACGGATCCAAAAAACCCAATTACACCTGTGATTGAATTCATCCGATTGAATTTGAAAGAAAATATCAATATGAAACATTTGAGCGAGAAAGCGAGTATGAGTTCCGCATCTTTCTACAGACTTTTCAAAAGAGAACTAGGAATGAGTCCGATAGAATTTATATTAGGTGAAAAAATTAGGTGCGCCAAAATATTACTAAAAAATCCAAAGATACAAATCAATGAAGTATGCTACTTGTCTGGATTTGAAGATTCAAATTACTTTATTCGATTGTTCAAAAAATACGAAGGAATTACGCCGAAACAGTATCAATTGCTATACGTGAATTAAGCTATTCTATAAATTTTAACGGCTCAAGCAATTGTTCTTCTTCCGGTGTAAAAATTCTATATTCAATTCGGAATGTCTTTTTCAAAGGTGTTTCCAAAGAAAATCCCCCTACCCCAAATGCATCAATTACATCCAAAGTAAAATGAGCATGTTTCCAATATTCAAATAAATCCTTGTCAACCCAAAATTCAGTATCTTCAATTGTGCCAATGCAAACATCACCCAATCGTTGATAGAATCCTCCTTTTTCAAAACACTGTGGCTGCGTTCCTTCACAACATCCACCGGCCTGATAAAACATCAAATCCCCATGTTTCTCTTGTAAAATTTTAATTAATTCTACTGCTTTTTCTGTGGCTTCAATTCTTCGTATCATGTGTTTTTGATTTAAAATAAACCGCTATAGACTTGATGTCTATGGGGTGGTTTGATCAGCAGACTAAAGTCTGCACGGTTAAAAAATATAAAATTTAAACTGCAAATTCACAAATTTAAGTGAACCAATAAAAGCAAAAAAAAAATAATTTGCGAATTTGCGATAAAAGTTTTTGACCCTGAAAGGTAGATGCACTAAAGTGCATATTTTTAACTATTTCTGTGACCAATAAAACCTGACAAATCATACAATCTGTCAGGTTTAAAATTAGTTAATAATCTGAAATCTATTAAAAGAAACCTAATTTCTTTTTATCATAAGAAATCAACATGTTTTTGGTTTGACGATAATGTCCCAACATCATTTTGTGGTTTTCACGACCAATTCCTGATTGTTTGTAGCCTCCAAAAGGAGCGCCAGCAGGATAAGAATGGTATTGATTAATCCAAACACGACCCGCTTGAATCGCTCTTGGAACCTGATAAATTTCGTGCGCATCACGTGTCCAGACTCCGGCACCTAAACCATACATCGAATCATTTGCAATGGCAATCGCTTCTTCAGTAGTTTTGAAGGTGGTAACCGCTAAAACTGGCCCAAAGATTTCTTCCTGAAAAATACGCATTTTATTATTTCCTTTGAAAAGAGTTGGTTTGATATAATATCCTCCAGAAATATCACCTTCCATATGGTTTTCGCCTCCTCCAATTAACAATTCGGCTCCTTCTTCTTTTCCTAATTTAATATAGGAAAGAATTTTTTCTTTTTGAACCAAGGAAGTTTGCGCTCCCATCATAGTGGTTCTGTCCAATGGATTCCCCATTTTTATTGCAGCCGTTCTTTCGATTACTCTGGCGATGAATTTATCATATATATCTTCGTGAATCAATAATCTTGAAGGACAAGTACAAATTTCACCCTGATTTAAAGCAAACAAAACAGCACCTTCAACGGCCTTATCAAAGAAATCATCATCAGCATCACCTACAGATTTCATAAATATATTTGGAGATTTCCCGCCCAATTCCAATGTCACGGGAATAATATTTTCGGTAGCATATTGCATCACTAAACGACCTGTTGGCGTTGAACCTGTAAATGCAGCTTTAGACACTTTTTTATTGGTCACCAAAGCTCTACCAAGCTCAGCACCAAAACCGTTTACAATATTTACAACTCCAGGAGGAAGAATATTGCCTATCAATTCCATCAATACCAAAATAGAAATTGGTGTGCTTTCCGCTGGTTTTAAAACTACGGTATTCCCAGCAGCTAATGCCGGAGCAAGTTTCCAAACAGCCATTAAAAGCGGGAAATTCCAAGGAATAATTTGAGCAATAACTCCTAAAGGTTCGCTTAAAGCTATAGAAACAGTTAGATTATCTAATTCAGCAATAGAACTTTCCTCAGCACGAATTACTCCGGCAAAATATCTAAAGTGATCAATTGCTAAAGGAATATCTGCTGCTAAAGTTTCGCGAATTGCTTTCCCGTTGTCTATGGTTTCAACAGTAGCAATGTATTCCAGATTATCTTCAATGGCTTGTGCAATTTTGTTCAACAAATTACTGCGCTCGGTAACTGATGTTTTACCCCAAGTCTGAAAAGCTTCATACGCCGTGTCAACAGCTAAATCGATGTCAACCTTAGTGGAATGAGCTGCTCTGGTAAATACTTTTCCATCAATTGGAGATACAACATCAAAATATTGACCCCCAATTGGTGCAACAAATTTTCCTCCAATATAATTATCATACGTTGCCTTAAATTCAGGTCTTTTTACTAAGTTGTCCATATTGTTATATATTTATTTTTTTTCAAAAATAGTTTCATATTCATCACCAGAATAGCACAATTCATTCAAATAGTAGCATTAAATTTTACTATGTGTTTTTTTAATGTTATTTTAGTATTAAATTAATAATTATTTAGGCTTTTATATAAACAATTCCTATTACAAAACCATTAGAACTTTTGAATTGAATTATAAAAAACAAAAAAAATAATTTCTTACTCCAAACTGCAATCCTTATATTTGCACCCGAGACAGAAGGTCGAACTGACGAAGTAATCTCATTAAAATTGACAGATGAAAATATCTTACAACTGGTTAAAACAATTCATTAAAATAGACTGGAAATCCGAAGAAACAGCTGCTTTACTAACCGATTTAGGTCTGGAAGTAGAAATGGTCGAAAAATACCAATCAGTAAAAGGTGGGTTAGAAGGTATTGTTGTAGGCCACGTTCTTACTTGTATACAACATCCTGATGCCGACAGATTAAAAGTGACAACAGTAGATTTAGGCGATGGCATTCCTGTTCAGATTGTTTGTGGCGCTGCCAATGTTGCTGCTGGGCAAAAAGTACCTGTTGCCACTATTGGAACCACCTTATATGACAAAGAAGGTGTTTCTTTTCAAATCAAAAAAGGAAAAATTAGAGGTCAGGATAGCCACGGAATGATTTGCGCCGAAGATGAATTAGGTCTTGGAGAAAGTCACGAAGGCATTATGATACTTGACAATTCAATAAAAGCTGGAACAACTGCTGCGAGTGTTTTTAAAATAGAAAATGACGAAGTTTTTGAAATTGGACTGACTCCAAATCGAGCTGATGCAATGAGTCATCTTGGAACTGCACGTGATTTAAGAGCTGGTTTGTCACAAACTGGTGTTATTGTTGAATTTATTACTCCCTCTGTGAGTAATTTTAGAGTCGATAAAAGAACCTTGAAGATTGATGTAAAAGTGGAGGAAACACTATTAGCTCAAAGATATTGCGGGGTCACCATTTCTGGAATCACAATAAAACCCTCTCCAAGCTGGTTGCAAAATAGATTGAAAGCAATTGGAATAAATCCAAAAAATAATATTGTAGATGTCACGAATTATGTTTTACACGAATTAGGACAACCGCTTCACGCCTTTGATACTTCAAAAATCAATGGAAAAATAATTGTAAAAACACTTCCTTCTGGAACCAAATTTACAACGCTCGATGATATAGAAAGAACTTTACACGAGGAAGACTTAATGATTTGTGACGAGAATGGACCTTTATGTATTGCCGGAGTTTTTGGCGGGAAAAGTTCAGGGGTTTCCGACACTACTACTTCTATTTTCCTCGAAAGCGCCTATTTTAATCCTGTGAGTATTCGAAAAAGTGCCAAAAGACATCAATTAAATACAGATGCTTCGTTCCGATTTGAAAGAGGAATTGATCCAGCCATAACAGAATACGCCCTGAAACGTGCCGCCTTATTGATTCAGGAAGTGGCCGGAGGTGAAATCACATCAGACATTATTGATGTTTATCCAAAGAAAATTGAAGATTTTCCAGTGGTTTTGAATTTCAATAATGTTAAGAAAATTATTGGCCAGGAACTTCCAAAGGAAATCATTAAAAACATATTGGCATCATTAGAAATAAAAATTAATAGTGTATCTGATGCTGGATTAGGCTTAGTAATCCCTTCTTATCGCGTGGATGTTCAAAGAGAAATTGATGTCATTGAAGAAATCCTCAGAGTGTATGGGTATAACAATATTAAATTTTCGGAAAAATTAAACGCTACAGTTTCCATTGCGCCCAGAACTGAAGATTACAAAGTTCAAAATATAATTGCAACCCAATTGAATTCTCAAGGATTTAATGAAATGATGGCAAATTCCTTGACGACTCCTTCTTATGTTCAATTATCAGAAAAGCTGAAAGAAGAACGCAATGTAATAATATTAAATCCATTAAGTAATGATTTATCAGCAATGCGACAATCATTATTGTTTTCGGGATTAGAAGCCATTTCATACAATATAAATCGCAGAAATGCAGATTTGAAATTTTTTGAATTTGGCAAAACCTACCATAAACTCCCTTCCGGTTACGAAGAAAACAAACATTTAACACTGTTTATTACAGGAAACCGAAATCAGGAAAGTTGGACAAATACACAAAAACCTTCAGATTTCTTTTTATTCAAAGGCTATGTAAACGGCGTGCTTTCGAGATTGGGAATCCAAAAAACACAAAACCTTCCAATGACTTCCGATGTCTTTTCGGAAGGAATCGCAATTGGTTTTGGAAATGATATAATAGTAGAATATGGTGTGGTGAAAAAATCAGTTTTAAAACATTTTGATATTAAACAAGAAGTTTTGTTTGCCGATTTTAATTGGGCCTTGATTTTGAAACTACTTTCAAATAAAATAAAATTTACCGAAATTCCTAAATACCCGGAAGTTCGCAGAGATTTGTCATTGCTGTTGGATGACAGCATATCTTTTGATACCATTTACAACATTGCCAGACAAACAGAGAAATCACTTTTAAAAGACATCAATTTATTTGATGTGTACCAAGGCAAAAATCTTCCCGAAGGCAAAAAATCTTATGCCGTGAGTTTTACCATTCAGGACAACACCAAAACCCTGACTGATGTTCAAATTGATAAAATTATGAGCAAATTGCAAAAGAATTTCGAAACGGAATTGGGTGCTAGTTTGAGGTAAAATTTTGAACTATATAAGACATTAAAGGTCATTTAGGTTGGAGGCTTTTCGAATATAATTAAAAAAGATCTCAATTCTGAATAATTTCAGAATTGAGATCTTTTTTTAGTTCTAGACCACTAAATAATTTTACTTCAGAGGAAGAAACATTATTAACTATATAATAATATCATTAAAACAGCAAATTCCCTAGCCCTGATTACCTCACTGGCTTATATTCTCATAGGAGTTCAGTGAACTTCGTTTGCAACTAAAATCCCACGCTTTTGGGCGTGGATTGTAGTGAATAGCAGGATTAGCTCCTGAAAAATCTAAAAACAAAAAAAACTCCACATCACTGTGGAGCCTTCTATATTTTAACGGCCTAAATTCTAAAAACAAATACCGCCAAAGTAAATGCAATTTGCCCTATCAAAAAAAGGACATCTTAATGAATCTTAATTCCTTAATGGTTTAAAATCAAAAAAAATAATTTAAAAAAGCACATTCAAATTGTGTTAGTATCCAAAAAAAACCACATTGCTATGGAGCTTTCTATATTTCAACGTCCTAAATTCTAAAACAAATACCGCCAAAGTAAATGCAATTTGCCCTATCAAAAAAAGGACATCTTAATGAATCTTAATTCCTTAATGGTTTAAAATCAAAAAAAGTAAATTCAAATTGTGGTAGTATCCAAAAAAAAGTCCCACGCTAAAGCGTGGGACTTTCTATATTCAAAATCAAGAAATTATATTATTTCTTTTTTTCGTTTTTTTCCATTTTGGCTTTCAAACCAGCAAGAATATCATTGTTATCTCCAAGAGTTGAAGCTGGTGAATTAGTGTTAGAAGATACTGCTTCTTGAACCGCTTTCACTGCTTTTTCTTCTTCTTCACGGAAAATAGCCGTGTGAGAGGCAACTACTCTTTTGAATTCTTTGTTAAATTCGATTACTTTGAAATCAGCAGATTCGCCTTTTTTCAATTTCTTACCGTCTTCTTTTTCAAGGTGACGTGTAGGAATGAAAGCAACGATATCATCACCAAATTCTACAGTAGCTCCTTTGTCAACGATTTCAGAAATTTCACCTGTGTGGATAGTTCCAACTGCGAAAGAATCTTCGTATTGATCCCAAGGATTAGCAGTAGTTTGTTTGTGACCTAAAGATAATTTACGACCTTCAACATCTAATTCTAATACAACTACATCAAGTTTTTCACCAACATTTACAAATTCAGATGGGTGTTTGATTTTCTTAGTCCAAGAAAGGTCAGAGATATAAATCAATCCGTCGATACCTTCTTCAAGTTCTACGAAAATTCCAAAGTTTGTAAAGTTTCTAACGATACCTGAATGTTTAGAACCCACTGGGTATTTAGAAGTGATATCAGTCCAAGGATCTTGTGACAATTGTTTGATACCTAATGACATTTTACGGTCATCTCTATCCAAAGTTAAAATTTGAGCTTCAACAATATCTCCTACTTTTACGAAATCTTGTGCAGAACGTAAATGAGTAGACCAAGACATTTCAGAAACGTGGATTAAACCTTCAACACCTTCAGCAACTTCGATGAAAGCACCGTAATCAGCGATTACAACTACTTTACCTTTTACTTTGTCTCCAATTGCTAATTTAGCATCAAGAGCATCCCAAGGGTGAGCATTTAATTGTTTCAATCCTAATTGGATTCTTGTTTTCTCGTCATCAAAATCAAGGATTACCACGTTAAGAACTTGATCTAACTCAAGAACTTCAGATGGGTGGTTGATTCTAGACCAAGAAAGGTCAGTAATGTGGATTAATCCATCAACACCACCTAAATCAATAAAGACACCGTAAGAAGTAATGTTTTTAACAACACCTTCTAATACTTGACCTTTTTGTAATTTTCCGATGATCTCTTTTTTCTGTACTTCAATATCCGCTTCGATAAGCGCTTTGTGAGAAACAACAACGTTTTTGAATTCGTGGTTAATTTTCACAACCTTGAATTCCATCATTTTGTTTACATATACATCGTAATCTCTAATTGGTTTAACATCAATTTGAGAACCTGGTAAGAAAGCTTCGATTCCGAAAACGTCAACGATCATACCACCTTTAGTTCTGCATTTTACAAAACCATTAACGATTTCTCCTGTTTCGTTAGCCGAAATAACTCTATCCCAAGATTTGATAGTACGTGCTTTTCTGTGAGATAATACTAATTGACCTGTTTTATCCTCACGGATGTCAATCAATACTTCTACTTTGTCACCTACTTTTAATGCTGGATTGTAACGGAATTCGTTTAAAGAAATAACACCTTCCGATTTTGCGTTGATATCAACGATAACGTCTCTATCTGTAATTCTAACAACGATACCTTCAACTACTTCTTCTTGATCTGTCGCGATAAAAGTTTTTGAAACTAGGTCTTCGAATTCTTGTAAGTTTTTCTCATCTACGGCATCAATACCTTCTTCGAAGTTGTGCCAGTTAAAATTTGCTAAAAACTCTTCTTGTGATTTTAATTGTTCAGACATGCTGATTAAAAATTTGTATTCTGTATTTTCTCGAGTTTCATAACGTGCTAGAAAACAACAGAAGTTGTTTGTATAATTAGTTGAACCCTAAAGGAAACTCTTATTCACCAAAAGGACTGCAAAAGTAATGCTTTTTTATTTATCTGCAAAATAATTATACAGCGATAATTGATTGATTTTTAGGAGCAGTACGATTTGTTGTTTTTATAGGCTTTGCTCCCGCTTTTCGTTGCAATCCACGCCAAGATTGCTTCGTGCCTCGCAATGACAGCGTGGGATTTCCTCTGCAATCGGGGCTAATTAGAACGTTTAGTGGTTTTTAAGAACTTTGCTGAAGTTAGAAACTAAAAATAAGCAAAGCTTCCAGCCTTCTAAAGGCTGGAAGCTTTGTTTATAAAACTAAAACCCTGACAAATTTCAAAAACATTTCGGATTTGTTTTATAAAATCGGTTTCCTACTGACTCCCCAACAACCACAAAAAACCATGAGGCAATTACTATTGACCATATTAACAGCAATTTCTGTTATGTATTTTGACAGGTAAATTTTATTGGTTTAAAAGTTTCGTTTTTGTAAAATCCGGTAGAAAATCGTATCTTTGATAGAGAGAACTATTTGGTAAACAATTAGTTAATACAATAGCTTGCGTCTTGAATTTAATCTTGTAGACTTTTAATTACTGATAACAATGAAATTGTTTTAATTAAAATTCAATTTATGAAGATCATTTATAAATACAGCATTATTCCTATTGCACTTATTATATTTCTTACCTCATGCAATACATTAGAAAAGGCTTCCATGCACGGATTTAACAGCGGATATTACAATTTTGAATTAAATAAAAAAAGTGCTCAAAACGTTTATGTGGACATAACAGATGAAAAGATTGATGTATATCAACAGACAAATAAACAACCAAATACCAATGCCTTTTTGACGATTCCCTTAAAACCTTCGGACAGTCTTCTGGTCGACAATATGGTCTTTAAGAAAAAAAGTCTTGACATTGATATTACCGCGATTCTTTTAAAATATCGTCCATCCGTTTACGGATTACCTGGACAAATGACTACGGACTTTAATATTGCTTTATATGCAGGATGGAGACATGACAGTTACAATATAGTAAGCAGAATGGATCCTTTGGGCAAGTGTCATAATAAAATCATTAGCCGGGGATATGATTTTGGCTTTTTTGCAGGCCCCGGAACTACCCTAATCAGTCCGTTTACCACGCAGAATAAAGTGATTGATGAATATAGTGGAATGATTATTCAAACAGGATTTGCAGGTTTTATAGAATCTAATATAGCCAGTTTTGGGGTTGCTATCGGCTTTGATTCCCTGCTGAATCCTGATCGGGATGTTTGGATTTACGATAAGAAACCTTGGGTGGGATTTATCGTGGGTATTGCATTAAACTAATCATCCTTTAACTAATTTTCCCTATTGGCGAAGTCTCTCGACTTTGTACCTGCTACAATATGCAGCTACAACATTTTATCAACTTATTTTTATAGCTTGTGTTTGTTGCCTATTGAAATAGCTACGAGGTCGGGAGACTTCAGAGCATCAAGACTTTGAAACAAATTTCATTTTAAAACCACAATAAAACCTCCTTTAAATCAACTTTAAAGGAGGTTTTTCTTTCATATATAAGTTCCTAATGACTTACTTTCGCCACTTCATCAGGATTGTGTTTGTGCTTAAATAGTATTGCAAAAGCTATGGCGATTACCAATGCATAACCAGCAAAACTTAACCATATATTGTGCCAATCTCTTGCACCATCATGTGTAAAGAATTTATCAATCACTTGTCCACTAATAATTCCCCCAAAGAAAGCACCAAAGCCATTGGACATCATCATGAACAAACCTTGTGCGCTGGAACGAATTTTAGAATCTGTAGTAGTTTCAATAAACAAGGAACCCGAAATATTGAAGAAATCAAATGCCATTCCGTAAACAACACAAGACATAATAATCATCCACAAACCATCAGCAGGATTACCATAAGCAAACCATCCGAAACGCAAAACCCATGCTAACATTGAAATTAACATTACTTGCTTAATTCCAAATCGTTTCAAGAAAAACGGAATGGCTAAGATAAATAGCGTTTCAGAAACTTGGGATATTGACATAATCAAAGTAGATTTTGTAACGACAATACTGTTTGCGTATTCCGGGATTTTCCCAAATTCTGACAAGTAAACATCACCATACATATTAGTTAATTGTAACGCACCGCCAAGAAACATGGAGAATAAGAAAAAAACAGCCATTTTGTATGTTCCAAATAATTTAAAGGCATCCAACCCTAATTTTTGGAATAAAGAAGAACCTTTTTCAATTAGTTTCTGTGGAGGACATTTAGGTAATGTAAAAGAATAAATTCCCAATATAAAAGCTGCAATAGCAGAAATATAAAACATATTTGCCGATGCCTTATTTCCTGATAAATTAGTCAACCACATCGCAGCAATAAATCCAATGGTTCCCCAAACCCTTATAGGTGGAAAAACTTTTACAACATCATATTCATTATTCTTTAAAATATTATAAGCCACTGAATTTGATAACGAAATCGTTGGCATATAACAAAGCATCGCTCCAAAAATTACCCAATAAAATGTTGTGGGGTTATCAACTTGAGGAATGTAACAAAGAGCTAAACCTCCTAAAATATGTAGAATTCCGTATAGTTTTTCTGCATTTATCCATCTATCAGCGATAATTCCAGTCAATGCTGGCATCAATATGGATGAAAGACCTAATGTTGAAAATATGGCGCCAAATTCAGCTCCACTCCATTGTTTTGTTGCAAACCAATAATTACCAACAGTAATTAACCAAGCTCCCCAAACAAAAAATTGAAGGAAACTCATCAAGGTTAGCCGATTCTTAATATTCATAATAATTTTAGTTTTAATTTAAAAAACACTTATCTATTGCGTAAATCTAACAATAAAATAAGATATTTAAATCAAATCTGAGAATACTTTTAAATAAAAAAACCGCTTCTAGGGGAAAGCGGTTTTTCTAACTAATTAATTAACAACAAAATCTCAATTATTATTTTGTATAAAGTAGGTTAAGTTTTTAAAGTAGATTGTGGGGCAAACTTTTTAAATTCTTGTTAACTGATACTGTTGTTATAATTTCATAGTGTAAATATAAAACATTTATCAGTTAAAAAACAAATAAAATCGATGAAATACACAATAAATAAATTTATACAGGTAATTTTCCTATAAATAAATCGAATTGTTAGTAGTTGAATGGAAAACAGGAAAAAGAATAAAAAAAATTATTAAGGTGCAAGCCGATCTATTTTCCAAGAATAATCCTCTTGTAAATGATAGCGAATTCTATCGTGTAGTCGGTTTGGTCTTCCTTGCCAAAATTCAACTTCTACTGGACGAACTAAAAATCCTCCCCAATATTTTGGTCTTGGAATTTCTTTCCCCTCGAAATCTTTTTCCAATTGTTTTAAACCTTCTTCTAAAACAGTTCTGGAGGAAATTATCTCGCTTTGATTCGAAACAATGGCTCCAAGTTTACTCCCAGTTGGTCGGGATTCAAAATAACCATCTGAAAGATTTTCTGAAATTTTCTCGGCAACTCCTTTTATAATTACTTGGCGTTCGAGTGAAGACCAAAAAAAAGATAAGCAAACATTAGGATTATTGGCTATAGCCCTGCCCTTTTCTGAATTGTAATTGGTATAAAAAATAAATCCTTCATAGGTAAATTGTTTCAAAAGCAAAACACGTGACTTTGGAAAGCCATCTAGGCCAAAAGTCGAAACTGTCATTGCATTAACTTCGTCATCGCCACCAAAATCTTCTACTTCGTGAAACCATCTGTTGAATAAATTGATTGGATCTTCGGGAATATTGTTTTCCAAAAGTTCGCTTTTATCATAAGATTTTCTGTAATTGCTTAAGTCTTCCATTGTTTTTTTTTCATTCTTGAATTGCAAATTTAAACAAACTTATCATCATAAAAGAGTTTTGCACAAATGTATTATTCTTGATATTTGTCACGCTGGAAGCGTCTAAATTATGATGCTCTCTCCTGCTTTGAGACGCTTCCAGCGTGACAAACGGAATGGTTTATATTGTATAATTGGATTGTAATTTAATCATAAATGTTATGTTTTCAAGGTATTCAATAGTTGAACCCTTTACTTAAATTAAATCAAAACTCAAATGATTTGCCATCATCGGCTAAAAGAATGTTCGGAAAAATAGTTTCGGCTTGTTCTTTAAAGAGTTCAATACTGTCGTATCGTGTAGAATAATGTCCCATCACCAATTGTTTTACATTGGCTTTCAAAGCAATAGATGCTGCTTCTTTGGCTGTGGAATGCATTGTTTTTCCTGCCAATATTTCTTCTGATTCCAGAAAAGTAGATTCGTGATACAAGACATCAACTTCTTTTATATAAGGAATAATACTTTCGTCATAAGCTGTATCTGAACAAAACGCATAACTCTTCGCCGGAATTGGGTCAAACGTCAATTTATGATTTTCAATAACTCGCCCATCATCTAAAGTGATGTCTTTTCCGTTTTTTATTTTTTGGTAATAACATTTATCAATTTCATAGTTTTGAACCGCATTCAAATCTAATTTTCTATCACCAACTTTTTCCTGAAACAAAAATCCATTGGTGTAAACCCTATGTTTTAAAGGAATTGTTTTGACTATTACTTTATCATCTTCAAAAACAATTTCACTTTCTTTAGATTCTAATTCATGAAAAAACAAACCATAATTAGGCCAGGAATTCGATAATCGCAATTGCAGATTTATAATTTCCTTAATCCCTTTTGGACCATAAATATGCAAGTCGGTGGTTCGATTGAGCAACATAAACGTGGAAACCAAACCTACCAAACCAAAAAAATGATCTCCGTGTAAATGTGAAATAAAAATATGATTGATTCTCGAAAATCTGATTTTGTTTTTTCGCAACTGCACTTGAGTGCCTTCACCACAATCAATTAGAAACAGCCTGTTTCTGATTTCTAAAACCTGTGAAGTGGGATTCGTAAAAGTTCGTGGAGTTGCTGCGTAACAGCCGAGGATGGTTAGATTCATTATATTGTTCAGAAGCGTTTAGCAATTGGCAAATTTCAACATTAAATTGTATTTAAAGTTAAAATCATTAACGTTTTTTTTCCTTGCTGTATCTTTTCAATTGTACTAATATAGAAACAGCCATTAATGCATTCCCACAAATTCCCCAATAATTAATTTCATCGTTTACAAAATAATTGGAGATGTTTATCACAAGTAAAATGATAAATGCTATTAATAATAGTATTCTAAAAGATTGAACTCTTTTTGGGTTATTATAGAAATCCATAAAATATAAATTTAAAATCCCAAATCTCTTTCTATTTCCTCCATCTCAATAATATCGTGGGCTTCTTGAATTGACCGAACCACAGCGAGTTTATCTGAAACGGCATTATGGTCTAGGTCAGAAGTAACTATAACAAATGATTTTTTTGCTTTTTTGTGAATTTTTGAAAGTGGAATAAACCCATTAATTGCTGCCACCGAAAGGTTTTTATGCATTCTAATATCAATAATAATATTATATTTTTCAAAAGTCTTATGCTCATGAGTCACTTTCATCAAATATGAAACTAAATCACCTTGCGTGTCTTTTATAGAAACAGTATGTCCTTTTTGATCTACTTTCATTGTGTTGAAAATTAAGGTATTGCTAATTTACAAAGAAAATTTGGGATAAAGTGAATTCGATGGTTCGAATTTTTACTGAATTTTTGAAGCCAATAAATAAATGACTGCCATTCGAATAGCGACTCCATTTTCGACCTGATTCAAAATCACAGATTGTTTCGAATCTGCAACATCTGAGGTGATTTCCACACCACGATTAATGGGACCCGGGTGCATAATTATGATTTCCTTGTTCAGCGAATCCAGCAAGGTTTTATCCAGTCCATATTGTTGGGCATATTCCCGAGTGGATGGAAAAAAGTTCACATCCATTCTTTCGTTTTGAACACGAAGCATATTAGCCACATCGCACCATTCAAGCGCTTTGCGCAAATTAGGTTCCACTGTCACTCCAAGTGATTCGATATATCTTGGAATCAATGTCTTTGGACCACAAACTTTAACTTGAGCACCTTGCATTTGCAAAGCATAAATATTTGAAAGTGCTACTCGAGAGTGCAAAACATCACCCACAATCACCACTTTTTTTCCGGCTACATCGCCCAGTTTTTCTCGGATAGAGTAACTGTCCAACAAAGCTTGCGTTGGGTGTTCGTGTGCGCCATCTCCAGCATTTACGATACTTGCTTTCACGTTTTGAGACAAGAAATGAGCTGCTCCAGGACTGGAATGTCGCATCACCACCATATCCACTTTCATCGAAAGAATATTGTTTACAGTATCAATTAAGGTTTCTCCTTTTTTTACCGAAGATTGTGCTGCCGAAAAGCTAATCACGTCAGCAGACAAACGTTTTTGGGCTAATTCAAAAGAAAGCTTAGTTCTGGTACTATTTTCAAAAAAGATGTTGGCAATCGTAATGTCTCTAAGGGAAGGCACTTTTTTTATGGGGCGATTGATGACTTCTTTAAAATGATCGGCAGTTTCAAAAATGAGGTCAATATCTTTCTTGTTGATATATTTAATTCCTAATAAATGATTTACGCTTAACTCACTCATTTTACTACTTATTTATTGATTAAATAAACGGCATCTTCACCGTCTTGTTCATTCCAACACACCTTAACTTTCTCGTCGTTGATGGCATCAACCTGACGACCTCGATAATCGGGCTGAATAGGCAAATGACGACTAAAACGACGGTCAATAAGCACCAATAATTCAATTTCCGATGGTCTTCCAAAGGATTGAATTGCTGTCAATGCTGATCGAATGCTTCTTCCAGTATATAAAACATCGTCTATAAAAACAACTTTTTTATTTTCGACGATAAAATCTATTTGGGTTCTGTTGGCTTCCAATGGTTTGTTGGTTCTGCGGAAATCATCTCTGAAGAAAGTAATATCAAGATATCCCAAAGCAATTTTTGGGATTTTATATTCTTTTTCCAACAAATCTTTTAATCGCTCTGCCAGAAAAGTGCCTCGGGGTTGAATACCAATTAAAATCGTATCCGAAAAATCCAGATGTTTTTCGATTAACTGACAGGCCAAACGGTGCAGAATGATATTGACTTCCTTTGAAGTGAGCAATATTTTTTGACTCATAATGAAGTGTTGTTTGGGATGTAAAGATATAATTTTTTTACAGAATATGGAATTGAATTTTAATCTATTAATATTAGCATAATAAAGAAATATTACAAATTGATTTGTAAATATTTAATTATTAAATAAATCTATAAAGACTGAATATTAATCACTATATTTACTATGAAATACCCCAAATCTAATTCAAAATCCTATGCTCAGAATTATTTACCTCAGTTCTTCAGTAGAATATTTAAACAGCGAAGAAATAGAATCTCTTTTATCACAATCTCGTGAAAAAAATATTGAAAATGACATAACAGGCCTATTATTGTATGCTGATGGCGATTTTTTGCAAGTCATTGAAGGTCCTAAAGTGGCAATGTTAGATTTATTTGAATCCATAAAAAAGGACTCCAGACACAAATAGATTTTTACTATCGCAAATAATGAAATTGATAAAAGACATTTTCCAAAGTGGAATATGGGATTTTACAATTCTGACTATGAAGAATTAAGAAAAATTAAAGGTTATGAAAATATCAGCAGAGAAACTTTATCTAATATTAGCGACAAAATGGCTCTTGCATTTATAGATAGTTTCATTGCATCACATCAAAGCAAATTTGTTTTTGTTTAATACTATCTTCCATAAAATATTACTTATAAAAAAACCCGCTACAGCGTAACGGGAAATCTAATATCGTAATTCGTATATTTAATTATACATTTTTACTCTCAATTCCTGAACTTTTTCATCATCCAGATAATCATCGAATGTCATATAACGGTCAATGGCACCATTGGGTGTCAATTCGATAACTCGATTTGCCACTGTTTGTGAAAACTCGTGATCGTGAGTGGTAAAAATGACAGATCCTTTGAAGTTTTTTAATGAATTGTTAAATGCTGTAATGGACTCTAAATCCAAGTGATTCGTTGGTTCGTCAAGCATCAAAACGTTGGCTCGCTGCATCATCATTCGGGACAACATACATCTTACTTTTTCTCCACCTGACAAAACACGACAGGTTTTTAAAGCTTCTTCTCCGGAGAAAATCATTTTTCCCAAGAAACTACGTATGTTTACTTCGTCACGCTCTTCTTCGGTTTTTACCCATTGACGCAACCAGTCAACTAAGGAATCATCACTTTCAAAAAACGAATGATTTTCTACAGGCAAATACGCTTGAATTGTGGTAACACCCCAATCAAAAGTTCCTGAATCGGCGATTTGATTTCCGTTAAGGATTTCATAGAAAGCGGTTGTGGCTCGAGAATCTTTAGAGAAAAGCACAATTTTATCGCCTTTGGCCATATTCAAATCAACTCCTTTGAACAAAACATCTCCATCAACAGAAGCGCTTAAATTTTGAACATTCAAGATTTGGTCACCGGCTTCGCGTTCTTGATCAAAAATAATCGCAGGATAACGACGGCTTGAAGGTTTTATCTCGGAAATATTCAATTTAGAAATCATCTTTTTACGGGAAGTAGCTTGTTTTGATTTAGCCACATTCGCACTAAAACGACGGATAAATTCTTCTAATTCCTGTTTCTTTTCTTCGGCTTTTTTGTTTTGTTGTGCACGTTGCTTAGCCGCTAATTGACTGGATTCATACCAAAAAGTATAATTTCCGGAATAGTGATTTATTTTGCTGAAATCAATATCCGAAATATGAGTACAAACTGCGTCTAAAAAGTGTCTGTCGTGAGAAACCACTATTACGGTATTTTCATAATTAGCCAAGAAATTTTCCAACCAGGCAATAGTTTCAAAATCCAGATCATTGGTAGGTTCATCCATAATAAGCAAATCAGGATTTCCAAACAGCGCTTGCGCCAAAAGCACGCGAACTTTTGTTTTTCCTTCCAAATCACCCATTAAAGTATAATGGTTATCTTCGGTAATTCCAAGATTGGAAAGCATTGAAGCAGCATCTGACTCGGCATTCCAACCATTCAATTCTTCAAATTGTACTTGTAACTCCCCTATTCTATCCGCATTTTCATCAGAATAATCCAAATACAAAGCATCCATTTCGGTTTTAATTTTGTGCAAAACCTTGTTACCCATCATCACTGTTTCTAGAACTGTATGTTGGTCAAACATATTGTGGTTTTGATTCAAAACCGACATACGTTTTCCGGGTTCCAAGTGAATATTTCCGGATGTAGGATCCATATCACCTGCAATTATTTTCAGAAAAGTAGATTTTCCAGCTCCGTTGGCTCCAATAACTCCGTAAATATTGCCGTTAGTAAAGACCGTATTTACTTCGTCAAACAAAATTCTTTTGCCAAACTGAACTGATAAATTATTGATAGATAACATAAATTGTATTTTATAAAATTTTTGCAAAAGTACTAAAAAATGTCCCGTTTTTAATCCAAAAAAATCCTTATTTTATAAATCTATAATTAAACATTAATCCAAAAAAAATATTAATTGTTAAATCGAAATTTTAGCAAAGTTATTTAGAGTAGAATTAATTATAATTCCAAATATTAAATTAACACTTGTTGAACAAATGATGCTGTTTGTTTATATTTCACAATATTTGTTATAATATATTTTTTTTTAATTCACTTTCCCTATATATTTACTGCTTTGCAATACAAATAAAATAATTACATTAATCATTAACCAATTTATTATTATGAGTTCAGAAAATTCAAAAACCAATTGGGGACAATTTATTCCCCTAGTAACAGTCTTCTTCTTTTGGGGATTTGTCGCTGCAAGCAATGACATTTTAATTCCGGTATTCAAAAAAGCTTTTGATTTAACGCAAAGTCAAAGTCAATTTGTATCTATAGCTTTTTATATTTCTTATACTGTAGGCTCCTTAATATATATGGGAGTTTCTTTATTATTAGGGAAAGATTTAGTAAATAAAATAGGTTATAAAAATGGACTGGCATTAGGATTAGTGATTTCTGCTCTTGGTACTTTATTGTTTTATCCGGCAGCAAATACGGGTTCATACCCTTTAATGCTGGCTGGTTTATTTACGGTTGGACTAGGATTTTCATTGCAACAAACGGTTGCCAACCCATTAGCAATTGCATTGGGACCTATAAAAACAGGTTCACAACGATTGACTTTGGCAGGAGGAATCAATAATTTTGGAACAACCATTGGGCCTCTAATTGTGAGCTTTGCAATTTTTGGTGCTGCTGCAACCGGAAATACTGAAATGAGCATTGAAAGCGTTAAAATTCCGTATTTAGTATTGGGATTAGCATTTTTATTGGTAGCTGTTTTATTAAAATTTTCTTCATTACCCGAACATCCTGAAACAATAGTTGAAACTGCAGAAGATGCAGCTTCTTCAAAAAATTCAGCATTGCAATATCCACAATTGGTTATGGGAATGATTGCTATTTTTCTTTATGTGGGTGTCGAGGTTTCTACAGCCAGTAATTTACCAGCTTATATGGAAACTAAGTTAGGATTTGCAATTGGCGATATTGCACCTTATATTTCATTGTATTGGGCGAGTTTAATGATTGGTCGTTGGACTGGAGCCGTTGAAGCTTTTACTGATAATATGAATACACAAAAAATACTGCGTTTCTTAGCTCCATACTTGGCCTTTGGTGTTTTCTTACTTGTAAATGCAATTGCAAAACACGATTTAACTCCTTTCTATGTTTACGGATTAATTATTTTGGTATTAATTGCTGCTGATATGGCCAGCAAAGGAAATCCTGCCAGAATGCTACTGATTTTTTCTTCTTTGGGAATTGTAGCCTTATTGACAGGAATGGCAACAAGCGGAATGATAAGTGTTTATGCTTTTACAAGCGTTGGTTTGTTTTGTAGTACACTTTGGCCTTGTATTTTTACTTTGGCAGTTAGCGGATTAGGAAAACATACCAGTCAAGGTAGTAGTTTCTTGATTATGATGATTATGGGTGGAGGAATCATAAGTTGGTTGCAAGGATTTGTTTCTGATAGTATCGGTATCCAAAGCAGCTATATTGTAGGCGTTCTTTGTTTTGTTTATTTGGCATTTTATGCTTGGAAAGTGAGCGGAATCCTAAGAACTCAGGGTATAGATTTTGATAAAAAAATCAGCGGAGGTCACTAATAACAACTAAAGTAAACGAAAGAGGATGTTTCAATTTATTATAAAACATCCTCTTTTTTTTGAAGTTCTCACAAATTTATTTTATTGAAAAAAGCCGTTTTATAACTTTCGCTTATGGGTAAACGCCTTTCCACAATAAGCACTTTGTTTTTTTGGATGGATTTAATGTGTGTCAAATTAACTATATAGGAACGATGAATTCTGGAAAATCCTTTAGTAGACAATGTATTTTCCAATTTTATCAAACTCATCAAGGTTAGAATGTATTTGCCATCAGTAGTGTAAATTTTTACATAATCTTTTAACCCTTCGACAAACAAGATATCAGGATAATTGATTTTAACATTCTCATATTCTGCCCGGACAAACATAAAATTGTTGGATTCGTCTGCGGCAATAATGGCGGGAGTTGAATTTTGGACAACTTCGGGAGGCATGAAAATATGTTGCGCCCGAACCACTGCTTTCAAAAATCGGTTAAATGGAATAGGCTTGATCAAATAATCGACAGCACCAAAATCAAAACCTTCGACAGCATAATTAGAATAAGCGGTAGTGAAAATTATCAATGGTTTTACATCAATGGCATTAATAAAATCGATGCCCGTAAAATGAGGCATTTCTATGTCCAAAAAAATCAAATCGACCTCTGTTTTATTAATAGCAGAAATGGCATCAATAGCATTGTTGAAGGTATTTACCAGTTCCAAGGATTCCACTTTGCTAACGAAATCTTTGAGCAAATCAACCGCTAATGGTTCATCATCAATTATTATACATTTCATATCTTAATTAATTGGAGTTTGAATTTGGTCTAATTTCAAGTTTAAATGTACAGAATAAATTTGGTCTTTTTCAACTATTGTAAGCGTATGGGAATCTGGGTATAATAATTTCAATCTATTTTTAATATTGCTGATTCCAATACCCGAATTCTCGGCATCGGACTCAAATTTCTCTACCCTGTTTTCTACCCAAAAGTCCAAAACATTTCCTTCGATTTGGATTGTGATTTTAACGTGCGTGTTTCCTTTATAATCTGTTCCGTATTTGAAAGCATTTTCGATAAATGAAATCAGCAACAAGGGTTCTATGAACTTGTTTTTGGTATCGCCGTGAACGTTGACATAGATGTTTTCGATGTTGTTCAAACGCAGTTTTTGCAGCTCGATATAGTTCTGGATGTAGTTGATTTCCTTTTCCAACATAACCGTTTTGTTGTCGGTTTCATAGAGCATATAGCGCATCAATTCCGACAAAGTGACAATAGCATCTGGAACCAAATCCGATTTTTTATGAGCCAAAGAATAAATACTGTTCAAGGTGTTGAACAAGAAATGTGGATTGGTCTGTTTTCTTAAATAAATAAGCTCTGCATTTTTTCTTTGCGACTCGACAAAGAGTTTGTGTTGTTGATTGTTGAAATATTCCGATAGAATCCTTATAATGGTACTAATGGCAATGATGGAGAGGTAGAAAATTGCCGGCACAACTTTAAAAAAAAAGGGCTCTTTTTTTTTAAACATTCTGTTTTGGAAGATTTCTTTTCCAGCAGCATCATAAATTTTTGGATTTACCATTACCTTGAATTCAGGCATAAAATAGAATGACCTAATGAGCATAAAAATGGTTATCAAGGCAATTAGAACAGTAAAGTATTCCAAATGTTTTTTTTGCAAAAGCAGGTTGGGCACGAAATAAAAATAATTCAAATAAAAGAGTACAATTCCCGTCGCCCACTGCACAAAAAAGCCATTGCTAATCTTGAACGGACTTTCGTAAAACTGTATTAAAGAGGCGATAATGAAAAAAAACCAAATAAATAGCTGTAGTATTATTTGGCTTTTTGAATTGTTTTTCAACGAAGTTAAATTCATTTAAATAGATATTTCTAATAAAATTAAATCTTTTTTTGCTACTGTGGGAGATAAATTTTGTTTAATTCTTTTCAGCACCAAATTTCCAACTTTCAATGCATCGGCTTCACTGCTGAAACTCCTTTTGGCTGAGACAGTTGGAATCACGGTTTGCTTAATTATTATTTTGTCATTCATTCCTATGGTATATCCCCAGCCGGTATTGACTTTGAATGATTTTACATCAAATTCTTCCTTTTTCTCACAAGAAACCAGAAGTAACAGAACACCCAATAATTTTATAAATTTCATTTTATCAAGATAAGTTTTAATCATTGTCAACCTGCACATCATTAGGTTTAAACTCTAGTAAATCATCAAAATAGCTTGTTCCTGAACGGCCTAACATAATAAATCCTTTATTGTTTACAGTGAGACCAATAGCATCACTTCTACCAGAAGCTTCTAATGAAGTTTTTTCAGTCCACAAATCGGTTCCTGGATTATACTGCCAAACGGATGAAGAACTATCTCCACAAGCAAGATATCCAAGGCCATCAATTACAAAACTACTTGCATTTGCCCTTAAAAGAGAATATTCATAATTATATTCACTAGAATCAGTGCTGTTATCAATATCTCTTTTTTTTGTCCAAATTTCAGTTGCTCCATCAAATTCCCAAAAATCAGTTTGCAAGACATTATTACTTGTTCCAGTACCTAAATAAGCTTTGTCATTTATTATAAAAACTGTAGCATTTCTTCTTTTATCACCTCCAAATCCAGAAGATAGTGTCCAAACATCCGTTGATGGATTGTACTGATAGAAATCTTTTAAATAATTCCCATCATATCCTGTTCCAAAATACGCTTTGTCAGCTACTTGAAAACCAATGGCTCCATAGCGAGCTGACCCAGCAAAATCAGTTTTTTGTGTCCAAGTATTGGTTGACGGATTGTATTGATAAAAATCTTTAAGTCGATTTGCTCCATCATATCCAAGGCCAACATATCCATTTCCATCTATTTCAAATGCGGAGGCAGCACTTCGTTTAATACCAATAAAATCAGCTTTTTGTTCCCAATAATCCCCATCCGAATTATATACCCATAAATCATTAAGATAAATGTCACCTGTATATCCTGTTGCAACATAGGCATAATTTCCTATAACAAAACTTGCGGAACTTGATCTGGCAGGCCCATCAAAAGAAGATTTTTCCATCCAATTCCCTACTAAATCGATTGAATCATCAGAACTACTGCAACCTGCAAATAAAAGTCCAATAAGAATCGTAGTTGATACTAATACCTTTTGTAATTTAATCATAATTTATTGTTTTAATGTTTATATTTAATTGTTAATCCAAATTGGCAACCGTCTTTTATGCCAAAATCAAAAGTTGTCTTGTAATTGTTGTCTAAAAGAAGGTATTCTCTATTAAAATCATAACCCACTTTAAAATTAACATACCAATTAGCATTCATATTTCTTTCATATTCAAATGATGTTGTTAGCTGGGAAAAGCTAGATTTTGTATTGTTTAATGCCAATGTTTTCGAAGTATTTTCTAAATTGTAAATGCTTCCGTTGAAAGCATTTTTTATGGAAAACACATTCCTGATATTATTGGAATAACTCAGTTTTGATTCAGGAAATCCTATGATGAGATTGACTTCTTTGCTATATTTATAATAATAGGAGAATAAAGGCAGGATCATTGGTTTTCCAAAAAAATTATTTCTGCACACACCAAGAGTAATCTTTTTATTTGAACTCAAAATAAAATCCATATTCAATTCTCCAAGCAAATCAATATCGGATAATTTCAAATTATTCTCGCTGCCCACAAAGGGTTCCAATTTAAAATTGACATTCATTTTATCACTTTTGAAATAATTAAAAACAAACTTGTTCTTAATTTCATTATAGGTTGTCAATGAACTTGGAAAATCAGTATTGAAATAATTAATGTTTTTGGAACTGAATTTTAACTCGTTTTCAATCCGGAATTTTGAATGAAATATTCTACTATAATCTACTCCAAAACTGGTTTCATTAATCTTTATGCTTTCTGTGGGTTGTGTGTTAATCACAAAATCAACCGAATAATTATTTTGAGCACTTAGATTACAAACGGCACATAAAAACACCCATTTTATTGTTTTTCCTATTTTCATTATTTAAATATTGGAACAAATCTATTTAGGTTTCTTGGCGAAAAAAAAGAATATATATAGACTCCCATTATTGATAGATGAATGGGCACATATAGTCGCCAAATAAATTAATTGGCCCATTATTTCTGTTGTAGTGGATTGTGACAAATTAGTAGATAGAAATGGACTGTTAGTATATATTATAGTTTGAAATATGGGGACTCACTATAGATTTGTAAAAAAAATTATGAAGAATATATTGTTTTTGTTTCTTTTTATGATGCTGTTTTTAGCTTGCCAAACTGATAATTCTGAAGGTGATTTTGTTGTTGGTTCTGATTATTTAAGCATAAAGAATAAAGTAATAATGATTGACACCTTGACCGTAAACGTGTCAACCATCAATTTTGACTCTTTGGTAACCTCCAACCAAAATAGAATTTTAATAGGCAATTACACAGATCCAATATTTGGGAAAGTAAAATCAGAGAGTTACTTTAAATTAACGTCCACAAGTTATAATTTGGGGAGTACCATTTCGGATACAGAAACAATAAATTATGTGTTTGATTCCATTGCAGTGATTTTAAGGTACGACAGATATTATTATGGCGATACCACGAAAATTCAAACCATAAATATTCATCAACTAACCCAAAAAGTAAAGCCAAATGTTGATGACGAAAGTTTCTACAACAATTCCTCTTTAACTTATGAAAGCAAAAGTATTGGCACCAAATCTTTTTATCCAAAACCTATTGGAAAAGACTCAGTCAACATTCAAATTGACCCAGTTTTTGGAAATAATTTATTTGAAAAATTAAAAAACTATGAAATTACCAATATCGATGAATTCGATGATTATTTCAAAGGTATAGTCATTAAACCCACCACGGATAATTCATCGAATGTGATTGGCTATACCACCAATAGTGTTTTACGACTTTATTACAAACAAACCAATACAGATTCAGATTCGGAAAATTCATTGATCAAAGATTTTACGATCGCCGATCGCACAAAACAATTCAACAACATTTCATTGGATAGAACGGGAACAATTATTCAAAATTTACCCGATTCCTCAAACAAATTGGCAAGTGAATTAACCAATAATAGTTCCTTCATTCAATCTGGAACCGGACTTGCCTGCAGAATAGATTTTCCGTACTTAAACCAATTAAAATATATTGCTGAAAAAGGAATTATTGTAGATGCGGAATTAGTCATTAAACCAATCAAGAATAGTGCTACAACCTTGTTTCCTATAAAAGATTCCTTACAAGTATATGAATGCGATAATTTAAACAGAATCTCCAAGGTTTTAACCAATTCTGACGGCTCACAAATGTTGGGATTGCTAAATAATACGCCAGATGAATTCAATGAAAACATTGGTTACAAAATTAACATTGGTACCTTTTTATACCAAGAAATTCGAAAAACATCCGGCTCAAGATCGTCCTTAATTTTAACATTTCCCAACATAACAAGAGGAGTCAATAGAATTGTTTTGGGAGATCAAAAGAACACTGAAAATAAACTAAAATTAAAAATTTACTATATCTCCTATTAGAATGAAAAACAAAATTTGGATTATATTATTTTTCACGGGGCAATCCCTTTACTTGTTTTCTCAAAGTGTTGCAACGTCTCCTTACTCGGTCTATGGATTGGGAAGCTTGTATGAATCCGACTTTGGATCCATACCTTCCATTGGTTCATCAGGAATTGCCTTGCCTTCAGCATCGTTTATAAACAATAAAAACCCAGCTTCATTGGCATACATTGGCAAAAAAAGTTTCTTTTTTGATATTGGATTGAAAGGAATGCAAACTTCCTACAGCAGTCAAACATCAACCGAAAAAAGAAATAATTTCCAGTTTTCGCACATTGCGATTGGCTTTCCCATAAATTCAAAGTCAGGCGTGAGCGTATCATTAAAACCTTATTCAAGCGCCACTTATTTAATTTCGAATTATGAAATACCCATTAGCAACAGCAATGAATCTTATTATTTAGATGCTGCCAGTAATGGTGGAGTCAATAGTTTTGACCTTTCTTATGGATATAAAGTTCAAAAAAAAATCACGTTAGGGCTTACAACCTCTTTTTATTTTGGCACCATCAATGACACCAAAGATTTTACAATAGCAAATTCCATAACCAACATCAATAAAAAGAGTTTCTACAACGGAGTGCGATTTACACTCGGGAATCAAATCAAGATTGATTCAACATTCAACATCGGGTTAACGCTAAAATCACCAACTAAATTATCCGCATCAAAAACACAATCTGTAAGCACCGAAAACCTAACAGGAACCCAATACGTTGAAACTGCCGTTGATTCTGATGTTACGGATTATTATTTGCCCCTTGAATTTGGTGTAGGATTTAGCAAAGCCTTCAAAAAAAATATCAGCCTAACTTTTGATTACGAAAAAAGCCTTTGGAAAGGTGCAAATCAAACCAATATCTATGGCGAATTTAAAAATCAGGACAAATTTGCATTAGGATTGTCTTATTTCAAAAAAGAGTACAGCATTTATTTTTCTGATCGAATCCATTATTTCATGGGTATTAATTATGACACGGGATTTCTTTCCATAAACAACAAAAACATAAACAATTTGGCCTTCAGCCTAGGTGTTGGAATACCTGTTGACAAGACCAAATCCTTGTTAAACATAACCTACTCTTATGGTCAAAAAGGGAGTATTGGCAACGATTTGATAAAAGAAAACTATCACAAAATTGGTGTTAATTTAAGCTTAGAAGCAATCTGGTTTGTAAAACGCAAATACGATTAAATATCAAAAATATTCTAAAAAAGAAATAAAATGGTAGCTAAATTTGAATACAAAAACAAAACATTCTGCACTAGTGCCGGAACATTTAATTGGGATGAAGGATCAGGCATAAACCTTAATAAAGGTGAAATTTTATTGATTACCGGGAAATCTGGATATTCAAAGAATACATTGCTCAACTTGATGGGATGTCTAATCAATCCGAATGAAGGAATTCTTGAAATCAACGGAAAAAACATAAATTTATCCTGCTATGAAGAAATGGTTTTAATCAAATCTCAAACAATTGGTTTAGTTTTTCACCAACACAATTTATTGGAGACAATGAATACCGAAGAAAACGTGGCATTTCCGTTAAGAGTTCAAAAATTAAAACCGGATGAAATAAGACATAGAACCACCGAAGCTCTAAAATTTGTCAATATGTATGAACACCGGAAAAAGATGCCGAAGCAGCTTTCGAAATTTGAAAAACAGAAAATATTAATTTCTAGGGCTTTGGTCATCAATCCAAAAATTATTGTATGCAACAAACCAACCGCTTTTTTGGACAGACAAAGCGGTGTGTTCATTATGCAAAAACTGAAAGAATTGGCAAAACAAGGCAAAGCAATTGTTATTTTAAATCATGATTATCGGTTTAATGAATATGCAGATCGCTCTGTTGAAGTGGAAAATGGTTTCGTAAATGAACTTTCTTTAGTATAATAATAATAAAAGAGGCTATTCAAAAATATTTTTTGGATAGCCTCTCTTTTTTGATCTATAAAAAAAGGACTCGTTTTCACGAATCCTTTTTTTATTTGACAATCAATCTAAACTGATTGTTCTGCTTTCTTTTTTGCTTTTCTTTCTTTATAAGCTTCCCAAGTTGCTCCGCCAACCCAATAGGATACGAAACCAACTAAGAAAAACATTAACCAAAACCCTATTGTAAGGACGGTTAAGAAAAGTAAAAAACCTAAATACTGTGTAAAATCAAACATTTTTTCCGGAATTTTTGAATGTAGCCACAAATGTAGGTGTAATATTTTTTCTTACCAATAAATAGTTGATAATATTTTTTTAAAAGCGCAGTAATCCGTAAATTTGGGCAACAATTTTTAGGAGCTTTTTCCAGCTTTCGCCTTTATCTTTTTATGGCTTTCATTCTTCAACCCATAAAAAGGATATCGGTTCTATCTGGGCTAGGCATTGAATTACCAAACAACAAATCAACAAATAAACAACAAAATGAAATACAGAATAGAAAAAGACACGATGGGTGAAGTGCAGGTACCTGCTGATAAATATTGGGGCGCACAAACAGAACGTTCCAGAAACAACTTCAAAATTGGTCCATCCGCTTCAATGCCAAAAGAAATCATTGAAGGTTTTGCCTTCTTGAAAAAAGCAGCAGCTTATGCCAATTGTGATTTAGGAGTTCTTCCAATCGAAAAACGGGATGCCATTGCAGCCGTTTGCGACGAAATCTTGGCCGGAAAGCTTGCAGATGAATTTCCGCTCGTGATTTGGCAAACAGGTTCAGGAACGCAAAGTAATATGAACGTGAATGAAGTCGTTGCTAATCGTGCTCAAGTATTAAAAGGATTTGCCATAGGCGAAGGCGAACAATTCATCAAAGCCAATGATGATGTAAACAAATCACAATCTTCAAACGATACTTTCCCTACAGGAATGCACATTGCAGCTTACAAAGCGGTTGTGGAAACCACAATTCCAGGTGTCGAAAAATTAAGAGATACACTTCAGGCAAAAGCAGCCGAATTCAATACGGTAGTAAAAATTGGTCGTACGCATTTAATGGATGCAACCCCATTGACATTAGGACAAGAAATTTCAGGATATGCAGCCCAATTAAGTTATGGATTGAAAGCTGTAAAAAATACCTTGGCACACTTATCAGAAGTGGCTTTGGGTGGAACAGCTGTTGGAACTGGCTTGAACACACCTGCAGGTTACGATGTAAAAGTAGCCGAATATATTGCCAAATTCACCGGACATCCTTTTGTAACTGCACCCAACAAATTTGAAGCTTTAGCGGCTCACGATGCTATTGTAGAAACTCACGGCGCTTTAAAACAATTGGCTGTATCACTGAATAAAATTGCAAATGATGTTCGAATGTTGGCTTCTGGACCACGTTCAGGGATTGGCGAAATCATTATTCCGGAAAACGAACCAGGTTCATCAATTATGCCGGGAAAAGTAAATCCAACACAATGTGAAGCTTTGACAATGGTATGCGCTCAAGTAATGGGGAATGACGTGGCAATATCAGTTGGAGGAATGCAAGGTCATTATGAATTGAACGTTTTCAAACCTTTGATGGCTGCTAACTTCCTGCAATCTGCACGATTGTTAGGGGAAGCCTGCTTGTCTTTTGACGAACATTGTGCCAGCGGAATCGAACCAAATTACAAACGTATCGAAGAATTGGTAAACAATTCCCTGATGCTTGTTACAGCTTTAAATACTAAAATTGGTTATTACAAATCAGCTGAAATCGCTCAAACAGCACACAAAAATGGAACGACTTTGAAAGAAGAATCCGTTCGCTTGGGTTATGTAACTGCCGAAGATTTTGATGCTTGGGTAAAACCTGAGGATATGGTGGGAAGCTTGAAATAGTTATAAGTTAAAATAAGTTAAAACCTGCAATTTGAAGTTGCAGGTTTTTTTATGCTAATTTCTTAACTAGAAAGCAATCCATAAACCTGATTGGCAATTTCGATTTCTTCGTTGGTAGGAACAATCAATATTTTAGTTTTCGATTGAGGACTATTGATTTCTCTGATTTCTTTAGAACGTATATCATTTTTAGATTCATCAAGTTCAATTCCAAAATACTCCATATCAGTACAAACCAACTTTCGCATATAAGATGAATTTTCTCCAATTCCAGCAGTGAAAATAATTGCATCCAAACCGTTTAAAGCTGCTGTGTAAGAACCTATATATTTCTTAATTCGGTAGGCGTTCATTGCCAAAGCCATTTGACAATCTTTGTTCCCTTGTCCGGCCTGAGATTCAATATCTCTCAAATCACTAAAACCGGTAAGTCCAAGCATTCCACTTTGTTTTTGCAACATTGTGTTGACATCGGCAAGGGAATATCCTAATGAATTGACCATATAAAAGATCACGGATTGATCGACATCGCCGCTACGAGTTCCCATTATCAAGCCATTCATTGGTCCGAAACCAAGCGTGTGATCAATACTTTTTCCGTCTTTTATGGCAGTCATACTGCAACCATTACCTAAATGTATGGTGATGATTTTGGAACTATTTTGCAAAAACTTAATCGCTTTTTCCGAAACATATTTGTGGCTAGTTCCGTGAAAACCGTAAACTCGAATTTTATTTTCGGTCAAAAGAAAATTAGGCAAGGCATATTTATAAGCCACAACTGGCATTGTTTGGTGAAACGCCGTGTCAAAAACAGCCACTTGTTTAGCAGTATCAAAAATTTCCTCCGCAACAGTTATTCCTTCAAAATTAGCAGGATTGTGCAATGGTGCCAATTCAAAAAGTTGTTTTATTTTATCTTTTACTTTTTTATTAATGATGGTTGTGTCAGAAAAACTGGCACCACCATGCACCACACGATGACCCACAGCATCAATTTCCTGAGTGCTTTTTATCACGCCTACTTTTTCATCCATCAATAAACGAGCGATTTTTTCCAAACCTGTTTTATGATTGGGAATTGGCATGGATTCCTCAATTTTATTTTTATGGGTTTCATAACTTAAATTTGAAGTCTCTAACCCTATTCTGTCAATCATCCCAGAGCAAATAACTTCGCAAGAAGGCATATCAATTAATTGGTATTTTATGGAAGAACTTCCTGAGTTTATTATTACTATTTTCATTTAAATTTTTTTTTCCTCTCCCCGGCCCTCTCCGAAGGAGAGGGAGACGTAGGTAGATATGTTTTGTAAATATTTATTATTTAGTACGCAGACGATACGAATTTGCTTCTCTCGACTGCGCTCGAGATGACAAAAAACACAGATTAAAACGGATTTTTAATTTTTCAATCTGAAATCTAAAATCTAAAATCCTAAATCTAAAGTCCCTGTGCTTGAATGGCTGTAATTACAACCGTATTTATAATATCGTCAACGGTACAGCCACGACTTAAATCGTTAACGGGTTTGTTTAATCCTTGCAACATTGGACCAATTGCCAATGCACCTGTTTCTCTTTGAACTGCTTTGTAGGTGTTATTTCCTGTGTTCAAATCAGGGAAAATCAAAACGCTGGCGTGTCCTGCCACTTCTGAATTGGGCATTTTGCTTTGTCCTACTTCTAAATCTACGGCAGCATCATATTGAATTGGACCTTCAATTTTTAAATCGGGGCGTTTTTTCCTTACAATTTCCGTTGCAGCTCTGACTTTATCAACCTCATCGCCTTTTCCTGATGAACCGGAAGAATAGGAAAGCATGGCGATTTTTGGTTCAATACCAAAAGCCAAACTTGAATCTGCAGACGAAATAGCGATTTCTGCTAATTGTTCTGCTGTTGGATTTGGATTAATGGCACAATCTCCAAAAATAGAAACGCGATCTTCCAGACACATAAAAAATATGGAGGAAACTACAGAGGAATTAGGTTTCGTTTTAATGAATTGCAAAGCGGGTAAAATAGTATGCTGAGTGGTGTGCGCCGCACCGGAAACCATACCGTCAGCATCACCTTTATAAACCATCATAGTGCCAAAATAAGATCCGTCTTCCATCAAATCTTTGGCAATTTCCAAAGTCATTTTCTTTTCTTTTCGCAACTCATAATAGGTATTCACATAATCATCATAATTTTTTGATTTTATTGGATTAATGATGTGAACTTTGGAAAAATCGAAAGAAATACCTAACTCTGCAACTTTGTTCTCGATTTGTTTTTTGTTGCCAATAATAGAAATATCGACAACATCCATTGCTAATAATCTTGACGCAGCAATAATAATCCTATCGTCGTTTCCTTCAGGTAAAACAATATGTTTACGATGTTTTTTGGCTCTTTTCACCAAGTTATACTGAAACATTTTTGGAGTCATTCCTTCTGCTTCAAACTTGATAAATTTTTCGGTCAAATTATCTAAATCAACGTATTTTTCGAAAGTGTGAATAGACGTTTGAATCTTTTGGGTGTTATTGGCATAAATTTTAGGTTTTATATCCCCAATTTTATTCGAAATCACATAAGTGCCTTCTTCTACTGCAATAATGGGAACAACCGATGAAAGTCCTTCAATTAATTTTAGAATAGAATCTTCTGGAATAATATTACCAGTCAAAACGATTCCGGAAATATTCGGATAGTTTATGGATTCATTGGCTTGTAAAGCACCTAGAATAATATCAGCCCTATCACCTGGAGTTATCACCAGTCCATCTTCATTCAAATGCAATAAATAGTTTCTTAATTGCATTGCTCCCACGCTGAAACTTGATATCTGATTGTTCAAATGCGCCTCTCCAAACAAGACTTTAGCATTTAATTCATTTACAATTTCCTGAATTGTTGGGTTGTTTAAACTCGAAATGATAGGAATCGAATTAACTAATACATCATCTGGTAAGCTTTTCTTCAATCCTGAAGTAACTAATTTAATGTTTTCGGGCTGTACTTTATTGGCAATTACGGCTAAGACTTCAACATCTTTTACCTTGAATGAATCATAAGCAAGATAAAGGCTATCGACTAATTCTTCTAATGTTTTTCCAACTCCTGAGCCAACAATTATAGCTGGAATTCCCAAGTTTTTGGCAATAAGGACATTCATATCCAATTCGATAACGGTTCCTTCTCCCGTAAAACTGGTTCCTTCGACTAATACAAAATCGAAACGTTCTTCCAGTCGTTTGTATTTTTCAATAATCAAATCGAGTACTTCGCCCAGTTTCCCTTTGTTCTTCTTTTTGATTAATTTACTTTTCTTGATAGCATAAGCATCCTGAAAAGAAATGTCCAAACCAAAATGGTTGATTACCGTTTCGATATGATTGTCAATTTTTCCGTCTTCAAAATCCTCTACTATGGGTCTAAAATAACCCACTTTGGCAGTTTTCCCAATAAGCGTGCTCATTAAACCCAGGGTAACAATCGACTTACCACTATATTCTTCGCTTGTCGCGATGTATATCGCTTTATTCATTTTCGTAACTTTTTAAATTTATTATTATTGAAATACTTTCTCAATTCCTACTGTACTTTTTTTTTATTACTACATTTTAAATAATTAAAACCAACGCCGCCTTTTGAAATAATAAATCATTCCTAATACTATTAAAACCATAACGCTAATAATAGTATAATAACCGTGTTCGTATTCCAATTCAGGCATATATTTAAAATTCATTCCGTAAACTCCAACAATAAAAGTAAGAGGAATAAAAATGGCCGAAACAATGGTCAGGGTTTTCATAATCTCATTCATCTTGTGACTTTGTGCCGAAAAATAATAATTGGAAGCACTATGAAGTGAACTCATATCGGATTCTATTTGTTCTAAAAGCTCCAAGCTTTTTTGATGCAATCTGGAAAAAAAACTAAAATTTTCATCTTCAATTACATTAAAAACATCATCATCTTTCATGCTTTTTATATCATATAAAGAATCTCTCAGCGGAATAATGGAACGCTTCAAGAAATTAAAATTATCTCTGTGTTTTTCAATTCTTTCCAAAATTATCGGATCAGTATTGTTTTTAGTTTGGTCAATCAATTCCTCAATTTTATCTTCTTCATTTTCAATGGTTATATAGAAATTTTCCATAATGGCATCCAGGAGAATGTAGAGTAAATAATCTGCTTTTTTGGTTCTGACAATTCCCGAATGGGTACGAATACGCTCCCGAATATGAGTAAAAAAATCAGAACGTTTTTCTTGGAAAGAAATCAAAATACCATCTTTTATCAAAAAACTGATTTGCTCAGCACGAATATTATAGGTATCTTCTGCTGGCAACAATGATTTTATGTTAAAGAATAAAGTGTCGTGCTGTTCTTCAATTTTAGTTCTTCTTGTGGTATTCAAAATATCGGCAAGCATAAAGTTGTCAATTTTGAAATATTCTCCAACAGTTTTTAACAGATCAATATCATTCAAACCGTGAATATTGAGCCAGTTTGTTTTTTGAACATTAATACTTTTTTCTAAATCAGATACATTGAAATCCTCATATTCAGACAAATTCAAATCATCATAAACAAAAAGCTGCATTTCTGAATCTGTTTTTTTATGAATCCCGGTATATTCCAGATTATAAGGTTGTAGTTTTCTACCTTTCTTATATTTGATTTTTCTCATCCAATTTATTTTACAAGCAAAATTACGGAAATCTATTATAAAGAATACTCATTTATAGATTTTGATTTTTCTAAAAATGAAAAACATTTTTCACATATTTCTCCAAAGTGCGAAGTTATAGAGAAAGAAAAACTTCTTATATGAGAATAATCATTTGATTATTCTAAAAAATATTGTTATAAATAGCTTAGATGGTTTTCAAAATTAATGTTTATAAATTCATCAAGTTAAAATCGTTAGTATTATAACGTTTTATAAAACAAACTCGACAGACTTAAAAATTAGGTTGGGTTTAATATAAAAAAAAACCGAGCTATATATAGACTGAACCCAAAAGTTTAGACAAATTTATAATTAATTTTGATAATAATGAGCTCGATATTGTATCGGGCTCATTTTGTTTAAGTTTGACTTTATTCTTACGTTATTGTAGTAGCTTATGTACTTTTTGATTTCATCCTTTAGTTC
>CAMCFT010000016.1 GCA_945874225.1 Flavobacterium psychrophilum
GCAGAAACAGAGTCAAAAATTAGCCCCAAACAAGTTGAGGCTAAACAAGGTAAACATCCAGCGAAAAATCACAGCATGCTTCCTCTCTGCTAATTCAAAGATATTAAAAATTAATCAAAATAAATTAGGTATTCAAGATAGTACCTAAAGAGAAACACTCCTTTTCAAAATTTAAATTTATCATTAAAGAACATAACAACCACCCCGTCTTTTAGACACCCCTCCAAAGGAGGGGACGTTGTATGAATTCCCCTCCTTTGGAGGGGTGCCCATAGGGCGGGGTGGTTTTTTAAATTAGGAATCGAATACAGTACCTAATGAGAAACACTCCTTTTCAAAATATCAACAAAATGATTTCAGATTTTTGAATAACGATTTTTGATTTCAGATGTTTTAAACCCCTTAAAACAGACAATCTTGTATTTATCAAATCTGAAATCCTTAATCATCATTCAAAAATCTATTGCCTTTATAAGGCTGGAAGCTTTAAAAAAATTAAAAAATTAAGTTTACTTTTGCATTATGCTAAAAAGATTAAAAGCACTGTTTTCAAAAACAAAAACAGAAGACAACAAGGATTGTATGAAACCGGAGGTTCACGAACACCAAAAAAACAATATAAAAAGCGTGAGTAATAAATTTTTAATCGTAGGACTTGGCAACATTGGTGCCGAATATGTAAATACCCGACACAATATAGGGTTTAAAATTGTCGATTTCTTTGCCAAAAAAGAGGGAGTCAACTTCGAAACCTTGAAACTAGGCGCACTTGCCGAATATAAATTCAAAGGCCGAACCTTTATACTGTTGAAACCCAATACGTTTATGAACCTAAGCGGAAAAGCTGTAAAATATTGGATGGACAAAGAGAACATTCCCCTCGAAAATATTCTGGTAATTACCGATGATTTGAATTTGTCTTTTGGAAAAATTCGCATCAAACCAAAAGGCAGCGACGGTGGACACAACGGACTAAAAAGCATTCACGCCACTTTGAACACAACCGATTATACCCGATTCCGTTTTGGCATCAGCGACGAATTCAAAAAAGGGAAACAAATAGATTATGTCCTTGGCGAATGGGACGATGATGAGAAAACAAAACTTCCGGAACGACTGGAATTGGCTTCCGAAATCATAAAATCTTTTGGAACAGCAGGACTGGAAAACACAATGACCTCATTTAATGGAAAATAAGAAAGCGAAAAAAATCATTTTATATTTAAATTATAATAAATTTGACTTTTACAAGTTTTTTTAAAATGAAAACCACTTCTCATATTAATAATTTATTTATTGTAATTTGTTTGCTTGCATTAAACTTGGCTTACAGTCAAGGCAAAAAACAAGTAACTAAAACTTTGTTTGGCAAACCTATTAAGATAGAAAATGTAAATCCAGCTAATGGACACATTCGGTGTGCAACTACAGAATACGAGAAATTTCTCCAGGAAAAAAACCCAAAAAGATTGACTAATGCCCAGTTTGAAACCTGGTTGGCTCCATTAGTTAAGCATTACCAATCTATGCGAACAACATCTCAAAGTGGCGGAATAATCACAATTCCAGTCGTTGTTCATGTGATACATAATGGACAGGCAATTGGAGTGGCGCCAAACATTACTGATGCTCAAGTGCAGTCGCAGATCAAAGTACTCAACGAAGATTATAGAAAAATGCTAGGAACACCCGGGGATAATACAAACCCTGTAGGAGCAGATACTGAAATACAATTTGCCCTTGCTTTACAAGACACAATCGGAAACCCAACAAATGGAATTGACCGAATAAGTTTCTGTCAAGAAAGTTGGTCAGATACTGAGTTTGATTCGAAGGTAAAACCAGCAACAATTTGGGACCCTACATTATATATGAATATGTGGAGCGTTAAATTAACTGACAGTACAGTTTTGGGCTACGCTCAATTTCCTGACGCTTCGGGTTTACCTGGCCTTGATCCTACTGGCGGTAATGCAAACACTGATGGTGTTGTTTCCAGTTACGAGGTATTTGGAAGTAGTGACATTGACGACACCTTTTTACTGGCAACACCTTATGACAAAGGAAGAACAATGACTCATGAAGTAGGTCACTGGCTAGGATTAAGACATATTTGGGGTGATGAAACTTGTGGTGAAGATTATTGTGCAGACACACCTGTTCACCACGATGCAAACTATGGTTGCCCTACGGTTGAAAATTGTGATGCCAACGGAAATGAAATGGTCGAAAACTATATGGATTATACAGATGACTCTTGTATGAACATTTTTACCCAAAATCAAAAAGACAGAATAACAACTATAATTAACAATGCAGCTAGAAGAAAAACGCTGATAACTTCAACAAAAGATTCACCAATACTTTTGTTTGCAAATGATGCTGAAGTAAAGCTTGAGTCAAATTGTCCTGTATACGTTTGTGGAGCTATTCCTAACCAAACTACTCAGAAAATAACCATCTATAACAGAGGAACAAGTAATTTATCTTCCGCTGTGTTAACTTATAATAGTAATGGCGGCATTGATAAGACTTATAATTGGACTGGAAATTTAGCCGCAAATGAATCGAATACTTTTGATTTGACAATAAATACATCAATAAGCGGAACGATAAATGCTAAAATTATAAAAGCTAATGGAGTAACGGATCAAAGAAATACAAACAACACGGCATCTAGAACATTTGTACTTCCTGACACATCTCCTAACTACACAACTAATGATTTTGTTTTTAGATTACAACTAGACGAATTTGGAAGTGAAACCACTTGGGATCTAAAAAACAGTTCCGGTACAATTTTATACAGTGGGGATCCATATCCTGACGCACCACAAATACCAGCATTAATAACTCAAAACTGGACACTTCCCAATAACGACTGCTATACTTTTACAATAAATGACATTGAAGGCGATGGAATATGCTGCGATTTTGGAACTGGTTTTTATGATATTAAATCTTTAGACGGCGTTATTGTTGTTGCCTCTGGAGCTTCATTTTCAACAACTGAAAGCAAAACATTCAGCATTAATTTAGACGAAACGGTAATCATCGTTGGTTCTGATGATTTTTATATATATCCAAATCCTGCAAAAGAACTTTTAAATATCAAAACACCAAGTGATTCAGGGTTTTTAAATAGCTATAAGATTAGCAATGTTTTAGGACAAATAATCCAATCCGAAACGATGTTTACCGTAGATGACTATATAATTAACACTGCATCTTTAAGTAGTGGTGTCTATTTTATTGCTCTTGAAAAAGGATATAAGAAAAAAACTTTACGGTTTATCAAAGAATAGTTTTGTTAAATAATATCCTTAGAGAATTGATTCACTTTTTTAAATACTATTATTAAAAAATCCTTAACTTTGACAATAACTTTTTTTCATAAAAATGAAAACAACCACCCCCATTTCTATCAAGATTACACTTGTAATCTTTTGCTTATTTATGCTCGGTAACACCTATAGCCAAGTAACAACAACAAACAAAATGCTGTTTGGCAAACCCGTTATAGCAAAAAATGCAAATCCAAACAATGGAATAATTCGATGTGCAACTGTAGAATATGAACAATATCTGCAAGAGAAAAATCCAAAAAGAATGACTAATGCTCAGTTTGAGACTTGGTTAGCTCCTTTAGTGAACAAACAAATAGCTTCGCGAACCAGCTCAAAAACAGCTGGAACAGTAATAATAACAATACCCGTAGTTGTTCATGTAATACACAATGGTCAGGCAATAGGCGTTGCGCCCAACATTACTGATGCCCAAGTGGAATCACAAATTACGATATTGAACCAAGATTTCAGAAAAATGTTTGGCACTCCAGGAGGAGAAAGCACCAACCCTGTTGCAGCTGACATTGAAATTGAATTTGTTCTTGCAAAAGTAGACCCCTACGAAAATCCAACTAACGGGATTGATCGTGTGGCTTTTATTCAAGAATCGTGGGCTGGACGAGGTACTGATATAGATTTAATTGTAAAACCAGCTACGATTTGGGATCCTACCCAATATTTGAATATGTGGACTTTTAATATAAGTGATGACATACTGGGTTATGCTCAATTACCAGAAGCTTCAGGCTTAGATGGTCTTTATTCAGGTGGAACTGCAATTACAGATGGAGTTATTTCAAATTATGCTGTTTTTGGCAGCAGTGACATTAGCCCTTCCTTTTTATTAGCTAGCCCTTATGACAAAGGAAGAACAATGACCCATGAAGTAGGACATTTTCTAGGATTAAGACATATTTGGGGTGATGGAAATGGAGATGAGGCGAGCAACTTACCTGATTGTACTGCAACTGCAACCGATTATTGTGCAGATACTCCTCAAGCGGGATGGGAACACTACGATTGTGGCATTTTTGACACTTGTACCTCTGCCGCAGGAATTGATATGGTAGAAAACTATATGGATTATACGAATGATGCTTGTATGAACATTTTTACTCAAAATCAAAAAGACAGGATAACAGTCATTATGAATAATGCCGTTAGAAGAAGCACTTTGAAAACCTCAACAAAAGGCACAGCAATCCCTTTATTTGCGATTGATGCAGAAGTTAAAATTGAAGCCGATTATAGTTTAGACAGCGTTTCTGACTGTGCATCTTTACCCACTCCTGTTAATAAGAAAGTAATATTAACTAATAGAGGCACTTCCTCTTTAACAACAATAACTTTAAATTACTCTATAGCTGGAGGTGCAAATCAGACCCAAAATTGGACAGGAACTTTAGCCCAAAATGAATCTGCTATTGTAACACTGCTAAATACAGCTTCTTTTGGTATATTAACCGCAAGCATAGCAACCACAAATGGAACTACTGACCAAAGAGTCAGCAACGATATGGATACTAAAAAATTTGGTCCTGTCAATTATAACTTCACTGACTATGTTTTTAGATTGCAACAAGATTTTTGGGGTGATGAAATTAAATGGGATTTAAAAGATGGTTCTGGTGTCGTTAAATATAGTGGAGGTCCTTATGATGCCACTGAAGCTTTGCCACTACTGATAACTAAAAACTGGACATTAGCTAATAACCAGTGTTATACTTTTACCATGTATGACTCTCAAGATGACGGGATTTGTTGTGATGGCGGAAATGGTTATTACGACATTAAATCTACAAACGGATTAACTATCGTTGCCTCTGGAGCAGAATATACATCAATAGAAAACATCCAGTTTACAACTAATACACTTGGGACTGACAAATTTGAGACATCAAATGATATTTATCTTTATCCAAATCCAACAAAAGGAACTCTAAATATTCACGTGCCAAGTGATTTTGGTTTGCCAAATAGTTTTGCTATTAGCAACATCGCAGGCCAAATCATTAGCCGAAAAAAGGTTTCAAAACAAGATGATTTAATAGTAAACACTTCCCCTTTAAGTAATGGAGTTTATTTTATTACTGTCGTAAAAGAAGACCAGAAAAAAACGCTGCAATTCATCAAAGAATAGCTTCACCAAATACAGATTTTGAGAGGATTGATTTATTTCAATCCTCTTTTTTTACCTGCCTGTCGGCAGACAGGTCGTTTATTATTATACCATTACTTATTATATTTTAGTCAAACGTTTTTGGTATAATGCCGTTGAATATTTCATTTAGTTCAACTTTTATTGGACTAATTTGAAATAACTAGCGGTATTAGTATAAATTTGCACCAACAAAAAACAATTGCTTTGAAGATTTTTCATTCCATAAATGATTTCCATTCCCCAAAAAAAACAATCCTCACTTTGGGTACATTTGATGGTGTGCATGCTGGTCACAGAAAAATCCTGGAAAGGCTAACACAAAATGTAGAAAATGGCAAATATGAAAGCCTTGTGCTTACCTTTTTTTCGCATCCAAGGATAGTTCTGCAAAAACAATCAGGTATAAAATTGCTCAATACCATTCCCGAAAAAATAGATTTACTAGAGAACATAGGAATAGAAAATCTCGTCATTCATCCTTTTGACGAAAGTTTTTCCCAATTAACGGCTCAGGAATTTGTAAAAAACGTTCTTGTAGATAAATTTCATATCCAAAAAATTATTATTGGTCACGACCATCGATTTGGAAGAAACCGAACGGCAAATATTGATGACTTAATCACTTTTGGCAAACAATATGACTTTGAAGTAGAACAAATATCGGTTCAGGAAGTTAATGATGTTTCTATAAGTTCAACAAAAATCAGAAATGCCTTAATGGAAGGAAATATGGCTTTGGCCAATGAGTATTTAGGCTACGAATACTTTTTGACAGGAACCATTTTCAAGGGAAAACAATTAGGAAGAACCATTGGATTTCCCACTGCAAACCTTCAAATTGAAGAAAACCAAAAACTCATCCCTCGAAACGGGGTTTATGTGGTGAAAAGCTCCATCAACCGGAAAACGGTTTACGGCATGATGAATATTGGATTTAATCCAACAGTAGCTGGAGAAAATCTATCCGTTGAAGTACATTATTTTGACTTTAATACTGATTTATATGATCAGGAAATAAGAGTTTCTATACTTGAATACCTTCGTCCGGAACAAAAATTTAGCTCAGTTGACTTGCTAAAAGAGCAATTGAAACAAGACCGGAATTCGGCATTGACTTTCATAAAAAATATTTAATCTTTAGCTTAAACCGACACCGCTTGCGGCTTACTGCAATCCTGTAGCACTGAGGCACAGCCCCGGATTAAACATTAAAGGGTTTATCTCATAAAAAAACCCATTCACAAGCATGTGAATGGGTTTTTATTGCCGCTTCGAAAAGCTCAATACAACATTGCTATATTAATTAACGATAATTTTTTTGCTGCTTTCGCCTATCGTTGTGTTTACTTTTACAATATAAATTCCGGAACTTATACTTTTTATTGGAATTTGGATAGTCGTTTGCTCACTGTCTTTTACATCCCAATTTGAAATCTTCTGACCCGTTATGTTGTAAAGAGTAACTGTATTTACTGTGGAGTCCATCACGTTATTGTGGATGATTAAGGTTTTATAATTGTTTGAATATAACACCAAAATACCATCCTCTTTTTCCGTAGCATCTAAACTTAAGGTTTTGTTTGTATACTTCAGCACAAAGCGCTCGTTGAATGTTCCTGCTGCTGTGTTAAACGTATAGTTTCCGCTTTTTAAATCAGTGACTGTATTGGTCAGCTTGTCTTCAATAAATACCGCCTGATTGGTTAGTGAACCATCTACTTGGGCAATGTTAATGGTAAAATCTCCATTTATAGTGGTGCGATAGCCTAATGGCACTTCGTCATTTTCATCAAACGGCAAAGCGCGACCTTGAATTGTTAAATTCATGTCTTGGTTCAGGCTATAAAAATCAACGAATTCATTTCCGTCAAAACTCTCGCCGTCAAAACGATCTTCATACTCATTCGTGGCATCAGTAAGATAACCTAATAAGGTTTGCTTGAAAGCCCCTTCCGTGTTAGTCAAGTTCAACCAAACTCGGCTTTTTTCGATGGCTTTAGCCGTTTTTCCATTAGGTTTTTTAGTTTTGAAAAACTGAGAATTGTTCCCCGTTATACCATTAACGCCTACTCGCATCGTGTTGTCAAATATTATTTTGCTATTTGCAGGAATAGTAAGTTGACTAGAAGCAAAGAAACCTTGTCCAGAAGCAATTTTTCCCGTTGGAGGTTGATTGTTATTAGTGCCGATACCATTGCCGCTTGGAGCACTTCCGGTTTCCGCTAGAAGATCTATATTATTTGCAGCTACTCCGCCTGTTGCATTGTAAGTTGCGTAGTCATCTGATGTATAAGCATAAGCTCCTGAACCTGCTGAGTTTGTCAAGATCAAGGCCCTGTCTTTCATGGCGGTATTGTGTGTCCAGAAATACAAGGTACCGTTCAAAACACCTGCATTGCTATTCAAAAAGGTGTCTGCATCTAAAGCGGATGGATAAGGGTTACCTAGAAGATAGGAGCTATTTTCAATAATGTCAGCTATTTCATAATGTCCGTTATTGGGTATGCCAGAAAATTGTAATTCGAGTTGAGGTATTGTTGCATTTGATTGTGGAATTTCTGAACTCCGTGTTGCAATGTATCCTTTGCATGCATCCATTATAGTTTCAGCGGATTCTGGGTCCCAGTCTCCTCCCGTGTCCGAAGGTTTGTATGAATAAAAGGTGCCATTCGATAAATCTGTTGCTATTTCTCCTAAAATTTGAGGCCCAAGGTCACCCAATGAAGGTGAAACCGGCGAAGATAAATAATTATAATCTGTTTTACGAGAGTAGGTAGATCGATAGTACTGTATATCACCTGTATTATTATTCGTTGCAACATTGTTTATTTGTACTAAACTGGCTCCGTCTAAAAAGGATAATGTACCATTTCCTATAACGTTTAATTCATAGGTTAAGGTTAGAGTGCGATTAGCAGCTATAGTTACAAATTTTCCGTCGTTCACTTGACAGGAACAACCTACAATATTATTATCCAATGAATAACTGTCTGCAAAAACTATTGCTTTAGTTCTATCAGGTATTCCATTATCCCAACCTCCTGCTGTAGTCCAAGTAGTAGGTAGCAGTGGTTTTTGGTTGATAATTACTTCGACAGTAGATGATGTACACCCTGAAGCTGATGTTACCGAAAAGTAATAAGTTCCTGGGTCCAATCCAGTAATAGTCGTCGTATTTTCTTCATATGCAGGACTAGCAGTCGCATATCCTGTTTGATTTAGGGTTCCATAGGCTTGCAAATCCGTTAAAACTACACTACCGGTTTCTGTTTTACAATCGGGATGTATGATGGTTGCTGATGGAGTTGCGGGTTTAGCTTTTACGGTTAGTAAAGCAGCATTTGAGTTGGTGCGACAGCCGCCACTTGATCGCACGATACATCTCACAGAATAGCCATTATAGGAATAAGAAATAACAGTCGTAGTTGACAAAGTAGCTGTAGTATGCCCTGAGAAGCCTACAAGTGAATTAGTATTTGTCCAGGTACCATTTTTTAAATACTGCCATTGAAATGAAGCCCCTGACGAAGTTATAGAAAAACTTTCCACTGTGTTTTCACAAATAGTTTTTGCTACAGGCTGTGTTGTAATTGTTGGAGCACTACAACTGCTGTTTACAGTTCCTGTTGTTGCAGCAAAAAAAATATCGTCTGGATTATCTGCAGGTGATGATGATGAACCCCAAAAACCGCTCACATCTTCAACACCTAATATTAATACACTAGCAGTATGAGAAAAAGCCCCTAGATTAGCCACAACATCTGTTGCAATAGAAAGTGTGTTATTAATAGTTGTAGCGGCTCCAAAAGTTTTTATTCCTGAACCCGAAAGTGTAAGATTATCATAAGTAGTTTCTTTAATTACTTGATTAGTACCTGTATAATTTACCGTATTTCCTGATGCGCTAGCATTTAGAGTTAGTATATTAGGTGTTGTAGATAAACCATAATTTAAAGTTCCAATATTATTCCAAGTTAAGGCATCATCTATTACAAAGGATTCTGTTCCTGTAACATTTACAATGCCATTATTAGTTATTGACTTGCCTTGTCCATCTATACTTGCGTTATTAAAAGTAATAGTGGCATTCGAATCAATTGTTATATTTCCATTTGTTTCTAACTGATCAATATTACTAAATGTACCGTTGTCACCGTAAAGGGTTCCGCCTGATAAGGTGGGATTCCAAGCAACTTTGCCTTTACTTGATTGGTTAACCGTACTACTTTCACAAGTGCCATTTAGTATAATATTACCAGAAACATCTAAATCAAAAGTTGTAATATCTAAAGTTACTCCTGAATCAATAGTAATATCTTTATTTACTGTAGTAATACCAGCTAAAGTTTTCGTTCCAGAACCTGAAAGGGTAAGATCATTGTAGGCAGTTGATCTAATTGTTTGTGCTGTTCCTGTATAGTTTACAGTTGTTCCTGTTCCATTTAGTACAATTGTAGAAGTCCCTTTAGCAGTTGCATTAAATGGAGAAACATTACTAAGCAATAAAACTCCTGTTTTATCACCTGTTGAATTTGTAAAAGTTGACGTATTAACACCATCTTCATTTGTAGTAGTTATTACTCCTCCAATATTCAATGTTCCACTTGCAAAATTAAATGCGGAATTAATCCTTCTTGCAGTTGAAGTTCCAATAAAACTCGAAACAGTAAGATTTCCTGTGATATTTAAATTTGTAATAGTAGAGGTCAACGTTGTGGTACGGGTTGCGTTAGTAGTTGTTTGAAAGTTAGTACCAACTAATAAAGATGCACAAGTTAATGTACCGCCTCCTGAAATTGCACAAGCCGTATTAAAACCTGTTGTAGTATTACAAGAATTTAAAGTAACACCATTTGTAACTGTCAAAGTAAAAGTTGAATTTACAGTAAGTGCAGAAACGGCTGTGGCACTTGCTGAAACAAAGGTAATTGAAGAACAAACTGCATTAGCAGTTACTGTCACAGTCAAACCTCTTTCAATAACAACAGAATCAGCGCTTCCAGGAAATACACCTACTCCAACTGCACCTCCACCAGATGTGAGTGACCAAGTTGTATTAGAGTTCCAATTCCCTGTAGCTCTGGAATAATAAGTTGCTGCATTTGCAAGATTCCCAAACAGACAAACAAACAAAACCATCAACAACAAACGAATTGTCATTGATGGCTTTAGTGATACTGCAGAATTTCTTTCTGAATTTAAGTAGGATTTCTTCATAAGATATGTATTTCTTTTTTTGCTTGAATAAAAAAAGGGGGCATATCCTTATTCAAAATCTAATATTTTAATTTAAGTCGGTCAGGACCTATTATATGTTTATTTTTTAATCTGAATGGTACCGAAATCTTTTTCTAATATCAAACTCAAATTACAGTCGCGAAAATAGCTGTAATTAAAAAAGTAGAAAAAAAAATTCGTTTAAACGCCTATAAACTCGTCATATAACACATTTTTAAACTTCAAAAAGGCTCTTACTAAAGCAAGAGGAGATATCATTAGCAAAAAAGGCGTTTATTCCAAGAAAATCCTTGCGGTCTTTCAAAAAAACAAGAGGTTCTCGGTCTGTAAATTTCGATACCAATTCTTTTATAATTATGCACTCGGGTGATGACAATATTTATTAAAAAATAATAGTTTTAATTCAACAAACCATTCTTAATTCCCGAATAACAAATGTAAAAAATAAATCCGATAAAACGACATATTTATACGATTAAATACACTATTTGTAATTTATATAAGAATTTTAATATAAAATTTGTAGTTGTTTCAAAGTGTAAATCCAAGAAAAGCCTCCGCTTAATTAGTTAAAATTAGGTGGAGGCTTTTATTAAAAAGATTGTTTTCCGTTGGTATTAGAAAATGATTTTATCGGTAACCGTTTTCCCGTTTTGCAACACCGTTTTTACAATCAAAGCTTGATGACTTGAAACTAGATTAGCTATTGACAATTCGTTGCTATTCACTTTGTCTTTTTGATAGATTTGTCTTCCTAACAAATCATAAATCGTAACCTTGTCAATTATTTCGGAAAAGGAGTAGATTTTTATTTGTTTGTTTTTGTTTGATACCAAAACCGTTTTTTTCAACGAATCGAAGTTTGAGATACCCAATGTTTTAGAGATACTGTTGTCTATGTAACGCAACACGAATCGATCATTAAAAGTTCCAGCTGCCGTGTTAAAAGTATAGTTCCCACTTTTTAAATCAAAAACAGTATTAGTTAACTTGTCTTCAATATACACTGCTTGATTGGTTAGCAAACCATCAACCTGATCAATGTTTATAGTGAAATCACCATTGATTGTTGTTCTAAACCCTAGTGGCACTTCGTCATTTTCATCAAACGGCAAAACACGACCTTGAATTACTAGATTCTTGTCTTGGTTCACACTGTAAAAATCAACAAATTCATTTCCGTCAAAACTTTTACCATCAAAACGACTGTCATACTCATTAGTAGCATCAGTTATGTAACCTACTAAAATTTGTTTGAAAGCACCTTGTGTATTGGTTAGATTTAACCAAACACGGTTTTTTTGGATTGTATTCTTATTTATTGTTTTAGGGCTTCTGGTTTTGAAAAACTGAGAATTATTACCTGTTATACCATTAACACCTACTCGCATAGTGTTAGTAAAGTTAACAGTTCCTGTATTTATAGCTGTTGCGAAAAATCCTTGTCCAGAGGCAATTTTTCCTGATGGCGGCGTGCTTCCACTTGTTGAGCCTGTTCCTAATCCTACACTAACACCCCCAACTGAATTGTAGGCTGCGTAATCAGCCCCAGAGTAGGCATAAACTCCAGTCCCTGGTTCAGCCACACCGATACCAATTTGAGTTTTATGTGTCCAAAAATAAATAGTCCCTTCTAAAAAACCTGTGTTATAATCCAAAAAAGTTTCAGCATCCAAAGCAGATGGATATGGATTTCCTAATAAATATGAAACTCCAAAATTGGGATCCGTTGAAAGCAAATTTAAAGGATTAGTGAATGTTACAGGCACCTGGATATCCCCGTTATTTGGTACACCAAAAAAAGGTTTTGTTGATGGAGGAGGAAATGGTCCCGACATCGGTTGAGCGCCATTTATAATATATCCTTTACCTGCAGCCATTACTGTTGCAGCTGATTCAGGTTGCCAATCTTCTACTCCAGATATAACACCGTATGAATAAAACAACCCTGTTGTATTGTTAGGATAAATACCTCCTAATGTAAAACCAGAAACCGGGGAAGACCAATAGGTATAGTCAGTAGGGCGAATACTAGAACTAATTTTTCTCTCATATTCTATTTTACCCGTATTTGTAACATTATTAATTTGTACTAAACTAGATTTGTCTTTAAATAAAATATTTCCAGTAAGTGAAACATCTAATCCATTAGTTAACGTTAAAGTATGCATTGAATTAATATCAACATACACCCCTGCATTAACTTGACAGGAACAAGCAGACAAGTTGGTGCCTACCAAATTTATAGCTGAATTATAATCTCCAGCAAATTCAATGTTTTCTGTAATAATTGGCTCAGTTATATTTGACCATGCTAAGCCATCCCATATATTAGTAGCGCTTTTTATGGGTACAATTGTAGTAGGAGAAATACACCCACCAGGGCTTTTTATGATTACATCGTAGCTACCAAAAGCTAACAATGATTTAGTATTACTTGCTTGAAAAGTTGCGCCATCATCAAAACTATAAGTTTCACCAGCATTTTGAACTGCAACAGTTATTGTCCCTGTTGCTAATGTACAAGTAGGTTGGATTGGTATACCTACTGACGGAGCTGTTGGCATTGGATAAACAGTTAAAACTCCATTTACGTTAGTGGTTCCATCCCAAAAACCACCTGCATTTAATACATAACCACCATATCGCCAATTACAAAAGCCTGAACGATAACGAAATGTATAATAATAAGTTCCACTTGAAGGCGGACTGAATATGTATTGATACTCATCATTTTGAGTGCCACCGCCCAAGCCATTAAAACTAGCCGCAGTCCAATTAGTCCAAGTGTTTGGATTTGAATTTGAAGTAGAATAACCAAACTCTACTGTAATGCCAGCACCTTGCGAATTATATCCTTCAGTTACTCCAGCTTGATGCACCTGCCCAAAAGCGGTTAGAGAACCTCCTTCACAAATATTGCCTGATGGGGGAAATTGTAAATTAGCCCAATCCACAGGATTAGTAACCGTAACTGTTACTGTTCCAGAAGTAACCACTGAACAAACGCCACTTTGAACTTCTGCTCTAAATTGTGTTGTAGCTGATAATGCACCTGAAGTATAAGTTGTTGCAGTATTTGCAATGTCTGTCCAAGTCGAAAAAGGGCTTACCGATGATTGCCATTTAGTAATTGTACCTGTTTGTCCTGACAAAGTCAACAAACCACTAGTGCTCCCTGAGCATATTGTTGTTCCACCTGAAATCATTCCTCCAACACTTGCTGGATTTACAGTCAACACACCATTTATACTAGTACTTCCATTCCAAAAACCACCTGTGCCACCATATTGCCAATTGCAAGTTCCAGAACGATAACGGAAAGTATAATAATAAGTTCCGCTTGATGGTGGAGCGAATGTGTACTGATATTCGTCATTATTATTGTCGCCGTTTGAGCCATTAAAACTAGCTCCAAACCAATTAGTCCAAGTGTTTGGATCTGTATTTGAAGTTGCGTAACCAAACTCTACTGTAATACCAGCACCTTGCAAACCAACACCTGGAGTAACTCCCGCCTTCCAAACTTGACCATAAGCGATTATAGATCCTCCTTCACAAATATTGGCTGATGAAGGAAATTGTAAATTAGCCCAATCCACTGCATTAGAAACCGTAACCGTTACTGCATTAGATGTTACTTCTGGAGTACAAGTACCGCTAACTACTACATCATAACTACCTGCATCAGATGCTGTTGGATTTGTTAAAGTTAGCGCTGCCGTTCCTTGTCCACTAATTGCTCCTCCATTGGCTACTGCTACACCACCTTTTCTCCAAGAATAAGTTAATCCTGTTCCAGTGGCAATTACGGTTATTGTTTGAGTTCCACTTCCGGAGCAGGTTGTTGAAGGAACTATTGGTTGAGTTGTGATTGCTGGTTTAGAATTCACTATTACATAAATTGTTTCAGTATTAGAATACGGATTACCATTATAAGTTGTACTACAAGTTAAAGTAGCCGTATAAGTGCCAGAAACGGCATTACTAACGGTTGGGTTTCGTGTAGTTGTTGTTGTAATACCTCCGCTAGGGTTAGTTATTGACCAACTATATGCAATTGTTGCCCCTTGAACTCCTGTGTAATTACCAAAGAGATTAATTGTATCACCAACACAAGGTATATTTGAAGAAGCAATAGCGTTTAGTGTCCCTCCTCCGTTCATAACCTCAATAAATGTTAGCCCAGTAGTGCCTCCTCCATTACAATATGCATAGACGTTTGTACCTATATAAATATCTTGATTATGATTACAATCCCCAATAAGTCCGAAATAATCCGGATCAGGAGTAGTATCTGTGGTTACTTGAAGTGTTGCATTTGTTGGTAATTTTAAGTTCACTTTATCTATAAATTTAATAGTACCCAGCAACGGAGTAACTATTATTGTTTGAGTGTTAAAGACAAAATTTGTACCTATACTTCCGGTGCCAATTCCAGTTAAAACCAACGAGCCGTTAATTGTAAGGGTTCCCATTGTTTGGGTAGTTATGCCAGGAACCCCCATCGTTATAAAATCCCCTACCTGAATCAAAATAGCATAAGTTCCTGCTATTTGTCCAGGATAATTTGTAGCAGGCACCCAACTTGAACCATTATAATATTCCCAACTGCTAGAGTTATCCCAGGTTCCTGTTGTATTTACATTGGAGCGATAATCTCCAACTGTCTGTCCAAAAACCACAGTTTGAACCAAAATTAAAAAAACAATAAGAAGTAATTTTTTAATAATAATCATGTTTTATATTAATTTTAATAATTAAAAAACATAATATTAGAAAATGATAAATCGGGGGTAAAACAAATCTCGATAAACTTAGTAAGAATGTAAAATAAAATCGGTTAAATGCACTAAAATCAGTTATCCTGCTATTTTAAACTGATTATAAATAACGGGGTTTGAAAGTTCAATTAAAAAAGCGAAATTTGAATCAATAATAGTTTCATTATTTCAAATAATAGTCCCAAAAAATGAAAGACGTTTTCTCCATAAAAGAAGCCATCCAAAAGATAGAATATTTTTGCTCCTATCAAGAGCGATGTCACGAAGAAGTAGTGTCTAAGTTACGCAGTATGAAAATGTATTCAGAAGAAATCGACCAAATAATGGTGCATCTTATTGCTTCTAATTTTCTTAGCGAAGAGCGTTTTGCCTGTAGTTTTGCCAGAGGAAAACACCGCATCAAACATTGGGGAAAAATCAGGATTATTAACGAGTTGAAATACAAAAACATCTCTCAAACACTAATCAATACTGCTCTCAAGGAAATCACTCCTGAGGAATATGCGATGACATTTCACGCATTAACGGAACGGCATTGGGAATCCATCAGAGAAACAAACGCCTTAAAAAAGCGTAAAAAGTTTTGTGATTATATGCTTCGGCGAGGTTTTGAAAGCAATTTGGTATATGACAAAGTAAAAGAACTAGAAAAGCTGACACACGGATGAAAACAATAGCAGGCTGCTAAAAACAGCGTTTTATTCGGATGGGAATTCCTTAAATTCGATGAGGCTAAAAAACTAAGCCAACCAACAATCTCAATAGCTCCGAGATTTCGTCATTTGAATTAAAACTATGCAGGCAGAATCGCAAGCGCTCCTGGCCTTCGGGAACTGTTGGTGATAAAATGGCTTTGACATCAAATCCCTTGTCCTGAAGTTGGCTGGCTAAGGATTTTAGGTTTTGATTCCCTGGAATTATAGCGCTTTGAATAGCTGATTTGCTTTGGACAAACATAGGCTTCAATCCCAAAAGGTACTTTTGTTGATTGAAATGAATGATGTTTTCTCGAAGCCCTTCGATAGTTAGCTTTTCTGATTCCAAATGCTGGTACCCCACTAGAATCCTCGCTTCCAAATCTTCCAAATGTGCTGTGTCTCCCATAAACCTTAGGCCAAAATTGGTGAGAGAATCTTTCAATTCCTGACTTCCTATAACCGCTGCGCCCTGACACCCCAATCCTTCGTTGAAAGTCAATATTCGGGCAAAAACTTGGTCTTGCAAACCCAACAACTGAACCAATCCTTCGCCTTTCGCGCCAAAAACACCTAGCGCATGCGATTCGTCAATTACCAGATGACACTTGTGTTTTCCGGAAAGTTGTATCAGTTCTTCGAGATTTGGGGTGTCGCCATCCATAGAAAAAACACTTTCGGTGACAATGTAAATGGCTGTTGGATCTTGGCTTTTAGGCCGCAGGTTTTGAATTAATTTTTCTAAATCTTCGAAATCGTTGTGCTGGAATTTATAAGATTTGGCATCAGAGTGCTGAATTCCGTCTCGAATAGAGATGTGACACAACTCATCATACAAAACCAAATCCCCTTTTTGTGGAACGGAACTAAAAAAACAAAGATTCGCATCATAAGCAGAATTGAAAATCAAGGCGCTTTCTGTTTGATGAAATTTGGCTATATGATTTTCGAGTATAAATCTAGAATCTATTGAGTTAGTCTTAATACTATTAATTTCAACTAAATACCGATGCGTTTTATCTAAAAGCACATTGTTTTTCGAAAACCCAAGATAGTCATTGGATGCAAAATCAATTAAATCTTTTGGAGAATCTTTCATATGCCAAAAATAAAAAAAGTCCCACTATAATGAGGGACTTTAGAATTAAATTGTGATTGTCTATCTGAAATTATATTGTACTCCAAACAACAAATTGCCTTTTGGCATTGGAACCAAATTGGTCTCCGTATATTCAGTATTGAAAATATTGTTAGCAAATAAAGAAAACTCAAAATCCTTTAAACGATAAGAAGCACCCAAATCTAAAACTGAATAGGAATCTCCGGTAGTTCTTTCGGAATAACGATAGGATATCGTATTAATAAAGTTTTTAAAGAATTGCATATTGTAAGTTCCCACTAACTGATGCTTCATTGAATTCAAAGTATACTGAGAGAAGTTATAGGCACTTTGTTTGATGTCGTCCTCTATAAAGGAATAACCCAACAGGACCTTCTGGTTGAATGAGTTACTAGTAAAACTATAAAAAAGTTGTGTTTCGAAGCCTTTAGTCGTAACATCCTGAATATTTTGAGCTTGCCAAGGATCTGTATTCTGTATTTTTACATAATCAATCAACCGATTGGAATTTCTATTAAAAACTGCCACTGCAGCATTAAAACGAGCTGTATTCCATTTCAATCCTAATTCTTGTGAAAAAGCTTTTTCAGGTTCTAAATTAAGATTGCCTATTGTAGTTGGTGATTTGTAATTTAAATCGGTAAACGTTGGGATTCTGTAAGTATAACCCACATTTCCATAAACCCGAAGATTATCAAGCAATTGATAACCAATATCAATCCCCGGGAAAGCAAAAAATTTGAAATCAGAAAAATAAGTTACTGCTACTCCCGGTGTAATATCGAACTTCTTATCAAACAATTCCAGACGATGCTCCAGAAACAACGTACTTACGAAGCGACTATTATCACCAAGATTGTTACTGGAAAGATACACTTTGGCGGTTTCCAACCCAAATCCTGTAACACCAATATTTGAGGTATACGAACCGTTTAATTCTGCTGCAATTTTGTTTGAAATGTGCAAATTTCTGTAAATAGAGGGATTGTTTCTGATATAAATATATTCATCTTGATTGCGTCTCCAATATACCTTTGGCTTCCAGGTAAAATTGCCCTTTTTAATCACTGTAGAAAAACCAACTAAACTCGCCTGTGTTTCCTCATATTGATTAATTGCTGCTGGAGAGGCATAAAAACCGTTTGCTCCGAAATTACGTTCTGAAAGAGAAACCAACATCGCTATGGGTAATTTATTCTTATTGAAAGTGCTCTTTAATATAAAATTTTGATTGTCAAAATCAGTGTTATAGCGATACCCTTCCGATGTGTTTTTTGAATAATGTACAATATGGCTGCTGTCGTCCAAATTAATTCCTGCGGTAACGGCAGCATTAATTTGACCATAAGAACCGCCTTGAATACGCAAGGAAACATCTGTATCAGATAAATCTTTAGTGATTATATTTACAGCACCATTGAAAGCATTTTGCCCAAATATTCGAGCTGCTGGTCCTTTTATAATTTCGATTCTCTTAATAACTTCAATAGGCAAAGCTAAATTCATCGTGTGATGTCCCGTTTGGGCATCATCCACCTTAATCCCATCTATTAGGAGTAGTGTTTGATCAAAACTTCCGCCTCGTATATATAAATCAGCCTGAGTACCATTTGTCCCGCGACGTCTTATATCTATACCTGCGAGTTGCTGTAAAGCATCGGCAACGTTTGAAACTCCCGATTTATTTAAATCATCGGCCGTAATCAACTGAATGGTTCTGGAATTTTTTTTGAAGGGCAAATCAATCCTCGTGGATGAAATAATAACCTCTTGTAAGGAATCTATCTTTTGTGGGTTTTCCTGCGCGTTTACTATCAAAGAACAGATAAAAAAGAAGGCTAAAAAGTATTTGTCTTTCATTTCTTAGGTATTGAATTATTTAAAAACGCTGTAAAAGTAGTAACTTTCCGGACTACTAAAATAGTCCAGTTTCAAAATGACAGATAGTCCGGTAAATGTATTGTTAAAAAAGCTTATCCACTTTGATAAATCAAGTGCCAACCCAGTGTATATCCAAATTTCCCAACAAATCATCAATGCTATTCAGCGTAGTTATTTGGCAAAAGGGGTTTTATTGCCCGGAACCAGAGTCTTTAGTCAGTTAATAAATGTTCACAGAAACACAGCCGTAGCGGTATATGATGAATTAGCTTCTCAAGGTTGGGTTGAAATAATTGCCAACAAAGGCACTTTTGTTCTAGTTCCTGAACAGAAAACAGCTAAAATAAAAGCCGGCTCAAACCGAATAGGAGACGTTAACAATTTTGCAGAAAAAACCGGATTTCCATTTCAAACCTCTTTCCATTTATCATCAACGCAAGAATTTTCAGAAGCAAAGTACGAACTAAATGATGGACAACCCGATTTAAGGCTACATCCCATTCACGAATTTTCAAAATGGTATAGTGCTTCTATGAAACGTAAATCATTAATTTCTAAATGGAATCAAAATAAAAAAACAAGGCAATCTGTCTTTGAAAACCAACTGTGTAATTATTTGAACGTTACAAGAGGGCTTCACATTAAACCCAAAAACGTAATCAGTACAAGAAGTACCGAAATGGGTTTGTATATCATATCCCAACTTTTAATTCGACGAAAAGATATAGTTTTGGTTGGAGATTTGAGCAATTATGCAGCCAATATGATTTTTCAACAATCGGGTGCCGCTATCAAAACTATCCCTGTTGACAAACAGGGTTTAAATGTGGATTATATTAAAACCCATTTTGTAAGAGGTGAGATTCGCTGTGTTTATCTTTGTGCCAATCGCGATTATCCAACCACTGTTTCCTTAACTGTAGAACGTCGTTTAAAACTATTACAGCTTGCAAAGGAATACCAGTTTGCCATTATAGAAGACGATTTTGATTATGATTTTCAGTTTGAAGGCATGGCTATGCTGCCGATGGCTAGTTCAGACACGAATGGAATGGTTATTTATTTGGGAAAGCTTGGGCAATCTTTATTTCCAAGTTTTCAAACAGGGTTTGTTGTAGCTCCTGAAAATTTAATTGCAGAAGCCAAAAACTATTTGCAAATACTAGATCGGCAAGGCGACTTAATTCAGGAACAAATGCTGTCCGAATTGATTTATGAAGGCGAAATCCATCGATTACTCAAAAAAAACATACTGGTTTATAAGCAAAGACGCGATTTTTTATGCCAATGTTTGGAAGAAAATTTTAAAGATACTATCTGTTTTAAAAAACCAACGGGTGGTTTGGCACTATGGTTACAGTTTAATACCAAGATTTCCTTGGTTCAACTTTCAGAACAAGCACTAAACCACGATTTGTTTTTGCCCAAAACCATTCTTTATCAAGACAAAGACACTTGTGCTATCCGTTTGGGTTTTGGTCATTTGAATGAAGAAGAAATAGAAATTCTGGTAAAGAAATTGAGACAGGCTTATGATTTGATCCTAAAATAAAAAAGTCACACATTGCTGTATGACTTTTTGTTTTTATCTTGAATTATTTTAGTCGGCTAAAACAATTACTTTATTGTCTTTCATTTCGATAGTTCCAGATTGAATAGCAAGGGTATAGTTCTGATCGTTCACTTTCGTAAACAAATCTTCAGATTCTTTGCTAAACTTGAAACTAGGAGCCGTAATTTTTACGATTCCTTTTTGAAGCAATGAAACTATTGGTGCGTGATTATTCAACATTTGAAAATGACCATCAACTCCCGGAAGAGAGATAGAAGTTATTTCTCCTGAAAATAATTTTGCTTCTGGTGATACTATTTCTAAAATCATACTTTAATTGATAATTGATAATTGATAATTGATAATTTTGGAATTGTCAATTGTCAATTATCCATTGTTAATTGTTAAGCTTCTGCCAACATTTTTTCTCCAGCTTCGATAGCGTCTTCAATAGTTCCTTTAAGGTTGAAAGCTGCTTCTGGCAAGTGATCTAATTCTCCATCAATGATCATATTAAATCCTTTGATGGTATCTTTAATGTCAACCAAAACTCCTTTTAATCCTGTAAATTGTTCTGCTACGTGGAAAGGTTGTGACAAGAAACGTTGTACACGTCTTGCTCTTGAAACCGCCAATTTATCGTCTTCAGAAAGTTCTTCCATACCTAGAATTGCGATAATATCTTGCAATTGTTTGTATTTTTGAAGAATTTCTTTTACTCTTTGTGCACAGTTATAATGCTCTTCTCCAATAATTTGTGGAGTCAAGATTCTAGAAGTAGAATCTAATGGATCTACCGCTGGGTAAATACCTAACTCAGCAATTTTACGAGACAATACTGTAGTTGCATCAAGGTGAGCAAATGTTGTTGCTGGCGCCGGGTCAGTTAAATCATCCGCAGGAACGTAAACCGCTTGTACAGATGTGATAGAACCTTTGTTTGTTGATGTGATACGTTCTTGCATCGCTCCCATTTCGGTAGCTAATGTTGGTTGGTATCCTACCGCAGATGGCATACGACCTAAAAGTGCCGAAACCTCAGAACCTGCTTGTGTAAAACGGAAGATATTATCAACGAAGAATAATACGTCTTTTCCTTGGTCTGAACCTGCACCATCACGGAAATATTCTGCGATAGACAATCCTGACAAGGCTACACGAGCACGAGCTCCAGGAGGCTCATTCATTTGTCCGAAAACGAAAGTAGCTTTAGACTCTCTCATTCCTGGCATATCCACTTTAGATAAATCCCATCCTCCATTTTCCATAGAGTGCATGAATTCATCCCCGTATTTTATAATTCCTGACTCTAACATCTCACGAAGCAAGTCATTTCCTTCACGTGTTCTTTCTCCTACTCCTGCGAATACTGAAAGTCCACCGTGACCTTTTGCAATATTGTTAATCAACTCTTGAATCAATACTGTTTTACCAACACCAGCACCACCAAACAATCCAATTTTCCCTCCTTTTGAGTAAGGCTCAATTAAATCGATTACTTTGATTCCTGTGAATAAAACTTCAGAAGAAGTTGATAAATCTTCGAATCTTGGTGCTTGTCTGTGGATAGACATCCCATTTTCGCCATCTTTTGGCAAGTTTCCAAGACCATCAATCGCATCTCCAATTACGTTGAACAAACGTCCGTAAACATCTGCTCCAATTGGCATTTTGATTGGGTTTCCTGTTCCAACTACTTCATAACCTCTGCTCAAACCGTCTGTTGAATCCATTGAGATGGTACGAACAGTGTTTTCACCAATGTGAGATTGTACTTCAAGAACTAATAATGTTCCGTCTTTTTTTGTGATTTCTAATGAATCATAAATTTTTGGAAGTTCAACATCCTTACCGTTGAAAACTACATCGACAACTGGTCCGATGATTTGGGCAACTTTTCCTATAACTTTTGACATTGCTTATGTATTTATTAAATAGCTATTATGGTTTATGAAGTACACCTAATTGAAACTAACCAACTGGATGCTTTTTCAGTGCGCAAAGGTAATTTTTTAAAACCTAAAAATCAATACTTTTTTATAAAAAATTAGGGAAAATTTAGATGGATGACTAATTAACAAGAGAATCAATAAAGAATGCGCCTTAAAACAAAAAAAACCACCACGTTACCGTGATGGTTTTTAAAAATAAATAGAAATTAATTATTATGGATTAAGTGTCCAAGAAATATAATATTGTTGTCCTATTGCTCCAGCCCCTAAAACTTGAGTGTATTCTTTACCTCCAATATTAGTTGCTCCAACTTTAATTAATGATTTCAATTTTGGAAGACCATAATTGATTTGAGCATCGATAACTGTTGCAGCATCAATCATACCATCTGCCATTGTGGATTCCCACAAATACTCGTTGTTCCATCTTACGCTAGCATTGAATCCAAAGTTTTCAATTAATCTATCATTCCCAACAGACGCTTTAACTCTGTGTTTTGGAGTGTTGAAACCTGCTTCAAAACCTGGGTCTTTTGCTTGGTCAAAATCAAATTGTGCATAGTTGTAGTTAATTCCAAAATCATAATTTCCAAACAATCTTTTAGAAAGACCAATTCCAACACCAAGTGAATGAATTTCTAAGGCTGTATTGGTGTATAATTGATAGGCTCTATAATCCCCTTTTGAAAGTGCGTATACTGTTTGGAAACCTTTATCTGCAGGGTTTAAAACAGAACTAGGTGCATCTTGTGCAGTACCGTAGTATGTTGCAACTGCTGTTGTGTTTCCTATAAAATTATTATAAATATTATAATATCCATTCAAATCAATGTTTACATTTTTTATTTGAGAACGATATCCTAATTCAAATGCTTTTACTTCTTCTGGTTTTACTAATCCTACATTCGTTTTTTTCAACAATGCTGAATTACCCGTTGCGCTAAATGCACCAACAGATGAAGCTGTATAAGAATTATAATAAGCATTTTCTCCTGTCATAACTACTGATGCTCCACCAGCAAAAGCTTGACCAAAGCCTGTAGAAACAGTTCTTGTTTCAGAATATCTAATCAAGTTGTCCGGTGCAGATCCTATTAACACTGCGTTTCCAACGTTGAAACCAATGTACTGGTCTTGTGTGCTTGGATTTCTAAAACCTGTTTGATAAGACGCTCTGAAATTATGTTGTTTTTCTTTTCCGGCAGCATAGGTTAGTGAAAGTCTTGGCGAATAATTTCCATCAAAGTTTTTAGCTTTATCATAACGAATCGATCCTGTAAATTTAAATCTGTCTTCCATGAATTTTTTCTGTAATTGCCCATAAACACCATATTCATTGTAATAAATTGACCCGTTAGCATCAGTGTAAATTCTACCATGAGAATTCAATTGGTATTGTCTGTAAGATCCACCGACTTGGATTTCCCCAAATTTAATGATGTCTTTAAAATTATAATTAGCATCAGAGTGGTATATTCTGGAATTATCAACCAATTTTGCCCCCGTTAACACATCAGGGTCAGCAATTACTTGGTTAAAAGCATTTTGAAAAGCAGCTGTACCAGGAATTAATCTGCCTGTTTCTGCAACACCTCTTGCTACTGATGTGGCAACCGCTGCATTTCCTGCAGGCACACCAGGTATTAATCCCGCAAAAGCTTGTGCATAAGCACCTGCATACTGACCAAACCAAGTGTTATCAGATTTCCATACTCTATTTACATTGATTCCTGTAAATTGCATATCATAAGATTGTCCACCATCTTCAGAATTTGTATATCCTCTTACAAAAAAGTTTTTGCCTTTAAATTCTAATTTATGCTGTTGCATAAAAAAGTTGTTTAGATTATATCTATTCGCTCCTTGATAAACCGCATTTCCATAGCCAAATTTACTTTGCCAAATTACCTCTACTCGTTCATCACCAAATGGTCTTAAATGAAGAGAGAAGTCAATTTTAGTGTTGGCTGCTTTGTTGTTAGTCAAATCTACTTCATTATATCCAGTTCTTGATACGTTTTCTTTTGGTATCAAAGCGGCAAGACCTGATGGCAATATTCCTGCTGCCACCAAAGATTGTCCCACATTATAGATGTTTGTACTTACTTCATCTCCATAAACGTTTAAACCATCATAATTTTTATCACTTCTGGTTTGACCTTGAATATATTTACCATCATAATTTGTAGCATACCAATCTGTTCCTTGCATAAAAGTCATATTCACTTTTGCAGCAAAATATTTGTTGAAAGCATGTGCCATTCTAATTCCAAAATCATGAAACTCGTTTGTACCGGCTGCCTCTTGGCTAGTTACCCCATATTTTAAATAGGTAGAAATTCCTGGATAAGTAAATGGGCTTTTGCTATTCATAAACATAATTCCATTAAAAGCATTTGCACCATACAATGCAGATGATGCTCCAGGCAATAACTCCACACTTTGAACATCAATATCAGAAACGCCAATCATGTTCCCCAATACAAAGTTTAATAACGGAGAAGAATTATCCATTCCGTCAACTAATTGCATAAAACGTACGTTTGAAACAGTTGCAAAACCACGAGTGTTTATTGACTTGAAGGTCAAACTGCTCGTATTCATTTGAACTTCTTTCAGGTTTTCTAAACCATCATAAAAGGTAGGAGATGCAGTTCTTTTAATTTCTTTAATTCCCATTCTTTCGATAGTAACTGGAGATTCTAAAATTCTCTCTGGAGTTCTGGATGCAGAAACTACCACCTCATCTAATGCTGTTTGTGCGTTTGTAAGTTTTATGCTTACATTTTGATTGTTTGAAGTAACACTTACTTTTTTTGTTTCATGTCCTAAGCTGGTCACTTCAATTGTAAAAGGGAGGTTTTTTGATGAAATCAAAGTAAATTTTCCATCGGCATCACTGACCGTTCCTGCTTTGTCACCAATGACTTTGATGTTAGCGCCAGGAATAGGTTGGTTGTTACTTTCCATAACAGAACCTGTAATTGTATTTTGGGCAAAAGAAATGCCACAAAAAAATAAAGACATAATAAGTAAATAGTTTCTCATTTTGGGTTATTTTTATTTGGTTATGGAGGTAAAAGTAAAAATATTTTTGACATTATTATAAAAGAGGGTGAAAAAAATAATATTTCTCATTTTTATTTATTTATTTATAAATATTTGACATTGTATATTTTTAAATAATAAATATTATTTTTATCAAAAGTCACAATAAATGCTATGCTTACATATTAAAATTATTAAAAAAATAGATTATTCTTAAATAAATCCACTATTTATTATAATAGTGCATATTAAAAAAGCGAGATACCAATCTCGCTTTAGATAAAATAATACGTAAGTTTTTACTTACTCAACCGTAACTGACTTAGCTAAATTACGTGGCTGATCTACATTACAACCTCTCATCACCGCTATGTGATAAGATAAAAGTTGTAAAGGAATCGTTGTTATTAATGGAGACAATGCATCAGATGTTTCCGGAATTTCAATTACATAGTCCGCCAATTCGCGTACTTGTGTATCACCCTTAGTTACAACTGCTATGATTATTCCGCTTCTGGATTTAATTTCCTGAATATTACTTACAATTTTATCGTAATGCCCTTGTTTTGGCGCAATAACAACTACTGGCATATGCTCATCTATCAAGGCTATCGGTCCGTGTTTCATTTCTGCTGCAGGATAACCTTCGGCATGGATATAGGAGATTTCTTTGAGTTTTAATGCTCCTTCAAGCGCAACGGGAAAATTATAACCTCTGCCTAAATAAAGACAATTGTGTGAATCTTTAAAAACAGCAGCAATCTCTTTGGCTTTAGCATTCGTTTCTAATGCTTCTTTTACTTTTTCAGGAATAATTTCCAATTCCTGCAAATATCTGTGGAAATCTGTATTGGACAATGTTCCTTTGGCTTTTGCCAAACGTAATGCCATCATTGTTAGTACGGTAATTTGAGTGGTAAATGCTTTTGTAGAAGCTACACCAATTTCTGGGCCTGCATGAGTATGAGAACCTGCGTGAGTTTCACGAGAAATTGAAGAACCTACTACGTTACAAACTCCGTAAACAAATGCTCCTTTTTCTTTGGCTAACTTTATGGCTGCCATTGTATCTGCTGTCTCTCCAGATTGAGATATAGCAATTACAACGTCTCTACTGCCTATTATTGGATTTCTATATCTAAATTCAGAAGCATATTCTACTTCAACAGGAATTCTGGTAAATTCTTCAAATATATATTCCGCCACTAATCCTGCATGCCATGAGGTTCCGCAAGCGACAATAATAATTCTTTCGGCATTCAGAAATTTTTCTAAATTATCTTCAACTCCTGACATTTGTATTATGCCTTCATTTGCATGAAGTCTTCCGCGATAGGTATCTTTTATAACGCTAGGCTGTTCGTATATTTCTTTTAACATAAAGTGGTCGTAACCGCCTTTTTCAATTTGCTCCAAGTTCATTTGAAGTTCTTGAATATAGGGATCAACTAAAGAATCATCTTTAATTTTTCGGACTTTCATTGGTTTGTGCAACCTAATGTTTGCCATCTCACCGTCTTCTAAATATACAGCATTCGAAGTGTATTCTATAAATGGCGAAGCATCTGAGGCTATAAAATATTCTCCTTCTCCAATTCCAATTGCCAATGGACTTCCCAAACGGGCAACAACAATTTCATCAGGATTTTTTTTATCAAAAACAGCTATAGCATAAGCTCCAAATACTTGATTCAATGCTATCTGAACTGCCTTTCCTAATTTCAATTTTTCCTTTTTCTGAACTTCTTCTATAAGATTTACAAGGACTTCAGTATCTGTATCAGAGTGAAAAACATACCCTCTTTTAATTAATTCTACTTTCAGAGGAGCATAATTTTCAATAATTCCATTATGAATTATCACCAAATCTCCTGAATTAGAAAGGTGTGGATGAGAATTCACATCATTTGGAACCCCGTGAGTTGCCCAACGTGTATGTCCAATTCCTATAGTTCCATTGGCGGAAATTTCTTTTGCAGCTTTGGCTTCAAGATCTATAACTTTACCTTTTGTTTTACAAAGTTTTATGTCATTTCCGTCATATAACATAACACCAGCACTGTCATAACCTCTGTATTCCAATCTTTTTAATCCTTTTATTACAATAGGATAAGCTTCTCTGTAACCGATATATCCAACAATTCCACACATAATTTTGGTTTATTAATTAGGTTTTGTATAGTAAATTTCAAGCTTTAATCTTTTACTTTCATCAGATGAATTACTCCCATATAGAATAGTTCCGACTGGACTTATAACAGAAGATTCTGGGAAAAAATAAGCGTTTTTTTCCACTTGTTCAAGCTGTTGCCACTGTGCATAAGGAGGAGCATCTTTAGTTTTTTTGAATTTAACGTTCAATACTGCCTGTGCAATTGAAATACCTAATTTTACATTTGGATAATCATTATTTACTAGACCTCTAACATAATCCGTAATTCCAACTTTGTATTTTAGACCGCGTCCTGAAGCATCTTTTTCAATAACACCTATAGAAAACAGTTGCTGATTGTTTATATCATACAAAAATATTTTACTTGGTTCAGTCACACCAGCCATTAGAGTTTGATCTACATAAAAAGTCAAACTGGCATCGTTAATCAACCATCCTTTTTCTTTAATGTAATCTAACTCATCTGGAATTGTATTACTTCCAGTGTCAATTTTTTTTGTAGTTCTATTATAAGTTACAACATCAACGGTGGGATTAAACAAATCGATTGTGGCTACACTACCTTCGCCTCCACGTAAATACAATCTGTCTGAACTTGGATTAGAATAAGAACCTATTCCAGCACTAGGCTCATTGTTTAATAAATTAACCGTATTTCCTGTGAGATTTAAAGTGATTGATTTGTCTACCAAAGTGACATCGGTCGAAGATGTTTTTTCTTTATATTTTACTACAATAGTTCCATTTTTAAAATTCATTCTAGCTAAAACTCCTGTTGGATCTGCTTTTTCAACATTAAAATACAAGCCTTTGAAGTATCTTTTAAAAATTTCATCACTTGATAAATTGTAACTAGAATTCGAATTAAACAGCATATTTTGAAAAAAAGTTTTATTCAAATCCAATCGCATACCAGGAGCTACATAAGTAGTCGTTGCAGCCGTTGTGGTTGTAGCCGCTACAGGGTCTACAAATTCTTTATCACTAAAAACAAAAGCAGTATTCTGAGCAGAATCACTGGAATCGTTCAAAAGTTGTCCTTTGCTGGTATTAAAAAGAGAGTTTTGATCAGTATAATACAATTGAGGATAGCTTGGATCCAAAAGGGGTGCGGGAAATCCTTCAGTATTTTCATTTCCTAAAAAGGATTTATTCTCGTAAATACTTAATTTTATTTTGGAAGTTTTCCCTCCATATATAGAATCTAGTGTATACGTAGAACTTCCACTGGTCTCAGTGGCTGTTTTTATGGAAAAATAAGGGATATAAAGCGTAACACTTTCAACATTCTGACCTAAACTAGCATCTATTATAGGATTAACAATTGCTAGTTGAACTTGAGTGGCAAAATTTGCCGTAGTTTCGCCAAAAGCACTGTTCTCTAAAACTCCTAGTGAATTAACATCTAAATTATTAGAGGCAATTGCTCCTGTTTTTTTTGAAGATGCTACTACTGTGCTTAAGTCGTCTTTAGCTAAATCAAAATGATTTTCACCAATTAAGGCGTCTCCAACTGTAGAATATTCTTTATCGCATGAAACGAAAAGAAGGATGCTTGCAAAAAATAAAATGGATTTAATAATAGAATTATTGTGCATGTTTACTAGGAAATTTTTAATTTATAGAACAAAATTTTTATAAAAATTAGAATACGCTTCAGCGAATTTATCTTTCGGGGCGAAAGGTAAAAAAGGTTTTCCTGAAGATTCTATAAATTTTGTTAAACTTGAAGAGAGGTTCTCTGAAGCAATTATAATGGCATCAGAATGGATGATAGTGGCTTTCATAATGCTTTCGTAATCTGGATTTTCCAAATCTAAAATAGCTTCTCCCGGCACATTGTCAAACTTTATTTTGTTAATCATTTCAATATCCAAAGTTCCTTCAAAAGACTGACTGTAAACTGATGTTACAATTTTTGTTTCTGAAAATAAGGCTTCATTTTTGTAAAAATGTTTCATATAAATGGGCAACATTGCTGCCATCCATCCGTGAACGTGAATAATATCAGGAACCCAATTCAGTTTTTTTACCGTTTCGACAACTCCTTTTGCAAAGAAAATGGCGCGTTCGTCGTTATCTGGAAACATAACGCCTTCTTCATCTGTAAAAGTCGCTTTCCTTTTAAAATATTCATCATTGTCAATAAAATAGACTTGTATTCTTTCTTTTGGGATTGAAGCTACTTTTATTATCAAGGGCATATCCAAGTCATTCACTACCAGATTCATCCCCGAAAGTCTAATTACTTCATGTAATTGATGTCTTCTTTCATTTATATTTCCATATCTTGGCATGAAAATTCTTATTTGTCCGCCTTGATTATTAATCATTTTTGGCACTTCGTAAGACATTGAAGAGACCTCATTTTCAGCTAGATAAGGCACCACTTCAGATGATACATATAAAATCCTCTTATCTTCCATATTGTATTTTACTTAATTTATTGGTAATAAAAACCATGCAAAATTACAAAAATTTATGCAGTTATAGACTAAAATATTATGTTTGCATATTATTTCAATAAAACACCTATGCATATTTTCTACGGAAAAGCAGCTTTAATAGTCTATTTAAAATCTATTAAAACCAATCATTCCACCATTGGTTTTGTCCCAACTATGGGCGCATTACACCAAGGTCATTTGTCATTGATGCAACAATCAATGTCCGAAAATGAAACCACTGTTGTGAGCATTTTTGTAAATCCAACTCAGTTCAATAATCCCGAAGATTTAGCAAAATATCCAAGAACACTGGAGGATGACCTGAGAAAAATTACCGGTTTAAGTTCTAAAATCATAGTATATGCGCCACCTATTGACGATATTTATGTAGGAAATCCTTCTTCTCAATTTTTTGATTTTGACGGATTGGAAAATCAAATGGAAGGCAAATTCAGACCCGGACATTTCAACGGTGTGGGGACAATTGTAAAAAGACTTTTCGAAATTGTGGAACCTACAAATGCCTATTTTGGCGAAAAAGATTTTCAGCAATTACAAATTATAAAGAAAATGGTCGCTAAAAACAAGATGAAAGTCAATGTAATAGGCTGTCCAATACATAGAGAACCTAATCATCTGGCTATGAGTTCCAGAAATGAACTTTTATCATCCAAAGAAAAGCAAGAAGCATCCATAATTTACAAAACATTAATTGGCGCAAAAGAAAAATTCAAAACCAATAGTGCCAAAACTGTAACCGAATGGGCAAAAAAATCATTTGAAAAAAATCCAACTTTTACATTAGAGTATTTCGAAATTGCTGATGAAGCAACACTCTTGCCATGTTTGAGAAAAAGTAAAACTAAGAAATACCGCGCTTTTATCGCTGTTTTTGTCAACAAAATTCGATTGATTGACACCATCTCATTAAATTAAATTACTTTTGCGGAATGCAAATTCAAGTCGTAAAATCAAAAATTCATCGTGTAAAAGTAACCGGCGCCGATTTAAATTATATCGGAAGCATTACCATTGACGAAGCATTACTCGAAGCTTCAAATATTATTGAAGGCGAAAAAGTATCCATAGTAAACATCAATAATGGCGAGCGATTTGAAACTTATGCCATAATGGGAGAAAAAAATTCTGGCACAATAACTCTCAATGGACCCGCTGCCAGAAAAGTGCAAAAAGACGATATCATCATTATTATTTCGTATGCCACATTAGACTTTGAAGAAGCTAAAACATTCAAACCGTGGATTATTTTCCCCAACGAAAAAGACAATTCGCTGACTTAATCATTTCTGATTCTCAAGATAATCGCTTTTACGTTTTTTTGCCGCGAATTCTAAGACCCGGGCAAAGCGAACAGACGAAGTAATTAGCAAAAATTACATTAGAACTTTAATTGAATTTCACGAATTTTATATATTTAAAATCATTGTTGTCCGATTTAAATTTTAAAAAAGCTAATTTCCCTAACCTATATAGTCCCTTCGGGACATTTGAACTTAGTTAGCTTGATTTTTATTCGCCTACATTTAGCTCCTAACGGAGCATACCTCGTAGAGGTTAAATATTGGTAGCAAGATAGTTATAAATCGCAAATTTGTCCTGTAGGGACTATACTTTGATTTTATCGGACAACAATGATTTAAAATAGATTTGTGAACCGAGCGAATCAAACTGGCGAAACAAATAAAACTTAAAAAATTCGTGCTAATTCGTGCAATTCTTGGCGGATTTTTTTATTTTTTTAAAAGAGAATACACTGTCTGATTTTTAAAAAGCTAATTACCCTAACCTATATAGTCCCTACGGGACATTTGAACTTGGTTAGCTTGATTTTTATTCTACCTACATTTAGCTCCTAACGGAGCATACCTCGTAGAGGTTAAATATTGGTAGCAAGATAGTTATAAATCGCAAATTTGTCCCGTAGGGACTATACTTTGATTTGATCGGACAACAATGATTTAAAATAGATTTGTGAACCGAGCGAATCAAACTGGCGAAACAAATAAAACTTAAAAAATTCGTGCTGATTCTTGCAATTCGTGGCGGATTTTTTTTATTTTTTTAAAAGAGAATACACTGTCTGATTTTTAAAAAGCAAATAAAAAGTAGTATATTGCTACTCTTTTTGTCCTGAAAATTCGGGAGAATATTAATTTCCAAAATCCAAGAAATTATGAAACAGCTATTACTATTATTGCTTTTTTCAGTCTCCGTTTTTTCACAAAAAACCACAGAAATTTTCGTTTCTACCAAATTGAAGGAAAGCCGGGAAATCACAATTGGGTTACCTTCTTCCTACGAAAAAAACCCAAATAAAAAATATCCAATACTCATTTTGCTTGATGGTGATTACTTGTTTGACTCTTTTTATGGCGCTATGAACTATGGTGCTTATTGGGATGATATGGCCGAAACTATTATCATTGGCATAAGCCAAAACAAAAATAATGAACGAATTGATGATAGCAATTATGACGAATCAACTGATTTACCTTCTGGAAAAGGAGCTCAATTCTTTGAATTTATAGGAGGCGAATTACTTCCTTATATTGAAAAAAAATACAGAATTGCTCCTTTTCGAATTATTGCCGGACACGACACGACTGCAGGGTATTTAAACTTTTTTCTATACAAGGACATCCCAATATTTAATGCCTTTATTTCCTTAAGCCCAGAACTTGTTCCTGAAATGGAAACCCGAATTCCTGAAAAATTTTCAAAATTAAAACAGCCTATTTTTTATTACCAATCTACAGGTGACGGCGACATAAAAGACATATTAGAATCCGTAAAAAAACTGGACGAAAACATTAAAACTGTAAACAATCCGGTAATTAATTATAAATACGATACGTTCAAAGGTGCTTCACATTATTCTGCTGTTCTTTATTCAATTCCAAATGCTTTGTACCAAATTTTTGACTGTTACAAGCCCATTTCTATGACTGAATTTAGAGAGAAAATTGCAATTCTTCCAAACGGACAAGTAAAATATCTAACAGATAAATACGATGTTATTACAAAAACGTTAGGGTTAAAAGTCCAAATTAGAGTGTCTGATTTTAAAGCCATCGAAGCTGCAATTTTAAAAAACAAATCCTACCAGGAATTAGACAAATTAGCCGAATTAGCCAGAAAAAATTACCCAAAATCAATGCTTGCCGATTATGAATTAGGTCTAATGTATGAAAAATTGGGAGATTCTAATAAAGCAGCAAAATCATATCAAAAGGCAACCCAATTAGAAGAAATTGGGGATTTAACACAAGGTATGATGTTTGAAAAATTAGATGAAATGCAAAGTTTAAAACCAAAAAAATAATGTCAAAAGTAAAAACTTCCTTTTTTTGCCAAAATTGTGGCGCTCAATATTCAAAATGGCAAGGACAATGCAATTCCTGCAAAGAATGGAATACCATTGCCGAGGAAATTATTCAAAAAGAAGAAAAATCAAGCTGGAAACCTTCAACTCCTGACTCCAAAAGAGTTTCCAAACCATTACGAATCAACGAAATTGATTCTTCTCAAGAACTTAGAATGGACACTCGTGACAGCGAACTTAATCGTGTTTTAGGCGGCGGAATAGTTCCAGGTTCTTTGATCCTTTTGGGTGGTGAACCCGGCATTGGAAAAAGCACACTTTTACTCCAAATTTCCTTAAAACTACCATACAAAACCTTATATGTTTCGGGTGAAGAAAGCCAAAAACAAATAAAAATGCGTGCCGAAAGAATCACACCAAATAGTGATAATTGCTACATTCTTACCGAAACGAAAACCCAAAACATCTTCAAACAAATTGAAGCCATCGAACCCGAAATCGTCATCATCGATTCTATTCAAACGCTTCATACTGACTATATCGAATCGACTCCGGGAAGTATTTCTCAAATTAGGGAAACTACTGCCGAGTTGATAAAATTTGCCAAGGAAACGAATATTCCAGTGATTTTAATTGGCCATATTACCAAAGACGGAAACATTGCCGGACCCAAAATTCTAGAACATATGGTCGATACCGTTTTGCAATTCGAAGGCGATCGAAATCACGTGTATCGCATTTTACGTTCATTAAAAAATCGTTTTGGTTCGACTGCCGAAATCGGAATTTACGAAATGCTAGGCAATGGATTACGAGAGGTTTCAAATCCTTCGGAAATATTGATTTCGCACAAAGACGAGGAATTATCGGGAACCGCAATTGCTTCCACTCTCGAAGGAATGCGTCCGTTGATGATTGAAATACAATCCTTGGTCAGCACAGCCGTTTATGGAACACCTCAACGCAGCACAACGGGTTACAATGCAAAAAGGCTGAATATGATTCTAGCCGTTTTAGAAAAAAGAGCTGGCTTCAGGCTTGGCGCCAAAGATGTTTTTCTGAACATAACCGGTGGGATTTCAGTAGATGATCCTGCTATTGATTTGGCTGTTGTTGCAGCCATTTTATCATCAAATGAAGACATTCCGGTAAATAAAGATTTCTGTTTTGCGGGCGAAGTAGGCCTTTCGGGCGAAATTCGTCCCGTAAACCGTGTAGACCAACGCATTCAGGAAGCCGAGAAATTAGGCTTTTCGACCATTTTTGTATCCAAATACAACAAAATTGCTTCAAAAAACACGATAATAAAAATAAGATTGGTGGCAAAAATTGAAGATGTGGCAAGCGAACTGTTTGGGTAAAATTTTATTTACATAAAACGTTAAATTTGACTAAAAGGATTCATTTATTGAATTAATCCAACCTGTATTCGATTTTTTCTTCGTAAATTTATGTGTTCTTTTCTCTTATGAGAAGAATATAGAAAATGAAACCATCATCTAATACAATGATTCATTTCTACCAACAACTTGGCAAGTTATTCTATGGTGTCGCCTTAACAGACAAAACCGTTCGCATAGAAGAAATCGCTAAACTCAAAGAAATCGTTAAAAAAGAATGGGTTCCAATTGAAAACACTTTTAACGAATTTGGCGACGATTCCGCATACCAAATCGAAATTGTTTTTGACTGGCTGGTAGAGAATGATTGGAACATTGGCAAAGTGATTCCAAATTTTAAAATTTTCAGAAAAGAACATCCAAGTTTATTCACACCCCAGGTAAACAACTTAATCCTAAAAACCGCAAAGGCAATTGCAGATTCCTTTTCGGGAAAAAATAAATCAGAATCGGTTTTAGTCAAAGAATTGAATGCCATTTTGACTGCATAAAAAACATTAAAAAGAAGAAACCCATTTCTAAAGTTACTTGAAAACTATTCATTATAACATAAAAAATAAAGTCATGGAAAAACAAGTCGGCATCTGGATAGACACCAAAAAGGCAATAATTGTTACCCTTGAAGGTCAAAAAGAAGAAAAAATTATCGAAGTAGACTCTGATGTTGAAAACAGCGTTTATCATAACAAAGAAGGAGACAAAGGAACTTTCTCAGGAAGTCACCACGGTGACAGTGAAACTAAATTTGACAATAGAAGAAAAGAACAATATGAATATTATCTTAAAGATGTTGTTTCGATTGTTAAAGGGGCTGATTACTTATATATATTTGGTCCAGGAGAAACTAAAACAAAACTGGAACAACGAATACGGGATGAAAAATCTCTTAGCAAAATCAACTTAAAAGCAGTTGAAACTGCTGACAGTATGACTTTAAATCAAATCGTAGCACAAGTTAAGGATTTCTATAATCCACTACAACGCAAACTTAATTTGGCTCATCGGTTATAAATTTTATATATGACTATCCGTCACTATATATTAATTATTTCAGCCACGAATTACACGAATTACCGCGAATTCTGTTTTAATTTTTAAAAAATTTGTGAAAATTCGTTTAATTCGTGGCAAAATTATTATTAACCTTTTGAGTCCTCAGAAATTAGTATACTTAGCTGACAGTCATATTTTTTTAGATCCAAAACCATTCAAAACCGCAATTTAAAATGTTGCGGTTTTTTTATGCTTCAAAAAACTGCAATGATTTTGCAAAGAGAATCATAAAATTAATTCTGCTGTCCTTTTTTTCCTTTCCTTTATACGCAATGATTTCAAATTTTAATTTATATCATTTAATCTTTAAATTTACTCAGATAAAATATGCCGTCTCTTCGAGTGATTTTGAACATTAATGCGATAGCTATAATGTTCAAAATTGTATCGAGAAGCATATTGTAACGTATGGTTCTCGATACAATTTTTAAAGCTTATCCTTTTTTATCTTTTAAACATTTGTAAAGCTTTAAAAATCACTCGAACAGACGAGTACAAATACATTGATTTATCACATTAAATTTAAAGATTAAATGAATTTACTCTAGATTTATAAAACAAGTTTATTTAATAAAAACAAACTATTTATGAGAACCAAAAAGCAAAAAATAATTTTAGCTGCAAAAATAATTGCAGCAACTTTTTTGGTGATAATCATAGCTCTTTTTGTTTTTAGAAATGCGTTATTAAAACAAGCAATTTCGAAGGTTTCCTTGAAAATGGAGCGAGATTACAACAGCACTTTTTCTGTAAAAGAAGCTGCTTTTGTTGGGCTATCCGGCGTGAGTTTTTACGAAATAATTTTGGTCCCAAAAAATGCTGATACTCTTTTTAACATTCAAAAAATGAAAACCAGTGTCAATTTATGGCGCTTGTTAATTGGTGATATTCAATTGGGAACATTAGAAATTGAAAATGGCTATGTCCAATTGGTGAAAAACAAAAAAGGACGAAATTTCGAAGCTTTTCTAAAAAAAGACAAGAACGAAACGACCAATCCAAACGAAAAAAGAGATTACGCCAAATTTGCCTACAGCATCATCTCAAAAGTGCTCAACTTGGTGCCAACGGATATGATAATAGAAAACCTTTCTTTCCGGCTGAATGATAACGGAAATAAAACCAACATAAATTTCCAAAAACTGCGATTGGTAAATGAGCAACTTGAAACTTCTATTAAAGTCGAAACCAAAGCTTTTACACAGCGAATCAGAATCCAAGGTTTTGCAGATCCAAGAAATAAAAAAGCCGATATTCGGTTCTTTAATATGGATTCTGGCGCCATAAAAATGCCATATATTGACGAACGATTTAACCTGAAATCCAGCTTTGATTCCATCCGAGTAAATATTCAAAACATAGACAAATCAGGCGGAGAATTACATATTGACGGCTTTGCTTCGATTGCTAATTTTATGGTAAACCACCCAAAAATTGCCAGCAAAGATGTGGTAATAAAAAAAGCAAAATTCGACTTTCACTTCTTGCTGGGTTCTGATTTTGTTTCGATTGACAGCAGTTCAACCGTTGAATTCAACAAAATAAAATTCCATCCTTATCTGGCTTACGAAACCGAAGAGGACACGATTTATAAACTCAAAGTGGCGATTCCGAAGATGCAAGCGCAGGATTTTATCTCTTCACTGCCAGATGGTTTGTTTTCCCATTTTCAAGGAATGGAAGCAGAAGGAAATTTCGAATATAAATTGGATTTTATGTTCAATAAAAACAAACCCAATACACTGATTTTTGACAGCAATCTGAAGAAAGAAAATCTAAAAATTACCAAATATGGCGAAGCCAATCTCAACAAACTTAACGGCGAATTTATTTATCGTGCGATAATAAATAATGTGCCACAACGTCCAATTTTAGTAGGTCCTTCGAATCCAAATTACACGCCATTGGATCAGATTTCTCCTTATTTGCAAAAATGCGTTTTAACATCCGAAGATCCATCGTTTTTCTCACATCGCGGTTTTATCAACGAAGCATTCAAACAATCGATTCTCAAGAACATTCGCACCAAGAAATTCTCTCGTGGCGCCAGCACAATAAGTATGCAATTAATCAAAAATGTGTTTCTTACCCGCGAAAAAACCGCTTCTAGAAAACTGGAAGAAATTTTATTGGTTTACATCCTTGAAAACAATAGAATCGCCAGCAAAGAACGAATGCTTGAAGTCTATTTCAACATTATTGAATGGGGGCCAAATGTATACGGAATTGGCGAAGCAAGTCAGTTTTATTTCCAGAAAAGACCAGCTGATTTAACCTTGAAAGAATGTTTATTTTTGGCAACCATCGTTCCGAAACCAAAGAAATTTATGTGGCAGTTTGACAATGAAGGAAAGCTAAAATCCTTTGCAAACCAACAGCAAAAGTTCCTGAGCAATTTAATGTTGCGAAGAGGGATTTTAATTCCTGAAGACACCATTGGATATTCTATTCCGCTTAATATTTCAGGAAATGCTCATTCACTCTTGAAATTGAAAGTGCTAGATTCTATTCCTGTGGATTCTCTTGCGATTGAAGAACCTTATGAATTTTGATTGTTTAAACACAAAGACACGAAGCAGTCACAAAGTTCGCAAGGGTTTTAGAATCCGTTTTATCTGTGTTCTATTTTGTCCACAAATGAAATGGATTGAACAGATTTACACAGATACAGCATAAAATACAATCACAAATAATATCGATTCAACAAAAAAAGTCCACAAAGAATTATTTTTCTTTGTGGACTTTGTGTTTTCTTCGTGTCTTCGTGGTTAAAAAATCAAGGTGCTGGATCAGGAATTATAGCTTGAACTGCATTTATTTCCATCAATATTTCATCAGACAAAACAACGTCAATAGTGTCAATATTTTCTTTTAATTGTTCCATTGTGGTGGCACCAATTATAGTACTTGTCACAAACGCTTGTTGGGTTACAAATGCCAAAGCCAATTCTGTCAAGGTCAATCCATGTTTATGTGCAACTTCCTGATACAATCGAGTAGCTTCAGCAGATTGTGCGCTGTTGTATCTTGAAAATTGAGGAAATAATTTGATTCTTGCGTCTGGATGACTTTCGCCAGATAAGAATTTGCCAGATAAAACACCAAAAGCCATTGGCGAATAAGCCAACAACCCCACATTTTCTCTAATACAAATCTCGGCAGAACCGTTTTCGAAAAGTCTATTTAATAAGGAATACGGATTTTGAACCGTTTTTATTCTTGGTAGATTTTGGTATTTACTTTCTTCTAGAAAACGCATAATTCCCCAAGGCGTTTCGTTTGAAAGTCCAATATGTTTTATTTTTCCTTCTTTGATGAACCCTTCCAATGTTTCAAGTACATTCTGAATATTGTCTTCCCAAGCATCGTGTTGCACTTTAAATCCACGTTGTCCGAAGAAATTTGTCTTACGTTCTGGCCAATGCAATTGGTACAAATCAATGTAATCAGTTTGCAAACGTGTCAAGCTTTTTTCCAATGACAAGGCAATACTCGCCGGAGAAAAATCCATATTTTCTCTTATATAAGACAATCCAGGATTGGGTCCGGCAATTTTCGAAGCCAATACTATTTCTTCTCTTTTTCCGGAATTCTTGAACCAAGTTCCAATGATTTTCTCGGTGCTTCCGTAAGTTTCTTTTCGTCCCGGAACAGAATACATCTCGGCAGTATCAAAAAAATTGATTCCTTTTTCGAGTGCGTAATCCATTTGGGCGTGACCATCGGCTTCGGTGTTTTGTTGACCAAAAGTCATTGTTCCAAGGCAAATTTTGCTGACTTTTATGTCGGTATTGGGTAAAGTGGTGTATTTCATTTATTAAGTTAATTTGTGTAAATGTTCAGGAAGCTCAACTGATGTTATAGAGCATTGTCTTGTTTTCTCCCACGGTTGAAACCTTGGGTTATGGTTTGATTCATAATTAGCAACTTTCTTCCATTGCCCAGGGTTTCAACCGTGGGTGTGTTTATAAAAAATCCCATTCAAAATTTCGCTAATTTATATCCTTCAACATTTCGGCAATTTCGTCTAATCTCGGAGTTAAAATAATTTCGATTCTTCGGTTTTTGGCTTTTCCTTCGGCAGTTGCATTGCTTGCCAATGGAGAGAATTCGCCTCGACCTGCAGCGGTTAGATTTTGTTTGTTCACTTTTTTGTTTTCGCTCAAAATAGCAACAATTGCAGTAGCTCTTTTAGTTGATAAATCCCAGTTATCAGCAATTGGTCCTGAACCTCCAAAAGGATCATCATCAGTATGCCCTTCAATCAAAACAGAAATATCCGGATTGTCTCCCAATACTTTTCCCACTTCGACAACGGCTTTTTTACCTTCGGTTCCTACAGCCCAACTTCCGGAATTGAAAAGTAATTTGTTCTCCATAGAAACATACACTTTTCCGTTTTTTTGCTCTACTGTCAAGCCTTTTCCTTCAAAGCTATTCAAGGCTTTAGAAAGGGTTTCTTTTAGTTTTCGCATACTGGCTTCTTTGGCCGCTATCAAATCTTCTAACTCTTTTAATCGTTGATTATTTTTGTTTAATTGTTCTTGTTCCAAAGCCAATGCTTTTTCTTTGGCTCCCAATTGCTCCAATAACTCACGGTTTTTAGCCATATTGGCTTTCAAAGATTCGTTGCTGTTTTTTTCTAAAGCAGTATATGAATCCTGCAAAACATCCATTTTCTTGTTTAATGCAGCATAATCAGCCTGAACTTTTTCGCGTTCTGATTTTACTTTTGCCAACTCTTTATTCAACGCTTCTTGGTCTAATTCCAGTTGGTTTTTGGATTTAAGCAAGTCGGCATTTTCATCAGAAATACTTCTGTTTTCCTTTTTTAAATCGGCATATTTGTTTTCTAAATCATTGTAAATCTTCTTGGACACGCAAGAAGTTGAAAGTGCTATAATCAGCAATCCGAGGGAAATTTTTTTTATCATTTTATTTCTGTTTAGGGTATTTTTTATTCTATTTCAACCATAATTGGACAATGGTCAGAATGTTTGGCTTCGGGTAATATAACGGCTCTTTTTAGTTTTTGTTTCAAAGGTTCGCTAACTAAACAATAATCAATGCGCCAACCCTTGTTTTCTAATCTTGCTGATGGAAATCGAACCGTCCACCAAGTGTAATTATTGGGTTCTTTGTTCAAAAAACGGAAACTGTCGATAAATCCGCTTTTCATAAAACCGTCAAGCCAAGCTCTTTCTTCGGGTAAAAATCCAGAAACTTTCTTGTTCCGAATTGGATCGTGAATGTCAATTGCTTCGTGGCAAATATTGTAATCGCCACAAATTACGAGATTTGGGATTTCCTTTTTAAGTTCATTGATATAATTTTGGAAATCATCCATATACATAAACTTATGATCCAATCTTTCGATATTTGTTCCCGAAGGCAAATACAAACTCATCACTGATAATTCCTCAAAATCAACCCGAATATTTCTTCCTTCAAAATCCATATGGGGAATTCCTGTTCCGAAAACCACTTTTTTGGGTTCTGTTTTCGATAAAATTGCCACGCCGCTGTATCCTTTTTTTGTGGCTGGAAACCAATAATGATAAGGATAACCCGCAAGTTCAAAATCTAAAAGCGGAATTTGCTCGGGAGTTGCCTTGATTTCCTGGAGGCAAATTACATCAGGATTAGCTTGTTGAATCCAGTTAATGAATCCTTTAGAAATTGCCGATCTTATTCCGTTAACGTTATAGGAAATGATTTTCATTAAAAATATTTTGATTTTCAAATGTAATGAAAAACAATAAAGATTGATTGCTAAAAAAAGAAGAAAATGGAGTTTTTTGCTATCTTTGTTACTTGCTCAAAAAACAAAAGCTAAATGGGTTTAGTAACCGCCAAAGAAGTTGCAAAAGCAATAAACGCCGATAAGTACGGAATATTAGGTACTTTTTCAGGTTGGTTGTTGATGAAAGCACTTAAAATTTCTACTATAAACAAAGTCTATGATCGAAACAAGCACTTAAAAGAAGTGGATTTTTTGAATGCTCTTTTAGATGATTTACAAATAAAATTTGAGATTCCAGAAGAGGATTTTAAACGCCTCCCTAAAGAGGGTGCTTACATAACCATTTCAAATCATCCTCTTGGAGGAATTGATGGGATTTTACTCCTCAAATTGATGTTGGAAAAGGAGCCTAATTTCAAGATTATTGCCAACTTTCTGTTGCATCGTATTGACCCGATGAAGCCTTATATTATGCCTGTCAATCCTTTCGAAAATCACAAAAATGCTAAATCAAGCGTGATTGGAATCAAGGAAACCCTCCGTCATTTGAGCGATGGAAAACCATTGGGAATGTTCCCAGCGGGAGAGGTTTCTACTTATAAAGATGGAAAGTTAATGGTTGACAAACCCTGGGAAGAAGGAGCTATAAAGGTAATTAGAAAAGCACAAGTTCCAGTTGTCCCCATTTATTTTCACGCCAAAAACAGCTGGTTTTTTTATTTCCTTTCGAAAATTAGCGACACTTTGCGCACGGCAAAATTACCTTCAGAAGTATTTAGCCAAAAACATCGCGCTATAAAAGTGCGTATCGGGAAGCCTATTTCTGTTGCGGAACAAAATGAACACACTACACTTGAAGATTATTCAGAATTTTTAAGAAGAAAAACATATATGCTGGCAAACCCTTTCGAAAAGGAAACACCATTTTTACCAACATCAACTCTAAAACTTCCAAAGAATCCAAAGAAAATTGTTACTGCCGCCAATCAGGAAAAAATGGTCAAGGAAATTAACGCCTTGCGAGAAAATGATTGTCGATTGTTAGAAAGTAAAAATTACGAAGTGTTTTTTGCCAAAGCTACAGACATGCCCAATGTTCTTCACGAAATAGGCCGATTACGAGAAATCACATTCAGGGAAGTAGGCGAAGGAACAAATGAATCGATAGATATTGACTCTTACGACAAATATTATCGCCATATGTTTTTATGGGATAGTGATGCCCAAAAAATTGCGGGAGCTTATAGAATGGGATTGGGTTCAGAAATTTATCCTAAATATGGAATTGACGGGTTTTATTTAACTGATTTGTTCCGATTTGAGCCCGAATTATACGATATGATGCACAAATCAATTGAAATGGGTCGTGCCTTTATCGTTAAAGAATACCAACAAAAACCAATGCCTCTTTTCTTACTTTGGAAAGGAATCATCCATATTACATTGCGTTATCCGGAACATAAATTCTTACTTGGCGGCGTGAGCATCAGTAATCAATTTTCTGATTTTTCGAAATCTTTGATGATTGAATTTATGAAATCTAATTTTTATGACCCTTATATTGCCCAATATATTCATCCTAAAAAAGCCTTTAAAGTCAAACTGAAAGATGCTGACAAGGATTTCATCTTTGATGAAGCCGAAGCGGATTTGAATAAATTTGACAAACTTATCGACGAATTAGAACCGGGAGCTTTGCGTTTGCCAGTTTTAATAAAAAAATACATTAAACAAAATGCTCGCGTGGTTGCTTTTAACGTTGACCCTTTGTTTAACAATGCGATTGACGGATTAATGTATATCCGTATTTCCGATATTCCGGACAGTACTGTAAAACCTGTAATGGAAGAATTTCAGGCAGAATTAGAAAGAAAATTAGCTGAGAAAGAGGAATAGCAGGCGGCAGATTGCAGGCAGCAGTCTAAATAATTTCTCAACCTATTTTTATTTCACTTCCAAATCGATTGATGCAAAATGTCATCAATAGAATTATTTCTTATAAAATAAATGACTCTGATGAAGTGATAGGTTACTAGAAAAATTCCTAAACCATACGCCAGTTTTTTATTGAAAAGCAAATTGTTGAAATATTCTTTTTTGGTTAATAATTCAGTTGTGAGAACTACTATTGTCACTATACAAAACGCAATTACTAATGGTCCGAAAATATTATAATACAAACTTTTTTGTAAATCTCCCTCGTAGAAATAAACTAACGATTTAGTGATTCCGCAACCCGGACAAGGAAAACCAGTAAGCATCTTTAAAGGACACAAAGACTGATCCGTTTCAAGATGATTGTTGTGATTAAAAAACATCAAAAAAAACGGAATCATCAGCGTAATAAATGCGCCGATAATTCCGTAAATTTTAAATTCAATGTTTTTTTTTAAAACCAACCTTTTTTATTAGCTTGATAGATATTGTAAAATTCTTCGTCGGATTTGGTTAAGTAAATAATTCCTTCTATAAAACCAATAATTCCGCCTATTCCACAAGTGCAAACTCCAATTAATAGTTGAATAACCCCTTCCTGCGTATATCCCAAAATAAATTTATGAATTCCTAATCCTCCTAAAATTAAAGCAAAAATCCCGGCAAGAACTCTTTTGTTTTCTTGTGTAGGCTTTGAGGGTTTATTCCATTCCTCGTGTTTTGAATTTTCCATAAATTGATTGTTAATTGGTTAGGGTAAAAATATAAAAATTATTGGAATACCAAGTTATTTGGTTTAAAAGACAGTTCTTTTAACTCAGTGAATATTTTGCTTTGATTTTATCTACAATTACTTGTGCTAATCGTTCGTGGCTTTCAAATGTCCAGCCGGCAATATGTGGCGTGAGAATTACATTTTTTGCATTCAATAAATATTGAAAAGCTTCGGGAGTATTTTTATCCTGAAAAAGGGTTTCGAAAGACAATTTTTCATATTCCAAAACGTCTAAACCAGCGCCGAATATTTTTCCAATTTTCATTGCTTCGACCAAATCGGCAGTGACAATATTTTTGCCTCTTGAAGTGTTTATTATCCAAAACGGTTTGGCGAAAGCATTGATAAAATCAGCATTAACCATTTTATCCGTTTCGGTTGTCCAAGGAATATGAAGACTTAAAACATCCGATTTTTGTTGTAATTCTTCGAGAGAAACTTGTCGAGCATTATCATCGTCAACATTTTCTAGAATGTCATAACACAAAACTTCAACATCAAAACCCCGAAGTTTTTTGGCAAAGGATTTTCCCATATTTCCGTAACCAATAATGCCCACAGTTTTCCCGTCGAGTTCGTGACCACGATTGCTTTCCCGGTTCCAATGTCCTGATTTTATTTCGTTGTCGGCTTTATTCAAATTGTTGAAAAGAGACAAAATCATTCCCAAAGTATGCTCTGCAACTGCATTTCTATTGCCTTCCGGCGCTGCAATGAGTTGGATGTTTTTTGATAAAGCATAGTCGCAATCAATGCTTTCTAAACCAGCTCCAACTCGTGCAATGAATTGTAAATTCATGGCTTTGTCCAAAAATGTTTTATCAATTTTGAACCTACTACGAATGACAATTCCTTGATAATCCTGAATTTTTTCTTCTATTTCAGCTTTCGAAGAAGTAAAATCTTCGTGATTTATAAATCCTGCCTGCTGCAATTGTTCCCAAAGCAGTGGATGATTGCTATCGATATGAAGGATTTTAATGTCCATAAAATGTGTTTCAATATTTGGTTTACCAAAATAACAAAAAAATTGCGGTTTATCGTTTTGTTAAAAGGATTTAGTGTTGCAATTGTGTAAGTTTGTATAAAAAAGTGCTGTTAAAATGTACACAGATAGACGCTGATTCGCTTTGCGACCCGAGCCTCAAAGAGCGAATAGGCGAAGCAAAACACAGATTAAAACGGATTTTAAAAATTAATCTAAAAAAATCAGTTTTTTTTAGTGTCTTTGCTTTAGCAAATCCGTCTCATCAGTGTCCCTTTTTACAGATACGGATTAAACGAAAAGAATTCAAAATATGAAATTAACAATAACCTTTAAATCCTTCTTTAAAAGTGAAAAAGCAGGTGGAATTCTGCTACTTTGTGTAACCATTTTATCACTTTTCCTTGCCAATTCTCCCATTCAAACAGAATATATTCAGTTTTGGTCCACAGAAGTTGGGCATCATTCTATCACACATTGGATAAACGATGGCTTGATGACGATTTTCTTTCTTTTGATAGGATTGGAGTTAGAACGCGAAATTTATCACGGAGAATTGTCTAGCATCAAAAATGCGGCTTTGCCTATTTTTGGTGCTTTCGGTGGAATGCTTGTTCCTGCTGGATTATTTTTATTGTTGAATTTTGGAACCATAACCCAAAACGGGGCGGGAATCCCAATGGCGACTGACATTGCATTTGCCATAGGAATTTTGTCACTTTTAGGAAGTCGTGTTTCCGCTTCCTTGAAAATATTTCTAACCGCATTAGCCGTCATTGACGATTTAGGAGCCATTATTGTGATTGCCATATTCTACACAACGTCTATTGCTTTTGTAAATTTATTTATTGCTTTAGGCATTATGGGTGGTTTATTTATTTTAAATCGGATGAAAATTTATAACCTGATTCCCTACCTTATTGGAGGAATTGCAATGTGGTATTTTATGCTAAATTCTGGAGTTCACGCTACTATTACTGGTGTTTTATTAGCTTTCGTTATTCCTTTTGGTGACGGAAGCAAGAAATCACCTTCCTATATTTTACAACATTTTCTACACAAACCTGTAGCGTTTATAATCCTGCCTTTGTTTGCTATTGCCAATACTTGCATCGCCATTGATTCAGGCTGGCAAGATGGTTTAACTCATTCAAATTCTATTGGAATTCTATTGGGACTTGTCATTGGAAAACCTTTGGGAATCTTTCTTTTTTCTTTCTTAGGAGTGAGTTTAGGACTTTGTGCTCTGCCTAAAGATTTGAAATGGAAAACCATCATTGGCGCAGGAATGTTGGGTGGAATTGGCTTTACAATGTCAATTTTTATTACGCTACTTGCCTTTAAAAATGATGGTTCAGCAGTGATTACGTATTCTAAAATTGCTATTTTGATTGCGTCTTTTATTGCAGGAACTATGGGTTTCCTTTGGTTGAAATTCACATTGAAAAACCCTGTTCAGAAAACAATAACCGTCCCAAAAGAATAATTAGATTTGCAATAAATACAAAAAGGGAATTTAGCAAATACTAAATTCCCTTTTTTGGTTTTTTATGAAAATTTTTATCCCTTGATTTGTTTCAAAGAAGTCTTGATTCCTCTAATCAATGACGAACTGAAACCGTGCATTTCCATTTCGTTCAATCCCGCAATGGTACAACCTTGTGGCGTTGTCACTCTATCAATTAATTGTTCCGGATGTATGTTTTCTTCCATAATCATTTCGGCAGCGCCTTTTACGGTTTGGGCTGAAATAGCCAAAGCTGTTTGCCAGTCAAATCCTATTTCGATTCCGGCTTGCATCGAAGCGCGAATATAACGCAACGCGAAAGCGGTTCCGCTTGCCGCCAAAACTGTAGCCGCATCCATTAATTTTTCATCAATAATAGGTGCCGTTCCTAAGTCTTGGAAGAGAGCTACAATATTTTGTGCATTCTCTTTGTCTTTTTCATTGAAAGCAATACACGTTGCCGATGCGCCAAATTGAGCCGCAATATTAGGCATGATTCGAATGGCATGATGTGTATCACCAATCTTGTTTTGAAGTGCTTCAATAGACAATCCACTTACTGCAGAAGAAATTACTTTGTTAGAAATTACAGGAAGAATTTCTGCCAAAACAGTGTTTACCTGATACGGTTTTATGGTCAAAATAATAACGTCTGCTTCTTGAATGTTATGTTTGTTATCAGTCGAAACAGTTACGCCTAATTTTTCTAAATACAGAATGCTTGAAGTGTTTCTCCTAGTTACAGTTACTTGATTGTTTTTCGAAAATTTTGCTATTCCTAATGCTATAGAAACGCCTAAGTTTCCGCCGCCGATTATATGTACTTTCATTTTGTGTGTTTTTTAAAATCCTAAAATCAGTCTCGCTATTGTAAAATAAATAAGAATTCCGCAAATATCATTACTGGTAGTGATAAATGGCCCTGTTGCGAGTGCAGGGTCAATTCCGAATTTATCCAGCAATAATGGGACAAATGTCCCGATGAGCGATGCAATAATAATTACCGAAACTAATGCAATAGTAACAATAATTCCAATTATAAATTCAACTTTTAAAAGAAAATGACTTCCCAAAAATAAAATGATTGCCAGAATCACTCCATTCAATAAACTCAATGAGACTTCTTTTATCAATCTGTTGAACAATGAACCGCTCAAGGTGTCGTTCGCCAAACCTTGTACAATAATTGCCGAAGATTGCACACCCACATTTCCTGCCATTGCAGCTATAAGTGGTGTAAAAAAGAATAAATTCCCGTGTTGCAACATAGCGTCGCCAAACAAACCGAGGACTTTTACAGATATAAACCCTCCCAAAAGCGCTAAAACTAACCAAGGCAAGCGAGCTTTTGTCAACTCCAGAATACTATCATCCGCTTCAACATCTTGTGAGATACCGGCAGCTAATTGATAATCCTCATTTGCTTCGTCCTTGATTACATCCACGATATCATCGATGGTGATTCGGCCAACCAATCGCCCCAATTCATCAATTACAGGAATGGCTTCCAAGTCATATTTTTGCATAATTCGAGCAACCTCAACGTCTTCAGCATCGACATTCACCGAATTTAATTTTTTGATATAAACTTCGCTAATTGGCGTTTTTGCTGATGTTGTCAACAAATCCTTGAGCGACAAACGGCCTAATAATCTGTCTTCATCATCAACCACATAAATAGAATGTACTCTTGAAATATTTTCGGCCTGGACTCTCATTTGCTTTATGCAAGTGAAAACGTTCCAGTTTTCGTTGACTTTCACCAACTCTTTATGCATAATTCCACCCGCAGTATCCTCGTCATAACGCAACAAATCAACAATGTCTTTGGCATGTTCAACATCGTGAAGTTCAGATATTACTTTTTGTTTTTTGCTTTGTGAAAGTTCAGCAATAATATCCGCCGCATCATTAGTTTCAAGCTCGTCAAGTTCTTCGGCAATTTCTTTTGGCGAAAGCCTGCTCAATATATTTTCCCGCAAATCATCTTCTAATTCAAGAAGAATCTCGGCGGTTTTTTCGCTATCTAAAACCTTGAAAATATAAGTTGCTTCATCAAAATCGAGCTCATCTAGAATTTCGGCAATATCAGCGTGATGCAAATCATTCAGTAAAACTTCCAATTGCTGGTCGTTTTTACTCTGAATAAGTTGCTCTAATTCTTGGATTAGATCTTTGCTGATTTTAAACTCCATCGGCTTCTATTTTTTGTGTAAGTGCTATAAATTGCTCCACATTAAGTTGTTCTGGACGGAGATTAAAAACTTCGTCTTCCCTTAAACTATCGGACAAATTTAAGGTTTTTAAACTATTTCTCAAGGTTTTTCTGCGTTGCTGGAAAGCAGTTTTGACGACCGTGAAAAACAGTTTCTCTCCGCAAGGCAAAGTATAATTTTCTTTTCTGCGCAAACGCAAAACTCCTGATTTAACCTTTGGTGGCGGAATAAAAACGTGCTCGTCAACAGTGAATAAATATTCGGCATCGTAAAAAGCCTGGACTAAAACCGATAGAATTCCATACGCTTTTGTTCCCTTTTTTTCGCAAATGCGTTCGGCCACTTCTTTCTGAAACATTCCTGCAAATTCAGGAATTTGGTTGCGATATTCCAATGCTTTGAATACGATTTGTGTGGAAATATTATAAGGAAAATTCCCGATAATGGCGAATTGTTTCCCCTCAAAAACTTCATTAATGTTGTATTTCAGGAAATCTTTAGAGATGATTTTATCCTTTAATTTTGGATAATTCTCATCAAGATATGTCACCGATTCTGTGTCGATTTCAATAACGTAAGTATTGATTGGTTTTTCCAATAAATACTTGGTCAAAACTCCCATTCCTGGACCTATTTCTAATACATCATCGTAACCTTCAAGATTCAATGTGTCGGCAATTGCTTTGGCAATACTTTCGTCTTTTAAGAAATGCTGTCCGAGGTGTTTTTTGGCTTTTACTTTTTCCATATTATTTTATTTTGCCACGAAGGCACTAAGGCGCAAAGGTTTTTTGTTTAAATACTGTATTCAAATGGGACACGGATGATACTGATTTTTTACTGATGGTCATTTGTTTTTTCTAAATTTAGCATTAAAAAATCTGTGTAAATCCGTTCAATCTGTGGCTAATTATTTTCATACTGAAGCCTTTTTAGTGTTCTGAAATCAATTCCAGTTCTGTTCTAAATGACAACATTTTGTCTCCAAATAATTGAAGCGCTTCATCACGCAATTTTGGAGCATCTTCTTGATAATATTTTTCCAAAGTTGCTTTGCTATCGGTTGTATATTGAACAGAATAGGTAGTTCCTCCCATTTCTTCCTCAATTAAAACGCGCACCATTCTTGCCGAAGAAAATTTCCCTGTGGCCAAAACTTCTGGAATGTGTTTGTGCTGCATCCAAATCATCCATTTTTCGCGGACGCTTTCGTGTATGTTTGTGGTAACGTTGTAAATTATCATATCAGCCCCCTAACCCCCGAAGGGGGAATCCTACTAGGGGTAAGTAGGGTTAAAGATTAAATTTATTTTTTATTAACAATTCACCATAAATACCAACTCGAAATTCCCCCTTCGGGGATTAGGGGGCTATGTCTCCTCGTAATTGTCGGTATTTTTTTCGGGCATCCACAAAGTAAATACTGTCTTGATGATTAAAGATTATTTTCTCATAAAGCGGTTTTGCCTTATCCGGTTGTTGTAACTTATTGTTATAAATTTCTGCCGAAAAATATAAAGCTTCGTCAATATAAATTCCGTCGCTGTGTTGCGTTATGATATTTTGATATTGGCTTAAAGCCAAATTATATTCTCCTTGTTTTTCATAAATTTTACCCAAACGCAACAAAGTTACCGCTTCGATTTCCTGTCCTTTAAAGCTTTTCAAAATCGACTGAAACTGCGCAATCGCTTCCTGATTCCTGTTTTGATATAACAAATAATCCCCTTTGGCAAACTGTTTCAATGCGGTTTGTGTCGAATCAGTAACGGTATTATCGTTGATTAAAAGGAAATATTCCAAAGCATCATTGGCAATCAATTGCGTACTTGCCGATTTCAATTCCTTGAACTGTTTCAACGCCCAGACAAAATCCCCTTGAAAATAACTGGTTTTGGCGGCTTTCAAACTCGCTTCGTGCGCCACGGCATCATTTTTTAAATTCTCTTCAATTTGGGAATAATAAATTAATGCCTGATTGAATTTTTCTTCGAAAAGCAAAATATCTGCCAATTCCATTTTGGCCTGAGCCGCTTCATAATCGTTCAATTGCAACTCGAGTGCTTTCTTAATTACTGCTTTTCCTTCTTCGGGTTTTCGTAAATTGAAAGCCACAAAATGCGACTGAATCAGTTGCAAAGATAGCGTAAATGGACTTATTTCATATTCAGACAACAAACTGGCTAATTCAGAATTGATGGCGGCAAAATCTTTTTCCTGTGCCTTTCCGATTTTCATATCCAGTAAATAAGAATTGGCTTGGATAAGCAACTCTAAATCTTTGGTGTTTTCCAATACAAAGCCCAAAATTTCTTTGGCCGCTTCCGTATCATCTTCTTCGATGGCAAGTTGTCCCAAATTCACGATGCTGGAAAGTGATTCCGGATTGCGTTTGAAGATAGCTTTTTCTTGGATAAAAGCCTTGCCAAACTCTTTTTGTTGTACATAATACCAACTCAAATAATGGTTCCAAAAAACATCTTGGTTCTTTTGAGCTCTTATAATTAGTGCTTTTCGCAAAGTTTCATTGAAGTTATCATCGCCTTCTTCAAACATAAAACGAGCCAATTGGTTTTGGATTTGTACCGAATTTTGTGGGTTTTCAAAAGCTTCATCAAGGAAAGTAGAAATCATCATTTCGGTGTTGCCCAATTGTCCGTAAAGCATCGCCATTAGATAATTGAAATTGAAATTGGGTTGCAATGCCGTTGCCGTTTGATAGGATTTCAAGGCATATTCCAACAAGACTTTTCTCTCGAAAGAATTTGAAATTCCGCCCACTTCATTTGGATTTTTCTTAATTCGGTCGATGGCCTCATCGTAGTATTTTTTGGCGGAAGCCTCATTTTTTTGCAATTGAAAATTATAACCCAATTCTACTAAAAGATTGCCTTGTTTGTATTTGTCTAATCGCTCTCTTATGGCTTTTTCGGCAATGTCAAATTGTTGTAATTGCTGGTAGCAATCAATAGTTCGCTGAAAATATTGGGAGTTCGATGGCTGATTTTTTAATAATTCTACAAAACTTATTTTTGCTTTCTCAAAATCGCCTTTGTCGAAATAATACTGCGCCAATTGCTCGTTTTGCGAGAAACAAACCAATGAAAAAAACAGGGTGATATGTAGAAAAAATAGTTTCATTAATTATCAAATATTTTGGCTAAAAGAAGTTGTAATTCTCGCTTGTTTTTTTCTCCGCCACCTTTCCATTTACCAATAATATTTCCGTTTTTGTCAATTAAAATTTTATGTGGAATACCATTTACAAAATAATCTTTCAGAATAGAATCATTATTTTCTAATATCGAAAAATGTCGCCAAGAATCAATTTTCTCTTTCAAAATTGCTTTTTTCCAAGCCTCTAAATCTTTGTCTTGAGTTATGCTTATAACTTCAAATCCATCGTTGCTGTATTTTTTGTATAATTCTTTTATATAAGGGAGTTCTTCTCGACAAGGTGCACACCAACTCGCCCAAAAATCTATAAGGATATACTTTTTTTCTTTGTAATCATTTAATGAAAGCTGTTTGTTTTCAATATCCTTAACTGTAAATTCTGGAGCTCGACTTCCAACTTTACTTTGCTTAAAATAGTTGAGCTGTTTAGCCATTTTTTTTCCGCTATCGCTATTTCTAACTTCTGGAGATGCATTGGTATAAACTTCTTCAAAATCATCGTAGAAATTTTTCCCGGGTTGCCTTGAAATCTGCTTTTGTACCAATTCTAGACAATAAAGTGAAGATGGATGTTGTTTTGCATAATCCAGATTAATTTTCAGTTCAGCTATGTCATTTAGGTCCAAAACATCAAATAATTCATCAAATCTAAGCTCTAATTTGCTTTTAGTTATTGAATCTTTTTCTAATTTAATTTGACTGTCGCACTCCTTCATTAATTTTCTTATTGAATCATTAATTTTGCGAGTGTTGATGTGAAGATTATCCAATTCTTTTATAATATTGGCTTCATTTTTAGCCAATTGCTCGTTTTGCGAGAAACAAACCAATGAAAAAAACAGGATGATATGTAGAAAGAGTTTTTTCATTATAAACTTTTTTTCGCTAAAAAGTACTTAATTCGAAGTCATTTAACCGCAAATTCGCAAATTATTTATAATTTAATAAAAATAAAATTTGCGAATTTGCGGTAAATAAAACAAGCTAAATTTAATCAATAATATCAAACCCACAATAGCTTCGCAAAACCTCAGGAATTACAATACCTTCCGCGGTTTGATAATTTTCTAAAATTCCTGCTAAAACTCTTGGCAAAGCCAATGAACTTCCGTTTAAGGTGTGTGCCAATTGGTTTTTTCCGTCTTTGTCTTTGAAACGCAGTTTCAAACGATTCGCCTGAAAAGTCTCAAAATTAGAAACCGAACTAATTTCTAACCAACGTTCTTGCGCCGTAGAATACACTTCGAAATCATACGTCAACGCTGATGTGAAACCCATATCGCCGCCACAAAGACGTAATATTCGATACGGTAATTTCAATTCTTGCAAAATACTTTTTACGTGAGCTACCATTCCTTCCAAAGCTTCGTAGGATTTGTCAGGATGTTCCACTCGCACAATTTCGACTTTGTCAAACTGGTGCAAACGATTCAATCCTCGAACGTGAGCGCCATAAGAACCGGCTTCCCGACGGAAACAAGGCGTGTAGGCTGTTGCCAAAACCGGCAATTCGTTTTCGTTAAGAATTACGTCACGAAACAAATTCGTAACGGGAACTTCTGCTGTTGGAATCAAATATAAATTATCGGTGGCATCGTGGTACATTTGCCCTTCTTTATCCGGCAATTGTCCCGTTCCATAAGCCGAAGCTTCGTTGACCATATGCGGAACTTGGTATTCTTTGTAACCTGCAGCGGTGTTTTTGTCCAAGAAATAAGAAATCAAAGCACGTTGTAATCTGGCTCCTTTTCCTTTGTAAACTGGAAATCCTGCGCCGGTAATTTTGTTTCCTAATTCAAAATCGATGATGTCGTATTTTTTTACCAATTCCCAATGTGGTTGCGCACCTTCGTGCAAAACTGGAATGTCGCCTTCTTGAAAAACGTTTAGGTTTTCCTCGGGAGTTTTTCCTTCGGGAACAATATCGGCAGGAAGATTTGGTAAAGTGTATAGTTTTTCTGAAAGTTCTGCAGCAAGTTGGTCAGCAGTTTCGGCTAATGCTTTGCTTTTTTCTTTCAACAGAACCGTTTTTTCTTTAAGAATGGCAGCTTTTGATTTTTCGCCACCTTTCATCAATTCACCAATGTCTTTGGACAGTTTATTAGATTCGGATAAAATTCCATCCAACTCCACTTGTGTGGCGCGACGTTTTTCATCTAGTTGCACGATTTCTTCAACAACACTGGTGGCATCCATATTTCGTTTTGCCAAAGCCTTGATTACTTTTTCCTGATTCTCTCTAATAAATGCGATTTGTAACATAACTTAATTTTTTAACTCTTTGTTTGTTTTTCAATATAAGGAAGCAAATTTAAGGAAATGTTTTTATAAAAAGGGGGAATCAAAAAGTTAAGAACGATTTAGACGGTAATGTTGAATTGTGTTTGCTCTTTTTCCTGTATAAAAGATTGCATTTCTGATAGATTACTTATTTTTACCATAAATTTTTTAGTCTATGAAAAAAATATTTCTCTTCGGTTTTCTATTGATTTCATCTTTCGTTTTTTCGCAGGATAATCTTGTTTTATTTGAAAAAATGAGAGCTTCTGAAGCTAATTCTGCTTCAAAACTGATGTTAGTAAAAACGAATCCCAACACTGCAAATTATGATATTACGTATCATAAATTAGAATTTACTATCAATCCGGCAGTTTATTTTATATCGGGGAAAATAACCACAACTTACACTGCTTTGTCAGATATGGTGAGTCTAACTTTCGATTTATCAAATACATTGACCGTAAGTTCTGTAAAAAGAGGAATTGACAATCTAACTTATACCCAAAGCCCTACGGAATTAAAAATTACTTTACCAGCGACACAGCCAACAGGAACTTCGGAAACAGTAGAAATCACCTATTCGGGTGCGCCTTCCTCTTCGGGATTTGGATCATTTATGCAAAGCACGCACGGAACTTCTCCAATTATTTGGACATTGTCAGAACCTTTCGGAGCAATGAATTGGTGGCCTTGCAAGCAAGATTTGAACGATAAAGTGAACAGTATTGATGTCTATATTACTGCTCCAAGTCAATATACAAGTGTTTCTAACGGCGTCGAACCTGAAGCTCCAGTTATTAATGGATTGAATAAAACGACTCATTTTCACCACGGTTATCCAATTCCTGCTTATTTGATTTGTATGGCAGTAACTGATTATTCCGTTTACAATCAAATTGGCGGAACTATTCCAAATGAATACCCAATTGTCAATTATATTTATCCGGAAAGTTTAACTCCAACTCTTCAAAATCAATTGGCACAAACCCCGTTGATATTAAATCTCTTTGAAAATTTATTCGAAACCTATCCATTTCATACCGAAAAATACGGTCACGCCCAGTTTGGTTGGGGGGGTGGAATGGAGCATACCACGGTTTCGTTTATGGTCAGCTTTGGCAGACAATTAATTGCTCACGAAATGGCGCATCAATGGTTTGGCGACAAAATTACTTGCGGCACTTGGAAAGATATTTGGCTCAATGAGGGATTTGCTACCTATTTAGCCTCGATGGTTATCGAAAATTTTGACGGACAAGCGGCTTTTATTGCTGATAAAACCAATATGATTAACTCCATTACTTCGATTACAAACGGCGCTGTATATTTGACTGATGCCGAAGCATTGAATGTGAATCGAATTTTTGACTCGCGTTTATCTTATCGTAAAGGAGCGATGGTTTTAAATATGCTTCGATTCAAATTAGGTGATGCCGTGTTTTTTCAGGGATTAAAAAATTATTTATCCGACTCGAATCTGGCGTATAAATATGCTGTTACCTCCAATTTGCAGTCAAATCTCGAAGCGGTTTATGGAAGCAGTTTAACCGAATTTTTCAGCGATTGGGTTTATAATCAAGGTTATCCAACTTATTCTATTGCTGTTCAAAATAATTTTAATGGAACAGTTTCTTTAAGTGTGAATCAAACGCAATCCGATGCATCGGTGCCTTTTTTCGAAATGCCAGTTCCTGTTCGGGTTTTTGGTGCTAGTGGAGAACAAATGGATTTAGTTTTAAACAATACTTCCAATGGAGAAACTTTTGTTAAAAATGTTCCTTTTGTGGTTACAAGCGTAGTTTTTGATCCAAATAAAGATTTAATTTCTAAAAATTCCAGCGTTACATTGGCCGTTGAAAATTTCAAATTAGAAAGCGTAAAGTTATATCCAAACCCAGCAAATAATAGAATATCTCTCGATTTTCCAAAGCAAATTTCTCTTCAAAAAACTATCATTTATAACGCTTTAGGTCAAAAAGTTAAAGAAACAACTTTGGCTACTTCTTGGGATGTAAGTGCTTTTTCGGAAGGAGTTTATTTTATGACGCTATATACAAATGAGGGAACTAAACAAATTCAGTTTGTGAAAAAGTAAACTTTAAACGCAGTTAGTGGATTTTAAAAAAGCGATGTTATATTGAGTTTCTGTTATACTCTTTTAATCTCGTGACCCACAAATTCTTCCAAAGTGGCAAACATATCATCTACGGAAAGCACTTCGAAATCGGGATGGGTTTTTAGAAAATTGGCGTTCAAATCAATTAGATTTTCATCTATTTCGAAAAAGGTGTCATTGTTGAGCAAATCTCGAATAGGATTTACGCCGTCTAGTTTGCCTTTTAGGAATTTATTGAGCTTCACGCTGCTCATTAATTTTACTTTTTTGGATTGTTGTTGAAATAATTCCAAGTGCTTTTCGGCGCCAATTAACGCCAAACCTTCTTCTATCAACTCGTTCAATTCCTTGTCCCAACTCGAATTATATACAAATTGAGCAAAATTCCCTTCGGTATATTGTGATGCATAATAATCTAAATAATAACTCATTATCGCATCTTCGTGAATCAAATCATCGTTCACGCCTTCTTCGCGCATTAAATTGATTACTGAAATATTAGAATTGATTACATCTTGGAGATTTTCACTATTAAAGGCTGTTTCTGAAATAATTATTCTACCGAATTCCATAGGTTTTGTGTTTGATGATTTGGTGCAAAATTCGGGTAAATAATAACAGAAAAGAAATATTCTTCAACCTTTGTCAAAGTTTTGAACTTTGACAAAGGTGTTTTTGGAAATAAAAAAAAAGCCACATTAATGAAAATGCAGCTTTTAAAATATTTTATCAAAAAAGGGGTCTTTAGCTTGTTTTCATTGGTGGCAAATCAAATGCTTTAGAATCACCTTCGAAATTATTACGGTGCGAACCATCGCAAAAAGGTTTGTTGGATGATAATCCACAACGACACAGACCTAATGCAGTTCTTCCTTCTAGGCCATAAATTACCCCATCTTGGTCCATTATTTCAAAATCACCTTCGATTTTTATCGATCCGTTTTTATTGATTATTAGTTTAGTCTTGATCATATTGTTTTTGTTTTAGTGGTCAAAGATTGCAAATATATTATAACTTCATCCTATTGAGATGGTTTTTTATTTATTCTAATAGGAGTCTTTCTAGGAACGTTTATGAATTGAATCATCACTCCTTTTCTTTTCATTCATTTTTGTCACTAAAGCTTTCAACAGTAACGCTTTTTCTTTTTTTTCCTCCTGAAGTTTAGTGTTTTTTCGTTTTAGCAATTTGGTATGTAAAGCCTTGTTTTTAGTGTTTTTTTCAGGTCCTTTTGCCATAATTTATAATCTTGGGTAATTTTAGGTTACAAATATAAATAAAGGCTTATTAATAACTCGTTGGGTGCAATTAATCAATTTTCAAAATAATTTAAAAAATATAAAATTAAACACATAGAAACATAGTAAAAAAGAAAGGGATAGCCCAATTCTTGGGTTCACAAAACTATGATTTACTAGAATAAAGTGAAACGCCTTCTCTAAATTATTAAAACTATGAATCTATGTGTTTAAAAAAAACAATAATTTGAATTACACCCAACAGGTTAAAAAATATAAAATTAAACACATAGAGCTGTCTGCCGAAAGGCAGAAACATAGTAAAAAAGAAAGGGATAACCCAATTGCTTCGCCTGTTCGCTATCGCTCGGGTCATGGGTTCACAAAACTATGATTTACTAGAATAAAGTGAAACGCCTTCTTTAAATTATTAAAAACTATGAATCTGCCTTTCGGCAGACTGGTCTATGTGTTAAAAAAAAGAATAATTTGAATTACAACCAACGGGTTTATTAATATGAATGATGAATCAAGATCCCAAATCCTTAGCCCTGATAGCAGTGGAAATCCCACGCTTTTTTGCGTGGATTGCAACGGATAGCGGGAAATAGCTCCTAATCCTTCGACTGCGCTCAGGAAGACAATAAATAATTCCTTATTTTTGCAACAAATTAAACTGAATTATGTTACAGAATCCAAAAAGATATACCATTACAGCGGCATTGCCTTATACAAACGGACCCATTCATATTGGGCATTTGGCGGGTGTTTACGTGCCTTCGGATATTTATTCCAGATATTTAAGATTGCAGGGAAGAGACGTTTTGTTTGTGTGCGGAAGTGATGAACACGGGGTTGCGATTTCTATGAAAGCCAAGAAAGAAGGGGTTACACCTCAGGAAGTAATCGACAAATACGATGGAATTATAAGAAAATCGTTCTCGGATTTTGGAATTTCGTTTGATAATTATTCAAGAACTTCGGCTAAAATTCATCACGATACGGCTTCGGAATTTTTTAGAACGCTGTATGATAAAGGTGATTTTATCGAGGAAGTGACCGAGCAATTGTATGATGCAAAAGCAGACCAATTCTTGGCAGACCGTTTTGTTGTGGGAACTTGCCCAAAATGTGGCAACGAAGAAGCTTATGGTGACCAATGCGAAAAATGTGGTTCGACGCTAAATGCAACCGATTTGATTAATCCAAAATCGACTATTACCGGAGAAACTCCAATAATGAAAAAGACGAAACACTGGTTTTTGCCTTTGGATCGTTATGAAGATTTCTTGAAAGAATGGATTCTCGTTGGACATAAAAACGACTGGAAACCCAATGTTTACGGACAAGTAAAATCGTGGATTGACGGCGGACTGGAACCTCGTGCGGTAACTCGTGACCTTGATTGGGGAATTGATGTGCCGGTTGAAGGTGCCGAAGGAAAAAAATTATATGTTTGGTTTGACGCACCAATAGGTTACATTTCATCTACGAAAGAATGGGCTTTGCGTGAAGGAAAAAATTGGGAACCTTATTGGAAAGATCAGGATACGAAACTGGTTCACTTCATTGGGAAAGACAATATTGTTTTTCATTGCATCATTTTTCCGGCAATGTTGAAAGCCGAAGGAAGTTATATTTTGCCGGACAATGTTCCTGCAAATGAGTTCTTGAACTTGGAAGGAAATAAATTATCTACGTCTAAAAACTGGGCGGTTTGGTTGCACGAATATTTAGAAGAATTCCCGAATCAGCAAGATGTTTTGCGTTATGCGTTGACATCGAATGCACCAGAAACCAAGGATAATGATTTTACCTGGAAAGATTTTCAGGCGAGAAACAACAATGAATTAGTTGCGATTTTTGGTAATTTCATCAATCGTGTGGTGGTTTTAACCAATAAATATTACGAGGGAATTGTTCCAAGTCCAAGCCCCCTAACCCCCGAAGGGGGAATTCCCAACTTTAGTGATTATGACGCTGCCGTTTTGGCTGAATTGAAAGCGTATCCAGCCGTGATTTCGAGTTCGATAGAGCGTTATAGATTTAGAGAAGCATTAAGCGAATTGATGAATGTTGCACGTTTGGGAAATAAATATCTTGCCGATGAAGAGCCTTGGAAAATGATAAAAACTGATCCAGCTCGCGTACAAACCCAAATGTATGTGGCTTTGCAAATTGCAGCTGCTTTGAGTTCACTTTGCGAACCTTTCTTGCCATTTACCGCTACGAAATTGTCGAAAATTCTAAAAATAGATGATAAAATAGATTGGAAAACAGTTGCTGACAATTCGGATTTAATTCCTGCAGGACACCAAATTGGTGAAGCCGAATTGCTTTTCGCCAAAATTGAAGATGAAGAAATTCAAAAACAAATAGACAAATTGGAAGCTACAAAAACTGCTAACCAAGAAGAGATTGCTTCGTCCCTCGCAAAGACAGAACCACAAAAAGAATTGATTCAATTTGATGATTTTGCCAAAATGGACATCCGTACAGGAACGATTCTGGAAGCCGAAAAAATGCCAAAAGCCAACAAATTGTTGATTTTGAAAGTTGACACAGGAATTGATGTTCGCACCATAGTTTCGGGAATTGCAGAAAGTTTTTCACCAGAAGAAATCATCGGAAAACGCGTAACTGTTTTAGTAAATTTAGCTCCAAGAAACCTTCGTGGTGTGGAAAGTCAAGGTATGATTTTGATGACTACAAATGCCGAAGGAAAACTGGTTTTCGTGAATCCAGATGTGGATGGAGTTGCCAATGGCGAGACAATAAATTAAAAAAAATTAACCACAAATTCGCAAATTTTAATTCAACAAAAAAGAATAATCTGCAAATCTGCGGTAAAACATATTAAAATGAATCTAAAAGTAATTGCTTTCGACGCTGACGACACCTTGTTTATTAACGAACCTTATTTTCAGGAAACAGAACAAAGATTCTGTGGTTTGATGGAGGATTATTTGTCGCATCAAGGAATTTCGCAAGAGCTTTTTAAAGTAGAAATCGATAATTTAAAAATCTACGGTTACGGAATCAAGGCATACATTCTTTCGATGATCGAAGCCGCTATGAAAATTTCGAACAATACAATTCCTATTGAAGTAATTGAAAAAATCATCGAATACGGAAAAGAATTACTCGAAAAACCCATTGAATTATTAGATGGTGTCGAAGAAACCTTAGATGCTTTGCACGGGAAATACAAACTCGTGGTTGCTACCAAAGGCGATTTATTGGATCAACGCCGAAAATTACACGATTCAGGTTTGGGACATTATTTTCACCATATCGAAGTAATGGCGGACAAGCAGGAAAAAGATTATTCTGATTTGATAAAACGTTTGGAGATTCAGCCCGAGGAATTTTTTATGATTGGTAACTCATTGAAATCCGATGTTTTGCCTGTTTTGTCCATTGGAGGACACGCCGTGCATATTCCGTTTCACACTACTTGGGCACACGAAAGAATTGACTATAAAGTAGAACACAAAAACTTCAATACTTTCGAAAAAATGACTGATGTTTTAAAAAGACTGCAATAATGAGAACCCTTTTAGACCTAGAAAACTGGAACCGAAAAGAACACTTTTTGTTCTTTAAACAAATGGAAGAACCTTTTTTTGGAATTACCACAACCATTGATTGCACCAAAGGGTATGAAACTGCAAAAAAATTGGGGACATCCTTTTTTGTGTATTATTTGCACAAAACCATTGTTGCAGTGAATGCGATTGAATCCTTTCGTTATCGGATAATTGATGATGCGATTTACATCTATGATTCCATTGATGCGTCGGCAACAATAATGCGTGATGACAAAACTTTCGGCTTTTCACTGATTGAATATTCTGCTGATTTTGAAATTTTTGCCGCAAATACATTCAAGGAAATTGAAAGAATAAAAAACACTCCCGGACTTTTTACTAGAGAATTTTCAAATGATAACGTAATCCATTTTTCAGCAATCCCCTGGATCAATTTCACCTCACTTTCTCATGCCAGAAGTTATACTTTTCCGGATAGTTGCCCGAAAATTTCTTTTGGAAAAATGATGATTTCCGATGATGGAAAAAGAACAATGTCGATGTCAGTTCACGTGCATCACGGATTGATGGATGGTTATCACGCGGGACAATTCGTGGATTATTTTCAGGAATTGATGAACAGGTAAAAAAGTTTTCAGTTTTCAATCACAGTTTTCAGGTTGTATAGAAATAAAAAATCGCAGTCTGCGAACAAACTATTGCTGCAAACTGCGACTGTAACCTGATTCATAATACCCTTTGGGGGCTAGGGTGCTTTATTTCCCCAAAAGCAGCACATCATTCGCGACAACTTCGGTAATATATCGTTTTTCTCCGTTTTTATCGTCGTAACTTCTGTGGGTTAGTTTTCCTTCGATGGCTATTTGAATACCTTTGGTTACATATTTTTCGATAATATCGGCAGTTTTTCCCCAAGCAACCACTTTGTGCCATTCGGTTTGTTCCACTTTTTCTCCTTTGTCATTTTTGTAACTATCGTTTGTGGCGATGGTTAAATTGGCTACTTTTTTTCCTCCATCAAAATTTTTGATTTCTGGATCGTTACCTACGTTTCCGATTAATTGTACTTTGTTTTTCATTGCATTCATGGCGTGTAAATTTAAATTGTTAGTATACATTTTGTTGAATTGTTCGTTCAAATCAACAGGGCAAAGATGCGATGGTTCTAAAAATTTATTCGGTAGATAACTACTTACTTTCGGTTGTAACTATTTGTAACCGTTTGTAAATGGAAATTAATTGTTATATTTGATTGATTTTAAAAGAATTAATTGATTTTTTTGAATCACAAATAATTTTCAAAGAAAGCAACTGATAAAGGATGATAAATAAAATACTAAAATTTACAGACCTTCATTTTGGAGAAGAGGACAAACAAAAAGTATTAGAAACTGTAAAATCTAATATATCCTTTAGAGGTTCAAACTTATGGATTTTAGCTTGTGCCATAGTAGTGGCTTCCATAGGATTAAATGTAAATTCTACAGCAGTTATCATTGGCGCAATGCTTATTTCTCCTTTAATGGGACCCATTATTGGCGCTGGATTTGGACTTGGAATTTATGATTCCGAATTGATTAAAAAATCATTAAAGAACCTTTTCATAGCAACCATTGTTAGTTTAGCAGTATCAACTACATACTTTTATTTAAGCCCATTCAAAGAAACACAATCTGAATTATTAGCGAGAACATCGCCAAATATTTATGATTTATTCATTGCTTTTTTCGGAGGACTTGTAGGTGTAATTGCCATAACAAGAGTTGAAAAAGGAAACCCAATTCCAGGTGTCGCCATTGCTACAGCTTTAATGCCTCCCTTATGTACTGCTGGATATGGATTGGCCATTGGAAACATAAAATTCTTTTTGGGCGCCTTATTTTTATATACTATTAACTGTGTTTTTATTGGCATATCGACATTTCTAATTGTAAAATATTTGAAATATCCTGCTGTGAAACAAGTTAATGCCAAACGTCAAAAACAAATAAAATACGGAATTACAGCCTTGACATTAGCATTGATGATTCCCAGCATTTTTTTTGCATATAAGTTGTTTGATGAAAAAAAAACCAGCCAAAAAATCAATCTTTTTATTGAAAATGAATTTATAACTAAAGGATATGCTATTCTGTATAAAAAAATAGATTTGAATACAAATCCTAAAAAAATTGAACTTGCTTTTTTAAGACATAAATTCAATCCGGAAGAAATTAAGTCGTTTAATAAAGCATTAAATGCCTATCATATTGAAAATATCCAATTGAAAATTACTCAGGACACAACAGATATTAAGAAATATATAGTAGATCAAATCAATTCAGGAAAATCAAATTTAGACGCAAAAGACTTAACAATCAGTCAATTAAAAAATGAAATTGCATTAAACCAATACAATAATAAAGCATTATTAGATGAGATAAAAATTATTTTTCCTGAAATCGAAAATATCTCCATTTCAAATCACACATTCAATAAAAATACCGATAGCTCTCATGTTTATCCTATTTTGATTTATAATAGCAAGACCTATTTGACCGAGCCATCAAAACAAAAAATGCAAATGTGGTTGCAAAAAAGACTCTCAAAAGAAAGAATAGAAATTTACAAACAAGAAATAAATTAATCAAAAAGATTTGATTCAGAATAAATAACTCAATACAAAACGATTTTGCTTCGGATCGAAATCTCTCAAGACGAAGTAAAGACAAAATATCAAAATATGAAAACTTGCCTGGAATGTGGAGACAAAATTGTAGGTCGCGAAGACAAAAAGTTTTGCAGCGACGGCTGTCGCAACGCTTACAATAACAAAATAAATAAAGACAGCACTAATTTTATGCGCAATGTCAACAATAAATTGCGCAAAAATTACCGCATTCTTTCGGCTTTGAATGTCGATGGGAAAGGCAAAACCACAAAATCAAAACTTTTGAGCAAGGGTTTCGATTTTGAATTTTTTACCAATATTTTAGAAACCAAAACAGGAAACACCTACTTTTTTGTTTACGACCAAGGCTATCGCCTTTTGGAAGGTGACTATTATATGCTTGTCAAAAAAGAAATTTAGAACCCAAAACCTACCTAATTATGATAAAAAAAGATTATTCACCACTTTTATCCGTTTTGTTTATCCTTGGAATCCTTGGATTTATTTTCTTCACAATGATGCCACAATGGACATCTGACGATGAAGTTCCGCTGTCGGAATTTTCGACCAAAAGAGCTTTGGAACAAGTAAAAAATATTTCTAAAGAGCCTCATTTTGTGGGTTCAGAAAATCACGATGTTGTTGCCAATTATTTAGTAAAAGAATTAGAAAAACTGGGGCTGGGAACTTCCGTTCAGGAAGGTTTTGCTTTTTCGGATTGGGGAACATTGACAAAATGCAAGAATATTTTGGCTCGAATAAAAGGAACAAACAGCGACAAAGCCTTGCTGTTGCTGACCCATTATGACAGCGCACCACATTCTTTTTCTCTTGGCGCGAGCGATGCAGGTTCAGGTGTGGCAACAATCTTAGAAAGCGTTCGTGCTTTTATAAACAATAAAACACCGCATAAAAATGATATTATTATTCTGTTTTCGGATGCTGAAGAGTTGGGGTTGAATGGCGCAGCGCTTTTCGTCACCGAACATAAATGGGCGAAAGAAGTAGGTTTAGTGTTGAATTTTGAAGCCCGTGGATCTTCTGGTCCAAGTTATATGTTGATGGAAACCAATGGTGGAAACGCTGGATTAGTCAAAGAATTCGCGGCAGCAAATCCAAAATTTCCCGTCTCCAATTCGCTAATGTACAGCATTTACAAAATGTTGCCCAACGATACTGATTTGACAGTCTTTAGAAAAAATGGCAATATTCAAGGCTACAATTTTGCTTTTATAGACGGTCATTATAATTATCACACGGCTCAGGATGACATCAATCATTTGAGCAAAAACACATTGGCACACCAAGGAGAATATTTGATGCCGTTGCTAAATTATTTTTCGAATGCTAATTTAAACACAACACAAACCACTAGTGACGATGTTTATTTTACGATTCCTTTTACTTTTATAAGCTATCCTTTTAGCTGGGTTTTACCAATGGTGATCATTGCTTTTGTGCTCTTACTGATAATACTATTCGTAGGAATTGGCAAACGAATTATAATTGGTAAAGAAATTTGGAGAGGATTTATACCGTTTTTAGGTTCGATAATCGTTTCTGGATTAATAACCTTTTTTGGATGGAAATTGTTGCTAAAAGTATATCCTCAATACAACGATTTACTCAACGGATTCACCTATAACGGACACGATTACATTGCGGCTTTCGTATTGTTGAGTTTGGCCATTAGTTTTGCTTTTTACCAACGTTTTTCTGTGAAAAAAGTGACGATGAACCATTTCATTGCGCCATTATTTATTTGGATACTCATCAACGGATTGCTTGCCTTCTTCCTGAAAGGCGCAGGATTCTTGATAATTCCCGTTTTTGCAGGATTGATTATGTTGGCTTCTTTTGTAATTACCCAAAAATCAAATTGGAAACTAAATCTCCTTCTAAGCATTCCCGCATTGCTGATTATTGCGCCTTTTATTCAAATGTTTCCAATAGGTTTGGGTCTAAAATTGTTGTTTGGAAGTGCCATTCTTACTGCGTTGGCATTTGGTTTATTGTTGCCGGTTTTTGGCTCATTTTCACGAAAAGGAATGTCGTCCTTACTATTGTTTCTTGTTGCGATTGGTTTTTTCGCAAAAGCACATTATTATTCCGGTTATGAATTAGGCAAAGCCAAATCCAATAGTTTGGTCTATATCCTCGATGCTGATAAAAACAAAGCCTTTTGGGCAACTTATGACACGAATCTTGATGACTGGACAAAAGCGTATTTAGGAGAAAACCCAAAAGATGCCAATGAATTAAACTCAATTTCATTACCAAGCAAATACAATTCCGGGTTTACTTTTATGGCTGATGCGCCAATGAAAGAACTAGCGAAACCAACCATCGAATTCTTGAAAGACAGCGTTGTTGGTGCCAATCGTTATTTAAAAATCCAAATTACACCCAACAGAAAAGTAAATCGTTACGATGTTTTTGCCAGTGAAAATTTAGAAATCCAGAATTTCAAAGCAAACGGGGTATCTTTATTAGGACAAAAAGGTTCCAAATACGAACGAAAAGGTAAGAAATTGTTGAGCTATTATGTGGTGGATCAACTTCCGCTGGAAATCGAATTTAGTGTTCCGGCATCAAGCGTTTTAGATTTGGATATGATGGAAAACTCTTTCGATTTGATGAACAATCCACTGTTTTCGATGGCAAAAAGAGCAAATTGGATGATGCCAACACCTTATGTTTTGAATGATGCTATAGTTATTAAACAAAAAATAAAACCAACTGCTACGATAGTGGAAGTAAAACCTTTGAATTCCAAAATTCAATATGCTGTAAAAAAAGATAACGTAACGGTTGTTAAAGACAGTTTGAAAAAACCATAATATGCGGTCATAAATTGTGACGGTATTTAAACATTCCAGCAAGAAATTAATGATTATATTAGCCAAATAATATATCCTTTTATAACGCAAATCCATCAAATAATTAAAAAAAGAACTTTACAAAGTAGTCTGATGCAGATAGAATTAAATATTATACCAACTAATTTATTGGAACAATACGTTGCAACTTTCGACCTGTCAATAAAGAAGGATTTTGAAAACCTGAACGATAGTGAATTAAGCATTGATACTTTTAGTTTTTATACTTCTGTATCGGCTGTTTTTTCCTCAAAAATTGAAGGCGAACCCATTGAACTCGATTCTTATATTAAACACAAACGTTTTGATATTGAATACCTACCTGACTATACTCGCAAAATTGATGATTTATACGATGCTTATCTTTTTGCTCAAAAAAATGTGCTTAACCCAAAAAACATAAAATTAGTTCATTCACAGCTATCAAAGCACATTTTGAAAAAATCAAAACAAGGCAAAGTAAGGATTAGCAATATGTTTGTGATAACCAACGATGGAAAAATTGAATACGTGGCAGCCTCACCTGAAAAAGTTAAACCGGAAATGCTACGATTTTATACTGATGTAGACCTTTTGGTAAACGCCCATTTATCATTTGAAGAAACCTTATTTTTTGCTTCAATGCTTCACTTGGTTTTTGTAAAAATCCATCCTTTTGATGATGGAAACGGACGAACGGCAAGACTTTTAGAAAAATGGTTTATTGCTCAAAAATTAGGAAGCAATGCTTGGTTTGTGCAATCAGAAAAAAACTATTACGACAATCACCAAACCTATTATAGCAACATCAGGCGTTTAGGGTTGGAGTATGAAGAACTAAATTACGACGATGCTATGCCTTTTTTGCAAATGCTTCCCAACGCTATTCGCTACAAAGGATAAAGAGCCAATTGGATGATGCCGACACCTTATGTGTTGAATGATGCAGTTGTGATTAAACAAAAAATAAAACCAACAGCTCAAATAGTAGAAGTAAAACCTTTGAATTCCAAAATTCAATATGCTGTCAAAAAAGATAGCGCAACGGTTGTTAAAGACACATTGAAAAAATAATAATGACACAAATTAGTATTCTGGGTTGCGGTTGGTTGGGTTTGCCTTTGGCGAAAGCCTTGCTTGAAAATGGATTTGCCGTAAATGGTTCGACAACATCGAACGAGAAACTTTCTGTTTTAGAAAATCTAGGGATTCAGCCTTTTTTGATTGCCCTTGAAAGCAACAGTATTTCAGGAAACATCGAAACATTTCTGCAAGGAAGCAAAACCTTAATTATCGATATTCCTCCAAAATTAAGAGGAAATTCAAAGGAAGATTTCGTTGGAAAAATCGAAACGATAATCCCATTTATAGAAAAATCTACCATTGAAAATGTGCTTTTCATAAGCTCGACTTCGGTTTATGGAGATAACAATGCTAGTGTAACAGAGGAAACAAACCCTAATCCTGATACGGAAAGCGGCAAACAATTAGTGTTTGCCGAGCAACTTTTGCAAAACAATTCCAACTTTAAAACCACCATTCTTCGTTTTGGCGGATTGATTGGCGAAGACCGTCATCCAATCCATTTTCTCGCAGGGCGACAAAATATTGAAAACCCGGAAGCGCCAATAAATTTGATTCATCAGGAAGATTGCATTGGAATCATTCTGGAGATTCTGAGACAAAATTCTTGGAACGAAACCTTTAATGCTGTAACTCCCTTTCATCCAAGCCGAAAGGAATATTACACACAAAAAGCCATTGATTTAGACTTGGCTCCACCCGAATTTAATTATGAAAACCCTACTTTTGGAAAAACAATTTTGAGTTCAAAAGTCGAAAATGTTTTGGGATATACCTTTTCAAAACCCAATTTATAAAGTGAAAACTAAAATAAAAAAAGCCGTTTCGACTAAAGTAAACTCAATAGGTTTGCCCATAATTGCCTTGTGTTTTGTCTGCTTTTTTTGGGGGACAACCTGGATTGCTTCAAAAGAAGGAGTGAAACATATGCCCGCTTTGCAACTTGTCGGTATTCGACAATTCATCGGTGGTTCGCTTTATTTATGTTACTTTCTGTTTAAAAAAACACCTTGGCCGAAAGGCAAACAATGGAAAACAATTGTCATTTTAAGTATTCTTAATTTTGTTTTGAGCAATGGTCTGAGTACTTGGGGCGTGAAATATATCAGTAGCGGTTTGGGAGCAATTATTGGCGCTCTTGTGCCTTTATGGGTTGTCATTATCAGCCTTTTTCAAGGTGAAAAATTAGCACGATTAGCCTTTTTTGGACTAATAATAAGTTTTGCCGGTGTTTGTGTGATTTTCTACAATCATTTAAGTGATTTCTTGATTCCTGATTTTAGATTTGGAATACTATTATCTTTAATCGCAACAATAACCTGGGCTTTTGGAACTTTATACACTAAGAAAAAAGCGGCTAGTTTTAATCCCTATTTTAGTTTAGGAATACAAATGTTCTTATCCAGTCTTTTTTTCTTTGCATTCAATGGTGCAACAGGAATATCGGTTAGCTTGAGTTCTATTCCGCTGATCTCTTGGCTTTCAATAGGTTATTTAGTTATCTTTGGTTCTGTGCTTACTTTTATTGCCTTTATTTATGCGCTTCAAAATCTGCCAGCGCATATAAGCAGTATTTATGCATACATCAACCCTATTATTGCAGTGTTATTAGGTGCAATAATCTTTGGTGAACCACTCACAATTTCAATTGCAATAGGAGGTGCAGTAACATTATGCGGTTTGTATATGGTCAATTATTCGATGCGGAAAGCCAAAATATAAAAAGGAAGCTTTTTTAAAATTCCCTTTTCGTACTTTTGCACCAAATTTTTTTTATGAAATCCTTTTTCTATAAATATCGGAAATTCTTTGGTGTATTATTCGTGTTTTCTACCATTGTTATTTCCTTGTTTTATTTTGCTTTGAAACCAACGAAATCCTTGCCCATTTTCAATCCATCGGATGTGAACCCGGAATTAGTGGACACGACAGTTCAATATGTTGCCAATAAACATCGTATTGCTGATTTTTCGTTTACCAATCAAAACGGCAAAACCATCACACAAAAAGACTATGAAGGCAAAATTTATGTTGCCGATTTTTTCTTCACAACATGCAAATCCATTTGTCCAAAAATGACAACGAATTTAGTCGATGTGCAAAAAGCGTTTCTTGATAATCCAAAAGTAAAATTGCTTTCCTTTACTGTTATGCCTGACATTGATAGCGTTTCAGTTTTAAAAGATTATGCTAAAATAAATGGCGTGATTGACAGCAAATGGAACTTAGTTACCGGCGACAAAAAAGCGATTTACACAATGGCAAGAAAATCCTTTTTGGCCGTAAAACAAGGTAAACCAGACGAACTTTACGATATGGTTCACACTGAAAATTTTGTTCTTGTTGACTCCAAAAAAAGGGTTCGCGGTTTTTATGATGGAACCAAAAAGGAAGATATTCAACTACTGATCGAAGATATAAATTGGCTTTTGGAAGACGAGAAATAGCAAACCTGATAATTGTCATTTTATATCCTTTTTTTTACTGTACTTTTGTAATCTAAAATCAATCTAAATAAGAATTTGAAAACTACGATTGCCAGTTTAAAAAAAGGAGAGAAAGCCATCATCATAGATTTTGATGCTGACATCATTCCATTAAAATTATTGGAAATGGGTTGTTTGCCCGGAAATACGGTCGAATTGCTTCAAATCGCCCCTTTAGGCGATCCTTTATATTTGGATATTAATGGTTCACATCTTGCCATTCGAATCGAAACTGCTTGTGAAATTGAGGTCGATATTATTAAAAAATAACTCAAAATGAGCAAGCAAAATATCAATGTCGCTTTAATTGGGAATCCAAACGTGGGAAAAACTTCGGTTTTTAACCAACTTACGGGTTTGAACCAACAAGTGGGAAATTATCCTGGAATTACAGTCGAAAAGAAAGTTGGTTTTTGCAAATTATCCACTAATATCAATGCAAACGTAATCGATTTGCCCGGAACCTACAGTTTGAATGCCAGTTCTGCCGATGAAAGTGTGGTGATTGATCTTTTGCTCAACAAAAAAGACAAACTCTTTCCCGATGTAATTGTTTTAGTTTCTGAAGTAGAGAATTTGAAGCGTAATTTATTGCTTTTTACCCAAATAAAAGACTTGGAAATTCCAACCATTCTGGTCATCAATATGATTGACAGAATGAAACTCAAAGGAATTTCGCTGGACATTCCTTTTTTAGAAGAAAAGTTAAAAACCAAAATTGCACTGGTAAGTTCCCGAAAAAACATTGGAATTGAAGAGCTAAAAAAATTAATTACCTCATACAAAACCATTTCTACAGAACCTTGTCTGAATGCATCCTCAATCGATGATGTTTATTTTGATAATCTTCGAAAAACGTTTCCAAACCAGTCCTTATATAAACTTTGGTTGGTCATTACACAAGATGTAAATTTTGTAGATTTAAACAGGAAAGCACTAAACAATACTTCGTTTACAAAAAGTGATTCTGAGCTAAAAAGACTGCAGCAAAAAGAAACCATCAAGCGCTACCAATTTATAAATGATACGCTGAAAACAGGTCAAATAGTAAATTCTGCTACGGCTACAGATTTTAGGAGCAAACTCGATCGTGTTCTCACGCACAAAGTTTGGGGATATCTGATTTTCTTTGTCATATTATTTGGGATTTTTCAATCTATTTTCGAATGGTCAAAAATTCCTATGGATTATATTGACCACAGTTTTGCCAGTTTAAGTTCAATGGCAAGCCAAAATTTACCTCCGGGTGCTTTTACTAATTTAATTGCTCAGGGGATTATCCCTGGAGTTGGTGGTATTTTGATGTTTATTCCTCAAATCACTTTTCTTTTCCTATTCATTTCAGTTCTTGAAGAAAGCGGTTATATGAGTCGTGTGGTGTTTTTGATGGACAAAATTATGCGCAAATTTGGACTTTCCGGTAAAAGTGTGGTTCCGCTAATTTCGGGAACTGCCTGCGCTATTCCGGCAATAATGGCAACACGAAACATCGAAAACTGGAAAGAACGATTAATCACGATTTTGGTTACCCCATTTACGACTTGCTCGGCTAGATTGCCTGTTTATGCCATCATCATTGGTCTTGTAATTCCTGACAAATTTGTTTTTGGATTTCTAAATTTACAAGGATTGACACTAATGTTGTTGTATTCTCTTGGATTTTCTATGGCAATCCTTTCAGCTTATATACTCAACAAAATACTTAAATTGAATTGTAAAACTTTCTTTGTGGTTGAAATGCCCAATTACAAGTTGCCAATGTTCAAGAACGTGGGTATCACTGTTATCGAAAAAACCAAAGCTTTTGTCTTTGGAGCAGGAAAAATCATCTTAGCAATATCGGTTGTTTTATGGTTTTTGGCTTCTTATAGTCCAAGCGATAAATTCAAAAATGCCGAAGAAATTCTCCTTTCAAAAACAGAAAATAGTAGTTTAACAAAACAAGCCTTTGATAACAAATTAGCTTCCTATAAATTAGAACATTCGTATATTGGTATAATGGGAAAAACCATTGAACCCCTGATTTCACCATTGGGTTACGATTGGAAAATTGGGGTTGCCATAATCAGTTCGTTTGCCGCAAGAGAGGTTTTTGTGGGAACATTAGCCACTATTTATAGCGTTGGCGGTGGTGGCAAAAACGATGAAACCATCAGAAGCAAAATGAAAGAAGAGGCCGATCACGAGACTGGCGATAAAATATTTAATTTTGCTTCCGGAATTTCGTTGCTGTTGTTTTATGCTTTTGCGATGCAATGCGCAAGCACTTTGGCAATTACAAAAAAGGAGACGAACAGCTGGAAATGGCCTTTGGGTCAATTGGTTTTTATGAGCAGTTTTGCCTATATTGTTGCATTAATCGCTTACCAAATTTTAAAATAAATAGTATGATTCAAGACATTTTAACCTATATAACTTTAGCTTTTGCAGTTGCTTTTTTAGTTCGGAAATTCTTATTCAAAAAGAAAAAAACCGATAAAAACTGCGGAGACGATTGTAATTGTCAATAAACATTATACACGAAATTTATTTATATGTGCTTGCTGATATAATAATTTGAAAACAAATTGCTCAGTATTTCTAAGCATAAAACTTTCAATTAAATGTTTCCATTATCTTTTTTTCAATGTTTTGACTTTGATTTTCGTTTAAATTAAAAACAAAATAATTTTGAAAGTTCCATTTTTCAATTATTTTTTCAGTGATGTCTTCACGAACAACTAATAGCAAATGGCTTTTATTAAATTGTATTAATTCATCCAGACCTTTTGCCCAAGCCCTGTTTTCTAGTTCTAGTTTGCCAATTTCGTCAATTATAACAACCTGATTTTCTATGTTGTTTTCAGGTTTTAAACTTTCTATTCCTAGTGCTAACGCTTTAGGGAAAATGCTAAAAATTCCTATTTTATCTAAATTTTCGTTCCCTTCTATTCGCAAGAATATTTCTGATTTATTGGTTTGTACAGCAACTAAATCGTACCCTATTCGTTCGTTATTTTCCTTAACCTTTTGCGTATAAATTCCTCCAACTTTTATGTTTTTAGATTTTAAATTTTCGATTACTTTTTTTACAAAAGTTGTTTTGCCAACATCCATTTTTCCAGTAATAATGAATATTTTTTGTGTAAAATTCTGCTCGTTTTTTAATTGCATAAATCTATATTCTGAATAGGCAACTAATTGCGAAATGACCGAAACTGGATTTTTGATTATCGTTTTAAAATCAGGAATATTAGCAATTACTAACGGCAAACTTTCGGCCGAAAGTTCTAAAGCTAAAGGCAACTGTTTGAAATATGTTTTACTGAAATAATTACGGATTTTTGGATTGTATAATTCTGTTCCTAAAACTGAAAAGCCTAATATTAGAACCATTGCTCTAAAATTCATTTCAACACCAATTAAAACTGCTTCTAAAATTGATTTTGATTGTAGTTTTGTAAAAACAAATGCGGTAAGCATTGTTATAACTACGAATAAAATCCAAAATTTTGGTTTTAATAATTGTCGTAAAGCCCGTTTGTATTTTATTATCCAAAGTGTTACAATTGCTATGACAGCAATAGTCCATATTTTCCAATCTGCCAAGCTGATTAATACTATTGCGGCGGCAATTAAAAAAGCATTAACAACTAACCAAATTATAGAGTATTTAAACTCATTTTTAATGTTTGATTTGTTTAAAAATTCAAGGTTGTTATAGTTTTGAGGTTCATATTTTATGGGTTGCGAAACTAATTTTTTTCCAGTTTTAACGCCAATTATTGCAGAAATTAGACCAAAAAGGACATAAACCGATAGTAAAATTAGAATGGGTATCCAAAGCGTATTGAATTGTAAGTTGAGTTGCTTTTCGGTAAATTTCATTAAATTTTTGTAGAGCTTAACAATATTAAACCCGTAAAAAATTAAAAAATTAAATATTTTTTGGAAAAAACTCCACGAAACCGCCAAAATAGAACCTATTATATAACCAAAATAATTTCTCCCAAGTGTTCTGACTGAGATTTCGAGTAATACACTTTCGGTGAAAATGGCTATCATTGGTCCAAAAATAACAGCACTTGGCGACATCGTTTTCATTAAGGCGCATATTAAACCTGCACGCCAGAAAAGGCCATTTTCTTTCCAAACATAACTTGCCGATATTAAAATAATTATACCTATAGAAGTTAAGATACTGCCCGAAAAAGGAACCTGCAAGTTGTGCAAAAAACTACCCAGTACAATTTCAGAAGATGCCCAAACCGTACCGATTATGGATGCTTTGAGCCAGGTTTCGTTTAATTGAATTTTATTATTCATTTACAATACATATTTTTTCAGCACAATATTTAAAGGTATGATAACCGGCTCCGGCTTCGCCTACAACTTTTAACATCAACTCTGGGTTTATTGTTCTCACGGCTCCAATTATGTTTACATTATTTGCAAACAAAACATCTGGAATAAAACTGCTCGATGGTCCGGTTACTATAACTTGCGCATCAGGCCGTATGGTTTTTAATAAATCGTCAAAAGTATCATTTACAAGTGTAAGTCCTGTTATGATAACAATATCCGAAACGGGTAAAATTTTTGAATACTCGCTTGCTTGCACAAAAAACTTTTTATCACTTCCTAATAAGGCATCTTCATTTAGTTCTAAAACATAAAGCGTATTGTCAGTTACAGCAATTTTATCAATATAAGACTGAAATGCACCCACAATCGTAATTGTTTTTTTTGAGTTTAAATCAATTAAATCTATGATATCGGCATTGAGTAGAATCTTGTAATTAGAATTTTCTAAAAGTTTTGATGAAATTGCATTTAAAACGGCAATTTTAAGACTCTGAATAATGCTGTTTTTATTAGGAAATTCGAGTAAATCGATAACTTTTTTTCCTGTAATTTGCAAAGGAGTAAAATCACCAAAATCTCGATTTGCTTTTTTGCAATGTGTTTGAGAATCCTTTGGCATCACAGAACTTGAAATCCCAACCGTTCCGTCTGAAAGTTGCACTGCAGTCATAAAAAGACCTATTCTAACATCCGAAACGGTTAGCATTTCTATATCGCTTTTGTAATTTTTTTTTAATAAATTAATTGTTTCTTGCAATATCATATAGTTGAGCTTTTTTTAAAGATTATTTTTTCAGGTTAAAAATCAACGAAACATAAAAATTTTGACCTTCTGCAGGATATCCTTCCGATAAAGAATAGTTTCTGTCAAAAATATTATTTATCCCTGTTTCAACTTTAAAATCGCTTGCAAAAACATAAGAAATTTGAGAATTAAAGACAGTAAATTCTGGGCAAATATTTCCGTAACTAGTACTTAATCTTTCTGAATTGTATTCGGTTGAAAATACAAATTCTAAATTTTTTATTGGGAAATAATCGATATAGGCAAAAAATTTATGTTTGGGAACATCTGTAAATTTGATTTCTGGGTTTGTAATGTTATCTCGTTGAATGTAAGTGTAATTAGAATTCAACATTAGGTTTTTTAGAACCTTATAAGTAATAGATATATCGGCGCCATAAAATTTGGCTTCACCAGTATTTTGTTGTTGCGAAATTCCTGGTTGTACATTATTCACCATTTGTATGGTGTTGTCTAATCGGGTATAAAAAATTGAAGGCTCAACAGTAATCTTGTCGATTAACTTTATGTTCGATGTGATTTCATAATTCATTGCTGTTTCTGCTTTTAAATCTGGGTTTGGAATTGCAGTTCCCAAGCGATAAGAATATCTGTCTTTTATAGTTGCAAAACGAGTTTTGTAAGCCGTTGTAACACTCATATTATAAGTATCAGAAAATTTATAAAGTATTGCAATTTGTGCGTTTGTTGCATCATTTTTGTTTTCAGGATAATCAGAAATCACCTGTGTATTAGAGTTATAATCTTGAGCCGTCAAACTATTTCTAATGTTATAACTAATTCCAGGAATTAATTTCAAATCTTTTGTTGGCTTGTATTCATCTTCAAGCCCAAACGAAAATGTATTGTCTTCAAATTTACGAACAGGTTCTCCTTCATTGTGTTCTCTATGGACATCGTTTTTTAAATGAGCCGCAAATTTCAAAGTGTTTTTATTGCTAGTTTCTGTTCCTGTTTCAACATTTCCGCCGAATGAATAATCGTCATAATAACTTGTAAAAGCAGACGGTTTTTTTTGGGTTGTATAAGTATTATCGTCATAACTCTCCAGCTGATTGATGAATTTGTCATAAAACAATCTGGTTTTTACATAGCTTTTTTCGGCTATTTTTGTTTTCGAAATAAAATACAAACTTTCTTTGTCCCAAAGTGGCCATTGCCAGTATCTTACTTTAATTGTAGGGTCTGCACCAAGATAAATCGGATTCCCTTTTTCGCCGTGTTGATAAATATAATTTAAGGAATATTCGTCTGTTTTGTTTGGGATAAAACCTATTTTTAAACTTGCTTTATTGTCTTTCCTGTATGAATTATCGCGTCTCGAATCAGTTTCGTTTTTATTAGGTACAAAATCTTTTGAAAGCGAATAATATTCTCTCTCTAACAGCGAAAAATTTCCTTGAAAATAAAAACTTTTAACTTTGCTACCCACATTTATATTTGCCAAATAGCCCTCTCCGCTAAACATCCCGGCTTTCGAGTTTATTTCAATTTTTTCTGATGGCTTCGAGCTTATTAAATTTATTGCTCCTCCTATAGTATTTGCACCATAAAGAATTGAAGAATACCCTTTTGAAACTTCTATTTTTGACAAATCTGAAACTGTAAAACGAGCCAAATCTACATAACCATCATAGGGAATATAAATTGGAATTCCATCGGCATAAACAGGAACACTACGAAGGTCAAAACCACGTAAATATACCATACTTTCGTTTCTAGCGCCGACATTGTTTATGGCAATTGAAGGCAAAGTGTTTATAGAAGTTGCAACATCAAGTGTGTTAAATTTTTGTATTTCGTTTTTTGACACCGTTCCTTTGCTTTTGCTGCCAGAAACTACAACTTCGCCAAGGCGATATACATTATCTTTATTAAATATGGTGTCATTTGAAATTTGCGCTTTTGAATCAGTCAAAAATAAAATGGTAATAAATAGAATAAAATAAATTTTGTACATTAAAAGTGTATTAAATAACTATAATTTTTCGTTATGTTTAAAAATGAATAACGATATTTAAAAAAATTTTATTCGTTATGTTTTAAAATGAATAACGATACAAAGGAAATATATTTTTCCCCACTATTCAAAAAAATCTTTATTTATTTTTTTTGCTATTTATATTTTTAAGTTTGTTGATTGTTCTTTGATAAAAGCATTAAAAGCTATTTGCAAATTTTTATATACCATTATAACCTTTTCTCCAAATTCTGTCACTTCTGCAATTCCGCCATCTTTACCACCACGTTTGAGAATCACAAGTGGTTTTTCGGATAATTTATTCATTTTATCAATGTTTTGCCAAGCTTGACGATATGACATCTTCATTTCAATTGAAGCCTTTCTCAAAGATCCAAATTCTTTAATTTTTTCGATTAATTCTATTTTTCCTTGTCCAATAAAAGCTGAATTTTCAGAATCAATCCAAACTCTTCCTTTGACAGAAAACTTTGTGTTTTGTTTTTGGCTTGCCATATCAATATTTCTTTATTGTTTAATATTCATTCCTTAAACTTGTGTTTTAATAACTCACTTTGACAAAAAGATTGCTTGCAATTTTATTCGAAATCGTTAATTCTTTATCGTCCACTTTTATTTTTGTTAACAAATCAAAAGTTTCTTTTGATATGATTTCGATTTTTGAACCCAAAGCGATTTCTTGTTTGTCCAAATATTTCAAGAAATCTGTCGAAGAATCTTTTACTCCTACACAAATTCCTATTTGATTTACCGCTAAATCCGAAAGCAGTTGTTTGTCCGTTTTTGCCATTCTTCCTTGAGCATCCGGGATTGGGTCACCGTGAGGATCTTCGGTTGGATTGCCTAGAAAATCATCGAGTTTATTGATGAGTTCTTCGGATTTTATGTGTTCTAATTGTTCCGCAATATCGTGAACTTCGTCCCAAGGAAAATCTAATTTTTCTACTAAAAAAACCTCCCACAAACGGTGTTTTCTCACAATCATTTTGGCCATTAAATTTCCTTTTTCGGTCAAGGAAACTCCTTGGTATTTTTTGTAATTTACTAAATCCTTTTCGGATAATTTCTTGAGCATATCAGTTACTGATGACGCTTTGGTTTCCATCATTTCGGCAATGGCATTTGTGCTTACTTCTGAATCAGAAAGATTCGTAAGATGGTAGATGGCCTTGAGATAATTTTCTTCTGAAAAAGTCATAGGATTGTTGATTTTAGATTGCAGATTTTAGATTGCAGATTTTATCACAAAGACGCAAAGTTCTTTTCTTTTGTTTATAAATTTAAGTTCGCTAAGTTAAAAACCTTCGGTTTTTTAGAGTGCAATAAACCCTCTGTTGCTTTGAAAATAATTGACTTAACTTTTCACAAAAACTTTGTGTCCTTTGCGATTTCTTAGTTTCCTTTTCGGATAAATTTTAAATTTTTACAATAAACAACGGAATCGAAATTTTGTGGCGCAATTTATCAACGGTTGTCCCAAAAAGCAAATCTTTTAAGCCGGTGTGACCGTGTGTTCCCATTACCAAAACATCGAATTTTCCTTTATTGATAATTTCTGGAATTACATTGTTTGGTTTGCCAAAACCCAATTTAGTTTTTATCTTAAATCCTTTTTCCGAAAGCATTTCTTTGTATTCTGCCAATAATTTAGCGTCTATTAAGGTTTCGTGGTCTTCAATGTTTTTACCATAAACCATAGCTCCTACGGTTTCTACAACGTGAATCAAGGTGTATTTTGCTTCCATTCCGCCCAATTCAAAGGCGTGGTTTATAGCAACCTCATCCGCTGAAGAGAAATCCACAGAAACGGCAATTCTCTTTTTATTGTAATTCCCTTTTTTGGAAAATTGCAGTTTTAGATTGTGTGGCGAATGGTTTTGAATTTCCTGTTTTGCTTTGGTAATAAAAGGTTTAAAAACAATATACAATAGCAAAATTAAAAACCCAATTGCCAGCGGAACAACCGTCATCCATAAGATAATTGGGTTTTCAGAGGTTTCGAGCCAACCTAAAATTTCATCAAAAACAAGTTTAACATTAAGTGAAACAATAATCGTGGCAACAGTCCAGGAAATAATTTGAGTCGTTTTGCTAATGTGAAAACCACGCATCTTCGTTTTATCACTTACAAAATGAATCAACGGAATTATGGCAAAACCCAATTGCAAACTCAAAATTACCTGGCTCAAAATCAAGAGTTTTCCGGTTACGCTTTCGCCAAAAATCGTGATAACAATTACTGCCGGAACGATGGCAATTAATCGCGTGATTATTCTTCGAACCCAAGGTTGAATTCTTAAATTCAGGTAGCCTTCCATAACGATTTGTCCTGCTAAAGTTCCTGTAATTGTAGAACTTTGACCTGCAGCAATCAAGGCAACGGCAAACAATATTGGCGCCCATTTGGATCCCAGCAATGGCTCCATAAATTTGTAATCATCCTGAATTTCAGCAACTTCATACATTCCGTTTTTGTAAAATGTGGCTGCAGCCAAAATTAAAATAGCAGCATTTACAAAGAATGCCAAGTTCAAGGCAATTGTACTATCTATTAAATTATATTTTAATGCTTGCTTTATTCCGGCAACGCTTCGGTCGAATTTTCGGGTTTGAACCAATGAAGAATGAAGGTATAAATTGTGTGGCATAACTGTGGCTCCAATAATCCCAATGGCAATGTAAAGAGCAGCAGAATTTGGCATGGAAGGAATTAAACCATAAATCACTTTCCCCATTTCGGGTTGGGCGAAAAACATTTCGAAAACAAAGGAAATTCCAATTATCAAAACCAAGACAATAATGAAAGCTTCCATTTTTCGGATTCCTTTATTAATGAGAAATAGCAATAAAAAAGTGTCTAAAACAGTAATCAAAACCGCATCAATCAACGGAATTCCAAACAACAAATTAATCCCGATTGCCATTCCCAGCACTTCGGCGAGGTCGCAGGCAGCGATGGCAATTTCGGCAAGAAAATAAAGAATGTAATTAATAAAAGGGGAATAGGTTTCACGAGAAGCTTGCGCTAAATCCCGTTGTGTGACAATTCCGAGACGAGCACTCAAACTTTGCAAAAGCAACGCCATTAAGTTGCTCATCAATAAAACCCAAAGCAAAGCGTAACCAAACTGGCTTCCGCCCGCTATATCTGTTGCCCAGTTTCCCGGATCCATATATCCCACGCTAATCAAATAAGCCGGTCCAAAAAAAGCAAGGATTTTTCTGAAAACAGTTTTTTTATTTTGTGTTGAAACTGATTGGTTAACCTCTTCTAATGATTTGCTCATAAAAACAATATTTAAACAAATGTACTAATTTTTTACTAATCAAATAAAATTTTTAGACAAAGCTAAATTTTAAATATTGCCTATTATTTGTGATTATGGAGCTATAAAAAAACTTTATCTTTAAATAAATTTGTTGGTTTTAAACTTTGTAACTTTGTAACTTTCAAATAATAATCTTTAAATAAACAAATATGTATCCAGAAGAAATGGTAAAACCAATGCAAGCCGAATTAACGTCTGCAGGTTTTCAAGAATTATATACTGCCGAAGAAGTTGAAAAAGCTGTAAAAGCACCAGGAACAACTCTTGTAGTCATCAACTCTGTTTGTGGTTGTGCAGCAAGAAATGCACGTCCGGGATCAAAAATGAGTTTGGACAATGCTAAAAAACCAGATCATTTAGTGACCGTTTTTGCAGGAGTTGATAAAGAAGCTGTTGATGCTGCAAGAGGATTTATGTTTCCTTTTCCTCCATCTTCGCCAAGTATTGCCTTGTTCAAAGATGGTGAACTAGTTCATATGTTAGAGCGTCACCACATCGAAGGTCGCGCTGCTGAATTAATTGCTGATAACTTGAAAGACGCTTTCAACGAGTATTGCTAATTTGCCGCTAAGACACTAAGACGCAAAGTTTAATTTTACCGCAATTCGCAGATTAATATTTTAAAATCTGCGAATCTGCGGTAATTTTTTTAATTTTACAAGGTTATAAACAACTCTTATTATCATAATTATGAAGTGGTTTTTTAAAATTTTTGCGCTTTCTCTACTATTACAAAGTTTTCAATGTTCTGATACAATCGAATCTCCTGACGTCATAACATCGGCACAACTAGAAACCAAAAAGCAGGAAATTAACACATACATCAATAGTTTTAGTTGTTCAGAAAGCGGTGGCTGCAATTATATTGCCTTTGGATCAAAACCTTGTGGAGGTCCTAGAACTTATTTGGTTTTTTCAAATAGCGTCAACCTGACTCATCTACAAGATTTGGTAACAAAATACAACGAAATGGACAATTTGCACAACATTCAAACGAATGCAATGTCAGATTGTATGTATGTATTGCCTCCAACCGAAGTTAAATGTGTCAACGGAGTTTGTACTATCATAAATTAATTTCCTTATACAAATGCCATAAAACCACGTTCGTTCGTGGTTTTTGTTTTTAATAAACCTTGTAGCTTTGCGTTAAACATTCTACCTTTGCGCAACTATTTTTCTCAACTTAATTGTTTATAGCATGCAACTGTACAACACTTTAAGCGCAGAAGAGCGAGCCATCATGATTGATGATGCCGGAAAACAGCGACTCACGCTGTCTTTCTATGCTTATGCGCATTTACAAAACCCAACTCAATTCAGAAATGAATTATTTCTTGCTTGGAATCCTCTCGATGTTTTAGGACGAATTTATGTTGCCAATGAAGGTATTAACGCCCAGTTATCACTTCCGGCAGATAATTTCTACGCTTTCAAAGACACTATCGAAAAATACGCTTTTATGAAAGGGATTCGGCTGAATATTGCCGTCGAACACGATGATTATTCCTTTTTGAAACTCACCATAAAAGTCCGTGACAAAATTGTTGCCGATGGTTTAGAAGACGAAACTTTCGATGTGACCAACATTGGAATTCATCTAAAAGCAAAAGACTTCAACGAATTACTGGAAGATCCTAATACTATTGTGGTTGATATGCGCAATCATTACGAAAGCGAAATTGGTCATTTTACCAATGCTATAAAACCCGATGTAGATACGTTTAGAGAAAGCTTACCCATTATTGAAGACCAACTTTCAGAACACAAACAAGACAAAAACCTTTTGATGTATTGCACTGGCGGCATTCGATGCGAAAAAGCCAGCGCTTATTTTAAACACAAAGGTTTCGAAAACGTTTATCAACTCGAAGGCGGAATCATAGAATACACGCGACAAGTTAAAGCCGAAGGATTAGAAAGCAAATTCATTGGAAAAAACTTTGTGTTTGACCATCGCTTAGGCGAAAGAATTACAGACGATATTGTCTCGCAATGTCATCAATGCGGAAAACCTTGTGACGTGCATACGAATTGTGTGAACGAAGGTTGTCACTTGCTTTTTATCCAATGCGAGGAATGCAAAACGGCTATAGAAGGTTGTTGTTCATCGGAATGCATGGAGGTAATTCATCTTTCGGAAGAGGAACAAAAAGACATTCGCAGAGGTGTTAAAAACGGAAACAAAATTTTTAAAAAAGGGAAGTCAGATGTTCTGACTTTTAAAAAATAGGGTTTTAAATATTTGTTCCCTCGGTTGAAACCGTGGACAATATTAAATTATGCAATAAAGAATTAATTACAACCATAACCCACGGTTTTAACCGTGGGAGAAAGAATTAAATATGACAACAAGAAATAAAATAGAGCTAATGGCTCCCGCCGGAAACTTCGAGTCGCTTCAGGCAGCAATTGATAATAATGCAGATTCGGTATATTTTGGTGTAGAACAATTGAATATGCGCGCCAGAGCAACCGTAAATTTTACAATGGATGATTTAAAAGAAATTGCCCGACGTTGCGAAGCTAAAAAAATAAGAACGTATTTAACTTTAAACACCATCATTTACGATCACGATTTATCGGTCGTAAAAACATTATTGGCCAAAGCCAAAGAATCAAATATTACTGCCGTGATTGCTTCAGACCAGGCTGTGATTGCAATGGCGAGAACCATTGGAATGGAAGTTCATATTTCGACCCAATTGAATATCACCAACATTGAAACCATAAAATTCTACAGCCTATTTGCCGACACGATGGTTTTGAGCCGGGAATTGAGTTTGCGCCAAGTAAAAAATATTACAGAGCAAATCATCAAAGAGGACATCAAAGGACCAAGTGGGAAATTGGTAGAAATTGAAATCTTTGGTCACGGAGCTTTATGTATGGCGGTTTCCGGAAAATGTTATTTGAGTTTACATTCAGATAACTCCTCAGCAAATCGTGGAGCCTGCAAGCAAAATTGCCGCAAGAAATATACACTTACCGACCAGGAAACAGGTTTCGAAATTGAAGTGGAAAACGAATATTTGTTATCGCCAAAAGATTTATGCACGCTAGATTTCCTTGATCAAGTAATTGATTCCGGTATTCAGGTCTTGAAAATCGAAGGTCGTGGTCGCGCTCCGGAATATGTGGCAACTGTAATCAAAACTTATCGGGATGCGATTGACAGTTATTATGAAGGCACATTTTCGAAAGAAAAAGTAGTGGATTGGATGGAAGCTTTGAGCACAGTTTACAATCGTGGTTTTTGGGCAGGATATTATCTTGGGCAGGAATTGGGTGAATGGAGCGATGTTTCTGGTTCGATGGCAACTCAGAAAAAAGTGTATGTGGGAAAAGCAACTCATTATTTCCCAAAAGCTGAAGTTGGAGAATTCAAAATTGAAGCCTATGACATAAAAACAGGTGATAAAATTCTGATTACGGGACCAAGCACCGGCGCACAAGAAATGATTATCGAGGAAATGTACGTAAACGATGTGGTTTCAGATAAAGCTACGAAAGGCGATAATTGCACCTTCAAATTGCCTTTCCGAATCCGGATGTCGGACAAATTATATAAAATTGTGGAAGCCTAATGGTCATCGTAACCCTTCAAAGAGCCAAATGTATTGGCTGCAATTACTGTGTTGAAATGGCACCGGTTCAATTTCAAATGTCTAAAAAAGACGGTAAATCAGTTTTAATTAAAGGTGTAAACGCCAAAGGTTTTTTTACTTTGAAATCATACGATCATACTATTGTGGAGAAATGTGAATTAGCCGCTAAAGCTTGTCCGGTGAAGATTATTTCGGTAAAGGAAACCTGATTATAGAAAAGGCAATCCTGTTTTTTAAAAAGAGTTTCACAATTGTGAAACTCTTTTTGGTTGTAATGCTGTTAATCCATTGTCTTATATTAATTTACAGCAACAATATTCATGAATTAACCCGTTGGGTGCAATTAATAAAATACTCAATTATTAACGAAATATAAAAATTTTAACACATAGAGTCATAGTAAAAAGAGTTTGATAGACCAATTGCTTCGCCTGTTCGCTATCGCTCGGGTCTTGGGTTCACATAGCTATGATTC
>CAMCFT010000017.1 GCA_945874225.1 Flavobacterium psychrophilum
CATAACCTCTTGGCATTAAATACAAACCAGTCAAAGGATTAAAATACAAACCACTTGTTGGTCTGTTTACAACGTTTTGAATGGCTAAATTTGCAGCAACATTAACTGTTAATTTATCTTCAAAAAGTTTAGCAGATTGTCTAAGACCAAAGTTGTTTTTACTCAAGCTGTTCCCCGGAATAACTCCAGTTGCGCTAGTATTGGCATAAGAAAAGCTAGTACTCGAATTAGCTGCACCTGTAGCATATCCTAAAGATGTAATTTGTGTAACTCCAGTTTGGAAAAAATCTTTCACGTGATCATTTGTTTCGCCTTTAGCTCCCCAAGTCTCATCTGCTCCAGGTTTAGCAATATAAGATGTTTGAAATTCAGGCAAATAAGCTGCAGTTTCTACAGAAGTAGTAGATGTTACATTAATTGTAGAAACACCCTCTTTAGCTTTTTTAGTTGACAACAAAATAACACCTCTTGCACCTTGACTTCCGTACAAAGCAGCAGCTGATGCACCTTTAAGAACGGTCATTCCTTCGTAATCATCAGGATTAATCAATCCTACTACATCACCACCATCTCTGTTACCTCCTTGAGTAGAACCAAAAGAATCGTTTGGTTGAATTGCAGAAACGTTTAAAACTGGTACCCCATCAATTACATAAAGTGGTTGATTATTACTCACAGATGAATTACCACGAATAGTAACTTTTGTAGAGCCACCAGTTCCACCAGCACTTCTTACAACAGCAACACCTGCAATTTTACCAGCAATGGTATTGATAACGTTAGCGTCTTTTACTCTGGTAAGATCTTCTCCTTTTAATTCCTGAGCAGAATAAGTAAGTGATTTTCTAGTTTTTTTGATACCAAGAGATGTCACCACAACTTCAGTTAGCGCAGTTGAAGAAGCTTCTTTCATTAGTACTTTGACAACGCTTTCGTCACCAACAACTACATTTTGAGTTTCTAATCCAACGTAAGAGATTACCAAGGTTTTTCCTTTTTCTACTTGAATGGAGAAATTACCATCCATATCTGTGGTGGTTCCTTTTGTTTCACCTTGTACATTAATGTTCGCCATTGGTAATGGCAAACCACTTGCATCGCCTACTGATCCTTTGACGGTTTTTACTTGAGCAAGGGTAACTTGCGTAGTAAAAATAATCATAAAGATTAAAATAATTTGTTTCATTTTTAATTGTTTTAGTTAGTTATGGTGTAAATTTATTGGTAAGGTTATTCTAAAAAAAATAAATTCTCCCAACGGTCCAAAAATTTAAACCAACGACATAATTTAATCAATAATGTGTATTCCGAAAACGTTTTCTTGTTTTTATTTTTAACCGTTTTAATTTATTTTCACATTTTTATTTGCAAAAAGCTATTTTTTACTGTCAAATTGATTAAAGTTGCAAAAGTTTAAAAAGACTTCGTTAGGGAACGACATTAATTAGTACTATAAAAAGTGAGTAAAATAAACGAAATGAAATTCGATATTAAACTTCAAAATCATTTTTGGTTTTGGGGTGTTTACTTTTTGCTAAACTTTCTTCGTTGGGGAGCTTATTTTAATGACTATGACTATTCTTTTAAATCGAATCTGATTGAATTCACGCTTCATATTCCTCTAGTTTATTTCAATTTGTTTGTTCTTGTACCTCGTTATGTATTGACTTCAAAGTATTACAAATACACTTTTGGGTTGTTGTTGAGTTTATTGGCTGTTTATTTGTTAAAAACCGGAATGACCTATTACATTATTTCAGAAAACATTTGGCCGGAAGCCAATAGAGAATACAAACCTTTTGAATTCAATCATATTGTGGCGGTTTGCATTGGCGAATTATACGTTTTGGCAATGGCTTCCTCGGTTTATTTGACGTTGACTTGGTTAAAAGAAAGAGACAGAAATCGAGCTTTGAAGGAAGAACAATTTAAAACCAAATTAAAATACCTGAAAAACCAGATTCAGCCTCATTTTTTCTTCAATACTTTGAATAATTTGTATGCTTTGTCGCTCGAATCGTCGGATAAAGTTCCGGATGTAATTATTAAACTTTCAAAATTGATGGAATATGTTTTGTATGACATCGAAGGAACGAAATTTGTTCCGTTGATTAAAGAGATAGATTATATCCAAAATTACATTGAAATTGAGAAACTCCGTTTCGAAAACATAGAGGTAACAATAAATATAGAATCGAATATTGATGAAGTCAAAGTTCCACCTTTATTATTTATTTCGCTTCTGGAAAATGCTTTTAAACACGGAGGGTTTAACAATAATAATCTTAAAATCAAGATCAATTGTAAAATAGTTAATGGCGCATTGCACTTTGAAATCATAAATAATTTTGTACTTTCACAAAGTTTTAAAAGTCCAAAAGGCATTGGTTTAATCAATACTAAAAAGAGACTGAAATTAATTTTCAAAAATGATTATTCATTAGAGCATCAAGTGAAATTCAATTATTACATTATCAATTTGCAAATACCTATACATAATGAAGATTAAATGTGTTTTGGTTGACGATGAGCCTTTGGCTATAAAAGTCTTGCAAAATTATTTCGCTAATTTTCCTGATTTTGATGTTATCGGCACATTTAACAACTCATTAGAAGCATTGGATTTCATCAACAACAATAGTGTTGATTCGGTATTTTTGGACATCAATATGCCAATGATGACCGGTTTTGAATTAATTAGTTTGATGGAAAATAAGCCTAAAGTTGTTATCACTACTGCTTTTAGAGAATTTGCTGCCGAAAGTTATGACCTAGAAGTTTTGGACTATTTAGTAAAACCAATCCCATTTCCACGATTTATAAAATGCATCAATAAAATTACAACCGAATTCAGTCTAAAAAACAACATCAAAATTGAGCCTTTCCGAATGGATTCACACATTTTTATCAAAGTGGATAAAAAAATGGTGAAAATAAATATTGACGAAATCCTTTTTATTGAAGGAATGAAAGAATATATAAAAGTTGTAACTCTCGAAAGAACCTATATTACTCATAAATCTTTGACCTCTTTATCTGAAGAATTACCGTTGGATCAATTTATACGGATTCATAAATCTTTTACAATATCAATAAATAAAGTAAAGTCTATCGAAGGAAATAGAATACAAATACATTCTTTTATTATTCCAATTGGTCGAAATTATTGCAAAGATGTAAAGAGTAGAATTTTAGAATAACTGTCTTGTCCTTAATATATACTCTTTAATTATTGCGACAAATTTTAATAAATCGAAATAAAAACACCTATTTATATCCTTTATTTTAAGTGTGTTACAAGTAGAAAAAATTTTAAAATTAATTCAAAATCTTAATATTTAAAAAATTCTTCTACTTTTGTCCCAGAAAAACAAAGCAATGGCAAAGAATTTAGTTATCGTTGAGTCACCTGCAAAGGCAAAAACAATCGAAAAATTTCTAGGAAGCGATTATCAAGTAGAGTCAAGTTATGGGCACATTGCCGACTTGCCTTCTAAAGAAATTGGGGTAGATGTAGAAAATGGTTTCAAACCAAAATACGAAGTTTCAGCCGATAAAAAAGCATTGGTAAGCAAATTGAAAACTTTAGCTAAAAATGCTGATATGGTTTGGTTAGCAAGTGATGAGGATCGAGAAGGGGAAGCTATTTCCTGGCATTTATCCGAAGAATTAAAGTTGGATAAAAAGAAAACCAAAAGAATTGTTTTTCACGAAATTACCAAAACCGCGATTCTAAAAGCAATTGAAAACCCACGTGAAATAGATTATAATTTAGTTAACGCACAACAAGCTCGTCGTGTTTTAGACAGGTTGGTAGGTTATGAATTATCGCCCGTGCTTTGGAGAAAAATAAAAGGAGGGCTTTCTGCAGGGCGTGTACAATCAGTTTCTGTTCGTTTGATTGTGGAGAGAGAAAGAGAAATCCAAAATTTTAATCCAATAGCTTCTTATTCAGTTGTAGCCGAATTTACAAATGAATCTGGGAAATCTTTCAAAGCTAAACTACCAAAGAATTTCAATACCAAAAAAGAAGCCGAAGATTTCTTAAAAAAGAATATTGGTTCTACCTATAAAGTTTCAGATTTAGAAACAAAACCTACCAAAAAATCACCAACCGGACCTTTTACAACTTCGACTTTGCAACAAGAAGCTGCTAGAAAATTGTATTTACCTGTTGGAATCACAATGCAATTAGCGCAACGTTTGTACGAGGCTGGACTCATTACTTATATGAGAACAGACAGTGTGAACTTGTCGAAAGACGCGATGGATGCGGCTCAAGCCGAAATTATCAAGTCTTATGGAAAGGAATTCTCTAATCCAAGAACTTTTGTCAATAAAAGCAAAGGAGCACAAGAAGCTCACGAGGCAATTCGTCCAACAGATATGTCACGACACACAGTAAATATTGATAGAGACCAAGCGCGTTTGTATGATTTGATTTGGAAAAGAACCTTGGCTTCGCAAATGAGTGATGCTGAATTGGAACGAACAAATGTTAAAATTGCTGCCAACAATCACGGTGAAATTTTTACTGCATCTGGAGAAGTTTTGCTTTTTGAAGGGTTCTTGAAAGTCTATTTGGAAGGAAGTGATGATGATGACGATGAGCAAGAAGGAATGCTTCCTGCAATGAAAGTAAACGAAAAATTACAAAATAATTATATTACTGCAACCGAAAGATATTCGCGTCCTGCTGCAAGATATACTGAAGCTTCTTTGGTAAAAAAATTAGAGGAATTAGGAATTGGCCGTCCTTCAACTTATGCGCCAACAATTTCTACGATTATCAATAGAAATTATGTTGAAAAAGGGAATCTTGACGGACAGGAACGCAATTATACGCAACTTACTTTACAATCAGGCACAGTAGGCGAGAAGTTGCTCAAAGAAAATACGGGTTCTGATAAAGGGAAACTAGTTCCCACAGATATTGGAACTATTGTTACTGATTTCTTGGTAAAAAATTTCGAAAACATTCTGGATTATAATTTCACTGCCAAAGTGGAACAGGATTTTGATGAAATAGCTGAAGGAAATATCGAATGGACAAAAATGATGCAGGAATTCTACGATAAATTTCATCCAAATGTAAAAGATGTTGAAGCCAATGCAGATAGAGAAAGTGGTGAGAGAATCTTGGGAACAGATCCTAAAACAGGAAAACAAGTTTCCGTTCGTTTAGGGAAATTTGGTCCAATGGCACAAATTGGTGAAGCTGATGACGAAGATAAAAAATTTGCCAGTTTAATGAATGACCAGAATATTGGCAATATTACTTTAGAAGAAGTGTTGGATTTATTTTTATTGCCAAAAAATCTTGGAACTTATAAAGAAGAAGAAGTTGAGGTAAGTAACGGTCGTTTTGGTCCGTATGTGCGTCACGGAAGTGTTTTTGTTTCTTTGCCAAAAGGTGAAAACCCATTAGATGTTACCATAGAAAGAGCCAAAGAATTAATTGACGATAAAGCCCAAGCCGATGCTCCAATCGCAACGTATAAAGGAGAAGGAGTTCAAAAAGGGACAGGACGTTTTGGACCTTTTATCAAATGGGACGGAATTTTTATTAATGTAAGCAAGAAATATAATTTTGATAATCTTTCTCAATCTGATATCGAAGAATTGATTGAAGATAAATTGCAGAAAAATATTGATAAAGTTTTGCATAATTGGAAAGCAGAAGGGATTTTAGTCGAAAAAGCCCGTTGGGGAAGATCTGTAATTACCAAAGGAAAAATTAAGATTGAATTGAGTAAAGATATTGATGCCTCAAAATTGACTTTGGAACAAGTTCAAGAAATGATTGCAAAGAAAACTCCAGCCAAAAAAACTGCTGCCAAGAAAACTACTGCCGCTAAAAAACCTGCTGCAAAGAAACCTGTCGCCAAAAAAAAATAAGATATGGAATTTGATTTTCTGAAACCTTTAGACAATGAAATCCTTCAGTTTTTTAAGGAGTTTTCTTCTCAGCAATTGGGTAGCAAAGTGGTTTTTCATACTGCTGAGGACTTTCCGGATTTAAATAAAATTAAAATCGCGATAATTGGAGTTTTAGAGAATCGTGGTGATGTAAACCAAGAACAGGAAGTAGATTTGACACACATTCGAAATGAATTGTACGCACTGTATCCGGGAAATTGGAATGCTTCTATTGCTGATTTGGGGGATATTCTTGCTGGAAATTCGAGTGATGATACTTATTTTGCATTAAGAAAAGTAGTTTCGAGCTTAATCAAAAAGAAAATTATTCCTATCGTTATTGGTGGTTCACAAGACTTGACATATGCTCTTTACAGAGCATATGATAATCTGGAACAAATGGTTAATCTAGTTTCAATTGACAATAAATTTGATTTTGGAAAAGAAAGCGAAACTGTTTCTGCTGCTTCTTACTTGACTAAAATAATTATTGAAGAACCAAATAATCTTTTTAATTTCAGTAATATTGGGTATCAGACCTATTATAATTCGCAGGAAGAAATTGATTTGATTGATAAATTATTCTTTGATGGGTATCGATTGGGAGATATTTCAAACAATTTATCCCTTGCAGAACCTGTTTTTAGAGATGCAGATATTGTTAGTGTAGACTTGACTTCAGTTAAATCTTCTGATTCAGGGAATTTTATTTCATTTGCACCGAATGGTTTTAATGGGAAAGAGGTTTGTGCTTTGGCAAGATATGCCGGAATAAGTGATAAAGTTTCGCTTTTTGGTGTTTTTAATCATAATAGTTCCAAACAGGAATCAGTCCTGATTGCTCAAATAGTTTGGTACTTTATCGAAGGCTATCATTATCGTTCTAATGAATATCCTTTTGGAAGTAAAGAGAATTATATAAAATATATCATACCTTTGGAAGAAGAATTAATATTCTACAAAAGCAATAAAACGGACAGGTGGTGGATAGAAATACCTTTTATTTCTTCAGACAATAATAAGTTAAAGAAAAGTACGTTATTACCTTGCTCTTATGATGAGTATTTGGGGGCTTGCAATCAGGAAATTCCTGAAAGGTGGTGGAAGGCTCAGCGTAAAAACATAGTGTAATTTATCGTTAAACGGCGTATAATTTCTTGCTAAATGGTTTGATAGTATAAACAACCTGATTGTGTTTATTAAGATAAAACCTATTTAATCATAAAATTTAAGTATTTTATCGATGTTTTTAGTATTTTATCGATAAAATATTTTTTTCTTAGCGTATTTAATTTTAGTTTTGAACTATGGAATAAATAGTACTCTAAATAATTGTTTTATTAAAGAATAATAAATAGGTTTACGGACTTAATAATAATGTATATATAACCCTAATTAATATGAAGAAGCTTATTGCGTTTGCTGCAATTTTAACCTTACTAATTGGATGTGGTAAAACAACTGACAAAGGAGAGTTAGTAGGTGTTAAAGGTGCAAAATGGCATCCAGAAAAACCTTATGGAATGACTTTAGTTCCAGGAGGTTCGTTCATTATGGGAAAATCCGATGAAGATGTGGCCAATGTTGGTGATGCAACTACAAAAACTGTTACAGTTCGGTCTTTCTATATGGACGAAACAGAAATAACCAATAGAGAATACCGTCAATTTGTAGAATGGGTAAAAGATTCTACAATGAGAGTTAGATTAGCTATTCTTGCAGACGAATCAGGAATAAAACCTAGCGATGCAAAAGCAAAAGCAAAAGGTAAAGGCAAAAATTCAGGAAGTATTGGAGATTTTGCTTTTAATGATCAAGATCCTGAAAAAATGACTGCCTATGATAAATATATGTATGATAACTATTATAGTATCGGTACAGACGATGATCCTTATGCTGGCAGAAAGCTAAACCACAAAGTAAAACTTATTAAAGACACTAAATTATATCCAGACGAATATTATACAGAGGTTATGGATTCTATGTATTTGCCATTAGAAGAATCATATAATGGTTTGAGAACAATAGATGTCAATAAACTAAAATTCCGTTATTCTTGGATGGATATTCAGGCTGCTGCAAAAGCTAAAGTTGGAAAGAGAAAAGATTTCATCAGAACAGAACAAGTAAAAGTATATCCTGACACCACAACTTGGATAAAGGATTTCTCTTATTCTTATAATGAACCAATGCATAACGATTATTTTTGGCATCAAGCTTATGGGGATTATCCTGTTGTGGGTGTGAACTGGCAACAGGCAAAAGCATTTTGTGCCTGGAGAACACTAAATAAAAATAGCTACATTAAATCAAAAAAGAAAGGCCGTGACCAAATCAATAATTTTAGATTACCTACTGAGGCAGAATGGGAATATTCAGCTAGAGGAGGTTTAGAATCTGCCACATATCCTTGGGGTGGACCTTATACAAAAAATGACCGGGGTTGTTTCCTTGCTAATTTTAAACCTATGAGAGGGGATTATGCGGCTGATCAGGCTTTGTACACAGTAGAAGCCAAGTCTTATGAGCCAAATGGATACAATTTATATAATATGGCAGGAAATGTTGCTGAATGGACTGATTCAGCTTATGATCCAAACGCATACGAATATGTATCTTCTATGAACCCGAGTAATATGGATACTTCAAACAAACGTAAAGTCGTTCGAGGAGGTTCTTGGAAGGATGTTGCTGTTTTCCTTCAAGTAGGTACTCGTGATTATGAATATGCAGATTCCGCAAGAAGTTTCATTGGATTTAGAACGGTTCAAGATTATATGGGAACTCAAGCCACTGAAAAAATTAAGAAGAAAAAATAAACTCACCTATAACAGCAATTAAATTAACCTTAAAAGATAAAAATTATGGCATTAATAAGTAAACAAAAGATGAATTTTGCATACGGAATGGGAGCGGCAGTTGTAATTATTGGGGCTTTATTCAAAATAACACACCTTGAATTTGGTTTCATAACTGGAAATTTAATGCTTACTATAGGTCTTATTGTTGAAGCTGGAATCTTTGCTCTTTCAGCATTCGAACCAGTAGATGATGAACTAGATTGGACCTTGGTTTATCCTGAATTAGGTAACGGTGAAGCTAGAAAAAAATCAGTTAAAACAGAAGCTCCTTCAGATGCAGAAGGCATGTTGTCTAAAAAATTGGATGCAATGCTTAAAGACGCTAAGATTGATGGAGAATTAATGATGAGTTTAGGAAATAGTATCAAAAACTTTGAAGGTGCTGCAAAAAGTATTATGCCTACAGCAGATTCTATAGCTTCAACAAAAAAATATAGCGAAGAGTTAACTTTGGCTGCAGCCCAAATGGAATCTTTAAACAGCTTGTACAAAATTCAAATACAAAGTTCTTCAAGAAATGCTCAAATAAATGAAGAAGTAGTAGAAAATAATATAAAATTAAAAGAGCAAATGCAGTCTTTGACTTCAAACTTGTCTTCATTGAACAATGTTTATGGTGGAATGCTTTCTGCAATGAGTAACAAAGGATAATTAGTTTCAAACTATAGTAAAACAATAAAACTAATTACTAGAAAATATGGCAGGAGGAAAATTAAGCCCTAGACAGAAGATGATAAACCTAATGTACTTGGTTTTTATCGCGATGTTAGCATTAAATATGTCCAAAGAAGTATTGGCTGGTTTCGGAATTTTAAATCTTAAAATTATCGAATCAAATACAATTACTGATGATAGAAATGAAAATTCATTTGGACAACTATCTCAAAAAGCTCAAGAGCAACCAGGACAATATGGCGAAAAAAAGCTCATAGTCGAAAAAATTAGAAAAATTTCTAAAGAATATTGTGATTATTTAGAAGGTATTAAAACAATCATCACTAGAAAAACCGAAAAAGATGCTCAAGGAAATTTTAATTACGAGCAAATGGATAAAGGTGATTTAGTAGACAGATTGTTTTTTAAAGGAGAAAAAACAACTAAGGAAGGTAATGAGTTTCTGGAAAAAATTAGAAATTATCCTTTTCAAATCAAAGAAATTGCAGGCAGTAAACTTCCTGAAGTTGAAGTTAATAAAATTGAAAAAAGATTTGCAACTAATCCTGTTAAAAAGAAAGATGAGGTTATTCCGGAACCTTGGATAAATTATAACTATAAAGGGTATCCTTTAATTGCAACGGTTACTAAATTAACGCAATTGCAAGCCGATGTAAAAGCAACCGAAAGTGATGTTATGGCTTCAATGTTTCAATCAGATTTGATTGCTGCAGCTTCACTTACAGCGTATCAGCCAATAGTGGTTCTTGAGAAATCAGTTTTCTTTCAAGGAGAAGCGGTAAAAGGGAAGATAATCTTAGGAAAATTTGATCCAAAATTAATAGCTAAATCTGTAGTTGTTAATGGTTCAAGTGTGCCTGCTCAAGCTGGTCAGGCTAATTTTTCTTTTGGTTCAGGTAATATAGGAGAACATCCTATAACCGGATCTTTCAATTTTGACGAAAACGGTAAGGTAATTAGTTTGCCAATAAATGATAAATATGTTGTTGTTGCACGACCAAAATCAGCTACAATATCTGCCGATAAAATGAACGTAGTATATCGTGGGGTTGTAAATCCAATGACTATTTCATTTGCAGGAATATCTGCTGATAAAGTTACAGCCACAGCACCAGGATTGTCTCCAGCTGGAGCTCCGGGAGCTTTTAGTATGAGACCAGGAGCAGGAACAGAAGTTGTGATTAATGTTGCGGGAAGGCTACCGGATAATTCGATAGTTTCTGATAGAAAAACATTTAGAATAAAAGGAATTCCAGGTCCATCAGGAACGATTAGAGGAGAAATGGGTGTTGTAAAAGGACCAAAATCAAGTTTAGAAATTTCTACTATTGGAGCGAAATTAGTTGATTTTGATTTTGAAGTTGGCTTGGATGTTGTTGGATTCAATTTAAAGGTGACAGGATTTCCTACTGTTACAGTTGTGGGTAATAAATTAAATGCGACAGCTAAAGCAGCTCTGTCTAAAGCAGGGAGAGGTGATCAGGTTACTATTTCTGAAATTAGGACAAAACTTATTGGAGCGGGTAGTTACATATTGCCAAGAACTGCACCGGTAATTTATGAAATACAATAAATAAGGAAGTTTGACTCAAAGCTACTTCAAAAACTTATAATAAAATTATGATGAATACGAGAAATTTTTTAATAGTTGTTATTTCCATTCTTGGGGGTGTGGCTTCTTATGCACAACCTAATTTGCTTAATGCAAAGATTCCTGAAGAAATAGGACTTAAATCTGCCGCACAACTCATTTCAGACAATGACAAGCCTTTAGAATATGGTTATGTTGATGATAGAGATATTTTGATGGGAAAAACAGTTTGGGAGATTATTGATTTAAGCGAAAGAATTAATTTTCCTTTATATTTTCCAGTAGATACTGCAAACATTGGTTCTGACAGGCGTTCTCTATACGATGTTTTGACTAAAGCGATTCGAAATGGAGAAATTACCGAAGTTTATTCAGACAGTTATTTCAATACTAAAAAAACATTTAAAGATATTAAAGCTTCATTGATGCATATTAGTTTATCCAATGAAGGAAGAGAACAATTAAATGTTTTGGGCCTTAATGATACATTTAAAGATCTTAATCCAGATCAAATTAGTAATGAGGAAGCAGAAAAATTGGTTAGTAATGGAATATCAAATGAATATATTTTAAAATCAGACCTTACGGCTCAGGATGTTACTCAATATAAAATTAAAGGATACTGGTATTTTGACAAACGTCAAAGTGAATTGAAATACAGATTACTTGGTATTTGTCCCGTAACTCCTGATGTTTATACTATGAACAGTGAAGAAAAAGATTATATTGAATTGTTCTGGGTATTTTTCCCATCATCAAGAGACGTATTACACGAATCAAAAGCTTTTAATGATAAAAACTCAGCAATGCCAGTTTCGTTTGATCAAATTTTAAATTCGAGACATTTTAATGCTGTTATTTATCAGGAAGAAAACGTATATGGAGATAGAGCAATTGTGGGTTATATGAAAGATAATGCTCAAAATCAATTATTAGAATCGGAACGAGTAAAAGAAAAAATTCGTGATTTCGAAGAAGATATGTGGAATTATTAAATTTCATTTTAAATTTTCATAAAGAACTCTTGCTAATAGCGAGAGTTCTTTGTTTTTAAGCATTAGCTAGTTTTTTGCACTTCTAATTTTATACTTCAAAATGATAGATTATTTAATAATAGGTTCAGGATTAGCAGGCATTTCATTTTCCGAAATTGCCTTGCAAAACAATAAATCTATTTTGGTGATAGACAATAATTCTCAGAATTCTTCTAAGATTGCCGGAGGTTTGTACAATCCAGTAATTTTAAAACGATTTAGTGAAGTTGGACAAGCAAAGGAACATTTGATGATTATGAATGATTTTTTTTCAATTTTAGAAAAAAAAATCGATTGTCAAGTGAATTTTAAATTGCCCATTTTAAGAAAATTTTTTTCAATCGAAGAACAAAATAATTGGTTCGCTGCTTCAGATAAATTAAATCTGACTCCTTTTTTGTCGACAAAAATAATTACTACAAAGTATTCCTCTATTGATTCTCCTTTTGGATATGGAGAAGTCTTGCAAACAGGCTACGCAGACACTGCATTATTATTGAATAAATACAAAGAATACCTTATAAAAAATCAATTATTCCTTAAGGAATCTTTCGATTATTCTCTTTTGCAGGAAGAAAATGAGAGCATTCAATACAAAGATATTAAGGCAAGACATATCATTTTTGCTGAGGGATTTGGAATGCATTCTAATCCTTATTTTAAAGATCTACCATTAGACGGAACTAAAGGGGAACTTTTTATCATAAAAGCGCCACAGCTCCAGTTAGATGTGATTATAAATACAAGTGTTTTTATTTTGCCTCTTGGCAATGATTTATATAAAGTTGGTGCTACCTATAATTGGAGTGACAAAACCGATATGCCTTCAGAAGAAGGAAAAGCTGAATTAATAGAAAAAATAAAAGAAATAATTAATTGTGATTTTGAAATTGTGGAACATTTAGCAGGTGTTCGGCCAACAGTTAAAGACAGAAGGCCATTAGTGGGAACCTATTCAAATCACAATTCGATACATATTCTCAACGGTTTGGGAACACGTGGAGTTATGCTTGGACCGGCAATGGCCAAAGCATTATTTGAAAACATTGAATACCAAAAACCACTAGATAGAGCAATTGATATAAAAAGATTTACCAAAAAATAATAAATTATTTTTTTAAGTCAGGTTTGTAAGACACAAACATATTGATATAGATGTTCCTGGACCATCGTAAAACAAATGGGAATAATATAACATTTGATACAATAATGGCAATAAAAGCAGTTTTTATACTGGAATTTAAAATAAGATAGGACACTATAAATGCGGCAACACCCGTAGCAACATTCAATCCGTAGCTTACATACATAGCTCCGTAAAAGAAGGAAGGTTCAATTTGATATTTCAAACCACAATGGCTGCATTTTTCGTTCATTTTGAGTATTTTGGAAAAATGTAGTGGATTTTTGTCCAAATACATACTCTCATTCTGACATCTAGGACAAGTTCCTGTTAAAATACTATTTAGTTTGGATCCTTTTTTTAACATTTGCAAAAATTTTCTGCGAAGGTACAATATTGTACTTTTCATAATGTAACATTAGTAACATAATATGCTTAATATACACAATTTGTCCGTTTCTTTTGGAGGAACTTATTTATTTGAAGAAGTAACCTTTCGATTGGGTGCTGGAGACCGAGTAGGTCTTGTTGGCAAAAACGGTGCTGGAAAATCAACAATGCTTAAAATCTTGGCTAAAGATTTTGCACCTGATTCTGGAGTTATTTCTCAGGAAAAAGAGGTTCGAATGGGATTTTTGCGTCAGGATATCGATTTTGAGCAAGGAAGAACAGTTCTAGAAGAAGCTTATGAAGCTTTTACAGACATTAAAATTGTAGAAAAAAAACTTGCAGAAATTAATCATCTTTTAGTAACTCGAACGGATTACGAAAGCGACGAATATGGTCAAATCATTGAAGATTTGTCTGATTACACCCATCGCTTCGAATTGTTGGGAGGATATAATTATATTGGCGATACGGAGAAAATTCTTCTTGGGTTAGGCTTCAAAAGAGAAGTTTTTAATGACCAAACCGAAACTTTTTCGGGTGGATGGAGAATGCGTATCGAATTAGCCAAATTATTATTGCAAGCCAATGACGTATTGCTTTTGGATGAGCCAACGAATCACTTGGACATTGAAAGTATCATTTGGTTAGAAAGTTTCTTGCGTAATTATGCCGGTGTTGTGGTGATAGTGTCGCATGATAAAATGTTTTTGGACAATGTAACCAATAGAACCATAGAAATTTCTCTTGGGAAAGCGTATGATTTCAATAAACCGTATTCTGAATATTTGGAATTAAGAGGCGAAATCAGAGAAAAACAATTGGCTACACAAAAGAACCAAGCTAAAAAAATTGAGGAAACCGAAAAATTAATTGAGAAATTCCGTGCTAAAGCTTCCAAAGCTTCAATGGCGCAATCCCTTATTAAAAAATTAGACAAAGTAGAACGTATCGAAGTGGATGAAGATGATAATTCTGTGATGAATATCTCTTTTCCGGTTTCAAAAGTTCCAGGAAGAGTAGTAATAGAAGCCGAAGATGTAACTAAAAAATATGGTGACAAAACTATTTTGAAGGATATTTCTCTTTTAGTCGAACGCGGAAGCAAGATTGCCTTTGTTGGGCAAAATGGACAAGGAAAATCGACTTTTATGAAAGCCATTGTCAACGAATTCGAATATCAAGGAAACATTAAACTAGGTCATAATGTTCAAGTGGGTTATTTTGCCCAAAATCAAGCGGAATATCTAGATGGCGAAATCACTTTGCTCCAAACTATGGAAGACGCTGCCAGTGATACAAATCGTTCTAAAGTTCGCGATATGCTGGGTTCATTCCTTTTCCGTGGCGACGAAGTGGAGAAAAAGGTAAAAGTCCTTTCTGGTGGTGAAAGAAATCGTTTAGCGCTTTGTAAATTGCTTTTGCAACCCATAAATGTGTTGGTAATGGATGAGCCAACAAATCACTTGGATATTAAGTCTAAGAATGTGTTGAAAGCTGCTTTGCAGAAATATGAAGGAACACTGCTTTTGGTTTCTCACGACAGGGATTTTCTTCAGGGAATGTCTAACATTGTTTATGAATTTAGAGACCAAAAGATAAAAGAATATTTGGGAGATATAAACTACTTTTTGGAACAGCGCAACCTTGAAAACATGCGTGAAGTTGAGAAAAAAGATGCTGCAAAAGCTGTGGTTTCAAAAGAAAGTAATAAAGTTTCCTACGAAGATCAGAAAAGAGGAAAAGCTTTGCAGAATCGTTTGAGTAAGGTCGAAGGTCAAATTAAGCAATTGGAAAAAGATCTTCAACACGACGATAAAATGCTGGCTTCTAATTATAATAAGAATATTGAAGATGCTAAATTTTTCATGGCTTACAACAAGAAGAAAGAGGATTTAGACAAACTTCTTTTAGATTGGGAAATCATCCAAGAAGAAATTGACAATGTTGTTCTATAAAATAAGTCCAATCTTTTTAGAATGTAAAATGGCTTCGCTGCTATGCGTGAAATAACAAGTTGAAACGCCTAAACTTTCAAGATTTTTCAAGGCAATTGAAACCTTTTCTTTTTCTTGTGAACCCGTTTTACGAATGTAAACGGCTTTTACAGTGACAGGGAAAATTTTGCAAATAGCTTCATACAAAAACGGATCATGTTGAGAATCATCTCCTAATAAAACATATTTTAAATTGGGATAAAATTCTAAAATATGTTTTATTTTTTCGAATTTATGGTTGTGACTACCTCTTCCTGTCCAAAGAAAATCAGTAAGACTTGACTTAATATCTTTTAGCAATAAGACTGCTTTTGGTAATTTGTGGATTTCAGTAAATTTTATGATAAAACGATACAAATTCCATTCGCTGCTTGAAACATAAAAAAAAGCATTTACTTCATCTTCTAAACTTCTTCCGGCCTGACTCAATGCTTGATAATGAGGAACAACATCTTTAAAAACTTTCCGAGCGTTAACATTTAGAAAGAGTAAATGGAATAATTTCTTCAAAGGATTCTCAGTGTATGAAACCAAAAAAGTATCGTCAATATCCGAAATAATTCCTAAATTTTCTTTTTTGGGGCGAATAAAACTTTCTTTGGCCACAATTTTTTTCTCATCGTGAAGGATGCTCACCTCATAATCAATCCATCCATATCCAACATTTTGATCTAACGGAATACAAAATTTAAAATAGCCGTCATTCAGTGTTTTGGTATGAACTGTTGAGTTGTTATGTTTCAAATAGACATCTGCATTTGCGTGCGTTTTTAGCCTGAACAAACGAATAACTGAAGAGGCATGTTTGAATTTTTTTTTCTCAAAAGCATAATCTTTAGTCTTTGTGGGTTTAAAAACGTGACCCATCACAATTAATTCTTCTTCATTTGCATATCCTCGATATAATTTTAAAATAGGCTTCATTTATCGTAAATTTGTAGATTGTTAAAATTAATTGTTTTTAACCAATAAAAGAATTAAAACTTTGAAAAAGAATGTGTTATTGGTTGTTAATCCAGTTTCTGGAGCAGTTGACAAATCAGAGTTTATTGATGCAGCCACACTTTTTGCTGTTAGAGAAAATCTTAATCTCATTCTTTATAAAACTACTGGTGGAGATGATATTTCTATGATAAGACAGCTTTATGACAGTCATAATCCGGAACGAATCATTATTGCTGGAGGAGACGGAACCGTAAAAATAGTTGCAGAAGCTACAGAAGCTAAAGACGTAATTCTTGGGATTTTACCTGCCGGTTCAGCTAATGGTTTAGCTGTTGATTTAGATTTGATGCGTACTTTAGATGAAAATCTGGACATAGCTTTTCATAATCATTACATAGAATTAGACACAATTATAATAAATGAACAAAGATGTTTTCACCTCAGCGATTTAGGTTTGAATGCGGAATTGGTTAAAAATTATGAAAAAAGTAATATTCGCGGCAAATGGGGTTATTTTTTGCAGGCAATTAATACTCTAATGGATTTTGGAGAGCCATTCAATGCCATTATAACAGCAAATAATCAAATTATCGAATGCGAAGCAAGAATGATTGTTATTGCCAATTCAAAGAAATATGGGACAGGAATTGTTATCAATCCTGACGGCATTATGAATGACGGTAAGTTCGAATTGGTGATTTTGAAAAATCTGGATTTGATAATTTTTGGGGAAATTATCTTGGGTAATATGCCGCTTAATCACGAAGATATTGAAATTATTTCTACTGATAAAGCAACAATCAAAACTAATTTTCCGGTAAGTTTCCAGATTGATGGAGAATATTGTGGAAATGAATCGGAACTTAAAATCAATATTTCGCCCAATAAGATTAAAGTGGCAATCCCATAATTTTTAATGATTATTTAAAAGGATTTCGCTCGTTCCATTCTACTTTTGGCTCCAGATAACAAAACACTTTTTCAAAGGCAAGATCAGCAATTGGATTACTGTGTTGAGCAAAACCATACATTTCCTGAGGTTTTGCACCAATAGAACTCTTAATTTCTAAAGCTGTTCTGGCAAAAATTATTTCCTCGAAACCCTTGTTGATTGAATAGGCAACCATATCATAAAGCATATTCAAATACAACATTTTTTCCCGCTGAATACTATCATCATATCCCAAAAAATAAGTATCCATTACCACTCCGTTTTTGACGATAGTATTGAAACCAATTAATTTTTCATCAAGAAAATATCCGTAAAAAAGGAATTTGTCTTTGAGTAATTCTTTAAAGATTCTAAAATGGTTTTTAGTTAAGAAAAAGGTATTAAAATGAGCGTTTTTGGCTACATGAAAATACAAATCATAGATGGTTTCCTCGTGTTTTATAATATCTTCAAGTTCCATTTTTCTTTTTTCAACTCCTTCGGCTTTTTTTCTGGCGCGTTTGTATTGGTCACGGTATTTTTTTGATAGCGCATCAATGTAGTCTTGTTCAGATTTCCATTGATTTGGAATATTAAAAAGCATATTGGGTTGGGTCGAAAATTGAAAATAATCTTGGAATCCAGCCTCAAGGAAACCAGTTGTTTCTTCTATTGGAAAGTCTTTAAAAGTAGTCACATCTACTTTCGTCCCTTTCTTTTTAAAAATAGTTTTTAATTTTTCAGATCCATTTTTTAAGGCCTTCAATACTTGAATTTCATCTGTTTTATCAGAAAAAGCAAAGGCATTTTGTCCTGTTAGCATATTGTTCCCAATAATAAGAATGTGGGAACAAAAGTTTTTCAAAAATGTATTTCGAATTACATTTTTCACACATTTATCGCGTTCTCCAAAAGATTCCAACTTGTTTAAATCTAAAAATTGAGAAAGGGCAATTCCCACCAATTCACCTTCTTTAAACAATCCGATAAAATGACAAATCATATTTATTGGAGCAGATTTCTCTAAAATTTCCAAATATTCCTTACTTAGAAAAATGTTTTCCACAGCAAAGTCATTCCAGTTCTCTGGAAGTTCTGAAACAGAAGAATATATTTCTATGGATAAAGGTGTTTTCAAATAAAAAAAATCGCCCACAAATGTAGAGCGATTGTATTGTAATTAAATGTTAAAATTATTTCCAGCCACAAATAATTGAGCCCATAATTGTCATGGTAACTATCCAATATCCGGCTTGAATAGCCATATGTTTCCAAGTTTTTTGTTCAAATAATCCATTTATGGCAATAACTGGTGTAGCTAGAAATATTCCCGATATAAATCCATGAAGAGCGCCGTGTTTATAAGTGCGGAAAACATCACCATAATCTGCCATAAATGCTAAATAGGAAGGTTTCGCATTCTCAACTAACGCAGCACCTCCAACCATACTTATGGCACCTATTTGATGGATTACTAAAACAGGCATTATAATGAAAGCCAATATAAGTGAATATATAAACGTAAGACCAAAGATTTTCAACATATTCCCTTTTTCAATTTGTTCTTGGGTCATGCCAGTTTCTTTCATCCAAATAGTTCCAAAAACTCTCGGATTATACCATATAAATCCTACCACAAATGAGGATAATGCTGCCAATAAAGCTGCTAATAAGCTAAATTCCATACTATTGTATTTAAAGTTGATATATCAAATATATTAATTTTTTCCTTTGAGTTATAATATATTTTATGATTTGAATTTTTTATACACAGTTTTTTTATAATATTGTAAGAAAAATCAATTTTATATTTTTAATTTATGTATTTCGTCGATTTTATTTGTTAGTTAACGACTTTAGGTGTACTTTAGCTTATAATTAATAAAAAAAAGGGGGCATTATGAAAAATATATACACACTATTGTTAATAATCATGTTTTCATTTGTAATGAAAGCTGATGTTTCAGTTTCTGAGAAAAACGCACTTATAAAATTGTACAATGCTACAAATGGAGCAAATTGGACTTCAAAATGGGATTTGAAATCACCAGTTTCTTCTTGGTATGGTATAGGAATTCAAGACGACAAGGTGGTGTCAATTCAATTGCCTAACAATAATTTAGTTGGGGTTTTGCCTTCAGAAGTTTCAGACTTAATATATTTGAAAACTTTAAATTTGTATAAAAACGTTATTTCAGGAAATATTCCTTCTACAATTGGGAATATGAAATCACTAGAATCTCTTAATCTATCGTTTAATAAATTATCCGGATCAATTCCAGCTTCAATTGGTGAGCTAAATTCATTAAAAACTTTGGCTCTGTTTATGAATAAATTTTCTGGAACCATCCCTTCTGAAATTGGAGGATTAAGCAATTTAGAAACCTTGTCTTTATATAATAATGAAATTGAAGGTCAGATTCCATCTTCTCTTTATGAGTTGAAAAATTTAAAAGTATTGCTTTTAAACAGCAACCAACTATCAGGAACGTTGAGTCCTTCTGTTTCAAATTTAGCTGCCCTTCAACAATTAAGTTTATTTGATAATAAAATGGTTGGTCAGGTTCCTTTTGATATAGATAAATTGAAAAACCTAAAAGAGATGAATGTTTCCTATAATCAGTTTAGTGGTTTGGTATCTAAAGATATGGCAAAATTAGACGTATTAAATATGACTATGATAAATGATAAAGGAGTAGCTGCAGTATTAAAAGTATCGAGTGATAAAAACACAGCAATCGTTTCAGAAGAATAAATCACTTGTATTTTAAAAATTAAGAATGTTTAATTTTTTTTAATAGATTGTAATCATAATAATTTAATTTGTTAAACCTGCGATGTAAAATTTGCAGGTTTTTTTTTGAATGTCTAGCTAGCCCTGAAATAGAATCTACTAGCAAAAAAAATCAATACACGAAACATATTCTATTTTCATATTTTAAATGCTGCCCTGTCAGGTCAATAGATAAAACTCGAACAATTTTTTATAAATCGCTTGTATTTATTAAAATACATCGTATATTTGCACCCGAAACAACGCGGGATAGAGCAGTAGGCAGCTCGTCGGGCTCATAACCCGAAGGTCACAGGTTCGAGTCCTGTTCCCGCTACTAAAAACAACCCTAAACCCTTATAAACAGAGAGTTTAGGGTTTTTTATTCCCGATTTATTCCCGACTATATCTCAAAGTTATCTAAACAGCTCTATTTTAATCTTATTAAATTAGCATAGTTTAAAGAGATTATTTTATTCTCTTCGAATGATAAACTTCAAAATTTATTCTATTTAAACCCTTTGGAAATCTTGATATAATGGCTTCTAGCCCATAAATTAACCCTTTTCGACTCCATCCACTATATAAATTTTAATAAAATAATCTTGAAATCATCTATTATTTAATTTACCAGCAGATTTATTAATCTAAATACTTCTCAATTTAAGGGGGGTTACACAGAAAGACTCTTTTTGAAGTGGCTTAATCCTTTGGGGGGTGAGAAGAGAAATTGAACATATAATTTTTTAAAAATTTTGCTGATTTAGTGATACATTATAATACGTGCATACTTCGAAATAAATTTATGTGAAAAATATGCTCAAAAACACCTAGTCAGGAGAGGGTAGAAACAAATACGAATATGCGATATTAGATAAAAACCTTTTGTTTTACAAGTTTCTAATTAGCTCCAAGAACTCTTGCACAACTTGTTTTATCTCTGGATATTGATTATTTTTTTGATTAGAAGGTTCTTTCAAATACAATCCCCTATTTACTTCTAACATAATTGAATGGACATTTACATCCTTTTTGTAATACTGCAATGGTACAATTGCCCCTGAATAAGGCTTGTCAACACCTAGTGAATATCCTTTTTCTTTGAAGAATAAGACAGAAGCATCAATTAGATTTTGAGGTGTATGGAACTTATCTGTTCCTATGTTGAAGTCAGGGCGGAAATCTGATTGGTCTAATGCCCGTTTTAATGCTTTATTTGGAAAACTGTGGCAGTCCACAATTACTACTTTCCCATATTGCTGTAATCCTTGTTCTACGACATTTGTAAACTCATTATGATGTTTCCAATAGTAATTGTCTAAGATACTTTTACGTAATTCTGGTGTTACTTTTCGTAAAGGCTCACCAGTATCTGTTTTCTCATACAAAGCCCCCATTCCATATTTTGCCATCACTTCTTGGCTGTCGTCAGAAAAACGTTCGGTATCACAGAAGATTCTGGAGAATGGAGCTTTAATACTAATATCCATTTCGTTTTCAAACAAGTCATCTGTATACCAGTCAGTAAGTTTAAGAATTTCTTGATTTAGAATTTCATCGGTGACACAATAGCCATCTTTGAGAGGTATATTAGTTGAAGAATGCGGAATGTGGAGGATTAGATTTTTCATTTAAATTTTAATGTTTGGGTCTATCTCAATTGATTGTTCTAGCATTACTGTTTCGTCTGTAAAGACTATTACTACTCTGTTTTGTTCGAGTTTAATCATCAATATTTTTGTCAATTCAATAATTGCTTTTTTGAGTTTTGATTCCTCCACAGGAAATTTTGGGTATTGAATAAATTGTAACTCCATAGAAGGTTCTTCCTGACCTAAAAATAAAATTTCACAGGGAGTTAATTTTGCACTTAAAGCAATATTAAAACCTGTTTTGATTTTTTGTTGAGCCTCCAGTAGGACTTCTTTAAATACTTCAATTGAAGTTAATTCTCTTGAATAACCTTTATAAAAACCAATAGTTAATTTGGCTGTATATGTTTTAATGCTTGAAATATTCATTTTATATTCAAATTGTTTCTAATTAAATGCAAATCTAAGCCAATGTCATTCTATTTTAATAGCTGAGATTTATTTAAAATGATACTAAACAGTATTTTATAAGAAAAAACATTTGAATTTATTGATATTTATACGAAAAGGTCTTTTATCTGAATGTTAAGAGCCTTACAGATTTTAAAAAGGGTTGTAATTGAAGTGCTTATTTCTCCTCTTTCTATACGACCAACTTGATTTTTAGGAATATTTGCATCATAAGACAGAGTAGCCTGTGAAAATCCTTTCAGAATTCTTGCATCTCTGAGTTTGTTTCCAACGGTTTTAATTAATTCTATTTCGTCATTTTCTTTCACACAGTAAAAGTGCCACCATCTATAAAATTTTAAGGACACATATTTGTGTTTTTAAATCTATTTTTAATTACATTTGGTAGAATTATTAAAAAAAAACTCTCAAATGAGGTTTTCCACATTGACGGCATGTTTTAAGGTTATAATTTTACATCAAATTCTAAATTTAATATTATGAAAAAAATTTTCTTTTTATTTAGCTTGTTTATGATTTTGTCTTGTTCTTCATCTAATGATAGTGCAAGTAGTTCTGATTTTAATCCTCCAGCTTGGATTCAGGGAACTTGGAAACAAGATTATGGAACTGGAAGTGGTAATTCTTTTAGTTTCACAAAAAACGATATATGTGTAACAATTTATACTGGCGGAGGTCAATGCCAGCAAGCATCAATTGATTTTGTAAGGAAGGGTGGATTAACAGTAAAAGTAACCGAAACAATTACAAGCACATTTTACAGTGCAAAAGCTGATTACTCCAATGGACAATCGGTAACTTATGCCTTCAATAAAATATCTAATACTTCAATTGAATGGACAGCCGTTTCGGGTGTAGAATTTATTAAACAATAGAATGAAAAAAATAAAATTATTTACGATGTCGAAATCAATACTCATACTCTGTTTAATACTAACATTTGTCTCCTGTAAAGAGAAATCTGATGACAAAATATACGAAACTGAAATGCCTGCTTCGGAAATTCCTTTAGCTGTTACAAAAGATGAAACGACAGAAAAAACAAACTATTATTTTATAGGAATTGGTTTTACTGAACCTGTAAGTTGGTCAACTACATACGTGGATGGTCAAGAGGTAAAAAAAATCGCTCATGAAAATCACTTTTATACTACAGATATTCAAAGTTATGACGGGGAAGTTTCCGAAGACTTAAAATACAAATGGTTAGATGAAGCCGAAAGAAATATGAGAAATTCCCATAATAGTTCTGTTTCTTTAATGTTAAACGAACCACCTAAGACGATATTTAGAGAATTATATAAATACAATAGTTACAAAGAAGCCAGTGTAGCACTTCAGAAAATTGCTAGAGGTGATTATACTGAAAAAGAAAATATGAATACAGGTGAAATAAAGTATGAATTTTAATAAAAAAATATGAAAAAACCAATCCTAATTATCGGTTTATTAATAATAACCCTTAGTTTGTCTTTAAGTTGCAAAGAAAGCAATAGATGCAGTGGAAAGGAAGAATGTAGTGCGTGTACAGATTGTAGTAGGTGTAAAAATTGTAATGAAGATGGAGGAAAATGTGGAGTTTGTATATAACCGAAATTGTAAAAAAACATTATGATAAATATTGGGTTAAAAAAACATCTTGAATCTCATAATAGACTCTCAGGATTCTGTAGAACTTTCACAAATAGTATTTTTCCTGAATGTGAAATTAAAGTTATAGTTGACGAAACTTACAGGTTTTTCTATAACCAAATCTTACCTAACTGTGAATTGTCTGTGTTTTTAGTTATGGAAAGAGATTCAAGTAATGGAATTAATTTTGGGTCTGTAAAACTTAATGTCAAATGTTATATCTCGAATAAATCTAACAAGACTTATTTTTATTACGAAGTAAAACCTAAAAATTTATCGAGCCAAGAATTTATCAATAACCTTAATTTAAATCCTACATTCAAAGAATTTTATACTTTTTACAATTTAATGAACACTTGGAATTTTCTTAACAAAGAATTTAACGAGTTCAATAATATCTGTGGATATGTTAGTTATAAACACACGATTTTAAGTCCTAAAAGTGTTCAATTTAAAAAAAATAAATTTTCAATAATTCCAGCAATTATAAGATATGAAAAGGAAGACAGTCCATACTATTTAAAAAGATACGATTTTTGTATTATAATATCATATACAAAGTTTGATTTTATTTCTAAAGAAGAATATGAAGAATGGGATTCGGACATTAAATTCGAAAAGTTTAAAATTTATTCTGGGGATAAAGAAACAAACAGAAAAATTATAGAAAATAATTATGGTAGATATGGATTTGAGGACAATCGTTTTGTAATTGTGCAATCTACAATAGAAAACAAAGTTGGTTTTTTTAATGATTTAGAAAACCCAAAAACCAACGAAGTTTCACTCTCCTATAAAATAGGACTAGAAAAATTTAGTGCAAATATTGATAAAGAAGAAATTAAAAATATTCGTGAATTATGGTCTATATATAACACCTTGTCAAATTTTACAGGATACAAATCAGATATGTGGCAAGATTAATTTACTTAGTCAATAACGTTAACTATTACAGTCAACCTAGTGTAGAATTTAGAAGAAAAGCCTATTTAGTTTTTGGGGAAGTTGATTCTGGAAACCAAAGAGAAAATGGATTTGTTTATGTTGACTATTTCAATTCTAGCGGAATTAAATCGTCTGGGTGGTTATTAATTTCAGATTTAGAATAAAAACCTAATTATTTAATAACTATAAAATGAAACCAATAATTATGAAAAAAATATTTCTGCTTTTTATTTTGGTAATTTTCTCAAATCAAATTTTTAGTCAATCAACTACCACGGATTATAAATCTTATTATAATTCAGCACTAACGTTACTTATAAATGGGGATTATGAAAATTCATTGAAAACCATCAATAAGTCTATTGCAATAAATCCTAACAACGCAGATTCCTATTATATCAGGGGCAATGTTTATCAAAAACAATTAAAGTACTCTTATGCTTTAAGTGATTATCAAAGAGCAATTAAATTAAATCCAAATCATACAGATGCAATTATGAAATGCGGAATAATTTATGGGAAATTAAATGATAGAATAACAGCGTGCAAATATTTTAAAAAAGCTTGTGATTTGGGAGATAATGATGGCTGTGGTGCATACAATAAATTTTGTAATTAAGTATAGAACATTAACTAAATGAAGATATTGAATTTTCCAATTAAAAAAAACCAAGCGTTATTAATTGTTATTTTAGTGTTGCTGGGTTCTTGTTTCTATTTAAACAGTAAATCAAATAATGATTTAAATATAAATTCCAAAATAGACTTTATTAAAGTAGATAAATCAGAACGAAAGTTATTTGTTTATTCAAATGGAAGATTAATGAAGGTTTATAATATTGCATTAGGAAAAACCCCAAATGGAGCAAAACAATATCAAGGAGATAATAAAACACCAGAAGGGGTTTATTTAATAAATGCTAAAAACTCTAATAGTATTGCTTATAAAAACTTAGGTATTTCATATCCAAATAACAAAGATATTGACAGGGCAAAGAAACTAGGAAAATCTACTGGTGGCGACATAAAAATTCACGGTATGATGAATGGATTAGGTTTTATTGGTCGATTCCACACTTGTTTCGATTGGACAAATGGGTGTATAGCTGTAACAAATAGTGAGATTGATGAGCTTTTCAAATATATTAAAATTGGAACTAAAATTGAAATTGTGCCATAAATAGTGGTGGCTAAATTGATTTTTTGAAAAACGTATAATTCTCTCACATCCAATTTCTTAATAAAACGATTAAATTTAAAACAAACAGAGGGTAAAAAATATGAAATTAAAGCTTACACTAAATCAAAAGTTAATACTCACATTTTTTTGTTTTTCAATTGCAATTGTAGGCTTTTTGATTAAACTACCTTCTGTATTTAGGCATTATGACAAAGAATTACATTCGATGTTTTATTGTGGTGCAGCATTATTTTTAAATATTTTATTTAGTAAAAGACATCTTATCATTTTTCTTTTTCTTTTTTTATTTGGGGTTGCAATTGAATTTTCTCAGGAGTTTTCTAATAAATTCTTTCATAAAAGAATACACGGAAGGTTTGACAGAGAAGATGTTTATTCTAATTTAAAAGGCTTAATTTTATTTTCTATTATTTGGCTTTTTGTAAATTACTTATTTAAGAACAAAAAAATCAGCATTTTAAAACTCGATAATAAATAGAGATATGGACGAAAGAATGGTAATAGGAATGATTGTAGGAGCAATGACTGCTTCTTCTTTGTATGTTTGGAATTCTAATAAAATTTATAAAGCCCAAAAAGCAATTTTACTTTTATTCGTTGTTTTCCCTCCTCTACAGTGGGTTTCAATATTATTAACTTTAGCTTACAATAAATCAAAACTTCAAAACAGTGCTGAATTTAAAAAAGTTGCAACTATTAATAAGAATAAGAGTGAACTAGAAAAAGCAAAAGAAAGTTTAAAAAGTTTAAAAAATAGTGGAGTAATCAATAACGAAGAATATGATTCAAAAGTTGAAAAAATTAAGGAGCAAATTAACGACAATGACATATTAAATTCAAATGAATATAAACAACTAAAATATCTTTTTGATTCTAATATTCTTACTAAACAAGAACTTGAAGAAAAGACCAAAATACTTAAAAACAAAGGATTAAGTTCTCCAGATATAGAAAATGAAATTACAATTGGCGAAAATGACACAATTATAAATGGTGAAAAAAGAATAAAATTTGAAATAAAATTTATAAGTTCAAATCACTCTTTTAAATTTGGAAATTTTAAAAGCTGGACAATTCAATTTGAAAATAGTGGAATTTTAAATTTCTATACTAAAAATTCAAATAACGACCATTTTATTAGCGTAAATGGTGAAATAAAAGAATTTAGAAATAGAGAAGGCTTTATTATTTACGCATTTAAACAATTGTAAAAAAAATATGAAATTCAACACAATAACCCGCCCAAAAAAGGCGGGTTTGTCATCAGTCTTATAGTAGACATTTCATCCCTAAGCAACATTTTCATAAGTGGAGTTGAAACAATCGGAATCAAGCAATTCAATGAACTTTGCATTTAGTTTTTCTCTAATTTCATTTTTCATTTCTAACAACTTGTATTTATTCAAAAGATTGTTGAAATCAGCTTTAAGCCTCGAAATTTGCTTCTGGGATTTTTCTGATTTAATTCTAATCCAGTAGATGGGACTCATATATCTATTTAGCTTATTACGGTCTTTTTCAGGCACTTTTTCTTGTTCAAAGTAATCTACAATGTTAATCCCTTCAAAATGCTCCACAAACAGCTTAAATAGGTTTTTTAACACCTCTTTATACTGTAAATCTTCCAAACAATGTATTCCCAAACTATTCAACAACCTTTTCTTGACGATTTTTAGTTCAACTCGCAAAACTTTAGCTTCTATATTAAATTGTTTTGATTTATTGTATATCTTGATACGATAGTCAGTTAACTTAAACTCTTTATAATCTCCTTTGCCACTAAATTTTTCGTTCCTATTAGGAGCTTTGAAATTATTCATTAATACGTTATTGTCTATTATTATTTGTGGGTCTTTTGATACTGCTATATTAAAACCAAATTCAAGGTTCGTTAATTTAGTATCTCTTTCTATATTAAATTTCTTTATCAGCCCGCCAACTACCTCCTGAATTTGGCAAAAATTGAAATCATCATAATTTTGATTTCCATTGTCTTCTAAAAGGTTTTTATACTTATGTATACTGCCTATAATAGTTGCAGAAAGAGGAGTAATAGTAACTTCAAGATTAAGGTCTTTACCCTTTTTTGGGTACTCCATCAGTTCTCCAGTTAACATATTTAGTTTGCTGGTCAAATCCATCAAATTGTTATCCTCTATATGATTTTCAAAGCTGTGTTTGTTTATAACAAACATTCGAATATTATCTATCATTATGCTACGTCATTTAGGTTGTTCAATTTGCCCATAACATCCGATTTTTTATAATAAACACGTCTTCCAACACCGTAGTTTGTTAATGTTCCATTTTTCTTCCAATGAAATAAGGTTGTCATAGAGACTTTTAAGAGCTTGCTAACTTCATCCCTCGTGAGTATCTCGTCCAAATTCTCTTTTGGAGTAGGTGTTTTTAAGTTTACTACTTTAAGCTCAGTAGCCACTGCCTGTCTGATAATTGTCTCTAACTCTTGTAAAGACAATTGGAAAAATTGTATTTTATCCATTTTATTTATTTGTTTATTTATATTTTGAAATAAGCGTAAGTTATTCTGTCCAAAAAAGTGGTGTTTTTTGGTTTTAAAGGTTTTTAAATATGTTTTTTAATGGAGTTTAACTCAGAGCGATTTTAAGCTACGTATCTTAAAAGTTGAAGAAAGTATTTGCTTCCATTTGTTTTACAAAGATACGAACAACAAAATAAGTGCTTTTTTACATCATATAAAACTATATGAACTTTTGGAAAAAATAAATCATAATAAATTGAAAATAAGATAGTTATGTTTATTATGTAAATTTTTATGAATATTTAGAGCATTTTTTGCTCTTTTTGGTAAAAAATAAAAATTTTCTTTTTAACAAACATTTATAATTTGCTCCATTTTTTATAAGTATTTACTTATATTACGTTTTGATGTAATCTCAGATATTAGATTTAGAATGCTCATTATATTATAGAAATTGTATTTATAATATTTACACCCGCATAAAAAATGTTAGGATAAAAAGGAACAAAGTCAATAAGGTCAAAGGGATTATAGATAGAATAAATACTAGTTGTCTTTACTTGTTTCAGCCTCTTTTTTTGCTAACTCCTCTTGTTTAATTTTTTCTTCATTTTTCCATAAATCACTTAGCTCTTTAGCTTGGTCTTCGGAGGAAGTTTTAACATAAGACAAAAATTGAGTGACACTTTTATGAGCAGAAATAGACATAAGAGTTTTGTCTAAAATCTTACCATAGTGATTTGATATGAAAGAACGTCTACAAGTATGGCTAGAAATCAATTTATACTTTGGGTAGAAATCTTTAACTTTTCTGTTTATTTCGGGGTCTTTTATGCTTCCTAATATGGATTTTGTTATTCCTGCTTTTTCACAAACATCTTTCACTTTTTTATTAAAATATTGGCTAGTCATTTCTGGTAATTGTCCATTTCTTTTTATAAGTATTGTTTTTAATTGTTCGTGTATAGGTATTTCAACATAAACATTGGTTTTGTCTGTTTCTAAAATTCTAATGTTTCCACTTGTAAAGTCAAATGTATTGATTCTCTTGAGGTCAGAAATTCTTAGACCTGTCCAAAGACCAACAATAAATAAATCCCTGATTTTGTCTAATTCTAAATTACTCGAAAGGTCTAAATTATAAACTAAATCTATTTCGTCTTTATCCAAAAAAGTATCAATTGTTTTGTCTCGAATAAATGAAAACAAGTTGCTTTCCACTTCCACATTTGTTTCTAAGCCCTTGATTTTTGCAGCTTTAATAAATGCTGAAATTATTGAAATATCTTTCTCAATTGCGGTATTTCCATATTTTTTTTGTTTAGTAAAACTGGTGTATTTTGAATGAAAATCTAGCCCTATATCCTTAATTTTGAATCTGAAATCTAAAGAATCTTCTAATGCACTTATTCTAGCAACTGTTGTTCTATATGTTTTTAAAGTTCCTTCAGATATAATATTACCAGTTCTGGGGTTTACTCTGGTTTTTGATTCTTCGATATAGTTCTTAATAAATGGCACAAAATAGAATTTTGGGTCTGAATCAGACTCTGGTTTCATATAAAATTTATCAACTTGTTTAATAATCCACTTCGCATTTATTGCCTCCCCAATAGGAAAGTCTCGAGTAAAGCCAGACATAATAAATTCAGACATCCTTTGAATGGTGTCTTCGATATGTTTCTTAGTGTCTTTAGGGGTGTTTTGCTTTACCTTATTAGTCTTTAAACTCCAATAGCTTAAATCAACAAATATGTTTGATTTTGCTGAACAGTCAATTTTATTATGGTAGAACCTAACATTTAAATTCACTGGAGACTTTTTTCCTAAAGCTTTAAATTGTATATTTGCCAAGAGTTCTGATTTTTAAAGGGTTTAAAGATACAAATTTATTCCCGAATAATTCCCGACTTTTGATTTATTTTATTGAAATTTAATGACATTAAAATAAATTCAATAAAGGTATCAAGCCCAATAAATTCAATACAAGACAAGGGTATTGGCTTCAATAAAATTTAGCTAGAATAGGCAAGTTAATCCTGTTCCCGCTACTAAGCAAGCCATTCTGAAAAGAGTGGCTTTTTTGTTATTAGTATAAAGAATAAAAGTATGGCACATAAAGCAGGTTTTGTAAATATCATCGGGAATCCAAACGTTGGGAAATCAACCTTGATGAATGCCTTTGTTGGCGAAAGATTATCCATCATCACATCAAAAGCACAAACCACCCGTCACCGAATTTTGGGGATTGTAAACGGAGAAGATTTTCAATTGATCTTGTCTGATACACCAGGAATCATCAAGCCCGCTTATGAGATGCAGGAATCGATGATGAACTTCGTGAAATCCGCGTTTGAAGATGCTGATATCTTGATTTATATGGTCGAAATAGGCGAACAAGAATTAAAAGATGAAGCTTTTTTTAATAAAATTATCCATTCTACAATTCCAGTTTTGTTGTTATTGAACAAAATTGATAACTCTAATCAAGAGCAATTAGAAACCCAAGTTGCTTTTTGGACAGAGAAAGTTCCAAATGCCGAAATTTATCCAATATCAGCTTTGCAGAATTTTAATGTTCCCGAAGTTTTTCAAAGAATAATCGAATTGTTGCCAGAATCTCCGGCGTATTATCCAAAAGACCAATTGACGGACAAACCGGAACGTTTCTTCGTAAACGAAACCATCCGTGAGAAAATCTTGTTGAATTACAGCAAAGAAATTCCGTATGCGGTCGAAATCGTAACCGAAGAATTCTTCGAAGACGAAAACATCATCCGAATTCGTTCCCTGATTATGGTGGAACGTGAAACCCAAAAAGGAATCATCATTGGTCATAAAGGTGCTGCCCTGAAACAAGTAGGAATGGAATCTCGTGCCGATTTAGAGAAGTTTTTCGGAAAACAAATTCATATCGAATTGTATGTAAAAGTCAACAAAAACTGGAGAAGTAATACGAATATGTTGAAGCGTTTTGGATATAATCAATAATTAAATTGCATTTTTTTCGTCATTTCGACGAAAGGGAGACTCGAGCGATAGCGAACAGGCGAAGCAAATCACATAACGAGAGCAACAAACGCGATTTAACCAATAAAGCTTCCAGCCTTCAAAAGGCTGGAAGCTTTAAAATATTTAGTAAAGCGGGAAATAGCTCCAAGAAAAAACTACGATTCTAGAATCTCCAAAAACTTCCCTTCCAATTCATTCATTTGTCCATTGCCTTTAAATCGTATTTGTTTGGCGATGAAGTAGAGTAAAAACCAAACGATAACCATTAGCAACATCACGATTAAATCCATTGTGGTTGGTTGTTTCAAGACATAATTGGAGTAGGCGATGGCGCTGAAAATCACAAAAATTCCCGCAACCATAAAATGCAGAAACATAAAAAGTGTCCACAAAGTTGGTTCTGGGCCAAATAATCCACGGATATGCGTTTCGTTATTTTCTTTGGGTTCCAATTCCAAATGCAAATGTGGCGACCAGTATTCTCGTTTCGCATCAGGCATATTCATCCAAATGTGATTGTGTTTGATCTTTAGATGACAATCTTCGGTGCAATTCACTTTATAATTTTCGAATTTTTGACGAATTGTGTCTATGTTTTCTGTCACGTCTTTATAAAAACGTAGGCGAAGTCTTATTTCATTATTGGCATCCATAATAGCAATTTTAGGGTTCTAAATTATTTTTTTTGGCCACAGATTAAACGGATTAAATGGATTCACACAGAAAATTTAAAATATCAGAAACCTTAATAAAAAATCTGTGTAAATCTGTGAAATCTGTGGCAAAATTATTTTAATAGTAATTGCCGTTTGTAAAAGAATCACTATTAGCACTGCAAAATAGTAAAAAAATTGATATTATGGTATTTAACACTACCTTTGCAAAAAATTAAAATACTGCATTTTAGATTTGTATGAGATTTGATTTTAGGAAACTAGAGTCTAAAATCTGAAATCTAAAATCTAAAATTTACATAAATGAATAATATTGTTGCGATAGTAGGAAGACCTAATGTAGGGAAATCAACCCTTTTTAATAGGCTGATACAAAGAAGAGAAGCTATTGTAGATTCAGTTTCTGGAGTTACCAGAGATAGAAACTATGGTAAAAGCGAATGGAACGGAAAGGAATTTTCTGTGATTGACACGGGTGGTTATGTTCGTGGTTCTGATGATGTTTTCGAAGGCGAAATCCGCAAGCAAGTAGAACTTGCTATTGATGAAGCCGACGTAATTATTTTTGTTGTAGATGTTGAAGAAGGTATCACACCAATGGATGATGTAGTTGCCAGACTTTTGCGTAAGGTAAAAAAACCTGTTTTACTTGCCGTAAATAAGGTAGATAATGCAATGCGTGAAAAGGATGCTCTCGAGTTTTATAACCTTGGATTAGGTGAATTTTATACTTTTGCCAGTATTTCAGGAAGTGGAACAGGAGATTTATTGGATGCAGTAATTGATGCTTTCCCAATAAAACCAGAACCAGTTCAAGAAGAAGTTGTTTTGCCTCGTTTTGCAGTTGTTGGTCGTCCAAATGCTGGAAAATCAAGCTTTATAAATGCCTTGATTGGCAAAGAACGTTTTATGGTTACTGACATTGCAGGAACAACTCGTGATGCCATTGATACCAAATTTGACCGTTTTGGTTTCGAATTCAACTTAGTAGATACTGCCGGAATTCGTCGTAAAGCGAAAGTGAAGGAAGATTTAGAGTTTTATTCGGTGATGCGTTCGGTTCGTGCTATCGAATACTCGGATATTTGTATCTTGATTATTGATGCCACTCGTGGATTTGAAGGTCAGGACCAAAGTATTTTTTGGTTGGCCGAGAAAAACCGAAAAGGAGTTGTGATTTTGGTAAATAAATGGGATTTGGTCGAAAAAGACACGATGTCAACCCGTGATTACGAAGCTAAAATCAGAGAAGAATTAATGCCATTTACAGATGTGCCCATTCTTTTTGTTTCAGCATTGACAAAACAACGTTTGTTGAAAGCATTAGAAGCTACAGTTCAGGTTTTCGAAAATAGAAAACAACGCATTGCGACTTCAAAATTCAATGAATTTATGTTGAAAGTTATCGAAGCTTATCCTCCACCAGCAACAAAAGGGAAATACGTGAAAATTAAATATTGTATGCAGTTGCCAACGCCGACACCTCAGTTTGTGTTTTTTGCCAATATGCCACAATATGTAAAAGAACCATACAAACGGTATCTTGAAAATAAAATTAGAGAAAATTGGGATTTCTCAGGTGTTCCAATTGATATTTATATTAGAGAGAAATAGTCTTTTCTTTCTTGATTCTAACATAAAGTTTATGGAGTTTGCAAAAGCTCGATAAACTTTTTTCTTTTTAATGTGGGTGCTAAATATGGAACACAGATACAACGGATTTGCTATTGCAAAAAAACGGATATACCCAGATTTTTTTATTAGATTTACAATTAGTAGCAAATGAAGAATCAGTTTTGATCCGCGACTTCGCGAAAGCGAATCCGTTGTATCTGCGACCAATTTTTTTTCAGTATCATAAACACTTACTCATTAAACAAAATGAAATCAATAAACGGCAAAGTAGTTTGGATTACGGGTGCTTCAAGTGGAATAGGAGAGGCGTTAGCTTATGAATTGTCTCGAAAACACTGCAAATTGATCCTCTCGGCGCGAAATATTGAAGCTTTAGAATTAGTTAAATCAAAATGCACAACTACCGAAGTTATGGTTTTGCCTTTTGATTTGGCTGATTTTGGCAATGCCAAAAAAAATGCAGAAAAAGCAGTTGCTGCCTTTGGAAAAATTGACATTCTCGTCAATAATGGCGGAGTTAGTCAACGTTCACTTATTGCCGAAACTGATTTTGAAGTGGATAAAAAGCTCATTGAAGTTGATTATCTGGGAACGGTGGCTTTAACCAAAGCTTTGCTGCCACATTTCATTAAAAATCAAAGCGGACATTTTGTAACTATTACCAGTTTGATGGGAAAATTTGGTTCACCTTATCGTTCCGGTTATTGTGGCGCAAAACACGCCCTTCACGGTTTCTTTGATGTGTTAAGGATGGAACATTATAAAGATTTTTTGGATGTAACGCTTATTTGCCCAGGATTTATTCAAACCAATGTGGCTAAAAATGCCTTAACTGGAAACGGCTCAAGCCAAAATCAAGAAGATGAAGCTACAAAAAACGGAATGCCAGTAGCTGTTTTTGCCAAAAAATTCATAAAAGTAGTTGAGTCTAATAAATTCGAAGCTTATATTGGAGGAAAAGAAGTTATGGGAGTTTATTTGAAACAATTTTTTCCAAAGTTCTTGCATTATTTTGTTTTAAGAAGTAAAGTGAGGTAATAATTTTAATTTACTGATTGATACAAATAAAAAAGAGTTCCAATTTTTTTGAAACTCTTTTTTGTTTTTATATTGTCATTTGTGACCGAACTCTGATTACTATATTTTACCAACTTCCACTACTTCCTCCACCAGAGAATCCTCCGCCACCGAAGCCGCCACCAAAGCCGCCTCCTCCACCGCCTCCAGAAGAACCTCCTCCAAAACCACCACCACTATTTCCGCCCAAACTGCTTAAGATAATTACATCAAGCAAACTTGGTCCGCCACCGGAATTTCCGGAATTTCCACCGTCTTTTTTATTTCTTGAAATCAGGACAAGTAGTATGATAGCTATAATAATAATTGGTAATACAGGAAAATCTTTTCCTTTCGTTTGTTTTCGTTCCCCTTTATATTTGCCTTTAAAAACATCAAAAAGAGCATCAGCACCTTTGTCTAAACCGTTATAATAACTTCCGGCTTTGAACTCAGGAATGATGATATTTCGGATTATTTCGCCACCAATTCCTGCTGTCAATCGATCTTCAAGTCCGTAACCCGGGTTGATTGCAATTTTCCTTTCGGCTTTTGCTAAAAGAATGATGACTCCATTATCATCTTTGGCTGTACCGCCAATTCCCCATGTTTGTCCCCATTTTGTAGCTAACTGGCTGACATCTTCACCTTTTAGACTTTCGATGATGATAACCACAATTTGAGTTGTAGTTGAATCAGAATAGCGAATGAGTTTTTCTTCTAATTGTGATTTTTCGGTAGCACTTAAAACATTGGCATAATCATAAACCGAAGTTTGCAAACTTGGTTTTTCAGGTATAGTATACTGGGCAAAACTGATTTGTGTGATTAGAAGGAAAGCTACTAATATTATATGGAAACTAGCTAACTGCCATCTGCCATCTGCCGTCTGTTTAGTTTTCATTATCCTTTTGATATTTCGTTTGATAATTCATTTGTATCACCTTCTTCATAAGGAAAGTATTGCTGCAATTGTTCGCCAGCTTTAGTAATGCCGTCAATTAAACCTTGCTTGAAGTTTCCAGTTTTGAATTGAGCTGCCATCGCTTCTTTTGTGGAAACCCAAAAATCGTCAGAAACTAATTCGTCAATTCCTTTGTCTCCGCAAATCACAAATTTATGGTTGTCCACAGCTAAATAAATTAAAACCCCGTTTTTGAGTTGGGTTTCATCCATTTTCAACAAATGAAAAACTTCCAAAGCCCTGTCAAAAGGAACTTTGGAAGTTGTTTTTTCTATATGTACTCTAATTTCGCCAGAAGTTTCTTTTTCAGCCATACGAATAGCCTCAACAATTTCTTGTTCTTCTTCTTTGGTTAAAAAATCTTCAACTTTTGACATTTTATTTATTTTTTAAATTCCCCCTTTGGGGGGTTAGGGGGCTTTAGAATTTTACTTCAACAGGTTTTTCAGCACCAGCCACTGATTGGAAATACGCTTTTTCCTTGAAACCAAACATTCCTGCAAATAAGTTATTAGGGAATGTTTTGATATGAGTGTTGTAAGGCATAACGGCTTCATTGAAACGTGTTCTGGCTGTTAGAATTTGGTTCTCAGTACTTGCTAATTCGTCCTGTAATTTCAAGAAATTTGCATTGGCTTTCAATTCAGGATATTGCTCAACAGTTACCAATAATCTTGACAAAGAACTGCTCACACCGCTTTGTGCTTGATTGAATTGGGCTAATTGCTCTGGTGTAATATTTTTTGGATCCACAGTTATCGAAGTGGCTTTAGCTCTTGCTTCAATTACGGCAGTCAATGTGCTTTTTTCGAAATCAGCAGCACCTTTTACTGTGTTTACCAAGTTTCCGATAAGGTCATTTCTTCTTTGGTAAGAGGTTTGAACATCACCCCAAGTTTGCTCAACGGTTTGACTTAATGTCACCGCAGTATTATTAATTCCTTTAACCCAACTGTAAATTCCAATGACAAATACAGCTACAATAATCCAAGGTAAAAATTTTTTAAAATCCATTTTTGTTTAATTTAAAGTTTAGTGTTTAGTTTTTATTTTTAAAATCGGCAATCAAAAATCGTTAATCTACAATCAAAAATTTAGAGTTCATTCTTAATATTCGTCAACTGCACTTTTATGGTTTCCAGTTTCCTGATAATTTCAAATTTATCTAATGTTTTCTTTTGTCCTTCCTTCAAATGCGTTCTGGCGCCTTCGAGCGTAAAACCTCTTTCTTTAACCAAATGATAAATCAATTGGAGGTTTTTGACATCTTCGGGAGTAAACATTCGATTGCCTTTAGCGTTTTTCTTTGGCTTCAAAATGTCAAATTCACTATCCCAAAATCGAATAAGTGAAGCATTTACGTCAAAAGCTTTGGCAATTTCTCCAATACTGTAATATCTTTTATCAGGCGATAATTCTACGTGCATATTGTTTTTGTTTATATATGTTCTCTTAAATCTGCAACCTGCCTTCTTTCGTTTGAAATCTGCAACCTGAAAATTAGTCAAAGGATTGATTTTCTTGATTAGCTAATTTAGCAATGGCAACATATTCTACCGCCGAAATATTGCCGTAATAAAAATTCAATGGATTCACGACTTTACCATTTTTATGCACTTCATAATGTAAATGTGGTCCTTCAGACCTTCCCGTACTTCCCACATAACCTATTATATCACCGCGTTTAATGCGTTGTCCCGACCTGCATTTGTATCGGCTAAGATGCGCATATAAAGTTTCATATCCAAAACCGTGTCGAATCACAATATGATTTCCAAATCCTGAAGCCGTATTATCTGCCCTTTCCACCACGCCGTCTCCTGTGGCATAAATCGGAGTTCCAGTTTTGGATGTAAAATCCATTCCTTCGTGCATTTTTCTCGCCTTGGTAAAAGGATCCGTGCGATACCCAAAACCAGAAACCATACTTTTTAAATTCTCATTTCTAACTGGCTGAATCGCCGGAATTGCTGCTAATAATTTGTCTTTTGCTTTCGCCATTTTCAAAATATCATCCAATGATTTTGACTGAATGGCCAAAGCCTTTTGAAGCACATCAATCCGTTTTGTGGTATTCATCACTAATTGAGAATTATCATATCCTTCTAGTTCCTTATATCGATGAATTTCTTTGAAACCAGATTTTCTTTCCTCTTCCGGAATGGGCGAGGCGTTAAAATACACTCTATATAAATTGTTATCCCGATCTTCAATAAAATCAATTACATCCTCTACTTGATCCATTTTTTTGTTCAAAATAGCATAACGCAATTTTAAATTTTCTATTTCACGTGCCTGTAATTTATTCTTTGGAGTTTCAAAATAAGGTGTGTTCAATAAAGCTATAAAACTCAAAAACCCAAACAATCCCGAAGCCACTAAAAACAACAAAACAACTCCAATTTTCTTTCTCGTTTTTGTGATTATTTTTCGATATGCCAGATTTTCGGAATCGTAATAATATTTTACTTTCGTCATATTTTAAAATACCCTATTTTTGCACCTTGGAATAAGGTTAGTCGAACAAATTTAATAAATGTTTCATTTGTTACACTCTTTTTTCAATAATAAATATTTTAATGTGCCTTTTCCAGCTATTCGTTTCAATCTTTTCTTTTTTAAAGAAAAAAAGAAAAGGATTTTCACTTCTATCTGGGGCAATAAAAATTGAAAGATTAAATGATTTAAAGATTGAAAAATTCAATTCCAGTAAATCTTTAAATCTTTAAATTTTTAAATTTTTAAATCAAAAAAATGAAATCACAAGACGTACGTAAACAATTTCTGGATTTTTTCGAAAGCAAAGGACATTTAATTGTTCCGTCAGCTCCAATAGTGCTCAAAGATGATCCAACCCTGATGTTTAACAACTCAGGAATGGCGCAGTTCAAGGAATATTTCTTGGGTAACGGAACACCAAAAAGCAAAAGAATTGCCGATACTCAAAAATGTCTTCGCGTTTCAGGAAAACACAACGATTTAGAAGAAGTGGGAATTGATACCTATCATCACACGATGTTCGAAATGTTGGGCAACTGGTCATTTGGAGATTATTTCAAAAAAGAAGCCATTAATTGGGCGTGGGAATTATTGACAGAAGTCTATAAAATCCCTAAAGACATTCTTTATGTTTCTGTTTTTGAAGGAAACCCGTCAGAAAACGTTCCTTTCGATCAGGAAGCGTATGATATTTGGAAAACCCTAATTTCTGAAGACCGAATTATTCTTGGAAACAAGAAAGACAATTTTTGGGAAATGGGAGATCAAGGTCCGTGTGGTCCTTGTTCAGAAATTCACGTTGATATTCGTTCTGCCGAAGAAAAAGCCTTGGTTTCAGGGAAATCATTGGTAAACAATGACCATCCTCACGTGGTGGAGATTTGGAACAATGTATTTATGGAATTTAACCGTAAAGCCGATGGCTCTTTAGAAAAATTACCGGCACAACACGTCGATACCGGAATGGGATTCGAAAGACTTTGTATGGTTTTGCAAGGGGTTCAATCTAATTATGATACAGATGTTTTTACACCGCTTATCAAAGAAATTGAATTAATTACAGGAGCAAAATATACTGTCAAAGCTTCAAACGATGAAGAAGATAAAGTAAATATTGCCATTCGTGTTATTGCTGATCACGTTCGAGCTGTGGCTTTCTCTATTGCCGATGGTCAATTGCCATCAAATACCGGAGCAGGTTATGTAATTCGTAGAATTTTACGTCGTGCTATTCGTTATGGCTTTACCTTTTTAGGCACAAAAGAACCTTTTATATATAAATTGGTCGAAACCTTGAGCAATCAAATGGGTGGTTCTTTTCCGGAAATCAAATCTCAAAAAACACTTTGTATCAATGTGATTCGCGAAGAAGAAAATTCTTTTTTGAGAACTTTGGATCAAGGTTTGATTTTATTGGAAAATATAATTTCGAATTCAACCGAAAAAGTGATTTCAGGTAAAAGAGCTTTTATACTTTATGATACTTATGGATTTCCAATAGATTTAACAAGTTTAATTCTTCGCGAACGAGGTTTGGAGTTAAACGAAGCCGAGTTTGAGTCTGAATTGCAAATACAAAAAGAGCGTTCTCGTGCGGCTTCCAAAGTGAAAGCGGGAGATTGGCATATTTTGGTAGACGACCCAGTAGTTGAGTTTTTAGGCTATGATTATACCGAAGCAATGGTTAAAATCACGCGTTACAGAAAAGTAGAAAGTGTAAAAGATGGAGAGATTTACCAATTAGTTTTTAATATGACGCCTTTTTATCCGGAAGGCGGAGGTCAAGTAGGAGATGCCGGAGTTCTTGAAACAGCAAATGGAGATGTCATTTATATTATTGACACTAAAAAAGAAAATAACCTGATTATCCATTTTACAAAAGAGTTACCAACAAATCTGTCCGAAATTTTTAAAGTAGTTGTTGGTCCGGATCGAAGACGAAAAACTGCGGCAAACCATTCTGCCACTCACTTGATGCACCAGGCTTTGCGAAGTATTTTAGGAACTCACGTGGAGCAAAAAGGATCTTTGGTAAATCACAGTCATTTGCGATTCGACTTTTCGCATTTTGCAAAATTATCCGACAGCGAAATTCAACAAGTTGAAGATTTTGTAAATGCTCGAATTCAGGAGCAATTGCCTTTAATTGAAAGAAGAAATGTTCCGTTTCAGCAAGCAGTTGACGAAGGTGCTATGGCATTATTTGGAGAAAAATATGCAGATACCGTCCGGGCAATAAAGTTTGGTGAAAGTATGGAACTTTGTGGTGGAATTCACGTGAAAAATACGGCCGAGATTTGGCATTTCAAAATTGTATCTGAAGGAGCAGTTGCAGCCGGAATTCGTCGTATTGAAGCTATTACCAGCGATGCTGTAAAAACGTATTTCGAAACTCAGGAAAACACGTTGACCGAGGTTAAAAACGCCTTGAAAAATCCACAAGATGTGATGAAAGCAGTTCATTCGCTGCAAGATGAAAATGTAAAACTCAAAAAACAATTGGAGGTTTTATTGAAAGATAAAGCCAAAAATATGAAAGGGGAATTAGCCCAAGAATTGCAGGAAATAAACGGAGTTCAATTTCTTGCCAAACAAGTTGATTTGAGTCCGGAAGGAGCAAAAGATTTAGCTTATGAATTAGGAACTTTAGGGAAAAATATATTCTTGGTTTTGGCAACAGCCGAAGACGAAAAACCAATGCTTAGTTGCTATATTTCGAAAGAATTAGTGGCGGATAAAAATCTGAATGCAGGTCAAGTTGTTCGAGAACTTGGGAAATACATTCAAGGAGGCGGAGGAGGGCAGCCATTTTTTGCCACAGCTGGCGGAAAAAATGTAGCTGGAATTCAGGAAGCTTTGGCGAAAGCCATTGATTTTGTGAAGTAAAAAAGATTTAGTTTTATACTGGAAACCCTTTTAGATTTTAAAACCCTGAAAGGGTTTTATTTTTGTTTGATATTGAACCATAGCCAACGGTTTCAACCGTTGGAAGCAGGTTTGAAATAGTAGTTTACCCGAAATATTGGGATTGTAACGATAAATATTGTGGTTTTTAATTTTTTAGATTTGATTTGTAATGTAATAAAGGCTTTAATTAAAGGCGAATACGATTTATTTATTATGAAAAAACCAAATATAATAATAGGATTTCTATCGGTGTTTTTAATAACGCTTTGTTCTTGTTCAAATGAAAATGTTGATCAGGCTAAGGTTCAGTTGTTGAAAAAGATTGTTGAAATGTCTATTGATGGTTCTTCAAACACAACTCTACTTAGTTATGATGGAAATAAAATAGTGAATATTGATAGGGTTGATAAATTCTCAGAGTTTTATTACACTGACGATTTAATTACAAAAATTGTAACCTTAGACAAAACAAATCATCACATCAATACATTACAATATTTATATTTAAACGGACAATTATCAAAAATTACGTCTTCGGATAATTATGTAATAAATTATGTTCATAATAGTGATGGATCGGTTTCTTATGAGAAGTTAACTAAAGATTTCCAAAATAATGATGTTAAAATTAATCATGGAAAATTATATTTTCAAAGCGGAAATCTTATTAAAGATGACAGTTTTTTAGATGATGCAGGACAAGGAATTTTGGCTGAAAACATCTCAAGTTTTGAATATGATTATAAGAATAATGCATTAAGTAATGTTTTGGGTTACAATAAATTGCTTGATTATTCTATAACAATTTCCTTAAATAATGTCATAAGCAGTTCTGAAATTTCATCAGTTAAGCATATCGATGAAGAACAAGTTATTTCATCAATCAAAATTAATAAGAGTAAACACCAATATGATTCTATAGGTTATCCAATTGAAATTGTTTCAGAAAACCTTATCTTTGGAGGGAATGATTCAAAACATTTAAAGTCGCTGTTATTCTACAATTAATTCCTTTTTTTAGGAAAAATTATAAATGCAATTCAGAACTAAAATACCTATCCTAAAGAGTGATTTCACTATAGATTACAATTCTAAAATTGTGTCTTTGGGTTCTTGTTTTGCTGAAAATATAGCCGAGAAGTTAGATTATTTCAAGTTTCAAAGTACTTGCAATCCATTTGGAATCATTTTTAATCCAGTTTCTATTGAAAAAATAATCCATAAAGCTGTAAATCTAGAATTATTTACAGAGAAAGACATCTTCTTTCACAACGAACGCTGGCATTGTTTTGATGTGCATTCGGATTTAAATCATTCTAATAAAGAAGCATTTTTAGAAAATATAAATGCTATTCTCCAAGAAACAAATAACCAAATAACCAAATCAACACATATAATCATCACTTATGGCACATCCTGGGTGTATAGAAATTTAGAAAGCAACAGTATTGTAGCCAATTGCCATAAAGTACCACAAAAAGAATTTTTAAAAGAAATTTTATCGGTTGATATTATTGAGAATTCGATTAAAAACACAATTAGTTTAATCCAAAAAGTAAACCCAAACGTAAATTTCATTTTCACGGTTTCGCCAGTGCGTCATCTCAAAGATGGTTTTGTGGAAAATCAGGTAAGTAAGGCTAATTTAATTACCGCTTTGTACTCTGTTTTGCAAGTTCCCCATTTGGGGGCGGAGGGGGCTTATTTTCCTTCCTACGAAATTATGATGGATGAACTTCGCGATTATCGATTCTATGCCGAAGATATGTTGCATCCCAGTCAAGTGGCGATAGATTATATTTGGGAGCGATTTTCTGAAACTACTATTTTGGAAGAAAGTCATTCGAATATGGATGAAGTCGAAACGATCCAAAAAGGATTGGCTCATAGACCTTTCAATCCAAATTCAGAAAGTTACAAAAAGTTTCTTGATAATTTGAACCAAAAAATAGTCAACCTCATCTCTCAATATAAGTTTATTAAATTCTAATGTATAAAAAAACCGCAACATTTCTGTTACGGTTATAGGTGCTGCAAATTTGCAACCTGAAATCTTATTGCTTTTTTGTTGGCGGATATTGCATCAAAATTTTTGCGACAAATTCGTTTATTATTGCTTCTTTTTTAGAGCGATCTTGTGTCAAATAGCCAACACCTTTACCTTCCCAAACTAATTCATTTTTTTTGACATCAATTAAATCAATATATAGCGTTCCCTCTGTCGAAGTACTTACATAAGGGTGTCCTCCCCAATAATAAGGACTCCAGCCATAGCCCCAACCATATCCCCAGCCGTAACCCCAACCAGCATAATATTGGTTTACATCTATTTGTTGTCTTTCTTGGGTAAAAATATTTATCAGCAAATCAGGAGTATCACTTTTAGTCATTCCTTTTTTGCTAAGTTCAACATCAATAGCATTTAAAATTCGTTTCTTATCCATTTCTGAAATTTGAACTTTTTCAATTCCTTTTTTATGGAAAGCATACGTTTTGTATTGGCTAAAATCGATACTTTTTTCATAATCAGAATACACACTTACTGAGCTGCAAGAACTCAATACTAAAAACAGGATAATTGCGAAGGATTTAATTAATTTCATTTTTTTAGATTTAAATTTTAAACAAATCATCATTTACCAAATTAGGTAGTGTAACTTTCAACAAAGGCTGAGCCTCCATCGCCCTTTTTATAGCGAAAATTGCCCCTTCGTTTCGTGCCCAGCTTCTTCTGGAAATTCCGTTATTAACATCCCAGAAAAGCATTGATTCTATGCGCTTTGAAGCTTCTATTGAACCATCAAGAACCATACCAAATCCGCCATTTATTACTTCGCCCCAACCAACTCCTCCGCCATTGTGAATGGATACCCAGGTTGCGCCACGAAAACTGTCGCCTATCACGTTTTGTATTGCCATATCGGCAGTAAAACGGGAGCCATCATATATGTTTGAGGTTTCTCTATAAGGGGAATCTGTACCCGAAACATCGTGATGGTCTCGACCTAAAACTACGGTTCCTATTTCACCTTTGGCAATAGCCTGATTAAAAGCTTCGGCAATTTTCATTCTTCCTTCGGCATCGGCATACAGAATTCTGGCTTGTGAACCAACGACTAATTTATTTTCTTGAGCGCCTTTTATCCAATGGATATTGTCCTGCATTTGTTGTTGAATTTCGTCTGGAGAATTTTGCTGAATTTCTTCCAAAACTTCACAAGCTATGGCATCCGTTTTTTGTAAATCTTCTGGATTTCCTGAGGCACAAACCCAACGGAAAGGACCAAATCCATAATCAAAACACATTGGACCCATAATATCCTGAACATAACTCGGGTATCTGAAATCGATTCCGTTTTCGGCCATAACATCTGCTCCAGCACGGGAAGCTTCAAGCAAAAATGCATTTCCATAATCAAAGAAATAAGTTCCTTTTGCGGTATGTTTGTTAATGGCATTAGTATGACGACGAAGGGTTTCTTGTACTTTTTCCTTGAATAAATCAGGATTATTAGCCATCATTTCGTTGGCATCTTCAAAAGAAATATCCACAGGATAATAGCCTCCAGCCCAAGGATTGTGAAGCGAGGTTTGGTCTGAACCCAAATCGATATAAATATTTTCCTGATCGAATTTTTCCCAAACATCCACAATATTTCCCAGATAAGCGATAGAAACAATTTCTTTATTGGCTTTCGCCAAAGCAACTCGTTGCACTAGTTCATCTATGTCTTCAATGACTTCATTTATCCAGCCCTGACTATGCCGAATGTGCGTGATTTTTGGATTTACTTCAGCACAAACAGTGATACAACCGGCAATGTTTCCAGCTTTTGGTTGTGCACCGCTCATTCCACCTAATCCTGAAGTGACAAATAATCCGCCTTCGGGATTGGTTTTTATTTTCCGGAAACCATTCAAAACTGTAATCGTGGTTCCGTGCACAATCCCTTGTGGGCCAATGTACATATAGCTTCCAGCGGTCATTTGGCCATATTGTGAAACTCCCAATGCATTCATTTTTTCCCAATCGTCAGGTTTAGAATAATTAGGAATAACCATCCCGTTTGTCACGATAACTCTTGGTGCTTCTTTGTGAGAAGGAAACAATCCCATTGGATGACCCGAATAAATCGTGAGAGTTTGCTCCTCTGTCATTTCAGACAAATATTGCATTGTCAATAAATATTGTGCCCAGTTCTGGAAAACTGCTCCATTTCCACCATAAGTAATCAGCTCGTGAGGATGTTGCGCCACGGCATAATCCAGATTGTTCTGAATCATTAGCATTATCGCTTTTGCCTGCTCACATTTTCCGGGATATTCAGCAATAGGTCTGGCAAACATTTTGTAATCAGGACGAAAACGGTACATATAAATACGACCATAATTTTTTAATTCTTCGGCAAATTCCGTGATTAGTTCAGCGTGATGTTGTGGCTCAAAATACCGAAGTGCATTCCGCAGTGCCAACTTTTTCTCCTCAGCCGAAAGTATTTCCTTTCGTTTTGGCGCATGATTAATGTTGGCTTCAAACGGTTTTGGAAGCGGCAATATAATTGGAATTCCTTCTTGAATTTGTTCTTTGAGCCCCCTAACCCCCAAAGGGGGAATTGTGTCAGAAGACATTCTTGGTATTTTATCCATAGTATTGTTGATTTTTTTATTCATAATCCCTTCTTTTACCCCCTTTGGGGGTTAGGGGGCTTTCATACGGACAATGGCGACAGCCACTTTTACAACAATACCCTTTTTTTAGATGGTATTTTTCGGTAAAGCATTTATAGCCTTCGGGCGTATAATAAAAATCTTCGCCTTCGATTAATTTATTTTCATTACTTTGTTCATTCATAACTACAAATTTATAGACTTTAAAGCGAATGTTTCTAATTGTAACTAAATATTTAATTCCAAAAGGATATCGTGGACTAACGATATTTCCATTAGTGTTTGTAAAATATTCATTGGATAAAGAAAATCCAGTTTTTATAAATCACGAACGGATTCATTTGAGACAGCAATTGGAACTGCTTATTATTCCTTTTTTTATTTGGTATTTTATTGAATTTCTTTTAAGGTTGATTCAATATAAAAATAAGGATTTGGCTTATAGAAATATAAGTTTCGAAAGGGAAGCTTACGCCAATGAAAATGACCTTAACTACTTAAAAAAAAGGTTGTTTTGGAATTTTTTAAAAAACACTTGACAGGTAAATATTTCCCTTATAACATTAATATTTAATGAATAAACAATTCATTTTGTGTTGTATATTTGTGCCAAATTCTATATGTTTTGCGAGAAATTCTAACCCAAAAAATAAAATCATCCAAAGATAGCATCTCTATCTACATAAGACGTGAAGATCTCATCCATCCGTTTATATCAGGAAATAAGTTTAGAAAGCTAAAATACAATCTCCTTCAGGCAAAAGCAGAAAATCAGGATACGCTGCTCACTTTTGGTGGTGCATTTTCAAACCATATTGCCGCTCTTGCTTATGCGGGAAAAGAGCAGGGTTTTAAAACCATCGGAATTATACGTGGGGATGAATTGGAAAGTAAAATCCCTGAAAACCCAACCTTGCATTTTGCTCAGGAATGTGGAATGCAATTCAAATTTGTTACTCGGGAAAACTATCGCCACAAAACGGAAATAGGGTTTATTGAAAATCTTAAACAAGAATTCGGTGATTTTTATCATGTTCCCGAAGGCGGAACCAATGATTTTGCAGTCAAAGGATGTGAAGAAATTCTAACTGATGAAGATGCTGAATTTGATTTTGTATGTTGTGCCGTTGGAACAGGTGGAACAATTAGCGGTCTTATAAACAGTATTTTGCCACACCAAAAAGTTTTGGGATTTCCTGCCTTGAAAGGGGACTTTTTAAATGAGGAAATTCGTAAATTTGCCCGAAATGAGCATTGGGAATTAATAACGGCATATCATTTTGGAGGATACGGAAAAGTGAATCCGGAATTAATAGCTTTCATCAACCGGTTTTATGCAGAAAATAGTATTCCTTTGGATCCTATTTATACTGGAAAAATGGTTTTTGGCGTTATGGATTTAATTAAAAAGAATTATTTTCCCGAAAATTCGAAGATATTGCTCATTCATACTGGTGGAATTCAAGGAATTGCAGGAATGAATTTAAAACTGAAGGCAAAAAAATTACCTATAATAGATTTCAATGATTAGAAAAAGTGTATTCTTAATAATAGTTCTGGTTTTCGTAAGTTGCAATACGAACAGGTCGGTAATTCAAACCACTCGAAAAGGTTCCAAACCCTTCACTTCGGTGGCAAGAACCGACAACAAATCTTCTGTAAAAAAAACAAAAGAGAATTCATCCAACACAAAATCTTCAGAAACCAATACTACCGAAACACAAATTCTTGAAGCTACAACTCGGGTAAAAGTCACTAACGAAATGATTTTGGCTTATATCGAAACTTATAAAGCGGTAGCACAGTCAAATATGGAAAAGTACGGCATTCCGGCAAGTATTATTTTAGGGCAGGCAATCCTAGAATCAGGATCGGGAACAGGAGCTTTATGTACTCAGGCCAATAATCATTTTGGTATAAAATGTCATAAAGATTGGCCAGGCGAAAGTGTAAAATATGACGACGATTCCATTGCAGAATGTTTTAGAAAATACAATAATCCAGTCGATTCTTTTCGAGACCACGCTCTTTTTTTAACTGCAGGAGTTCGGTATTCCCAACTTTTTAAATTAAACCAAACAGATTATAAGGCTTGGGCCAAAGGATTAAAAGACGCCGGTTATGCAACAGACCCACAATATCCAACAAAATTAATTGGTTTAATAGAGCGTTTCCAGTTGTATAAATATGATGGTGTAGGCATGAGTAAAAGACAAGAAAAAGAAAATGAAATCACCAAAACACCTTTGGAAACCGAGCGATATCTAGTTGTAAAAGGCGATACTTTATACTCTATTTCTAAAAAATATAATATTTCCATCGAAGATTTAAAGAAACAAAATAATATTTTTGATAATGCAATTTCGATAGGGCAACCCATACTAATTATAAAATAAAAAATATGTTATATCAACGAAGCAGTCAGCTTTTTGCTGAAGCAGAAAAAGTAATTCCCGGCGGCGTGAATTCTCCAGTTCGCGCCTTCAAAGCAGTTGGAGGAACTCCAATTTTCGTCAAAAGTGCCAAAGGTGCTTATTTGTTTGACGAAGACGGAAACAAATTAATAGATTATATCAATTCTTGGGGACCAATGATTCTGGGCCATGCTTTTCAACCTGTTGTTGATGCCGTTACCGAAAAAGCTAAATTAGGAACTTCGTTTGGTATGCCAACTGAATTAGAAACTCAAATCGCTGCTTTGGCTGTTGCAATGGTTCCAAATATTGATAAAATCAGATTCGTAAATTCAGGAACCGAAGCTTGTATGAGTGCAATCCGTTTAGCTCGTGGATTTACTAAAAAAGATAAATTCATCAAATTTGCCGGTTGTTATCACGGTCATTCTGATTCGTTTTTGATACAAGCCGGAAGTGGAGCCATTACTTTTGGTTCTCCAAATAGTCCTGGAGTGACTGCTGGAACTGCCAAAGATACTTTGTTGGCAAAATACAATGATTTAGATAATGTTGCGGCTTTAATTGAAGCTAATAAAAACGAAATTGCCGCTATAATTGTGGAGCCGGTTGCGGGAAATATGGGTTGTATTCCTCCAAATAAAGGTTTTTTGGAAGGCTTGCGCCAATTGTGTACAGAAAATGGTATTCTCCTGATTTTTGATGAGGTAATGACAGGATTTAGACTCGCAAGAGGAGGAGTTCAGGAATTGTTCAATATCAAAGCGGATATAGTTTGCTTCGGAAAAGTAATTGGTGGCGGTTTGCCAGTGGGAGCTTTTGCTGCAAGAAACGAAATTATGAATTATTTGGCACCACTTGGTCCCGTTTATCAGGCGGGAACTTTATCTGGGAATCCGTTGGCAATGGCAGCTGGATTAGCTATGCTTCAGGCATTGGATTCTGACAGAGAGATTTTCAAAAGATTGGAAGAAAAAACAGCTTACTTGGCTGCGGGAATTGACAAAGTTTTAAAAGCAAATAAAGTAGATTTTACAATCAACAGAATTGGTTCAATGGTTTCAGTACATTTTGCCGAAACTCCCGTGGTAGATTTTCAAAGTGCTGCAAAAGGCGACAACGAAACTTTCAAAAAATTCTTCCACGGCCTGTTGCAAGAAGGAATTTATATTGCACCATCAGCTTACGAAACTTGGTTTATCACCGATGCACTTTCATATGAGGACTTAGATTTTACAATCCAAGCTATTGATAAGGTTTCAAAAACTTTCTAATAAATAACAGTAATTCCATCTCTCTCTATCATTGCGAAAAACAAAGCAACCTGAGAGAGTTAGGGTTAGGATATAAAAAAAACTTCCAGTTTGCTGGAAGTTTTTTTTCTAAATCGCTTTAATAACAGCTTCTTCCCTGACGATTTCCTTGATTTCCTTGGAAATTACCCTGACAATTACCCTGACAATTACCTTGATTTCCTTGACAATTTCCTTGGTAATTTCCCTGACGATTAGCTTGAAGATTGTCTTTTAAATCATTCCATTTTTCGAATTGTTTAGGGCTAAGAACTTTTTCCATCCTTTTTTTTGTGGCCATTTGTTCATCAATCATTTTGCTTCTCATGGCAAAACGTTCGTCATTTGTTGGGGTTCCTTCTTTTTCCCACATCGCTTTCATGGCAGTTCTATGAGCCTCTATTTTGGCATTCCTATCCACAATGATGATACTCATTTCTTTTTGTTGAGCCTCATTCAAATCTAAATTTAGAGTCATTTGTTTTAGCTGTAGTTGACTTCTTTGTTCTGGAGTAAATTGCTCCATACCATTTCCTTGATATCTTCCAAATCTTTGTTGTGCCAAAACGGTCATTCCGACCATTAAAAAAGCCATTACCATTAAATTTTTCATTAGTATTATATTTTTTTAAGTTATAGTGATAAGACACTAATAAATAACAAAGGTTTAATCATTAACAAAAGTTTATATTCTCATTTTCAGCTAAATCAAAAAAACTTTGTTGAGTATGATTACAATCATAATTGATTAACAAACCTATTCGGAGATTTGTAAAAGAAATTTAAAAACCAATTTTTATGTACAAATTATCTTTATTTATTGTTGCACTAGCACTGTTTACTTCTTGTGGTAAAAAGGAAAATGCCACGGATGACTTTTCAACCGAAAAAACTGCGGATGTGTCTACTTATGATCCAAACAGAGGTATTGGAAAATTCACATCTGTTGAATTAGGCGCCACAATTGATGCCGCTATGGCTGCAGAAGGTGAAAAAATCCAGGCTGTTAAATGTTCTGCTTGTCACAAATTGACAGATGAAAAATTAGTTGGTCCAGGGTGGAAAGGAGTTACATCACGTAACAAACCAGAATGGATCATGAACTTCATTACTAATCCAGATCCAATGATTGACAAAGACCCTAAACTTCAAGCTCAATTGGAACTTTGTTTGTTGCGTATGCCAAACCAATCACTTTCAGATGTTGACGCAAGAAACGTTCTTGAATATATGCGTCAAAATGACGGTGTAAAATAAGTAATCAAAAAACCAATTAATAACTAAAATAATATGAACAATAAATTTTTAAAAGCGACTTTAGCCATTGTCTTGGCTGCCGCATTTTTTAGTTCCTGTAAACCAAAAAATTCAGGAGACATTGTGAGTGGTGATGCTGCGCAAAAAGCGTATGTGGCACCAGGAAAATACGATGAATTTTACAATTTTGTTTCGGGAGGTTTTAGCGGACAAATGAGTGTTTATGGTTTGCCTAGTGGAAGATTATTGAGAGTTATTCCTATCTTTTCAGTAGATCCACAAAGCGGTTATGGTTTTAGTGAAGAAACAAAACCAATGTTGAACACTTCTCACGGTTTTATTCCATGGGATGATCAACACCACGTTGAAATGTCTCAAACTGATGGTGTAGTTGACGGTCGTTGGGTTTTTGCCAATGCTAATAACACACCTAGAATTGCTCGCGTAGACTTGAAGACTTTTAAAACAGCTGAGATTATTGAATTGCCAAATAGTGCAGGAAATCACTCTTCTCCATTTATTACAGAAAATACAGAATATGTGGTTGCCGGAACACGTTTTAGCGTTCCGCCAGATAATGCTAATGGAGATGTGCCAATCAATACTTATAAACAAAATTTTAAAGGATATTTAAGTTTTGTAAAAGTGGGGAAAGAAGGTCAAATGGATATTGCTTTCCAAATTGAAGCACCAGGTGTAAACTTTGATTTAAGTCATGCCGGTAAAGGAAAATCTCACGGATGGTTTTTCTTCTCTTGTTACAATACAGAACAAGCCAACACGCTATTGGAAGTAAATGCTTCTCAAAAAGATAAAGATTTTATTATGGCTGTAAACTGGAAAAAAGCCGAAGAATATATCAAAGCAGGTAAAGGTAAAAAAGTAGCTACAAGATATGCTCATAATACTTGGGATGAAAAAACACAAACTGCAAAATCTGAAATTAGAACCGAAGTCTTAGTTTTAGATTCTAAAGAGTTGAAAGACATTTGTTATATGATTCCTTGCCCAAAATCTCCTCACGGTTGTGATGTTGATCCTACAGGTGAATACATTGTTGGATCTGGAAAATTAGCAGCGTTAATTCCTGTGTTTAGTTTCGATAAATTACAAAACGCCATCAAAAACAAACAATTCGATGGAGAATATGACGGAATTCCAGTGATAAAATATGAAGCAGCTTTACATGGTGAAGTTCAAAAACCAGGTCTTGGACCATTGCACACTGAATTTGACGGAAAAGGAAATGCGTATACCACTTTCTTCGTTTCTTCTGAAGTTGTGAAATGGGATATCAAATCTTTAAAAGTTTTAGACAGAGTTCCGACTTATTATTCTGTTGGACACCTTTGTATTCCTGGTGGTGATAGTAGAAAACCTTTCGGGAAATATTTAATTGCCTATAACAAAATTACAAAAGACCGTTATTTACCAACTGGTCCGGAACTAGCTCAGAGTGCCCAAATATTTGATATTAGTGGAGATAAAATGCAATTAATTTTAGATTTTCCAACCATTGGAGAACCACATTATGCACAAGCAGCTCCTGCTGATTTAATTCGAAATAATGGACAGTTGAAATTCTACAAAATTGAAGACAATCATCATCCTTATGTTGCTAAAGGAGAGAAAGAATCAAAAGTAGTTAGAGAAGGCAACAAAGTTCACGTCTATATGACTTCAATTCGTTCTCACTTTGCATCTGATAATATCGAAGGAATAAGAGTAGGGGATGAGGTTTATTTCCACGTTACAAACTTGGAACAAGATTGGGATGTTCCTCACGGATTTGCCATAAAAGGAGCTGATAATGCCGAGTTGTTAATTATGCCTGGAGAAACAAGTACATTAAAATGGCTTCCTAAAAAAGTGGGAATAGTTCCTTTCTATTGTACTGATTTCTGTAGCGCATTGCACCAAGAAATGCAAGGATACGTAAGAGTATCTCCTGCAGGTAGTAATGTTCCATTAACTTTTAGTTTGGGTACAAATGTTCCTGCAACTAAATAAATAATTTCTTTAATGTAAAGGGAACAAAGTCTCTTTGTTCCCTTTTTTTATACCAATAGTTATGAATACTTCAAAAATATCATTGTTTTCAAAAGTAGTTCTTTTGGTTGTGAGTGCCTTATTTTTTGCTTCGTTGTTGTTTCCAATGTGGAGAATAGAACTCGAAGCGCCTCAATATCCAGAGGGATTGGTTTTGCAATTACACGCCAACAAAATTGGTGGTGATGTTGAAATCATCAACGGATTGAATCATTACATAGGAATGAAAACCTTGCACACCGAAGATTTTATTGAATTTCAAATATTGCCTTATATTTTTGGCTTTTTCGGATTGTTTGCTTTGTCAATGTTTTTTGTGGCCAGAAAAAAAGGAGTAATTTTGCTTTTCACTTCTTTTGTGCTTTTCGGAGTTTTGGCTGGCGTTGATTTCTACAGATGGAACTATGAATATGGTCATAATCTTAATCCTGATGCTGCAATAGTTGTACCCGGAATGGCTTATCAGCCGCCATTAATTGGATACAAACAACTGCTTAATTTCGGAGCTTATTCTATTCCAGATATTGGAGGATGGATGATGATTGGGGCGGGTGTTTTACTTTTTATCATTGTAGCTAAAGAAACCCATTTGCTGCGAAGATTTAGAAAACAAAACATTCAACTGGCATTATTTTTACTGTTGTCTTTTTCTGTTTTTTCCTGTTCAAATAACCAAGTTGTTCCTCTAAAATTAAACGTGGATAATTGCGATTTTTGTAAAATGAGCATTGCCGACGGAAAATATGGGGCCGAAGTAATTACTCAAAAAGGAAGAGTCTATAAATTTGACGATATTATGTGTATGGTCAATTATTGCAAAGAAAATACGGATACAAAAATAGGCGCTTATTATGTAAATGATTTTACACAAGACAACAACTTAATTCCAGCCGAAACGGCATTTTTTCTTTCAGGCGGAACTATTCAAAGTCCGATGCACGGTGGATTTATTGCCTTTTCATCTGAAAAAGGTTCCAAAGAATTTGAATCTAAATTAAACGCAAAACCAGTCACTTGGAATGCAATTATATTAAAATAATCTTTGTCAAAGTTCAAAACTTTGACAAAGATATTTTTTACAAACAATGAAAAAAACCTTCTGCATATTTCTGCTTTTTTCTTCGTTTCTTCAAGCTAAAGTCATTGAAGTTGGAGCGAATAAACCCATAAAATCTATCAAAAAGGCAATTACTCTTGCTAAAATTGATGATACAATTTTGGTTTATAAAGGAGTTTACAAGGAAGGAAACATTATTATTGATAAAAAAATTCTTTTCATAGGTAAAGATTATCCTGTTTTGGACGGTCAAAAAAAACATGAAGTCTTATCTATTAAGGCAGACGGCGTTATTGTTAAGGGTTTTAAAGTAATAAATTCAGGATATGGCACACTTGATGATCCCTGCGGAATCAAAGTGTATAATAGAAAAAATGTTATTATTCAAAACAATATTCTAGATAATAATTTCTTTGGGATTTATATTCAAAACGGAACAAAATGTATTGTCAAAAACAACAAAATTAGGGCTTATGGCAAGCAGGAACAGCTAATAGGCAACGGAATTCATTGTTGGAAAAGTGACAGCCTTCAAATTTCGGCTAATACCATTTCAGGTCATCGGGATGGAATTTATTTCGAATTTGTCACTAATTCCGTAATCTGGAGGAATATTTCAACTAAAAATGTTCGTTACGGTTTGCATTTTATGTTCTCCAATGACGATGCTTATATTTCTAATGTTTTTAAAAATAATGGTGCCGGAGTTGCAGTTATGTTTACAAAAAGAGTTAAGATGTTCCATAATTTTTTTGAAGAAAACTGGGGTGATGCAGCCTATGGATTATTGCTCAAAGAAATTTCGGATAGTTATATTATTGGAAATAAATTTGATAAAAATACTACCGGAATTCATATGGAAGGGACAACTAGAATTTTAGTAGAAAAAAACGTTTTTGAGGCTAATGGTTGGGGAATGAAAATTCAGGCCAGTTGTATGGATAATATAATAAAAAATAATAATTTTGTTGGGAATACCTTTGACATTAGCACTAACGGAAGTCTTGTTCTTAATACCTTTGACAGTAATTATTGGGACAAATATGAAGGCTATGATTTGGACAAAAACGGAATTGGTGATGTGCCTTTTCATCCATTGAGCCTGTTTGCAGTTCTTACTGAAAATAATCCTTCGGCGATGTTACTTTTCAGAAGTTTTATGATTACACTTTTAGATAAATCAGAAAAAATATTGCCCAGCATTACGCCAGATAATTTTATTGATAAAACTCCATTAATGCACTCATTATCTCTATGATAGAAATAAAAAATATAAACAAAAAATTCGGAAAGTTAGAGGTTTTAAATAATGTTAATCTAACTTTCAATAAAGGAGAATGCATTGCGCTAATTGGTCCAAATGGTTGCGGGAAAACGACTTTGATCAAAAGTATTTTGGGAATGGTAATTCCTACCAAAGGCGATATTTTATTTGACCAAAAATCGATACTTAAAAAATATAAATATCGGGAGCAAATAGGGTATATGCCGCAAATAGGGCGTTATCCGGATTATATGACTGTGGGTCAAATTATTGAAATGATTAAAAAAATTCGAAATTCTGATCAAGATTTAGATGAAGATTTAATTAAAGGATTTGATCTTGAAAAGATATTTGACAAACAAATGAGAACACTTTCTGGCGGTACAACCCAGAAAGTAAGTGCCACATTAGCTTTTCTGTTTAATCCAGATGTGCTGATTTTAGATGAGCCCACAGCAGGTTTAGATCCATTGGCATCCGAAATATTGAAGGAAAAAATAATCAAGGAGCGAGAAAAAGGAAAACTGATTTTGATTACTTCTCATCTTTTGAGTGAATTAGATGATATGATTAGTCAGATTATTTTTATGCAAGACGGAAAAGTGCATTTTCATAAAACAATTGAGGACTTATTGGAATCAACCAACGAACAAAAAATTTCAAAGGCAATTGCAAGTATTTTGAAATCAAAACAATAGTTATTATCCTGCAAGGTTTCTGAAACCTTGTTGGTGTTTAACCTAATTATTTAATCCTACAAGGTCAAAAAAAGACCTTGCAGGATTAAAAAACTAAAATTTTAATAATGAACAGAATCATTAAAATCATATTTCTCGATATTTTAAAAAATAAGATTGTATTAGCTTACACCTTGATTTTAGCACTACTTTCCTGGAGTTCATTTGGATTAGAAGATAATAGCGCCAAAGGATTGCTCACAATATTGAACGTAATATTATTTACGGTTCCTTTAGTTTCTATCCTTTTTTCAACGATATATTTATACAATTCTTCCGAATTTATAGAGCTTTTGCTAAGTCAACCTGTAAAACGGAAAAAGATTTGGTTGAGTTTATTCCTTGGATTATCGCTGTCAATGGTTTCGGCATTTTTTATTGGAGCAGGAATTCCGCTTTTAATCAATGCGCCAGATAGTGTGGGAATAATGATGATTGTGGTGGGTTGCTTGATTTCAGTGGTCTTTGTAGCTTTGGCATTTTTAAGTTCCATTCTTACCAGAGACAAATCAAAAGGAATAGGAATTGCCATAATGATTTGGCTGTATTTTGCACTACTTTTTGACGGAATGGTTTTGTTTTTATTGTTTCAATTATCAGATTATCCTATAGAAAAGGCTATGGTGGCAGTTACTGCTTTAAGTCCAATAGATTTAGCTCGAATCCAAATATTGTTACAGCTTGATATTTCAGCAATGATGGGTTACACAGGTGCAATTTTCAAAGATTTTTTTGGTACATCACTAGGGCTGATAATGTCATTTATGTTGTTGTGCTTGTGGGTAGTTATTCCGTTTTATATTTCGCTTAATAAGTTTAAAAACAAAGATTTGTAAAAAATAATAAAAAATGAAAACAGATATTAAAAACAGGGCAGATATTGAGCAGCTTGTCAATGCTTTTTATGTAAAAATTAAAGCTGATGAAGCTATTAGTTATTTTTTTATAGAAGTTGCTAATGTGAATTGGGAAGTCCATTTGCCTAAAGTGTGTGATTTTTTTGAAAACATTTTGTTTTCCACAGGGGATTATGATGGAAATCCTATGGATACACACCGAGAACTTAATAAAAAAAGCACGGTAAGTCCAAATCATTTTAAGCGTTGGAATACGCTTTTTGACACGACAGTCGATGATTTATTTGTTGGTATAAAAGCAGATGAAATTAAGCAAAGAGCAAACAATATTTCTGCAGCAATGATGCAAAAAACATTGAGCTAATCATTCTTATTAATGAAAAAAAGCGTGAGTTTTAACAACTCACGCTTTTTTGTTTAACCCTAGTAAGAAATGAATTAATAGTTTTTATTTTGGAAGTAACACATCACCTATAACGTGAATTATACCGTTTGATGTTGGTATCGAAGCCACGATTTCTGAACCATTGACATAAGTTTTATCACCTTTTTTAGTGATTTTTACTTTCTTTCCATTTACCATTCCAAATTCTTGACCGTCTTGCATATATTCTATTTTTAGTACACCCACATAAGTGTGATAGCCTAAAATATCAACAAGTGCATCTTTGCTTTCTGGTTTTAATAAACCTTCTACAGTTCCTGCAGGAAGTTTATCAAAGGCGGCATTTGTTGGCGCAAATACGGTAAATGGTCCGGCATTGCTCAAAGCGTCTACTAAACCTCCCGCTTTTACAGCAGCTACAAGGGTAGTGTGATCTTTGCTTCCGGAAGCAACTTGAACAATGTTTGGAGCAGAGTTCTCGTCTTTAACAGCAGATTGTCCTGCTCCGGGAGTTTCTGTGTTTTCGCTTTTAGCCTCGGTTGTGGCTTCGCTATTTTGCTTGCATCCAAAAGCGGCAAATAAACAAGCGACTAACAATAATTGAATTGGTTTTCTCATAATTAAAATACTTAAGTTTTATAGGACAAAGCACTTAATTCCCAAACATTTATTTTATGAGTGTAATCATAAAGGAGGATTTTTTTTAACTTTTTTTATTGAAAAATAAGCAGTTAATACAATTCCAATGAATATAATAATGGCAATTCCAAAAAGTATTTCATTTACATAAGGAATGAGTGTATAACTAAAAGCTGCAATACCTTGAAGAGCTAAAACAATTTCGTTTAAAAAGACTCCAATAGAGAATATAAGTACTCCGTATTTTATTTTTTTGGAAATAAAAACTAAATGATTGGCATAGATATAAAACAATAAAAACAAAGTAATTATTGCCAATAAAATAAGATGTAGATAAGCAATGACAATGGGTCTGAATCCAAAGGCCAACTGGCTGATAATTGGAACGGTAGAGCCCAATTGAAGTAATAATTTTATACTCAAAGCAAAGCCAATAAACAACAAGATGTATCGTAGTAAAGGCGAATAATTTTCTAAAGAATTTCTACGGGTTTTCAATATAATCCATAAAAATTTGAACCAGGCAAAAACCTGAATTAGTGCTGCAAATACTGCAATTACATATAGCCAAAGGGGCAAATCCAGCCAAAGTATGGACAAAAGATAAGCGGGAATACAAGCTATTGCAAACAATTTAAAGGAAGTTTTGTAAAAAGGATGTTCTGATTTTTGAAGGTTTAAAAAACCAAAAATTAACCCCATACAAGCAAAGAAAAACCAACCATTGTACTGAAAATGCAAATAATAATATATAGAAGACAAATATAAATCCTGAACAAAATCTTTGGTTGCCATCATATATGCCAAATAAAAGGTTCCTAAAGAAGAAATAATATTAAAAAAAATTGCCGCTTTAAACCATCCTTTTGACAACAAATTGTCATCCAATAGTTTTAAATCCTTGATGAATTGGTAACCAAAAAAATAAGCTACAAATATAGATGCTGTCGAAAAAAATATGGAATACAATCCGTAGCCTTCAATAATAAAGAAAATGAGCATTCCGTAGGAACAAATTAAATTGGCTATAATTATTTTTTTGTATTTATTTCCCTGAAAGTCAGCTATTTTTGTTTGAAGATAATATACCATCAACACCATTAAAGTGTGGCTAACCCAACCGGCAAAACCAAAATGAGAGTGAGAGTGCTGTAGATGTTTTTGATCAAAATGGGGAAATTCAAAACCTATTTTATAGCGCATCAAAACGCCAAGTGAAGCAACAATACAAAGATTAAATAAGGAGAATTTTAGCCAAAATTTGATGTTTAACTTCATTAATAATATATTTTGTGATTGATGATTTCTACTTTATTTGCTTCATTCATTTTAGTAAAAACTCTTATAACTGTTTCTACTCTTAATCCAGTATGATTGGCAACTTCTTGGCGTGTATACGGAATTAGAGTTTTCTCGGAACTGTTCCCTGATTTTTTCTTATAAGAATTTAAAAAAGCGATGATTCTAAATTCAGGTTTTTGATTGATAATTTCCTTTGATGTCCTTGATTTTGAATGAATTTTTTTGGCAAATAAAATTAGAAAGTCTTTTTGAATGGTTGGATATTCATCCAAAATTTTTAAAAATTTATCCTTAGATAATTTTAAAATGGTACTGTCCTGCATCGTTATTGCTTTTGAAGGGTAAGTTTCATTAATAAACAAAGGAGGTTCACCAAAACTATCTCCATTGCTAAAAAGCCCTTGTGTAAACTCTTTTCCTTCTTCATTAGAATTATACATTCGGACACTTCCATCTAAAATTTGATAATAAAAATAGGCCACCTCGTCTTCGTCAAAAACAATTTCATTTTTTTTATATTTTTTTGCAACGGCACCCCAAGAATAAAGTAAATCTAAATCTATTTGCATAATTGTTGTTGGGTAATTTTATGTATTTTTTTGCAATTTATCAGGCAAATACAAGTTATGGCCACAAATTTAAGTTGCATAAAGTTAAAAAAATTATGACCAAAATCATAAAAATAACATTAAACTGAGTTTATATTTGCATTGTGAAAAAAATAGTATTCTTAATATCGTTGTTTATGTTACTAAAACCAGGCCTTCCGGTTATAGACTACATTGTTAATTATGAATATATTTCTAAAGAACTTTGTGTTAATAAGGCGAAACCAAAAATGCATTGTAATGGTAAATGTCACTTAATGAAAGAACTTGCCAAAGCTTCCGAAAATGAAAAACCCATTTCTTCTGATAAAAAAAATGTCTCTCAAGAATTCGAAATATTATATTTAGAAAATATACAATCTTTAAGAATTAAACCAGTGTTTTTTTATAAACAACTAAAATTCAATAGGAACTATTCTAATTTATACTTTCGTTTGAATAGTACTTTAGTTTTTCGTCCGCCAATTTTCATTTCTTAATTTACTCGTTTTTTTACGCCAATTTTTTCGATAGGAATACTATCGGAAAGGTCTTTTATTATCAAATTTAAAAAAAAAATAAAAATGAAAATTTTAAGAATATTAACATTCGTTTTAGCAACCATTTTTGCCTCATGTACAAATAATGATACTCCAACAGTTAATGAATTAGATGGATTAACTAAAGTACAAGAAATTACAAACACCACGCACACCATAGAAGTTTATTCTTCTACAGGAGTTTTAGAACAAGGCTATAACGCCATTTCTTTTCGGATTAAAAATACAACTACAAATGAATACGAAAAAAGTGCTTCAGTTACTTGGGCTCCTTTAATGTATATGACATCTATGCAGCATGCGTGTCCGTATTCTGTTGTGACAAAAACTTTAGATAAAGAGACTTTATATAATGGTTATATCGTTTTTCAAATGGCCGAAAACGCTACTGAATATTGGGAGCTTGCTATAAATTACACTATTAATGGAACTGCTTTTACTGCAAAAAGCCGAATCGCTGTTCCTAAGTCAACAAAACAAAGAGTTGCCACGATTACCGGAGCGGATGGTGGAAGATATATTTTAGCATTAATTGAACCAAAAGGTCCAAAAGTAGCTTTAAATGATATGACTGTTGGCGTTTTTAAAATGAAGGATATGACTATGATGCAGTTCCCCGTAGTCGATAATTTTAAAGTTAAAATTGATCCAAGAATGCCAAGTATGGGAAATCATACTTCACCTAATAATGTAGATTTAACTCAAATTGCTCTAGGGGGGTTTTATCAAGGAAAACTTGCTCTAACGATGACCGGTTTATGGAGAATTAACCTGCAACTTTTAAATGCATCTGATGTGGTTCTTAAAGGTGAAACTATCGTTAATACAGATCCTTCAAGCATAAGCAGTCTTTATTTTGAAATAGAGTTTTAATAAATAGTATTCTTTGCCAAAGTTTAAACTTTGGCAAAGATAATTTTACAATTTTTATATGAAAAACTTAATGTTTTTTTTAGGGATGTGTTTTCTTATTCCCATAGTTATTATTGCCCAAGAAAAACCTTCGGATACATTAACTTCAAAAGAATTAAACGAAGTGATTGTGATTGGAAAAAAAGGACAATTATACCAAAAACAAGGCAAGCCATTGGCGACTATTGATGAATATTTACAACAGTCTGGTAAAGTAGATATGATAAGACGAGGCAGTTATGCCTGGGAACCAATTGTCAACAATATGACTACCGAAAGAACGTTGATAACCATTGACGGAATGCGGATTTTTGGAGCTTGCACAGATAAAATGGATCCCATAACTTCCTATGTCGAAGTTTCTAATTTATCCGAAGCTACTATAAAATCAGGGCAACAAGGCGCTTGTCACGGAGCAACAATCGGTGGTTCTGTGGATTTAATTAGAAACCGAAGCGGATTTTCAAACTTAGGTTGGGACACCACCATTAATGCTGGTTTTGAAACTAATAGTCAACAAAAAATCATTGGCTCAGCTGTTAATTATGCTGATAAATCGTTTTATGTTGATACTGATTTTATGTTTAGAGATGCTAATAATTATGCCGATGGAAAGGGGCAGGAAGTGTTGTTTTCGCAATTTAGAAAATTCAATATTTCAGCAACTTCTGGTTTTTCTTTTGATAAAAATAAACTGATGGAAGCTTCAATTATCTATGATAAAGCGACTAATGTTGGTTATCCTGCTTTGCCAATGGATGTTTCTTTGGCTCAAGCATTAATCACTTCCCTGAAATTTGAATATGTTCCAAAATCAGTAAAGATTGCTTCGAATCTCGCAATGACAAATTGGGAAACCAAAATTTATTACAACACCATCACCCATAAAATGGACGATACTAAGCGGCCTTCGGTTCCAATTCATATGGATATGCCGGGTTGGAGTGATACTTTTGGATTTTATTCCAAAGCAAAAGGAGTTCTCAGAAGTCATCATTTTCTGGCTGATTTGAATTCGTTTTACAATCGTTCCGTTGCTGAAATGACAATGTATCCGGCTGATTCCAATGAAAAATTGATGTTTATGTATACTTGGCCTAATGTGAAAACGATTTATACAGCCTTGTTTTTAGAAGACAATATTGGCTTGAATTTGAATTCGAGTTTGAAATTTTCTGCAAGTTTGGCAAACCATTTTAATCAGGTTGCCAGCCAGTTGGGATTAGAAAGTTTGCAGATTTTTTATCCCAATATGAAAGACAGCAAAAATCGAATTTTGCCAAGCATTTCTTCCAATTATTCTTATGATAAAAATGGTTTTTCTTATGGCTTTGGTTTGGCTTATGGTGAACGTGCTCCATCGGTTTCTGAAGGATATGGATTTTATTTATTCAATAGTTTTGATCGTTATGATTACATTGGAAACCCGGAATTAAACAACGAAAATTCAGTTGAAGGAAGCGCCTCCATTGGCTATAAAACACAAAAATGGAGTACAAAAATTTCGTCTTCCTATTTTCATATTTCCAATTATATTGTGGGAAAACCAGATGCGAAATTGGTTCCAATGACAATTGGTGCAAGCGGAGTAAAAATTTATACAGCACTTGATTTTGCTGCAATTTTCAATGCAGATTTAAATTGGGAATACCTGTTTTCTACTGATTTTAAATGGAAAGGACAATTGGTTTACAGCTATGGAAAAGACTTTGAAGAAAGAAATTTACCATTTATAAGTCCGTTGCGCTATTCGTCTTCTTTGGATTATAAAAAAGGAAAATTCACATCTGCAATTGCTGTTCAGGGAAATGCAACACAAACTCAACACAGCCCTTTTTATGGGGAAGACAGAACGCCTGCATATGCCATTTTGAATTTTGATTCAGGATATTCGTTTCATTTTGAAAAAAGTATCTGGAATATAAAAGTAGGAATTGAAAACATTTTCGACACCTATTATTCAACTTTTTCAGACTGGAACAATATTCCCAGAAAAGGGAGGAATTTCTTTTTGAATGTTGCCTTTAATTATTAATTTTTACAAAACCACCTCGATTTTCATCTCGGTCAATAGATTGCTGCACGATTAGAATTCCAATGGTAATCAAATTTTGCAGCTCACACAAATCGGCATTAATTTGGTAATTATTTATTTTTTCTTCGATTTCATTTTTCCAATGAGTGAGTTTCTCTTTGGCTTTAAGCAAGTCAGCATCATTGCGGACAATTCCGGCATTTTGACGCATCAAAAGCTGTAATTCTGCTTTTCTTTTAGCAACATAATCTTGGTTAATTGCTGGTTTTTCAACTAGTTTCCAGTCGGAAACTGTGTAGTCGAATTGGCTTTTATCGAAAGAAGTATTGGCCAAATAATTATAGATCTTATCCGAATAAACTAAGGCTTCCAATAAGGAATTTGATGCCAATCGATTAGCACCATGCAGCCCTGTTCTGGAACATTCGCCACAGGCAAATAAATTTTCAACCGAAGTTTTCCCGGTTTTATCCACCACAATTCCGCCGCAAAGATAATGTTGGGCCGGAACTACGGGAATCCAATCTTTTGCCAAATCTATTCCAAGGCTTTTGCAACGTTCATAAATCATTGGAAAATGTTTTACAAAAGCTTTCATGTCCAGATGGGTACAATCAAGATAAACGCAGTCATCACCTGACTTTTTAAGTTCTAAATCAATACATTGCGAAACTATATCACGCGAAGCCAAGTCGCCTCTGGAATCGTAATCCGGCATAAAACGATGACCGTTTTTGGTACGCAAATAGGCACCAAAACCACGAACGGCTTCCGATATTAAAAAGGAAGTTCCTGTGGAAGCATCGTACAAAGCGGTAGGGTGAAATTGAATAAATTCCATTTCTTTGATAACGGCATTGGCTCGGAATGCCATTGCAATTCCATCGCCGGTTGCAATTACCGGATTTGTGGTGTGACCATAAAGATGACCAATTCCGCCGGTGGCAAGTAAAGTAAAATCGGATTTAAATGTGAGGATTTCATTTGTTTTTTCATCCAAAACATAAGCACCTAAACATCGATTATTTTCCGTGATTAAATCAATGGCTAAATGGTAGTCTAAAACTGTGATATTTTCTTTTTGATGTACTTGGAACGAAAGAGCACGTTGAATTTCCTGACCTGTTTGGTCTTTATGATGCACAACTCTATTTTCTGAATGACCACCTTCTTTACCTAAATCTAAAGTTCCTTCGACATTTTTGTCAAATTTTGCTCCCCATTCGATCAATTCTTTTAAACGTTTTGGGCCTTCGGTGATAACCATTTCCACCACAGATTTATCACACAATCCATCGCCACAAATTAGGGTGTCTTCAATGTGTTTTTGATATGAATCTTCTTCTTTGTCAGTGACAATGGCAATACCGCCTTGAGCATATTTGGTGTTGGATTCATCCGCATTTGCCTTGGTTACAATCGTTACTTTTTTATCTGGAAATCGCTCTGCAATTTTTAGGGCAAAGGTCAATCCTGCAACACCGGAACCTATAATTAAGTAATTTGTTCGGATCATTATTTGGATAATTCAAGCATTCTTTCAATAGGAATCAATGCTTTTTTCATAATATCTGCTGGGACAGTAATTTCTGGACTTTCATTAAGCAAACAGTCATAAACTTTTTGCAAAGTGTTCATTTTCATATAAGGGCATTCACTGCAAGCACAGGTGTTGTCTTCTTCAGCTGGTGCAGGAATTAATATTTTATCGGGAACTTCCTGCTGCATTTTATGAAGAATTCCAGCTTCAGTGGCGACGATAAATTTTTTGCTAGGATCGGTTTTTACAAACTCTATCATTCCTGCAGTTGAACCTATGTAAGCTGCAGTTTTTAAAATATGCGTTTCAGATTCGGGATGCGCAATAATTTTAGCATCTGGATTTTCTTTGTAAAGTGCAATTAATTTGTCTAATGAAAAAGCTTCGTGAACAACACAAGAACCGTCCCAAAGCAACATATCGCGTCCTGTTTTATGGATTATATATTTTCCTAAATTTTTATCCGGCGCAAAAATAATTGGAGTTTCTTTTGGAATCGACTCTACGATTTTTACAGCATTGGATGAAGTACAAACAATATCAGTTAAAGCCTTCACTTCGGCAGAACAATTCACGTAAGTAATAACAACATGACCGGGATGTTCATCAATAAATTTCTTAAAGGAATCTGCTGGACAGGATTCAGCAAGGGAACAACCTGCGTTTAAATCAGGAAGAATTACTTTTTTATTTGGGTTTAAAATTTTTGCAGTTTCGGCCATAAAATGTACCCCAGCAAAAAGGATAATATCAGCATCGACTTTCATAGCTTCCTGCGATAATCCTAAACTATCTCCTACATAATCTGCTACATCCTGAATATCGGCTTCTTGATAATAATGCGCTAAAATAACCGCATTTTTCTCTTTTTTTAATTCCAATATTCGTTCTTTAAGACTTTTCATTCCTCAATTAATTTTAATTTTTAATTCTTTTAAAATTATTTTTTACAAAGATACACTTATTTAAAAAACAATAAACTCAAATAAGATTGTGTTTTTTCTGTTCACTTATAAGATTATACGCATTATTGTCCTAAAGTATTATTAAACTCTTGGAACATATGACAATTATCAGGTTTTGTTTTAATGGCTTCCCCGATATTTGCAGTTAATTCTTTAAACAAAACTATTTTAGTTTATGACAACAAATAAACAATTACATACTTTTCATATCCCGGTGATGGGACTGGCTTTCACTATTGATAGTCCTATTCGAGTGGCAAAGTATGGAATTTCCTCAGTGATTTCTATCGCTGATGATGAACTTATTGAAAAAATGAGAGCTTTTTATAGCGAAAAATTTGATGTTCCCTATCAAGAAATTAGCCAAAAAATACACGATTATCGTGCAGAACGAATTACTTCTTATTTGAACTTGGTCGATAAAATCGTAAAAGAAAAATTCGAAAATTTCAAAACTGAATTGGCTGAAAGCAAACAAGCATTGGAAAATTTTATTGCTATGTTGCCTAACAAATCCGAAATCAAAAAAGGCTTGGAACACTTGATGGAAGATGGAATTGCTTTCAAAGAAAATATCAAACTTTACCTTGAAGCCAATCTTTCTCCAGGAGATATTGACGTGAATATTATGACCAAACTCGATAAAGACAATTTCATTAAAAATGAACAATTGCCAGTAGAGTTTAATGATGCACATGCTGCTCTTCGTGGTTTTGCCAATAGTAATTTAACGTCTTCAGTGGTGCTTTCTGCAGGAATGAATCCAAGATTATTTGCTTATTTTGAAAATTTTCCATCCTTTTTTCCGGACTTCGAGAATACTTTGAAAAAGAAAATTATTCTGAAAGTAAGCGATTTTCGTTCGGCAATGATACAAGGAAACTTTTTGGCCAAAAAAGGACTTTGGGTTTCTGAATACAGAATTGAATCAGGATTGAATTGTGGCGGACACGCTTTTGCTACCGATGGTTATTTATTGGGTCCAATTTTAGAGGAATTCAAACATAAAAAAGACCAGTTAATTCAATCAGCGCACGATTTGATGGTGAAAGCCTTAGGGCAAAAGGAAATGCATATTCCTTCAACACCATTGGATTTAAAAATTACTGTTCAGGGAGGCGTAGGAACTGCTGAGGAACATAATTTTTTATTGGATCATTACGATGTAGACTCTGTAGGTTGGGGAACGCCATTTCTATTGGTTCCGGAAGCTACTTCAGTTGACAAAGAAACAAGAGAATTATTGATCAATGCCAAAGAAAAAGATTTGTATTTGAGTCATATTTCGCCTTTGGGAGTGCCCTTCAATACTTTGAGAGGAACGACTAATGAAATGTTCAAACAAAAAAGGATAGATGATAATAAAGCCGGAAGTTCTTGTCCGAAAAAGTTTTTGGCCTTAAGCAAAGAATTTGGCTCGGAAGGAATTTGTACTTCTTCTAAGAAATATCAAGATGTAAAATTGGAGGATTTAGAAGAAATTAAAGATACTATATCAGTAGAAACTTTCGAGAAAATGAAATTTGATATTACCGAAAAAGCCTGTCTTTGTGTAGGTCTTGCAAATGCATCTTATTTAGAAAATGATATTAAAATTACAGGACAATCACAAGGTGTGATTATTTGTCCGGGACCCAATATGGCTTATTTTGACAAGGAAGTTTCACTTTCTGAAATGGTACAGCATATTTACGGTAATGCAATTGTAATGACGGATGCTAATCGTCCGAATTTATTTATCAAGGAATTAAAAATGTATATTGATTATTTGAAAAATGAAATCAGTATTGTTTCAAATGAAGTTACAGCTTCACAAGTAAAGAAATTGAAAACTTTTAAAAGCAATTTATTAGAAGGAATTGATTTTTATCAGAACTTTTTTTCAACAACAAATTATTTTGAAAAAAGCATCCACGATATTCAAAAACAATTAGACCATTATTTAATGGAATTGGGTAGGGTAGAAATACCGGAATTAGTGGTGGCTTAAGAAAATATTTTTTTAGTAAAAAAACTCGCCTAATTTTTTAGGCGAGTTTTTTGTTTGATTGTGGCAATGGTTTCGAATGCGATATTAGCCAGCAATAATAGTGCTGTTGATTATTTTGATGCAATCATCAGTATCACTAATGTTGGTGTTTATTGCCACACTATTATTGTCATAGGGCTGATATTTATTTATATCTGTAATTGAAAATAGCCCAACAGTGGTTGTTTGTGCTGAGCTGGCCAAATGCATAATTCCGCTATCAGCACCAATAAACAATATGGTGTTTGCAATTAGCGAACCTATTTCTCTAATGTCTTTGCTATAAAAAGTAGGTGCTTTAAATGCTATTTGAGAAACATTTTCAACTGGCAAAACTTCAATAATATTGTAATTGGAGTATTCCTTTTTTAATCGATTATAAAAATTTTCCCACCACGACTCTGAATAACATTTTTCTCCAGTTGCAAACGTAAAGATGCAAATCGTCTTTTTATCGTTCTTGACAATATCGTTTAATACTTTTTTTCCTTCGGCAATTTCTGAAGAACTTAATTTGAGATTTAAAGAAGGGATTGGATTCTCATTTATTTTGAGACCTAATTGGGTTAAATAACTCCTAAAGTTATATATTGGATATTTCGCTATGTGTTCATAATCTTTATGTTTCGACGCATTGTCATCATTAGAATCGCCAAAAAATTTATATTTTGAATGGGCAAATTGTGTAGCTAGTTTTCCCGATGATGAGTTTTTATCAACATTAATTACAATGTCATAGTGTTGTTTTCTTATTTTTGCCCAGACTTGAAAATAGTCTATTAATGTTTTAAAGGGTTTTTTAGGCAGTTCAAAAATGAGATTTATATTTTCGTAATTTTTAAACACTATTGGAGCTAGAGTTCCTTTTACAAATAGATCAATTTTGCATTCTGGAAAAGTTGTTGTCACTTCTTCTATTAGAGGAGTAATCAGTAATAAATTACCAAGTCTTTGATTAGGCCTGCATATTAAAATTCTTTTAATCTTGGCTTTATCAATAAAATCTGTATTATGATTAAGTTGTGAATTGCCAATATTTTTAGTAATTAAATGAGTTAAACTTCGTCTAAATACATTTATTTTTTTTGATATTTTCATGTTTGAAATATAGGTATTTATTTAGAATTTTTCCTGATTGATTACTTCAAAAATGAATCTCCTGATTTAATCCCCAAAGCCAGTTCTTCAAGATTGGTGTTGACAAGCATTTCCACTATTTCACTTCTGATATCCTTAAATTTTTCGTGAACAGAACAATGATGAATTTCAGAGCATTTCCCCAAACCCAAACCACAACAAGTAAATATTGAATCACCATCAATTGCGACTAAAATTTGCGAAAGCTTTATTTCTTTAATAATTTCTTTTGGAATTTCAAAACCACCACCTATTCCCTGAACAGAATAAACGAGATTGTTTTTAGCTAAAATCTGGAGAATTTTGGCAGTAAAAGATTTAGGGGAATTTATCTTTTCGGCAATATCTTTTATAGTAACCCTTTTGTTTTGGCGGGATTGTGTTGCTATAAAAATAGATGCACGAATGGCGTATTCACAGGTTTTTGAAAACATTTTTTTATAAAATTTAGTAACTATTATTAAACTACTGTGTTTTTGTTAATAAATTAATTTTCATTTTGTAAATACATATTTTCCTCTTCGCCATTGCTTAAAAAAGTATCTCCTGAATTAAAACCCAATGCGAGTTCCTTGAGATTGGTGTTTTCAAGCATATATACTAGTTCTTTTCGGATTCCTTTGAACTTGTTATATAGCGGACAAGGACGTTCTTCAGAGCAATGATTTATTCCCAAACCACAACTCGTAAAAATTGAATCACCATCAATTGCGATTACAATTTGAGCAAGGTTAATTTGGTTTATATTCTCTTTTGGAATTTCAAAACCGCCATAAATTCCTTGAATGGAATGTACAATATTATTTTTAACTAAAATCTGGAGAATCTTAGCGGTAAAAGATTTGGGAGAAACAATCTTATCAGCAATATCTTTTACGGTAACTCTTTTGTTCTGATAGGATTCTGACGCAATAAAAATGGAAGCACGAATTGCGTATTCACAGGTTTTTGAAAACATACATTTTTTTATAAAGTTAATGAAAAATACGTTATTCTCTTAAAATAAGTTTTATGTTTTGAGTTGATAATTTTTCACAATCAATTCTATTATTAGAACGCTCCAATTTCGAAAGTGTTTCCACATTGTTTTTGAAATATTGAATGTAATAATTGCCTACATAATTCTTACTTTCCAAAAAGCGAACCATTCCCTCTAAATCTTCCTCTGTCAACAAATCAGAATGATAAGTCGTTCGAACTTCAAAAGGGACTTTAGTTTTTAAAATCAAATCTAATGTTTTTTCGAAAGAATAGTATAAATTAGATTGGGTAATGGATTGAAATTTAGATTTTGGAGCCTTAAAGTCCAATGCGATATAGTCAATTTGGTTTTGATTTAGTAATTTTTGCATTATGTCTGGAGAACTTCCATTGGTGTCTATTTTTACCAGAAAGCCCATTTTTTTGACTTCGGCAATCAGAGAAATAATATTTTTATGCAACACACATTCACCGCCGCTAAAGACAACGGCATCCAACAGGTTTTTTCGGGAATGCAGAAACGAAAGTATTTTTTCAAAAGAAATACTTCCTTTTCCAAGTACTATTTCAGGATTGTAGCAATACAAACAACGCATATTGCAGCCTGCAAACCAAAGAATGCAGGCTGATTTATGTGGATAATCCAATAAAGTAAAAGGCGTTAAGCTGTAAATGGGCTTACTAACATTTTCCTTCAGTGAAATGAGTTCGTTGTTTATGTTCACCTTTTTTGCCAATATTAAAACTTTCTACGGGTCTGTGATAGCCCATTACGCGCGTGTAAACAAGACATTTTGTTCTCAAATGCTGGTTTTCTTCTAAAATCGGATTCGTTTTAGTTTCAGTTTTCATATTTTTCGGTTTTTTGTTTTTCAATTAGGGCATCATCACATTTTGGGCAATATTCATGTTCACCATTCAAATAGCCGTGAACTGGGCAAACGCTAAACACGGGAGTTACCGTGATATATGGCAATCTAAAGCTCGACACTACTTTTTTCACAAACTGTTTGCAGGCTTCCGGAGAACTCATTTTTTCGCTCATATACAAGTGCAAAACAGTTCCTCCGGTATATTTACATTGTAATTCATCCTGTAGCAGCAAGGCTTCAAAAGGGTCTTCGGTGTGGTCAACCGGAATTTGAGAACTGTTGGTGTAATAAATATTTTCGTCCTGTCCGGCTTGTATGATATTTGGAAAGCGTTTTTTGTCTTCTTTGGCAAATCGATAGGTAGTTCCTTCGGCTGGCGTAGCTTCTAGATTGTATAAATTGCCAGTTTCTTCCTGAAATTCTTTCATACGACCTCGAATATGTTCTAATATTTCCGAAGCAAAATCAATTCCTGTTGAAGACGTTACTGTATCTTGTTTCCCGGTAAAATTCACGATCATTTCGTTGATTCCATTAACGCCAATAGTAGAAAAGTGATTTCTGAAATGTTGCAAATAACGTTTGGTATAAGGATACAAACCTCGGTCGTACATCTCCTGAATGAACACTCGTTTTTTCTCTAAAGTCGATTTAGAAATGTATAATAATTTGTCCAATTGTTTGTATAATTCTTCTTTGTTACCTCTATATAAATAGCCTAATCGCGCCATATTTATGGTAACGACTCCAATACTTCCCGTCATTTCGGCACTGCCAAAAAGACCATTTCCTCGTTTCAATAATTCGCGCAAATCGAGTTGCAAACGACAACACATACTGCGCACGGCATTAGGTTTGTAAGCGCTTTCATTTTCTACTTTATTCCCATCTTCATCCAATTTATATTGACTTCCAATAAAATTCTGGAAATAAGACGAGCCGATTTTCGCCGTATTTTCGAAAAGCAGGTCGGTGTTTTCGCCATCCCAATCAAATTCTTCGGTAATATTCACCGTTGGAATCGGGAAGGTGAAAGGTTGCCCATTGGCATCGCCTTCGGTCATTACAGTATAATAGGCTTTGTTGATGAGGTTCATTTCCTTTTGAAAATGCTCGTAACGCAAATCGGTCACTTTTGTAACTCCGCGTTCTTGTGCTCTTACCAAAAGATCGTGATTGAAATTATTTTCGAAAAAATGAAAGTCATTTTTTGTTGGAATTTGTGTTTTTAAATCTTCCGGAACTACCCAGTCCAAAGTGATATTAGTAAAAGGTGATTGTCCCCAACGTGCAGGAACATTCAAATTATAGACAAAACTGCGAACAGCTTTCAAAACGTCATCAAAAGCTAAATCATCCTTGAATACATAAGGAGCTAAATAAGTGTCAAAAGAACTGAAAGCTTGCGCACCAGCCCATTCGCTTTGCAGAATCCCTAAGAAATTTGCCATTTGTCCCAAGGCTTCTCTAAAATGAGATGGTGCTTTGCTTTCGACACGACCGCGAATTCCGTTGAAACCTTCATTCAGTAAAACACGTAAACTCCAACCTGCGCAATATCCGGTCAAACAATCTAAATCGTGAATGTGAACGTCTCCATTTCTATGGGCATAACCTTCTTCTTTGGTGTAAACCTTATCCAGCCAATAATTAGCAATGATTTTTCCGGCCACGTTATTTACCAATCCGGCATTGGAATAAGACGTATTCGCATTGGCATTGATGCGCCAATCGGTTTGTTCAATATATTCTGCTATGGTTTGTGAGCTGTCAACATAAGTGGTGTCTTCATTGATGCCTTCAATATGTTCTCGCTGTAATTTACGAGTGTGACGATACAACATAAAGGAACGCATTACTTCAAAATACTGTTTTTCAAAGAGGCTTTTCTCGATTAAATCCTGAATTTCTTCGACTGCCCAGGTTTCTTTGGATTGCAATCCTTTGATGACATTTTCAAAAACACTTTCGTCAAATGCTATGGTGGCACTTTTAAAACTTTTTGCGATAGCATCTTCTATTTTAAAACTTTCAAACGGTTTGTAATCTCCGTTTCTCTTGATAACGTACTTTTCCATAGTATTAATTGATTTTGTGTTTTATATTGGTTGGTGTTTTTTTATTCTTCGTTGGAGAAAAATTTCTCTAAGGCTTTTGCTTTTGGAAACAGGATATTGCTTTCGAGATGAATGTGTTTGTGCAAATCCTTTTCAAATTCCTCTAGCATTGCAAAGGTCACCCGATAGGTTTCGCAAGCATCTTCAGGCAGAGTGTAATTATTAGTCAGCAAAGCTATAGAGCGAAAACGTTCCCCTTCATTATCGTGTTCCGCCATCATTGCGGCAATGGGATTTTTTACAGTTCCAAAATGAGGTTTGCCAATAGAACCATGACTTTTTGTGGCATTTATCATTCTATTGATGAAAGGAAATAAAACCAATTCTTCTTTTTTCATATGTGGAGCTAATTCTCCTGCGCTGGCTTTAAATAGTTTAGTGATTTCGAATAATTCAGGATGATTGCTTCCGTGAACGTTACACAATTTATCCAAAAGCTGGATAATTACCGGAGTTTTTTCTTCAACAAAACGGTGGTGCGTTTTCTCGATATAATCTATCAATAAATCCAAAGTCCAAGAATTGAAATCGATTTCAGAATCATTCTTTGTTGCTAGAACAGCATTTAACTCATTTAATAATTGCGCTTCATTTATATTTTTCTTGGTGCAAACTTCATCGATAGTTCTTTGTCCTTTGCAGCAAAAATCAATTCCATATTTTGTGAAGATTGCGGCAGTTCTAAAATCGTGAGCTACAAAATCTCCAATCGTAGTTTTTTCTTGTATGTTCATAATTTTTGTTTTAGCAGGGGTTTAAATGCCAGTACTTTAGAGACATTTTTGAATGGATTTTACTGACCATAATTTTACTGATTTATAATTTTATTTAATATGATTTAAATCATATTTCATTTTTTTTATCATTTTTTTATTAACAATAGTTGATAAATAATAAATCCTATCCCATATCCATTTTTGGGTTTATTCACTGAAATTTTATCAAAAAAAATAGCACATTAAGTATGATTGTAATCATATGTCACAAAATATTTCGAAGCGTACTTTGCCTAAAATAAATAAGGGATGATTTTGTTCTTTATTTAAACAAGTAAATTTATTAACTAACAAAAACTGATAATTATGCTTTCAAAATCACAGGCAAGAGCATTTTTTCTGGGAGGAACCCTGGTCACCTTTTTAATTTTTATAGGGCTGACCATTTATTCGTTTATGCCCAGAAACGATCAAACTAACTACGCTTCAATTGACAAGAATGTAGTAAGAGGAAAACAAATTTGGGAATCCAACAATTGTATGGGTTGTCACACCATTCTGGGGGAAGGAGCTTATTATGCTCCGGAATTAACTAAAGTCATTGATCGTCGAGGGGAGGCTTATGTAAAAGTGGTCTTGATGTCTAAAGAACCTTGGCAGCTAAGAGGACGGAAAATGGTTGCTTATGGAATGAATGAAGCCGACGCTAATGCTGTTGTTGCTTACTTCAAATGGATTGGCAAAATCGACTTAAATGGTTTTGACCGCGTGGTTTCTCCTTTATCTAAAGTTAAAAATTAAAATTATATATTATGAAATATAAATCACAAAAAGTAGCCTATTGGTTTTTTGCATTGTGTATGCTTTTGTTCTCCTTGCAAATTATCTATGGCTTTATTATGGGCTTTGACCGAATAGGATTGCAAGGATTACACGATATTGTTCCATTTAATGTAGCAAGAGCGGTTCATACTAATTTATTGGTCGTATGGTTGTTAACAGGTTTTATGGGCGCGGCTTATTACATTATTCCTGAAGAAGCTCAACGCGAATTAATTAGCGTAAAATGGGCTTATGTCCAGCTTATTTCGTTGGCGGTTGTTGGTGTTGTGGCCGTTGTAGGTTTTCACTTCAATCATTGGGAAGGTAGAAAATTCCTTGAAATCCCAAGAGAATTAGACTTTTTAGTTGTAATAAATGTATTGCTTTTCCTGGGATTAATTTTAGGAACTCTTTTCAAAGGTAAACGTCAAACCACGACAGCTTTAGTGTTGTCAATGGGATTGCTGTTTGCGGCATTGCTTTATTTACCTGGAATGATTTGGTTTGACAGTCAGGTTACGGACTCATTTTTCCGTTGGTGGGTAGTTCACTTGTGGGTTGAGGGTGTTTGGGAATTAATTATGGGAGGTATTCTTTCTTTCTTATTAATCAAATTGACTGGAGTTGACAGAGAAGTGATCGAAAAATGGTTGTACGTAATTGTTGGATTAACTTTCCTATCAGGAGTTTTAGGAACAGGACATCACTACTATTATATAGGTGTAAACAAAATTTGGTTGGTTGTAGGAGGTATTTTCTCCGCTTTGGAACCTTTAGCCTTCTTGGCAATGGCATTATTCGCTATCAATATGTATCGAAAAGGTGAAAAAAGTCATCCCAATAAGATTGCTTTATTCTGGACAATTGGTTCGGCCGTAGTTTCCTTTATTGGTGCTGGATTACTTGGTTTTGCCCACACTTTGCCACAAGTAAACATCTACACACACGGAACCTTGGTTACGGCAATGCACGGTCACTATGCATTTTGGGGTGCTTATGCAATGATAGTTTTTGCTATAATTAGCTACGCACTTCCAAATATTACGGGTAGAAAACGTTACGATAGTACACAAGGCCATATGGCTTTCTGGTTGTCCAATATAGGAATTCTGGGAATGACGGTAGCCTTTGGTGTTGCTGGTGTTGCTCAGGTTTACTTGGAACGAAAAATGAAAATGGAATTTATGGAAGTTCAAAACGAAATCGCCGTTCACTTTGTTGTACTTCTTATTTGTGCCACATTGTTTACAGTGGGAATCAGTATGTTTATCTATGATTTTATAAAATATGGACTGCCTTCTGATGAGGCTTTGGACGAAACCAAATAAAACTAAATACTAACTAATTCAATTATTGCCCGCCAGAATCCTTTAACCACCCTTTTTTAGAATTGCATTTCCAAAGAAAAAGACGGTTAATGGGTTCTGGTTTTTTTTAAATAAAAAATAAAATGTTAGAAAACACACCTTATTATCACGCGGTTGGAAAAGAGATTGAGGTTTTTAACCAAGCTTATAAAAACAAAATCCCTTTTCTATTAAAAGGACCAACTGGCACAGGAAAGTCTCGTTTTGTTGAATATATGGCGCACCAATTGGATAAAAAAATCATCACGATTAGCTGTCACGAAGAAACGTCATCTACTGATTTGATTGGGCGATTCATTATCAAAGGAGCCGAAACGATTTGGCTCGACGGGCCATTGACCACTGCCGTAAAAGAAGGTGCCATTATTTATTTGGATGAAATTGCCGAAGCGCGTCCCGATGTGATTGTCGCCATTCACTCCTTGACGGATCACAGACGGGAACTTTTCATCGACAAATTGGGCGAAACAGTAAAAGCGCACGACGATTTTATGTTGGTCGCTTCCTTTAATCCTGGGTATCAAAGGGGTTTTAAGGAATTGAAACCTTCCACACGCCAACGATTTATTGCGATTTCCTTTGATTATCCAGAACCGAAAATTGAGATTGAAATTCTGATTAATGAAACTAATATTGACCAAGACACAGCTAAGAAACTAGTTGCTATTGGAAATAAAATCAGGAATTTAACCGAATTGGGTTTAACCGAAACAGTTTCAACACGACTTTTGGTCGATGCGGCAAAAATCATTCACAGCGGATTACCAAAAAGATTATCCGTTCACGTCGCCATAGTGGAGCCTTTGACCGATGATTTACAAACCGTGGAAGCATTGAAAGATTTGTGCAATTTGATGATATAAGCCCCCTAACCCCCGAAGAGGGAAATTAGAGAGCAATAAATAATTATTAATTCATTCCCTTAAGCCAATTTAGGGAAGCCCCCTTTGGGGGTTGGGGGCTAATAGTATGGGTTTCGAAATTGATGAATATATAGTTGGAAAGTTTTTCAAGCATTTAAAAAGGAGAAAAAAAGTAAATCCCGAAATAAGTGCCAGAACTATTTCTTTGAATGACCTCAAGCCACGATTGACCATTTTGGCAAGAGCATTTACTGGAAAGCCAATCGAAATTTTCCCGGCGGAACGAGAAGGCGGTTATAAAAACAATAATTTTTTCCTTCCAATTTGCTTTGCCAAATTTTCAACTATTGAAGAAAATCGAACTTTTTATCTTTTCAGAATATTGTATTTAAGTGTCCAACAACGTTTGGATTTGAATTGGAATGCTGAAGAAAATGAACCAACATTATCCCTTTCGCAGCAAAAAGCCGAAGAAACCTCGGATGAAGTTCTGGAAGTTTTGTTCGAAGAATTTCCGATCACAAAAGAAATTTATAACAAAGCAAAACGGCATTTTGAACAAAAAATTGATTCAAAAACTGGCGTTGACTTTTCCTGGATCTATGGAAAATGGATGCGAAATGAAGCAGAGCAAAAAACAGATTCAATTCTCGAAAATTTCTCGGACAAAACTAAAAATGGAAACGAAAATCAAGTTTTAACTACGCTAAAATCTAAAGCGGTGGAAGAAGTGATTACCGTTGAATTAGATAAAAAACAACAGGAAGATTATGTGTTGTTGCACAATTTTGAAAAAGCAGAAACTGCCGAAGAATTCAACGGAACTTGGCGCGATTTTGATGGTTCGGACGAACTCGAAGACCACCAAGAAGCATTGGAAGAGTTGAATATGAAATACACCGTTCGGGTGGATGATACTTCGCATTCCGTTTATCAAGCTGATTTTATCGAAAACACCAGCATTTCAGAAAGTGCCGAAGTGGATGCCAAAGGTTTTCATTTAACCTACAACGAATGGGATTTTAGCAAGCGAACTTACAAAGAAAATTTTTGTAAAGTGTATCCAAAATCACAGCAAAAAACAGACAGTAATTATTATAAAAATACCATCACAAAAAACGCTTCTACATTAATGGGTTTGCGCAAAATGTTGACCAATGTCAACAACAAAATGCAGCAACAGAAACGCCAGACACAAGGCGATGAATTCGACATTGACGCCATCACGGATTTGTATGTTGACGTGCATTCGCAAAGAACACCTTCGGAAAAAATATATGTTTCGAATCGGAAAAAAGAAAAAGATTTGTCCATATTAATTCTTTTGGATATCAGTCTTTCCAGCGATGGTTATGCGGCAGGAAATCGAGTAATTGACGTGGAAAAAGACGTTTCAATTCTCTTTGGAGAAATCCTGAATGAATTCAATATCGATTTTTCGATTGATAGTTTTTATTCGAAAACCAGAAATTTTTCCACGTATTTGACCTTGAAGGATTTTGACGAAAGTTGGAATGTTGCCAAACACAAAATAGGAGCGGTGGAACCCAATGGCTACACCAGAATTGGCGCTGCTTTGCGTCACGCAGGAGCAAGATTGGACAAAAGAAGCACTAAAAATAAATGGGTTATCCTGATTTCTGACGGAAAGCCAAACGATTACGATAAATATGAAGGTAAGTACGGTATAAACGATGTGAAACAGGCGCTTCGGGAACTCAATGGCAGAAATATCAATTCCTACGCATTGGCCATAGAAGCCGAAGCCAAATATTATTTGCCCCAAATGTTCGGGCAAAATCACTATCAAATCCTGACAACTCCAGTAGAATTGTTGCAGTCGTTAGTGAAATTATATGAAAAAATTAAACATCAAAAATAAAGACAAAATGAACAATAACTTTGATACAGCAACGCTTCCCGAAGGACATCCGGTAAGTGTATATTTTCAGGAAAGAGAAATAATAGTTGGACTTTTAGAAGAAATCTCAACGGTAGATTCAAAAGAAGAATTCCAGAAATACACTAATATTTTCAACCAACTTCAAACTATCGAAAAACGATTTGCTCGAAAAGAAAACCAACTTTTTCCTTTTTTGGAAAAAAGAGGCTGGGTTGGACCAACCCAAGGAATGTGGGGTTTCCACGATAATTTGAGAGAGCAGATGCGATTGTTGCGTAAAAATCTGGATGAACGGGAATATGACAAAATAAAAATCAATACCCCATTTTTAGTCGATGGCATTCTTCGATTGATGAATACGGAAGGCAACGTTTTGTTTCCAAATGCCTTGGATTTATTGACAGAGAATGATTGGATTACGATGCGCAAAGGCGAAGAAGAAATAGGTTGGATGTTGCCGGAAACTCCAGTGCCTTTCCCAAATGTGGAATACATTCACCCAAGCGAGGATTTTACCAAAAGAGAAATGACATTTTCGCTCGAAAACACTTCGCATTATGACGAGGGTTATATGACCGTGGAACAAGTGAATCTACTTCTTAAAACGATGCCGCTAGATTTAACGTTTGTAGATGAAAACGACAAAGTGATTTTTTATAATCGAGGAGAAGAACGCGTTTTTCCTAGAAGTGCTGGAATCATTGGTCGTGAAGTAAAGTTTTGTCATCCACCCAAAAGTGTTGGGACGGTTCTCAAAATCATTGAGAGTTTTAAAAATGGCAGCAAAAATGAAGCTTCTTTTTGGATTAATTTCAAAGAAAGACTGATTTACATTCGCTATTTTGCTGTTCGAGATGCCGATAAAAATTATAAAGGTGTGATTGAATTATCGCAGGACATCACGGATATCAAGAAAATTGAAGGCGAACAACGATTGCTGGATTGGGAATAATTGTAATCAATAGTAACCAATAACCGCCAACAGTTGAGACTGTTGGCTATGGAATCAAGCTCTATCATAATTTAATATCGCCCACGGTTTCGCCCGTGGGAATTAAAAAATTAAAATGAATACTTTAAAAATCAATTACAAAAGCATCTACTATCCACCTGGCGGCATTTTGATGTGGATTATTATTTTCTTGGAACTTTTAACTTTTGGAATGGCACTGGTGGCGTTTGTGTATTACGGTAATCAAGAACCCGAAGTTTTTCATCAATCGAGATTGCAACTCAACACTGCTTTTGGAGTCATAAATACTATTTTTCTGTTGACCAGCGGTTTGTTTATGGCAGCTGCGGTTCACGAATTTAAGGAAAATAATATTCGAAAATCGTCTTTATATTTCAAATTCGCAATGCTCGGCGGAATGGTATTCATGGTTGTGAAAAGCATTGAATATTACCATAAAATTGAAGCGGGAATTTCATTGGAAACCAATATGTTTTTCAATTTTTATTGGATGCTAACCGCATTTCATTTGATTCACGTTTTGATGGGATTAGTGATTTTGGCTTGGACCAACAAAGGAATGACCCAGAAAAACTCTGACACTACCGTTGAAGATGTTGAGGCTTGTGCGGCATTCTGGCATATGTGTGATTTGATTTGGTTGTTGCTTTTTCCGGTTTTATATCTAATTTTCTAACAATGAAAAAGTCATTTATTTTTACTTATACCCTATTGATTTTACTGACGGCGGCAACCGCTTTGGTTTCCACTTCAAGTGCAATTTCCAAAATCGCCATTTTTCTAATTATGGGGATTTCAGTAATCAAATTTTTGCTGGTTGCGTTCCAATTTATGGAATTAAAAAAGGCCAATTCATTTTGGAAAATTAGTTTAATACTAACTTTAGGATTACTTATAATCTTGATTTTAGGTTTAAAATGAGAGTCTTAACGAAAAATCATAAAACGTGGTATTTATCATTTTTTAAACTCAAATTTTAATTTCGCCAACAATAAAAATATTAACAACCATTTATATAAATTTTTTTAAACTTAAAATTATGGAAAAACCATTTTATTTTACTAATTCTTGCAAAGTAATTGCTTTCGCTTTATTTGCATCCGCGAGTTTTTTGTCTTGCGATAAAAAAGAAGAAAAGCATAACGCTGAATATTACGAAAACATCACAGTCGAAGGTCAAAAAGAGGCTGAACTAACTGCCCCTCCATTTGTGCCAAAACCAGTAGGAGATCGTGCAGCGACAAAATTAGTCGTAAATATGGAAATCAAAGAAATAGAAGGTGAGATGGTTGATGGAGTAAAATACAATTATTGGACATTTGGCGGAACCGTGCCAGGTAGTTTTATAAGAACTAGAGTAGGCGATGAGGTAGAATTTCATTTGAAAAATCATCCTGACAACAAAATGCCACACAATATCGATTTACATGCAGTAACGGGACCTGGCGGAGGAGCATCATCATCTTTAGTAGCTCCTGGGCATGAAAAAGTGTTTAATTTTAAAACTCTAAATCCAGGGCTGTACGTCTATCATTGTGCTACAGCACCGGTTGGAATGCACATTGCCAACGGAATGTATGGTTTAATATTAGTAGAGCCAGAAGGAGGATTGCCTCCGGTGGACAAAGAATACTACATTATGCAAGGGGATTTTTATACCAAAGGAAGTTACGGAGAGCAAGGTTTTCAACCCTTTGATATGAATAAAGCAATAAAAGAGGAACCAGACTATGTAGTTTTCAATGGTAAAGTTGGAGCGGTAACTGGAGATAATGCCATCACTGCCAAAGTCGGAGAAACAGTTCGTTTGTATATGGGTAATGGTGGTCCTAATTTGGTTTCTTCTTTTCACGTAATCGGGGAAATTTTTGACAAAGTTCATATTGAAGGAGGTGATATGATTAACGAAAATGTTCAAACCACTTTGATTCCTTCGGGAGGTGCAGCAATTGTTGAGTTCAAAGTAGATGTTCCAGGAACTTTCATTTTGGTCGACCACTCTATTTTTAGAGCTTTTAATAAAGGGGCTTTAGGAATGCTAAAAGTAGAAGGCGCAGAGAATAAAAAAATCTATTCTGGAACAACGCAAGAAGGAATTTATTTGCCAGAAGGAGGTACAATTCAGAGTATGCCAAAAATAGCTCGTGCTGTAAAAAGCACAGCTGCCAAAACAGTTCCTGAACAAATTAAATCAGGGAAAGAATTGTTTGGAAGAACTTGTTTTGCCTGTCACCAATCAGAAGGACAGGGAATTCCCAATGCGTTTCCACCATTGGCAAAATCTGATTTCTTGAATTCTAATTCAGATAGAGCCATAGGGGCAGTATTGCACGGATTGAGTGGTGAAATTACCGTGAATGGTAAGAAATTCAACAATGTAATGACCAGTCAAAATTTGACTGATGAAGAAGTAGCCGATGTTTTGACCTATGTGTACAACAGTTGGGGTAATAACAAAACCGTGATTACGCCAGCAAAAGTAAAAGCAGTTAGAGCAAAACCAGCACCAAAACAAGAATCTGTACATTAATAATAAAACAAGTTAAAAATCAATAAATTAAAAATCAATGAAAAAGTATGTTTTAAGCATTGCGATGATGGGATTAGGTTTGTATGGCTACAGCCAAAATGCAGCCAAAGGAAAAGCAGTTTATGCAAAAACGTGTATCGCTTGTCACCAAGCAACGGGAGCAGGAATACCAGGCGCATTTCCACCATTGGCTAAATCGGATTATCTGAATGCGGATGTTAATCGAGCCATTAAACAAGTAATCAAAGGATCTAGTGGCCCAATAACTGTAAATGGAAAAAAATATTCAACGCCTATGCCTGCTCAAGTATTAAATGATCAAGAAATCGCCGATGTATTGACTTATGTATATTCTAATTGGGGAAATAGTAAAAAAGTAGTTACGGTAGCGATGGTAAAAGCCCAACGAAAATAAAAACAGTTTAAAAAGAGTGTTGTGATGCTACAAAAAAGAATAATAACCAGTTTTTTATGCTTTATAAGCATCACTCTTTTTGCTCAAGAAGTAAAAATGGTATATATAAAAGAGGGATTTTTTGTCCCTCTTTATGGAGCCACCAGCAAAAAACCTGTTAAAGTCAATTCTTTTACAATTGATGTACTTCCTGTTACCAATGCACAATATTTGGTCTTTGTTAAAAAAAATCCAACTTATAGTCGTTCTAAAATCAAAGGACTGTTTGCTGATAAAAGTTATTTAAACCAATGGGAAAGTGATTTTAATTTTGGCAAAACCAATTTAAATGATGCACCTGTGACCAATATTTCTTGGTTTTCCGCCAAAAAATATTGCGAGTGTCAGGGAAAACGATTGCCCACTATGGACGAATGGGAATATGTGGCTATGGCCGATGAAAAACGCATAGATGCCCGTACCAAAGAAAATTTCAATAAATACATTATGTCTTGGTATGAAAAACCCAAAACCTATTTGAATCCTGTTGGACAAACATTCAAAAATTATTGGGGTGTTTATGATATGCACGGATTGGTTTGGGAATGGACGGCAGATTTCAATAGTATATTTCTTTCGGGAGAATCTAGAAAAGATAAAGCCACCGACAAGAATCTCTTTTGCGGAAGCGGATCAGTAAACGCAACCGATTTGATGAATTATGCTGCTTTTATGCGCTATGCTTTTAGAGGCAGTTTGAAAGCAAATTACACTACAAAAAATTTAGGTTTTCGATGTGCAAAAAACAAATAATTATTTTCGAAATCACGTTTAAAATACAAATAAAATGAAATCAGACTTCACCCAAAAATCGAATATTAATTCAAATAACAGAAGATGTTTGCTATTTGTTTTGCCTTTTTTAGTGCTTTTTGCAATGCTTTATAGCTGTGGTAAAAAAGAAACGGCTGTGAAAGAGAAACCTATTTCGGATTTGTCTATTTACAATTTGCCGTCAAAATGGACGAATCAAGACGGCAAGAATATCGAGATGAAGGATTTGAAAGGAAAAGTGCTGGTAATGGTTATGATTTACACTTCTTGTAAAGCCGCTTGTCCAAGGCTAGTAGCCGATATGCGCAATATCGAAAGGCGATTGCCTCAAGATGTCAAGGAAAATGTCCAACTCGTCTTAGTAAGTATTGATCCAGAAGTTGACACTCCCAAACGATTGAAATCTTTTGCCATCGAAAATAAAATGGACGGAAATCAATGGGTTTTCTTGCGTTCCACCCAAGAAAATACCCGAGAATTTGCAGCAGTGCTAGCAGTAAATTATAAAAAAGTTTCACCAATGGATTTTTCGCATTCCAATATTATAAGCGTTTTTAATACTGAGGGAGAATTGGTGTTTCAACAAGAAGGATTGGGTGTAAACTCTGATGCAACAATTCAAAAAATTACAGAAGAAGCGCAAAAGGATTGATTTATATTTTTAAAAACTGAGTTTAATACTTTTAATAAAAATGGTTCCTTTTGGAGCTATTTTTTTGCAAAATTCATCAATATTTTTTTTATTAAGATCCGATTCCTGTTTTCTAAAAATCACAGCGGTTTAATAGACTTGAATGCAAAAATTCATATGTTCTGATTATGTTGATTTTAATTTCTTTTGATACGATTTAAAATATTTGTTGGGTAATTACTAGATTATGATTTGAGTCATAAAAAAAGGGTAAAATCTATTTTAATTTCGCACTAAAATAAAGCTAATAATAAAAATTAATTATGAAAGCTAGATGGATTAGGCGAATGTATCCGCCACCAGAATGGAGACCAGCAATAATCTTGCTTATAGGGATTGTAATAGGCTTGGGTTTTTATATGATAAGTATTGCCAATATTGCTTCCTATGCTTCGGATGATCCAAAGGCTTGTATCAATTGCCATGTTATGAATACAGAATATGCTACTTGGTTAGTGTCCTCGCATTCAAAAAAAGCTACTTGTAACGATTGCCACGTGCCGCACAACAATGTTTTTAATAAATATTTTTTTAAGGCAAAAGATGGTTTGTATCATTCCTATGTATATACCACTCGAACCGAACCCGAAGCTATAATTATGCACGAACCAGGACAAAAAGTAGTACAGCAAAACTGCATTCGCTGTCATGACCGACAATTAAAAAACCCCAAACAATCCAGTTTGATGGTTGATTATAATGTGCATAGAACCGACAGAAAATGTTGGGAATGTCATCGTGAAGTGCCACACGGTAGAACCAAAAGTTTGTCCACCTCATCAATGCTCGGAAAAAGATCAGAAGACGGAGATGCCAGAATGCCAGAATGGCTATCAAAACAAATAGACGAAAAAGAAAAAAAATAAAGTAAATAAA
>CAMCFT010000018.1 GCA_945874225.1 Flavobacterium psychrophilum
TTTCTCTTCATTTTGAAAGGCTAGTTCAATATTGGCAATGGCTAATTCCTCGGCTCTTTTTCCTTTCTCTTCATTTTGTATGGCAAGTTCAATATTGGCAATAACTAATTCATCGGCTCTTTTTCCTTTTTCTTTATTTTGAAAAGCAAGTTCAATATTGGCTATAGATAATTCCTCAGCTCTTTTTCCTTTCTCTTCATTTTGAAAGGCTAGTTCAATATTGGCAATAACTAATTCCTCAGCTCTTTTTCCTTTTTCTTCATTTTGAAAAGTAAGTTCAATATTGGCAATAGCTAATTCCTCTGCTCTTTTTCCTTTCTCTTCATTTTGTATGGCAAGTTCAATATTGGCAATAACTAATTCATCGGCTCTTTTTCCTTTTTCTTCATTTTGAAAAGCAAGTTCAATATTGGCTATAGCTAATTCCTCAGCTCTTTTTCCTTTTTCTTCATTTTGAAAAGTAAGTTCAATATTGGCAATAACTAATTCATCAGCTCTTTTTCCTTTTTCTTCATTTTGTATAGCAAGTTCAATATTAGCAATAGCTAATTCCTCGGCTCTTTTTCCTTTCTCTTCATTTTGAAAGGCAAGTTCTATATTAGCAATAGCTAATTCCTCGGCTCTTTTTCCTTTCTCTTCATTTTGTATAGCAAGTTCAATATTGGCAATAACTAATTCCTCGGCTCTTTTTCCCTTCTCTTTATTTTGAAAAGTAAGTTCAATATTGGCAATAGCTAATTCCTCTGCTCTTTTTCCTTTCTCTTCATTTTGTATAGCAAGTTCAATATTAGCAATAGCTAATTCCTCGGCTCTTTTTCCTTTTTCTACATTTTGAAAAGCAAGTTCAATATTGGCAATAGCTAATTCCTCAGCTCTTTTTCCTTTCTCTTTATTTTGAAAAGTAAGTTCAATATTGGCAATAGCTAATTCCTCAGCTCTTTCCCCTTTTTCTTCATTTTGAAAGGCTAGTTCTATATTGGCAATGGCTAATTCCTCGGCTCTTTCCCCTTTTTCTTCATTTTGTATGGCCAGTTCAATATTGGCAACAGCTAATTCATCGGCTCTTTTTCCTTTCTCTTCATTTTGAAAGGCCAGTTCAATATTGGCAACAGCTAATTCTTCGGCTCTTTTTCCTTTTTCTTTATTTTGAAAGTCCAGTTCAATATTGGCAATAGTTAATTCTGACAGGATTCCTTCTTGCTTTTGAGTCAGTTTATTAATTTTGTTTTCATTAAGGTTTAAAACTGAATTTAAAAAATTTGTGTTATTCTCGTAATGTATAAGGTCTTTTTTTTGTAATGCCAATATGGTATTATACTTGAAATTTAAATTATGAAGTTCTTGAATAAGTTCTTCTTTTGTTTTATCAAAATTATTCATAATAGTAGGTTATTGAAATATTATATTATAAAATGTGACCGATTTGGGACATTTGAAATATCTAAGAGGGTGGAGATTTTAAAAAAAATTTAGGAATTCTATAAATATAGTCAATTAAAGACCTAGATTATTAACATAATACAATAGTCTTGGTATTTAACATATTTTTGTGAATTGTTTAAACGAAAAATCCTGAAATGGGATTTTTTATATAATTTTTTTTATAACTCGAAGTTTATGAGTGTGTTTATTGGATTCAGCATTATAAATTCCAAGATGGTCCAGACGGTCAATTCTCACTTTTCCGCTGGCGTGAATGATATAATTATCTTCCATAATAATGCCTACGTGAATGATGTTGCCTTCCTCATTATCGAAAAAAGCCAAATCGCCAGGCTCGCTTTCTTCAATAAAACTCAATGCTTCTCCTTGTTTGGATTGTTGTGAAGCATCTCTAAGTAATTTATATCCGTTGAGCTTATAAACCATTTGGGTAAAACCCGAGCAATCCACCCCAAAAGGTGTTTTTCCACCCCAAAGATAAGGGGCATTCAAATACATAAATGCAGTACTTAGTATACCATTCTTTGGTTTTATCCCACTGATTTTTGTTCCTTCAAAATTAAAATTTGAAGTATTTATATCACTATGATTTAAGAAAGAAAGCGAAGCACCTAAAGGAATTGGCAGCAATAAATTATTTGGTCCCGTAATGTATTCCAGTAAATCTGCATTTAATACAATAGCATCTTCTGAAAGTTGATGAAATTCTGATTCGGAAATTATTTGGTATTGTTTTGAATCCACCCAACCTTCATAATTGTCGAATTGTAATTTTATTTTAGACCATTGTTTGAATTGTTCCAGGATTTCAAAATGTTCGCCAAACAAAACCTGGGAAACAATTTCGCTTCTGTCACTGGTTTCGATTCGAAGCGGGATGATGGCTAGATTACAAATTCCGAACATTTAGAGTATTTTAATTTTTTTTGCTATTTATTTTTAGGAGCTTTTTCCTGCTATCCGTTTCAATCCACGCCCAAAAGCGTGGGATTTACACTTCTATCAGGGCTAGGATATGTGATATAATTAATATTTTTCGATAACAATTGCCGAAGCTCCTCCACCACCATTACAGATTGCAGCCGCGCCAATTTTACCTTTGTTTTGTTCTAAAACATTCAGCAAGGTAACGATAATTCTAACACCAGAACAACCCAGCGGATGACCTAAAGAAACCGCGCCACCATTCACATTAATTTTATTGCCATCTAATCCTAGAATTTTTGCATTGGCTAAACCCACCACGGCAAAGGCTTCATTGAATTCGAAATAATCTACGTCTTTAATTGTTAAACCGGCTTTTTCCAATGCTTTTGGAATTGCCTTAGAAGGACTCGTTGTGAACCATTTGGGTTCCTGAGCTGCATCGGCATAACTGCGTATGTAAGCCAAAGGTTTTAAACCCAGGGATAATGCTTTTTCTTCGCTCATTAAAACTACTGCTGCAGCACCATCATTTATTGTGGAAGCATTGGCGGCAGTGACCGTTCCGTCTTTTGTAAAAACGGCATTCAAAGAAGGAATTCGGTCTAATTTTACATTCGTGAATTCTTCGTCTTTCGACACTATAATAGGATCTCCTTTTCTTTGAGGAACCGCTACAGGTACTATTTCATTGTCAAATTTTCCGGCTTCCCAGGCTTTTGCAGAACGCTCATAGGATTGAATTGCGAAGTTATCCTGATCTTCACGGGTGAAATTATATTCGGCTGCACATAAGTCGGCACAAACGCCCATAGCGTTATTGTCGTATGCATCAGTCAATCCATCTTTCTGCATTCCGTCGACCATAGAGGCAGGGCCAAATTTATAGCCGTTTCTCAGATGCATGTAATGCGGGATCAAACTCATATTCTCCATTCCGCCGGCAACTACAATTTCGGCATCGCCGCATTGGATTGCTTGTGCGCCTAACATCACTGATTTCATTCCAGAAGCACAAACTTTATTGACCGTAGTACAAGCCACAGAATTTGGTAAACCCGCATAAATAGCTGCTTGTCTGGCAGGAGCCTGGCCAACGCCAGCCTGAACTACATTACCCATAAAAACTTCGTCGACTAAATTTACATCTAGTTTAATTCGGTCTAAAGCACCTTTTATGGCTGCAGCGCCTAATCTTGGAGCAGCAACGGTAGATAATCCTCCCATAAAACTTCCGATAGGCGTTCTGACAGCAGAAACGATAACGACTTTTTTGATCATGATCTGTTAGTATCTTTGTTTAAGTTGCGAATTTAATCATTTTGAGTAAATACCAAATTACAATTTTGATAATATTATGTCTTTGCGTTCGTGAATTTTGAATTACTACTTATTTAGATAGTTTTTTAGTAACAATCATTAGAGAAACGGATAAACGGAGGTTTTGAAATCGCTATACATTTGATTGTTAATGTTTTTAATTTGGCAATAAAAAAACATTTAAAAAAAGGAGTTAATTATTTGTAAAATATAGAATAGAAAGCTACATTTGCAACCGCTTAAAAGGAATATAAGTTCTTATATTGGAGAGTTGCCTGAGTGGCCGAAAGGACATGTTTGCTAAACATGCGTATGGGTAACTGTACCAAGGGTTCGAATCCCTTACTCTCCGCCATAAGCTATACAAATCAAATCAAAACCCCTTAAATCATACGATTTAAGGGGTTTTTTCATTTAGACCACCTTCAAAATATTCATTAATTCGTGAACTAAAAGGGATAAAATCGGTTACCCTAAAATACTTAAAATTGAGGTAACCGATTTTTGTTTCACCTCTAGTATTTACAAGACTTTACAGAGGTTTTAGAGCTAGTATAACAACTAGTTTAAAACGTGTACATCTTGTGAAAAAGTTTAATTAAAATTAAATTTAATAGAAATTTTAAAGTCACCACAATGAAAACCAAAGTATCCATTCTCTTTTACGCAAAAAGAGCCAAAGCCAATGCAAACGGGTTAGTTCCAATCTACACAAGAATTACAGTAAATGGCAAACGAATTGAATTGAGTTCCAATAGATTTGTTGAACCATCCAAATGGTCAACAGATGCAGGCAAAATGAAAGGAACTTCAGAAGAAGCTCGTTTAGTAAATAGCCATCTGAATATGTTGAAAATACAAATTATGGAGGCGCAAATGGAGTTAAACTTAAAAAAAATCCCACTAACAACAGAAACATTAAAAAGTAAAATTCTAGGCGTTGAGGAGCGTCAAAGAATGTTGGTGCCAATATTCCAGGATCATAACAATAAAATGAAAGAATTGGTTGGTAAAGAATATGCTCAAGGAACATTGGATCGTTACACAACTTCATTGCGACATACCATCGAATTTCTACAATGGAAACACAAAATTTCCGATATTGAACTAAGCAAAATTGACCACGCTTTTATAACTGATTATGAATTCTTCTTGCGAAGCGTTCGTAATTGTGCCAACAATACAACAATAAAATACATTAAGAATTTCACTAAAATCATAAAAATTTGTTTGGATAATGATTGGATTAGCAAAAATCCTTTCTCAAAATACAAATCAAAATTAAGAGAGGTCGAACGAGTTTATTTATCTGAAAACGAAATTCAAAACATTATCAATAAAGATATCAAAACGGAAAGATTGTCTTTAGTACGCGATATCTTCCTTTTTAGTTGCTTTACTGGTTTGGCTTACATTGATGTCAAAAATTTGACAAAGTCGCATATAAGCATCGGTATTGATGGCGAAAAATGGATATTTACTCACAGACAGAAAACTGAAACCGCCTCAAAAATTCCTATTCTACCGCTAACACAAATGATTATTGATAAATACGATAACCATCCTGAAAGTAACAATCAAGATAAACTACTTCCAATTTTAACGAATCAAAAAATGAATGCCTATTTAAAAGAAATAGCAGCCATTTGCGAGATAGAAAAAGAATTAACCTTCCATATTGCCCGACACACTTTTGCAACAACTGTGACTCTTACTAACGGAGTTCCCATTGAAAGTGTTAGTAAAATGCTGGGACATAAAAATCTTAAAACTACCCAACATTATGCAAAAATATTAGATAAGAAAGTGGGCGAGGATATGCGGATTTTGAGAGATAAATTGAATATAGAAAAGAATGTATCTCATCTTAAAAAAGAAGTGAACTAAAATTATTTGTTTCCATTTTGATATAACTTCTCTATATAGAATAATGTTTTCTTAATTCTATTACCCAAGGATGGTCTGGAGCCAGAACTTTAAGTCGTTTTGCATAAAGTATCATTCTAGGTGTATCAAAGTTTTCTTGACAAATTTTTAGTATGGTTGTTAGACCATTAATCTCATAATCACTTTCCATAATTTCATTATCAAACCTTTCATATAGACGTATTGCGTCAGAATTTCTTCTGTTATCTCTTAACGATGAACACTTCAATATAATATCCTCAACATCTTTAAAATGATAATGATCAATCTCATCTGCAGTTCTTCTAAATATTTTCTTAAAGAAATCCTTCATAGTAATCCTCCATATTTTTTTATTATCGCCCCGAAAGTATAAAGAAGTAATGGGAAGAGCTGAATTGGGTTTTAATCTTTAACAAAATAGATAGTTTAACTGTAAATTATGTTAAAATTGATTGTACAGTTAAGTGATTATGCTTCCTTATTTTTTTTGCTTAAAATTATCACTTAGTTAAAACAAATATTTTTTATTCCACTAAGACAATCCTAAACTCCACCAAGTCTTTTGTTTTTATTTTGAATTTATAATCGTTTGAAGATCAATTGTAAATAGCATGTGATTTATGAATAGAAACTAATTTTTGGGTAATAACATCGAACTTACCTTATTCAACTATACAACTTGTTAGTATGTATTATAATCATAAAAAAAGCAAAATAATACAAATCAAATTCGCTATACAAATTTTGTTTTGTCCAAACGGAATAAGAATCGGAAATTAATGCTTTGACATTTATTTAACAATTACGGCAGTTTTTCTACCCCAACTGCATTTTTAAACCCTTTAGGTTTACAAATGTTATTACATCATTAAAAAGTTTCAAAAAATAATGTCAATGTCTTGATTACAGAATACAAATTCAATAAAAGACCAAATTAAATATTTTTAATAGCAGTTTAATTGAATCACAATAAGTATGAATTTTTAAAATTAAAAAATCTTTCCAAGTTAAAATACAAATTGTTTTATGTTAAAAAATAAATTAAATCTGCTGTTTATATTCAATGTTTTGTTAATAGGCTTATTGGTTACATATTTTGCTTTTAGGATACTGGAACCAAATAAGAAGATTGTCTATGTTGACAACAACAAACTCTTCGAAGGTTTCAATATGACTAAAGAAATGAAGCAAGTTGGAGAAAAAGAATTTAATACCAGAAAAATTGGGTTGGATTTATTGTATTCTAAATTGCAATCTCAAACAATTTCTGATGGTGAAAAGAAAATGCTAATGCAACAGTTCATCCAAGGAAAAGAAGGATTGGAACAATTTAATCAAAGTTTTGCCACTGAAGAAGCTTCTAAAATCTGGTCAAGGATTCACGGTTATACAGCTGATTTTTCTCAAGAAAACAAATATCAATTAATCATTGGTTCACAAAACAAGCAAACTGTTTTGTTTGCAGATGAAAATGTTGATGTAACAAACGAACTTCTTACCTACATAAACAAAAAATATGAAGGTATTAAGTAAGTTGTTCTGTTTGGCTTTTGTATTTATATTTTTTTCTTGTAAGAAAGAGGGGAATGAAGTTAAGGACGATACTGAAATTAGAGATCGTTATTTCAATCTGGAAAAGGTGGGATGGAAATCTCGCATATACACACAAAAGATCGATGACATCGGTTTTACTGCAACCGAAGTTCCTATTCTATATTATTTACTAAAAGATAAGGGGAAAGAGGATTTATTTCTTGTAGATTCTCTTTATGAGGAAAATAAAAAAGAACGTGTTATGGAATTTACATTCCAGCAAGACGAAGAAAAAGATTTGCTCTCTAAAGATTTTACGGGAATGGATTATACTGATGTTGTAAAATATATGTCTTTCGGCCTCGATAAAGATTTTTATGTGGTGACGTCAAAAAAAGACACTATTCCTTGTTCTGGCGTCACTTTCGAACGCAATTATAAAATAGCTCCTTATCAAAAAGTTTTATTGTTTTTCACTGGAATAGACCCAAATGATAAAATACAGTTGGTTTACAACGACTACCTTTTTAGAAAAGGGACATTAAAGTTTAAATTTAAAGATACCTATACCAAAATAGCCTTATGATCAAGCAATTAAAAAAAAGTAAGTTCAAAAAAACGGTAGCTATTTATTTAGCAATGATGATTCTTTTAGAGACTTTACAGCCTATGCGGATGTATGCTTTAACAAGTGGTCCAACACAACCAGAGTTTAACGCTTTTACTCCTATTGGAACATCTGATATGGTAAATTTATCGACCGGTGATTTCAATTACAACATTCCAATTATGGATGTGGGTGGATATCCCTTAAATCTCGCCTACAACTCTGGAGTAACAATGGATCAGGAAGCATCATGGGTTGGTCTGGGATGGAATCTTAATGTTGGGGAAATTTCGCGTCAAGTACGAGGTTTACCCGATGATTTTAGAGGGGACAAAATGCGTTATGAAAATAACTTGCGAGATAATGTTACAGTAGGAACTAATTTGAATGTATCTCCAGCATTTTTTGGGTCTGATTTTCCAATAAAAGGAGGATTTGGATTGGGAGTGCAATACAATAATTATGAAGGCATAACTTTTAAACCCTCAATTGGAGTTTCTTATGAAATTGCTGGAATGAGTAGTGTAGGGTTTGATTTGTCTGGCTCTACAGCTGAAGGAGCAACATTAAGTCCTTCTGTTTCAATTTCAAAGGGAATGGACAATAAAGAAAAAGGAACGTCATTAAGTGTGGGGATAGGATCTTCTTTTAACAGCAGAAAAGGGCTGGAAAATATAAGTGCATCTGCTACATTAAAGGAAAATATTTCTGTGACTAATAAAAAGGGGGTAACTAAGGATGTGGAGGTAACTGCGGCTAGTAATGGAGGAAGTATTTCTCTCAACAACACCAACAATTACACTCCCACAAAACGAGTTGCCTATGACAATTTAAATAATACTTTCAATGCTACTTTTGGAACTGAAATATATGGAGTGGAAGCACAATTTAGAATAACAGGCTACGGATCTGTTCAAAAAATTAATTCTAAATACAAAGATAGATTTGTGGGGGGGTATGGTTATGAAAATACCCAATATAAAAACAACTTGGAGGGAGTGCTCGATTTTAACAGAGAAAAAGAGCAAACCATTTCTAAAAACACAAATGCTCTTCCGGTAACTAATTATACGTATGATACTTACAATATTGAAGGGCAGGGTGTTTCAGGAATGTTTAGACCTTTTAGGTCAAAGGTGGGTTATTTGTATAATGATAATGTGACTGATTTTAGTTCAAGTAAATCTTTCGGAGTAGAGATTGGTGCGGGTGGTATATTTCATGGAGGAGTAAATTTTTTGAATTCCCCAACGACTAGCACTACAAGCAAATGGTCTAAAAAGAATAATGCTTTGCCTTATTTCACAGAAAGTAATACAGATAAAAATAATCCATTGTACGAGCAATCTGCTTTTAAGCTAATAGGAGAATTAGATGTAGATAACGAAAGTAATAAAACGCTTAATAATAATGCTTTAAGGCTGGATATTTCAGGAGGGAAGTTCAATAGAAGCTTGACTTCAGCATATTTGGCAAAGCCGGCCACGACCATTAACCCTATTCTTCTAGACAGGGATAAGGTTAAAAGGACGGAACGATTAGGACGAAATCAGACAGTACAGAAAATTACAAATCAGGAAGCTGACGGAAATTTTATATTTACGAATAGCAATGCAAAATCCCATCATACTGTAGGTATGAAAGTACTTCAAACCGATGGTACAACTTATATATATGGTCAATCGGTTTATAATACTACAAAAGTAGAAGCAACTTTTGATGTTTCAAGTGTTAAGGAAAGCGATACTATTAATTTAAAAAAAAAGGACGGAATAGTTAAATACAATGGGCTTGTTACTGGAAATGGGAATGTTGATAGTGATCAATATGTCAATAAAATAACAACGCCAGGCTATGCGCATTCTTACCTAATTACCAGTGTTCTTTCGTCAGATTATCAGGATATTGACAATATTGGTGGCCCATCTGATAACGATTTAGGAACTTATACTAAGTTTGATTATACAAAAGAAGGAGATAATGGGTTTGTTAAGGAATACAAATGGAGAGTGCCCTACGGAGCTAATGAAGCTTCCTATAATGAAGGATTACGAACAAGTAAAAAAGATCAAAAAGGGAATTATATTTATGGCAAAAAAGAACTGGTTTATCTAAAAAAAATAGAAACCAAAACACATATAGCTTTCATAGATATAGAGAATCGAAAAGATGCTATGGGCGTTTCAGGAGAGCACGGGGGACAAGGTACTCAATCTATGAGTCGCATAAAATCCATTCGATTGTATTCTAAAGCCGAATTATCTGTTGATGAAGGCAATAATGTTGTTGACCCAGGAATTACATCTTCAATAAAACCAATTAAAACAGCTCATTTTGAATACAATTACGAATTATGTGGAGGTACTCCAAATAATTTTGAAGGAACAAAAGGAAAACTAACTTTAAAAAAAGTATATTTTACCTATCGTGCCTCGAATATGGGAAAATATACACCTTATAAATTTGATTATGCTACTTTTAATCCTGACTATAATATAAAAGGATTTGATGTATGGGGAAATTATAAAGAAAACGCCATATCAAATCCTTTAACAACTTCCGAATTTCCATTCGTGGAACAAGACCAAACCAAATCAAATCAAAACACCAGTGCTTGGGTTTTAAAAAAAATAACATTGCCATCAGGAGGAGAACTGAATATTCAAACTGAAAGCGATGATTATAAATATGTCCAAAACAAAAAAGCAATGCAAATGTTCAAAGTGATTGGTGCAGGGGATAGTCCAACGCCTATAGCTAGTTCCAATATTGCCCAACTTTATTCTGGTAAAACGCCAAATAGATATATTTATGTAAAAGTTAATGATGCCACTCTGTCAAATAAGGAATTTATTAATAAATATTTATCCGAAAACATAGGCAAACCTATTTATTTTAAGTTTTTGCTTAATATGACCACCATAGGGAATAATATTCAGAATTATGAAAAGGATTTTGTTAGCGGTTATTTTGAGATCGAAACAGATAATGCATTAAGGTCATCAATGGTGGTTTCAAATGGAATGGTAGCTATACCATTAAAATTTCTTAAAGTTGACGGCTTTATTAATAAAGACAGACCAGTTAATCCTATTGCAAAAGCAGGTTGGGGATTCGGCAGAACATATTTGAATAGGGCTGTATACAGTCTTGGGGGCGAGGAAATAAATAAAAGTTTTAGTTCAATAGTTCTTGATTTAAAAAACAGTATAAAATCAATGACAGAAGTTTTTAAAAGCCCTAATGGGTTGTTGGAAACAAAAGGATGTGCTAGATATTTTGACACAGAACGTTCTTGGGTAAGGCTAGAAAATCCTAATGGAAAAAAATTGGGCGGAGGACTACGCGTAAATAAAATAGAATTGAGCGATAACTGGATTGTTATGAATTCGGTAGAACCAAATTCCATTTACAATGAAAAATATGGGCAGGAATACAAATATACTCTAGAGGATGGAACATCTTCAAGTGGGGTGGCTACTTTCGAACCCAATGCTTCTCCAGAGAATCCTTTTGTAGAGCCTTTTTACGGGAAGGATGGGAGTTATGCAGACAGAATTGCTGCCCCTAAAGAAATGAATTATGTGGAAAAGCCTTTTGGGGAAAGCTTTTTCCCTTCTCCTAAAATAACTTATTCCCGGGTAACGGTATCTAATCTTGATAAAAGCAATGATAATATTGGTAAAGTTGTAAAAAAACACGCCACAGGTAAAGTGGTTACCGAACATTATACAACCTATGATTTTCCTACGTTGGTTGACTATACAGATTTGGACATACGCCCTGATATGATGAAAAGCCCTTTGCTTAAGCTCTTGAATATAGTTTCAATTGATCATTTAACAGCTTCCCAAGGGTTTTCTATTGAAACTAATGATATGGATGGAAAAGTTAAATCTGAAAAAGTATATGGAGAAGGACAAACCACTCCCATATCAAGAGTGGATTATAAATACAATGTGGATTCAGATGGTAAATTAGACAATAATTTAACAACAATAAATTCAGAAGGAAAAACCCAAACAAACTTGTTGGGGGTTAATTATGATTTAATAAATGATTTCAATGAGAGTTATTCCACAACTAAATCTCGCGGATTTGATGCTAATGTTGCTTTTTTTATGGTTGGGATTTGGCCTGTTTTTGTACCTAGAGTATTTCCAAAAATTTCTAATAATGAATCTATTTTAAGAACGGCTACCACTACCAAAGTCACTCATAAAACGGGAATTTTAATAGAAAAAGTGGCCTATGATTTAGGTTCTAGAGTATCAACAAAAAACCTCGCTTGGGATGCAAAAACTGGGCAAGTACTGCTCACTCAAACTATAAATGAGTTTGATGACAATTATTATAGTTTCAACTATCCGGCTTATTGGAGTTATGAAAATATGGGGTTAGCTTCTGATAATATAGATTTAAGTGGCATTTTAAGCAACGCAGCTAACGATTCTAATTTTGGTATTTTAGGAGCGACTACTACTAATATTTCAGAATATTTTAAAATTGGTGATGAATTATTGTTGTCAGATAATTCAAAACTTTGGGTTAGCGGATATAACACAGGCAAAACTCAAATTCAGCTAATAAATAGAGCTGGAGTAACTATCAATCAATCAAACAAGCCCATTAATTTAAACTTCAAAGTGTTACGCTCTGGAAACAGAAACCAACAAATGGCCTCTATGGCCTCGGTCACTTCTATGGTAAACCCAATTGACATAGACAATAATGGTGTTTTAAATAACATCACAGAAACAAGTTTTGTTTACGATTCGAATACTCCTATTAATCCAAAGGTAATCAACGCTAGCGCAGTAGAATATAACGATGATTGGAGTTCTCAATGCGAGAATGATATGCCTAATGGATCTGGAATTATAAACAGCGTAGGAACTCCTGTAAATCCATATATTTATAACACCAAAGGCAATTGGAGAGCAGTAAAATCGTATGCTTACTTAACAGGTAGAAACAATTTTGTAACACCAAATAGAAGAAAAGCAGGGTATTTCACCAACTTTAATCCTTTTTATAAATTAAATAATACGGGTTGGACAAAAGATATTTCGGGATGGACATTTGCTAGTCAAGTCACCAAATACAGCCCTCACGGTGTAGAGGTTGAAAACAAAGATGCTTTGGAACGATACTCTTCTGCACAATATGGCTATAATTATGCATTGCCAGTCGCGGTAGCCTCTAATGCAAAATATGACGAAATAGGCTATGATGGTTTTGAGGATTATGGTATTCCTAATCCAACTTTGTCGGCTATGTTAAAACCTCATTTTGGGTTTTCTCAAGGGCTAAACACCGATGTTTATCTTACTGCCGAAAAATCGCACACAGGAAACGGTAGTTTAGCAGTAAAACCAGGAAAACGGGCAACCTTTACTAGAACAATAAATGGTTGTACAGTTGCGGGATCAAACCCTAATCCGACACAAACATTTTATTATGAAGGATTTTGGACTGCGGATGATATTCAGCATCATCCAGAAATTAATTCTTGGGTAGATTATTTAGATGGGAACGGAACTCAACAAAGGTTTATAGTTGGTGCTGTCGAAAATGGTTGCCAAGGTATTATTGCGGCAAGCATCATAGATACAAGTGGTTGCGCTGTTTGTACACCTGTGCCATCAATAAAAATAGTTAACGATTTTGAGAGTTCCCCAAGTTGCTGGAATTCTGTAACGGTTGAGATAGCCACTGCAAGACCTGTTCTTGTTGATATTATATCAAATTTTACTGGAACAGGAACATACAATACAAATCTACCTTTAGGCATAGGTGTTACAGGTATATATTCAGATTTAATTAATGCTTCTATTTCATCTAATAAAAAATACAATTTTGGAATAGATGGTCATAAGCAATTTGGAGCTGGAGATATTTATACTAGTACTATAACTATTATTGTAAAAGAATTTGATGGTACTATAATAGAGACTTATGTATTTACAAGAACACATGATAATGTTCATTGTTAAAAATTTCTATTTGTGAAATTTCAAAAGAGTTACTCAGAAAAAAAATTAATCGAAACCAATAGGTATGAAAAATAATTCAACAATGATAAAAAAAATAATAATTTGCTTGATTTTATTGCCAGTTTTTAGTTTTGGTCAGACATATTCAAATATTGATCAACCCGTTTATTGTACCGACTATTTAATAGGCCAATATGGTAATTGTGGAGGAGACGGAGGAATACAAATAACCAATAATAATTATTTGACTGTTACTTTTGGAGCAGCCTGGAGTGGCTCTCAACAGCTAAAAACAAATACAATAATTACTCTCAACGTTATTCCAACCTTACCTACTATAGAATTAGGACCTATTTTAGATAATTTGAATAACGCTCCAACAGGTTATTATGCTAAAATTGAAAATAATGATTTAGTTTTTTATACTTTACTTCAGGAAATTCCTTTTATAAATAATGGTTGTTATATAAACCCTTTTGGGCAATCGCTTGATTGTGTGAGTTCCACTTGGTATCATGACGGTGATGGAGATGGATTTGGTACTCAAGCACCAAGTTCTATAGGATGTCCCTCAAGCTGTGCTCAAATATCAGCTTGTACACAACCTGTTGGTTATGTAGCCAATAATCTTGATTGTGATGACTCAAATAATTTGATAACTCCAAACACAATTTGGTATATTGACAAAGATCATGATGGTTATGGTGATGCAACTTACTATAACCCTCCAAATGGTGTAACCGACCCACCATCAGTTACAGGTTGCACGCAACCTTATGGTTACGCTATTAATTATAGTGATTGTGATGATACGAACGCTTTGATAAACTCTGGTACAATTTGGTATCGTGATGCCGATGCTGATGGTCTTGGTGATATTTCAATTTCTATTACAAGTTGTTTACAGCCAATTGGTTATGTGAATAATTCAAACGACACTAATGACAATCCTTTATGCAACTACTGCGCATCCTTCAATTTAATCAAAAACGAAAAATACTTGGTAAGCGCTTGGATAAAAGAAAGCAATCCAAATACACCCCAAGAACAATTTAAAAATTTCGATAAAGGCTGTGTCAGTATTTCATTTAAAGATGTGGCAGGGTTGCCTATTGCAACTCCACAAAAATTTTATGCAACGGGCGAAATTATTGATGGCTGGCAGCGTATCGTTGGGGAATTTACAGTGCCAGATACCGTAAACGATATGGAACTTGAACTACTCAACGAAAACACTGATTCTAAAATGGTGTACTTTGATGACATAAGGATATTGCCCAGCAAAGGTAATATGAAAAGCTTTGTTTACGACCAAAAAACGCAACGCCTAATGGCAGAGTTAGATGAAAATAACTACTCTACATTTTATGAATATGATTTAGAGGGAGGCTTGGTACGAGTAAAAAAAGAAACCGAAAAAGGCGTGTTTACAATCCAAGAAACTCGTAGTGGAAATGCTAAAACAGACAAACCATAATGGCAAAAAAAATATTATTTTATTGTTTCATCTTTCTCTCTGTTATTTCGAAATTGTATTGTCAACAAGAAAAAATGACTGCAATACAAGTGTTGAAAAAAGCAGCACAAGTCTTCGAAAAACAGGACTATGTATCAAATAATTCTAAATACGTCTTATATCTGGACTACACTTCTAAAAAAGCGTATGAACAATACAATGGCATGGTTTTAAAGAAAAATAATGTAAATTATTTTAAAATAAAGAATACAGAATTTGTGGCTTTTAAGGATTATGGAGTAAAAATAAATCACGACGAAAAAGCAATTGTGATTGAAAATGGGTCAACGAATGAAATGCAAGATTCGCCTCTGTCTTTAGATAATTATCTGAAAGGATTTGATTCAAAACTAATTTTAACGAATAAGGAATATTTTATTTGTGAATTAACACCGGCTAAAATTTCGCAGATTATGCTAAGCAAAATAGTCGTCTATATCAGAAAAACGGACTATAGCATTGTAAAACAAAGCTTGTTTTTTATAGAAAAAATGGAAAGTAAAGACGCTAAAGGGAAAACCATTTATACAACGCCTAGATTAGAAATTTCTTTTAACCCGAGAATTAAAGACAATAAAAGAGATGACTTGCTTGTCAATAAAGAAAATTATTTTACCGAAAAAGGCAACGAAATAATAGTGTCAAAAAGATTATCAGCCTATCAATTATTCAAATCATAATAGTAAATCTGTTTTATGAATATACCTTACTTTATCAATAATAGAAAATTTCGTCTTTCAGCAATAGTTTTGTTGTTGGTTCTGAGCAGTGTAAATGTTTTTTCTCAAAAAAATACTTATAAAGTGCATAGAGATTCTTTAACCAATATTCAATTGATGAATAATGCTCTCGAGAAGAAATTTGTTGATCCGGAATTAAATGTGCCCAATCACTTTTCTATAAATCCCAAAGCCTATGTGAGGTTAAAGGTGAATAGTGAAACAGGTCCTTTTGTTTGGACAAAAACAAAAGTGAATCTAACAATAATACCTATTCTTCCAGATGGAGTTGAGGATGTTGCAGGACAATATACTAAAACTTTGGAAGTAGAATACAACCCCTTGGGTAATTCGGCTAATTTTATTGACTTGTCTTCTCACGAATTAATGAATAGATATGGGGTAAAAGTAATTGTTAATTCATACGAAACAACTGATATTAGCACAGGAAATATAACAAATACGATTAATCCAAACATCACATTAGAATTAGGTTTTGAGTCCGAACGTTATTACCAAGTTACAGGACAATTACCTACTATTCAGGCAACAATTATAAACGATATAGATGCGAGTCCTGTTGCTTTGCAATTTAGTTGGTCATCACTTGTTGGAGCTTTAGAATATGAACTGGAATGGACATGGGTAGATAATTATGGGGATGTTGCATTGGCAACAATTTTAGACCCAAACAGTATTAATTTTTCATCCAGGGATTTTGAATTAAACAATACAAGAATACGCACATCAAATACCAATTATGAAATTCCTTTAATATATTCAAAAGGATATATCATATACAGGGTTAGGGCAGTAGGAAGATTCACGGATAATTTGGCAGATGTAAATAAAATGTATTATGGGCCTTGGAGTTCAGGATTAGCAACAAAAAATACCGTTGCCGATTGGGGAAACAGTTTTATTGCTGTTGCAGAAGAACATGAAAAGGAAAAGAACTGGCAATTTCAAGCCAGTTATGCCGAACAAGGAAAAAAGAAAGAAGTAGTCAGTTATTTTGACGGTTCCTTAAGAAACAGGCAAACAGTTACCAAGGTAAATACTAATAATAATGCAGTTGTGGGAGAAGTGATATACGATACCCAAGGAAGAGCGGCTATAGAGGTTCTACCTGTGCCTTTAAATAGAAATTATATTCGTTATTTCAAGGATTTAAATAGAAACTTAAACAATCAATTATATACGCATTTAGACTTTGATTGGCAATCTTCCACCACTACTGCTTGTGAATCTTCAATTTCAGGGATGTCAAAAATAAGTGGCTCAAGTAAGTATTATTCTGATGGTAATGATATAATAAGCCCTCTTAAAAACTATATTCCTTCAGCATTAAAACTGCCGCTGGTTAATGGTATTGAAGAATATCTTCCGTTTAGTCAAATAGAATATACCCCTGATAACACGGGTAGAATAGCTCGAAAAGGAGGTGTTGGCTCAACCCACCAGTTAGGTACAGGTCACGAGATGAAGTATTTTTACTCAGTGCCCAATCAAGAAGAGTTAAACCGTCTTTTCGGTTATGAAGTAGGTTATGCATCCCATTATAAAAAAAACAGTGTTGTTGATCCAAATGGGCAGGTAAGCGTGAGTTATATTGATCCGCAAGGCAGAACAATAGCAACGGCTTTAGCGGGTGGTGCCCCTGATAACTTGGAAGCATTACCGGATGCAAATGATGCTTTATTGCACAAAACAATTTCAGTCGATTTACTAAATAAAGCCAATGCAAATGACACAGATACCGCACTGGATAATAATGAGTTAGGTACTACTTTAAATTTCCCCAATCATAAAGACGTATTGACACTTTCTAAACAAATTGGAGTTACGGGTAATAATGTAGAACACCATTTTGTGTACAATGTAAAAAACGATACAGTCTTTACCCCTGCAAAGTGTAATGACAAATACTCTTTTGTTTATGATTTGAGCATAAACTTAAAGGATGATTGTGCAACAGAATTGATTATTCCTTCAATTAATAATGTTCTTATCGGCTCTTCAAGTATAGGGGCAAATCCAACGACCTTTAATGTTAATCCAATCATTTTACCGGACACTTTGTCTTTAAATACAGGCAGCTATTCTTTGAGAAAAGAGTTGAAAGTAAATAAAGCGGTGTTAGATGAATACGCGGACAATTATATAGCCCAATTAAAAGACTCGACTAAATTATGCTACATAAAACCTATTGATTTTAAACCTCAAACCATTAGTGTAACCTGTGAGACTACTTGTGACGAATGTTTACGAAGTATTGGCATTGAAGGAAGTATATCAAATTTAGAAGCTGAAAAAGAGTATGTGTTAAAATTGTTAAAAGGAATATATGGTGTCTCAAATATAGACAATACAACTTTTTCAATAAGCAATACATTCGACGTAACAATAGTACAACCCGGAACCTCATCGCCTATAAACTTTGGACAAACAATTGTACAAAGTGAAGTTAACGGCTATGTAGCAAGTTTTAGGCAAGACTGGGCACAGTTGTATGGAGCCTGTGAGCAACTCTGTGGCCCCACTTTTACCTCAAGTTGTTCTATTAACGAAGATTCTTTGCTTACGGATGTTAGTCCAAATGGTCAATATGCTATGGTACCAGCTAATTTGAATGACCCTACTGTACCAATTGAAAACTGGGACTTATTGAGTCTTTTTAACGAAAACAACAAAATAATACACAACGGATTAGTTAATAATAATACAAACAATAGGTTCAATTGGAGAAGTCCAGCGACTCCTTATCATGACGAAGACGGCAAAGAATCTAGAATTGAAGTTTCACTGGAAGAAGTTTCACCAGGTGTAGAGGCGTATATTCCAGAAATTTTAAGCAATTCTTTGATAACAGACGTTGATGGAAGAACCTATGTATTGCCTCAAGATTTACAAAATGTAGCTGATTTTATAGACAACTGGCCTTCAACCAATTCTTGGGCAAAATCCTTACTTATTTACCACCCAGAATATTGTTATTTGGAATATTCTAAAGCCCTATGCCAACTCACAAAACCAGTTGTTATCAATCAGAATGGAGGGGCAAAAAATCTAAACTCAGATGAGTACGATGGCTATTTAGATTCTATTGATACTTATGCTAAAGCTAATGCCGCAGGCTTGTTTAATGTTTTATCTCCTTCATCTAATGCAATTTATATCAATGATCCTTATTTTGGTTCATTGATAACTTCATTTGAAACAAATACTTTGCTTGATACTAGAAAAGACATTATGCTAACTGCCTTAAATGCGCAGTATGAAAAAAACACTGTAAATGCAGACGGGACTGGTGGCGGACTCAATATGTTTCAAGTGGCTGTAATGATGGCAAAATGCAATTCAATTCAAGCCTGTAGTTTTTCAAACATTAGCCTTTCAAGTTTAACCGATTCGGAAAGAGATAAAATTTGGAACAATTACAAAAGTTTATATACCTCGTTAAAAGGCAACATAAAACAAGTTTTTAGTAATGTTTACGCTACTTCAAAAGGATGCTCTAATGTCTGTATTGGCAAACTGGGTGTTTCCGAAATTACAAGTGTTATCAAAAATTACCCTTTACAAGTTGCAGCAATAAATGTATATATTCAGCAAAACCCTTCAGCAACCCCTGTCTTTTGCAACCTGCCAGAAGCAGTAAATTATAAAGAAAAAGAAAAAAGATTTATTCCTACTGATTTTGGACACGACGCCGATGTAAATCCGAATGACGCAATAAATGAACTGGTTTCTCAAGGAAATTACCAGTCTTATGTACAAACCGGAAACTGCCCTTTAATAACTGATTTAAATTCGTTTTTGGGAGGCTTGTTTACGGATATAAATTTATCAACAGACACATTAGGCAGTTGGACACAAATAGGACAAAGCCTGTCGGCAAAATTGTTTACAGAATTCACGGGTCAATTAACACCCTTAACCACTGGCACGGTATCAGGAATGAGCATTGGTGTAAGTACAAATGACTTACTGTTTAACTTCTCGCCTTCTGATCCATTGGGAATACCGCTAACGCTGTCAGTGCCCGCAAATTCAGGATTATCGTGGTCTAATTACGGGATGCTAAACAGTTGGCATATTATTAGTTTGAGCCAGTTGTATTATGATGCAACAGTTCCGCCAACGATTACCAATCCAATTTATAATTATAAAGTACTGGCCAAAATCCAGGAAGGAACAAGCACAAGAGAAGTCGTGCTTACAGGAGCTACCATAGCCAAAATTGGAGAATGTAATGTTGCCGGTAATGTTTCAGAACTCGGAGAAATCCTTAATCCGGAAACAGCCGACTGTGATAAGAGAGAAAAATTTACTAATGCACTAAAAGAGTTGGTACTCCATTTACAGGCAAATGGAGCATTTGAAAGTAGTGAGCTGGATATATCTGATGACTTAGTTTTTAAAAATGGATTTCTATATACTTATTTTGGAGTTATTCAAGGAGATATTGTCAAATGGAGAAATGTTGCAGGACTGGTTATGGTTTACATAAATGAAATCAAACGGGTAAACTTGAATCTAGGGAATTTTTCATCAGGTCAAGATCTTATTACTGATTTGACCATTGGAGGATTACAAGCCGGAAACCAATCCAATATTTTGAAGATAAAAGTAAATTCAAGCACAGGAGAGACAAGACAAATACTAACAACCATCGCCTCTGGTGCGCCACAAAAACCACTCTATTTCGCCTGTTGTGCGCCTTGTGGAGAATGGGATTATAATGGGGATGGCGTAGGAGACTCGTGTACTGCCGGACCTACTGGAAATAGGTATGTACCTGCTTTTATGTTAAGAAAACAGGTTGATGTGCCTAATGCTAATTTTACTTATGAGGATTTTATTTTAAGCCCCATAGGCATAACTTTTTCTAAAGATGAATACATCGATTTTGAAGCGAATTATGCTGGGGATCTTTTTAGTAATCCACAATCCTCCTCTTCTCCTTCTCTAACCATAAACGGTCAGATATATTCTTTGGCTAATAATAATCTATTGATAGAAAGATATGAACCTACTGCTGCTCCTGAATTAATTCATTATCCTGCTCAAGACAGATTGGGATGGGTTCAATATTATCCCGCACCTTTTGTAATGGATAATTTAAGCTACAGTATTAATGGAGTTAGTGAGTCATTTGATTTGGAATTATATGAAGGTTCTCCTTTAACGTACACTGGTATTCATAATACGGTAATGAATATTTCGCCAAATGGATGGTATGATAATTCGAACCTTGGTCTTGGAATGAGCGGGAAAGAGGCTTGGTGGGAAAGCGATGGACATCCATTCAATCTAGATAATTCAACTACAATTGTGTTGAAATCCAAGTTTAAATTCACAGGGGATTTAGATACTCTTACGGAATTTGGAATTATAGCTGAATTAGATAATCCTCAACCTAGAGATTCGAGTAACAATCAAATACATCAACCTACTATGTACAATATATATCTTGCAGGTTGGTATGATAATCCAGTAAATGCCGCAGCTGGAAACCCCGTCTCAGTAACCTCAGTTACCAGTCCCAATTGTAAAGGGGTATGCATCCCGCAAACCGTAGAACCAGTAGCTTGTGATGAAAAATATATAGTATATAAAGACTTCCTGAATTTTGGTACTGACTCGCTTTCCGTTAAAATCCCTAATCTAAGATTGGAAGACATCAACACTAAAGAAGAGTTTTGTACAGCCAACTTGCAATACCTTGTCGAAGATTACAAATCATATATAAACGCATTGCAAATTATTTCTACTCAAGATCCGAATTATTTGTCTATTGTCGAATTTGGAGATACCCAATTGCATTACGGTTACAAAAACATGAATGAGGCAATTGCTAATTACGGGGCTTATAATACCACAAATATTAACAATCCAGACAGAATATTTTGGAGAGAATATGTAAACTCGGTATATGCTGAAATTATGACCGATTGCCCTCCAGCAGCAATGCCATTTTATTCTATTGAGGTTCCTGCTCCAATAAAAACGCCTTGTCAGGAACTAGCGGCAAACGTTTCGTCAACCTATCAGAATGATTCGTATGACAGATATATCGCTTCTTTGCGTCAAGAATTTATAACCAATTACATCAAAGAAGCCATGAGTACGGTTGTCGAAAACTTTACTATGGATTATCAGGACAAAGAATATCAATATACCTTGTACTATTACGATCAGGCAGGAAATTTAATCAAAACCGTAGCTCCGGAAGGAGTAAAACGATTTACAGATGACGAAATGATCTTAAAGAATCAGGCTATAAATGTTAATCGAGCACTAATTGATCCTTTAGAAATACCTAGTTTAGTGCCAGCACACAACTTTAAAACAGAGTACAAATACAACTCCTTAAACCAGTTAGTGCAACAGGAAACACCTGACGGTGGAACTACAAGATTTGCTTACGATGCATTAGGTAGGATAATTGCGTCCCAAAATGCCAAACAGCTAAACCCAAATTTAGAAGCTGGACTGCAAAGATATAGTTATACAAACTATGATTATTTAGGAAGAATTATCGAAGCCGGCGAAACACATGTTCCCCTAACCTCAAATTATACTATTAGCGAAGAGGGCAAACTTTTATCAGCTTTAGTTATAGTAAATTCGTTTGACAATACGTTTGTTAAAACCGAAGTAACTCGAACTGTTTACACAGACGATCCTGAAGTAGAAACAGGGGTAACAGCTTCCAGCTTGTTTACAACCAACACAGCTCCAGGTTTCATCCCCGCAACCAATAACCGAAACAGGGTAACAGGGGTATTTTATTATGAAACGTATAACAATGCTGCGCCCTTGGGCTTTAATAATGCCATTTTATACAACTACGATGTGCATGGAAATGTAAAAGAAGTCGTAAATTATACTGCTTTTTTGAAAAGTCTAGGCTGCAATACAGCCAATTGCGAAATACATCTCAAAAGAGTAGTGTATGATTATGACTTAATAAGCGGAAATGTGAATAGTGTTACGTTACAACCTAATAAACCGGATCAGTTTATCCATAAATACGAGTACGATGCCGACAATAGAATTATTAATGTGCAAACCTCTCCTGATGGGGTTGTATGGGAAAAAGACGCAAATTATCAATACTATGCTCATGGCCCACTCGCCAGAGTAGAACTAGGAGACAAAAAAGTACAAGGGGTAGATTATGCATATACATTACAAGGTTGGTTAAAAACAGTCAATGGGGAAAATATCTCAGACCCTAACAATGATATGGGACAGGATGGATTACAGGCTGGAGCTAGAAAAACCAAAGATGCCTTTGGCTATTCCTTGAGTTATTTTGATGGTGATTATAAAGCCATTTCAGGAGATAATACTAGTACTTCATTCAAACCATTAATGTATAGTAGGAGCGCTACTGATGAAAATCCTAAAAATTTGTATAACGGGAACATCAAGCAAATGACCACGGCCATTAGGAAGCAACAAGACTCCCTAATGAGCGTTCAAAAAAACAATTATACTTATGACCAACTGAATCGAATTAAGGCAATGACATCGAGTGCAATTGATCCTTTGACCTCAGGATTTACACAAAGTTACCAGTCAGGCTACAGTTATGATCGAAATGGGAATCTGCAAACCTTAAGAAGAACAGCACCAAAAACAGACGGGACAATTGCGGAGATGGATTTATTAGAATATGACTATCAAACAGCAAACAATAAGTTGGCATTAGTAAAAGACAATACTACAACACCTTCAGATACATTTAATAATGACTTAGAAAATCAAGTGACTCAATTGGCCGACATGGGTATAACATATAATATTAATAATTCGGCAACCCACAATTATATTTATGACCAAATAGGACAATTAATCGAAGACAAATCCGAAAGTTTGAAAATTGATTGGCGTGTAGATGGGAAAGTTAAAAGAGTTACAAAAATCACAGGTGGCAATACGATTATCTATACATTTCAATATGACGGACTCGGAAATCGTATTGCTAAAACAGAATCTTCTAATTTTGGCATAATATCAAACCCAATATCAAAAACAACATATTATGTAAGAGATGCTCAAGGCAATGAATTGGCAGTGTACACGATTAACCAAACTTCGACAGCCAAGAGTCTGGCTCTTAAAGAACACGATATTTATGGTAGTAGCCGACTGGGAACCGAAGAAAGTAATTTGTCTATATACAACTATTCCAACAATTCGAGTGCTAGTAGGATGACTCAAAGTAAAACGGCAAGTACAACAGTTTTATCTGGTGTACCAGTATTTAGAGAGTATTCCTTGAATTTAGCGACCACTACACCAGCCGTAACTTGGCCTATGCAGTCAGGTGCAACACCAGTTGTAGATTTGGCATTATCAAGTTTAACTTTGGATACCCGAATCAAATTAATTAATAATACGGCTGCAAACGGGGAGTATTTAATCGGACAATTGCAATATAAAGGGCAAAAAACAGAGAATAATATTATAAATACAGATGTATCGTTAGCAGGTATCGCTAATGAGTGTATTGTTGTAAGTTTGCCAAATACAAGTGGAGAAGTGACGGTTACAAAACTAGCAAGTACTTCATGTCCCACAGGCACTGCTGTACCCTCTATTTCATTACTATCTGCAAACGAAAACGGCTATCTCCAATGCAACATAGCCGCACTATCTAACGTCAAGAATGTTGAAACTGGATTTGATATAAATGGTTTGTTTTATGGATTTAAAACAGTAATTACCACATCTTCGGGTGTTACATATCAAAAATTGTATCATTATATTGGCGGTGTTGAGTATCAGTTAGGGTACTTTACAGCAGGAGAAGCGCTTAAAGTCGAAAAAAGCGGAGCGATTTTGAGATATTATTGGAAAAATTCCCAAATTAATGCAACTACTATAAATCCAACAGATATTACATATTCACACCTTGTACTGGGATCAACAGCAGTTGGAAAAATCAGCAATCTTAAAGTAGTTAAGTATGTTTCTAATACAATCAACAAAGAAATTACCAACCAAGTTCAAATCACGCTGGTAAAAAACAATACAGGTTTTAGACCTAAAGTTGCGGTAACCCAATATACTAAGATACTCTCAAACACCCCAGTGACGGCAACTAGCAAAACCTATCAAGTGGCTTTGCCTACCGCAAACACACTAACGGCTGCTAATATAGCAAACGGAATTTCACTAAGTTTAAATTCCACATTTGGGACAACACCATCCGTTTTAAATATAAACGGAAGTACACTATATATGGAGGAAACACCTTGGACTGCTGATGCAGCCATCGACCCAGCAACCATACCAGTTGCTAACAACCAATTAGGAGGCGCTATAGGAACCAGTCCAAAAGCCATAGGATTTGACATATGTTATTTTGATTACGGAATAAACAACATTTCCAATTCATTTACTTTTGACGATGCCACTTCTCAAACCATTACAAACAACACCCCTGTTTCGAGTGCCGGCATTGCTATGGACAACACCAGTGTAACCAGAACTATTGAAACAACCTGTTTGCCGGATACCGATGGCGATGGAGTATATGATCTATACGAAGTAAACAATGACCTTTCATTTATAGATACTGATGGAGATACCATTGCCAATCACGAAGACCCAGACGATGATGGTGATGGAATTTTAACCAATTTTGAAGCCGCTGGAAATGGAGTAACCCTGGCACGCAATACAAATGGCGTTGCCGTGGCAACAAACCCTAAAATGCAAGTAAATAGCATTCCGGATTATCTCGATGCTGATGATGATGGCGATGGCTATGCCACTTGGGAAATGGTAGAAGGCGGTTCAGGAGTTTTAAACGCTATAAACCCGGGTAATCCTTATACCTTAGACTCTGATTCTAATGGTATTCCTAATTATTTAGATTATTCAGATATAATTTATCCTGTTACGGAACCAATAGTTTTAAATAATTATGTAAATTTGGTAGGCGATAAACGATACGAGCTTTCCAATCATTTAGGCAATGTACTAGTGGTAGTGAGCGACAAGAAAATCCCGATGTATAACACTGCGGATTTACCAAGCAGCGGTCTCAAAACGTTTAATGCTGACGTTCTTTCTTATAGCGATTATTACCCTTTTGGTATGCTTGTTCCCAACAAACAAGGCACTTCACGTGATTATCGTTTTGGGTTTCAAGGGCAGGAAATGGACAATGAGTTGAAAGGCGAAGGCAATAGTTATGACTTTGGAGCGAGGATGTTGGATCCGAGAGTTGGTAGATGGTTTGCGAGAGATCCTAAGGAAGGTAAATATCCAAATCTATCACCATATAATGCTTTTGAGAATAATCCTGTCGTTTTTAAAGACCCTGATGGAGAAGATGCAATTATTACCATTCAAGGCAATAATATTACTGTTAAAGCAGTAATTTACATTGATAATAGTGGCAAAAATAAAATTAATGTTGCTCAAGCTCAAAAAGATATAATGAAAGTTTGGGGAGGGAATCATAAAGATTCAAGTGGAAAGTATAATGTTAAGTTTGACATTGTAGTGATGGAAAAACCTAAACCAATTAGTCCTATTAGTAATGGAAGTATAACGGGTAATATGCCAGACATAGCTCCCCTTGGAGTTCAGAAAGGAAGTGAAAACATTATAGTGCCTCAAGAAAAAGGATTCCGTTCAAACGTTCATTCTGCTGGAGCAAATTCAGGGGAATGGGAGTCAGGAAAAGGAGGGAATGAATATGGACATGAAGTAGGTCATTTTCTAGGATTAGCAGATTTATATGAAGATGCATATTTTGATGAGTCTAAAAAGACAAGTATCATTTATGCAAATAGTGGTCCACCGCAATCCGAAATATCAGTTCCGTATACAAAAGATTTAACTGACCTTATGGCAACTGCTTCTGGTGACTCTAAAGTATCACAAAGAAGCATTGATGTAATTGTAGATTTTGCTTTAAAAAACCAGAAAAGTGGTACGGCTATTATAAATGCTAATACTGCAACCAAAGCTGACCCTAAAGGCTTAGCACCACCAACTAAACAGGAAGAGAAAAATATTAAAGCACCTACAAATTACACTTTAGGAAAAAAACCTATTAAATCATGATACGTAATCTTTTTTGCTTGATTAGTTTCTTTTTGTTTAGCTGTTGCAAAAACGATAGAAATATAAACGAACCTGAGGTTTATCGTTATAATGAATCAATATTGGAATATTCATTTGATATTTATTCTAAAAATGAATTTAATAGAATTGTATTTCTATTAAATCAAGATAAAAAAGGTATAACTATTATGCTGTATAAAAAAAATGAAAATTACAAAGATATTGTAATAAAAATAAGCGAAAATCAAGCCAAAGAATTTACTAGAATTTTAAATAACCAATTGAAGATTAATACCGTTTTCAATAAAAAGAAAAATAAGAATAGAAACGGATATGAGATTGTTTTTTTTATTGATGCGGGAGGGGGTTGTTTATCTGCTAATTATTCAAATATTGTAAATTTCAAAGAGGATATATCAATAGATTTTGATAGGTTCATTATATTTTTAAGAAAAGAAAAAGAGATAAATTCTTTTTTTGAACAAAAAATAAAATAATTATGGTACATATCCGTGTTTTACTTTTAATTTCATTCTTTATTTCGGCGTCATGTAATCATTCAAAAAAGATTGATATTAAAGATAAAGAAATTAAAAAATATACAATAAATTACAGCAGTAGAAGCCAAGGTATTAACATTGTGATTTTTGATAACAATGACACTATTTATCTTTCAAATAAACCAATAGCATTTAATCAATATATAAAAATAGAATCTGATGAAGAAACTATAAATGAGATAAAGGAAGAAATCATTAATCACCTAAGCTATAAAAGCTTGTTGGTAGAGCGTGATTTTTTTTTGCATAAAGGTTATTTAAATGTAAGTGTGAGTTGTGGTAAGAAAGAACTCAAACTACAACAATCTGGAGTAGATAATAGTTTAAGAGTGTCTAGAAGATTTTATAATCTGATTAACAATCTAAAGGAGAAATACAAAGAGATTGAAACTGTATTTTAAGACAAACCCGACAATAATCAAACAAAAAAGCAACTCGTAACTGGGTTGCTTTTGTTGTTATGTACTATATACTATATGCAACAAATGTGTATTATAATGTACAAATATGCGACAAGTTAAATTTTTGTTAAAACTATAAAGAGGGGACATTTTTGGCGATAAAGTCTTTGAATTTTTTAGAAGTTAGCATTTTGTCAATTATTTTAAAAACAATGTTTTAACTTCTTCGTCGAGTTCGTCGAGTTGTTGCATTTGCTCAATAATGGTTTTATCTTCAATTACTACTTCGGTCGGTATCTTGCCATCATAATTAATAATTTGGTCAGTGGCCAAATTAAAGAGTTGAGCCATTTTTTGTCTTCCTCTACGGTCAACCCTCTTTATCCTCTCGTAAGCTTGTAGTTTTTGTTTTGCAATGGTTTGTGCGAAAAAATTACAAAAACTCGCTAATTAACATAAATGGCAGTTTAACTGCCGTTTATGTTAAATCACACTCTGAAACTCTTGATGTAATTCTATATTAGTCTAACTTTGGTTTATAACAAAATATCAAAAAAAAATATGAAAAAAATTAGTGTTTTATTTGTCTGTGCCTTAGTTTTAAGTGCGTTTTTATTTTCTTGTAGTAATGAGGATAATCCAACTACATCATCATCTTCAATTGAAGGAAAATGGAACTACAACAAGTTAAGTTATACACAAAATGGTATAACAACGCCAGAAGTTGATCATCCTGAAAACGTAGCTGGATGTAGTAAAGATTATATTGAATTTAAAACGGGTGGTATTTTAAATATAGGTGATTATACAACAGCATGTGCATTTACCCAATATCCAGGAACTTGGATAAAAACAGGAAATAATTTGACTGCTTCTGCTCCGACTTTAGGCGTGTCAGATACATTTGAAATTGTAAGTGCAACTGCTACCGAATTAAAGTTAAGAGTTACTCACACTCAAAGTGGAATAACAATTACAGTTAACGAGTCTTTTACTAAGGGTTAATTTTTGATTAATTATTTGATTATCGAAAGCGGAACACGAAAGCTATACGATAATAATCTTTAGTTGGAATAGCTCTTAATTAATGTATATCAAGATTGAAATTAGGGGTCTGTAAAAAGACCTCTTTTTTTGTTCTTATGAAAATCTTTTTGTGGCCATAGAGGTATATAATCAATTACACTTTGCTTAAAATTAATAATTTTGATAGTAATAAAATTAAATCACAATTTAAAAACTCATAGATTTTAAAATACCAAAAACTTATTTTTGGAGTAATAAATTATTAGTAATCAATAATATAGGTTAAAATAGTATTTTCGAAGAAAAACTATTTTATGAAAAAATCTAAACCCATAATCCCATTGTTCAGGCAATTTATAAAAGAATCCGAAACAGGCAAACGGCTCAAGAAAAACGGTGAAAGGTTAAAACCAGATTCTGTACAAAACTACAGTTATCTGCTAAAAAACTTAATTGACTTTACCGATGCGACCCAGTTTGAGTTGCGTATTTGTGATGCCTCAAGACTTAATAGACGAGAACTATTGACAGAGAAAAATTACTGGAAAAAGTTTTATCAAAAATTTACAGACTTTATGTATAAAAATGGATGTCATGATAATTATGTAGGCGGCAACATAAAAATTTTCCGGGTGTTTTTCAATTATTTAAAAAATGATAAAGATATGTTTACAGGTGATTTTCAACGTCTTTTTTATGTTCGCAGGGAAGAAATTGAAATATTTGTGCTTTCGCCGGAACAACTCAAGTTTTTAATTCACGATAAAGAATTTGAGCAGTCCCTTACCCCAATGCACCAGCGCATTAAAGACGTCTTTGTTTTTGGATGCACTACAGGATTGCGTTATTCTGATATTTTTTTGTTGACCAATAAAAATTTTGCAAAGGTGGAAAATGCTTGGTATCTCAAAGTTAAATCCCAAAAAACAAAAACATTCAGTTACATCAAATTGTCTGCTTATGCAGCAAAGATTTACCACAAATACCAACCCGAAGATAGCATTACAACGATTTTTGGAAAAATATGCCTGCCTAACTTTAACCGGTACATAAAAAAAATAGGGGAACAGGCTGGTTACACTCAACTTGTTGAAGTTACACGCGAAAAACAAGGCAAAACCGATATCCTTACCAAAAAGGAAGAAAATGAAAACAACCGTTTTTGCGACAAAATGAGTTCCCACATGATGAGAAGAACAGCCATTACCACTTTATTGATCCTAGGGATGCCCGAGCATTTAGTGCGAAAAATAAGCGGGCATAGCCAAGCAAGCAGTTCCTTTAACCGCTATGTTCATTATGCCCAATCGTATATGGATGATGAGATTGCAAAAGTATATAGCAAATTGGAAAGTTATTAATTTAAAGATGCTGACTATTTTAATTTGTGCAAAATCTTTAATTTTTTACAGCGAGACTTGGTACTTCATTTAAGAAACTTCTTTGAAAATTCATCTTGTTCAATTCCGATTGGGAACAGTACATAATGAAATAAGCATTTAAAAATATACCTAATATATCGTATAAAATACGGTAGTTTTTTTCTTTTCATATTCTATATCAATACATTTGATGCATTAGTGTGGATTGGTTAAATGCTTTAAGACTGAATTCAAAATCAATAAAATATAAGGAAAATTACAGCTTTTTAAGGTTGTTTTTATATTTATTGATCATCTTTATTGGTACGGGAAAAATTTACACCTTCAGGTGTCACAGAATGTGTCATCTATTGTTTACGTTTTCTTATAGGAGTAAAATAAAGATTATTCTATTCATAGTTTTGTTTATAAAATAATGGTTACAATTTCTTTATTTCTTCAGGTATTTGATTGGGATAATCCCAGCCATATTCATCAACCATATCTGCCCGTACTGTCATACTACCAATGGCTATGTATTCTTCTTTTTCCTCTTTAGCAATTTCTATTCTATCAATAAATAAATCTATAAAAAAATAAGTCGTATCAATAGCAGTAAAAAATTTTATATTATTTTTTTTTAATTTTAAATAATCATTGACTTCGTCATTTTCTAAAAAATGTAAACATTCATTACTCAATGGTAAATTTTTTGATTTTTCCATTAATGTTTTCATTTTAATGAGTTCTAGTTTCAATTCATCTAAATGATAAATTTTTAAACCCCATAAAAATTGGATAAACAATTTAAAATTATCCTTATCATCTTTTATTATTTCTAAACAATATTCTTTAAAAGCACTCATAATTGAAGGATAAGTAAATCCTATATGCATATCACCATAATTTACTCCTATTATCATTTTGTTGTTGCTTGTTCAAAAAATTTAATATCTGCTGTTACACCTTCTTCTAATTTACTAGTGATTCTGTCTTTAATTTCAGTTCTCAATTCTTTGGATAATTTCTGTCCAGTTATATCAATATATATTGTTTGAGTACTTCCACCTGGTAAATTAATACTTCTATAGTTTGCTTGGTCAGAAACATTTTTTACTAAATTCGAAATACCCCCACGATTTGTTAATGTATAATTTTTTACTTCGATTGAGCTTTTTGTTGCAAAATTATAATATTCTGGAACTACACTCCCTTCCGTACCATAGTCAACTTCAACACCATCTTTAAATGCTTTATGAAATTTAAAATCTTTGCCTAGCATTTTCCCTAAAAATTTCTCAGATTCTTGCCAAGCTGGCCTTACTAATCCTTCTATTTTTACAGCAACAGGTTTTAACGTTTTGACTGCTACTTTTTCAGCAACAACCAATACTCTTTCAACCGCCATAACTGGTTTTGCATATTTATAAATATTATACAAAGTTGAAAGACCTTTAAGAACAAGTGCGCCAGCTCCCTCTAAAGCTACTGCTTCCCAAGCAGGTTGTAAAATGGTATTACGTGTCTCATTAAATATTTTATAGTTTTTACTATCTCTATAATTTGTAACACCATCCCATTTTGCCATTTGTTGAACATTCGGATCCATATAATCCATATCATATCGACAATGTTCCAACCCTTCTAACTCAACCCCATCAATAACTCTATTCTCACTAAAAGCATAAGGAGAGTTATGAGGAAATTTAGCAGATAGTGGGTCAGTTGCAAAGAACCTTCCCACTCGTGGGTCGTGCATCCTGAAAGTGTAGTTTAAAGAATTTCCATCACCTTTCAACTCATTGTCCATTTCTTGTCCTTGAAACCCAAAACGATAATCACGTGAAGTGCCTTGTTTGTTGGGAACAAGCATCCCAAAAGATTAAGCCAGCTGTGTAAGAACGTGTGTAAATGTAATAAATTACTACAACTTTTTAAAGGTTATTTTTTTGGTTATTTATGTTTCTACCTCTCGTTTGTGAACACGATTTGAAAATGCACTATCCATTTCGAGAGATTTTTTACATATCCGACCCATCTTATACAGAATGAAATTCCGTATATCCCGAACGAAAAATTTACTGCAAATCTGAGCTATTTGGTTCAATTACCTGTGACGAATAAACAACTCACTACCAGATGTATTTTTATTCATCTTTAAAGAGTCTTTCTCGTTTATATTTAATCCATTCAAATAATACAATATTTCTGTATGTTCGTCGGTTACTAATTCTAAATCAGTATTGTCAATCTTAATTCTCTTAAAATATATTATTTGTTTATAATCCTTTTTAATTTGAGTAAGGCTACCATATTTTGATAAATTAAATTCGTCATATGTATATTCATAATGAAAAGGACTTTTACCTACTGAAGAATCTTTAAATCTTCTCATCTTAAATAGAAACGAATCGTTTGTAGATAGAAAAACTGTACTTTTTAATAATTTATCTGTATTAAAAATATATTTAATTTTTATAGTTCTTAAACCAATACAATTTTCACAAAGTTCATTTTCAATTTTTATTTTTTGAACTAAAATTTTTTGTTCTCTTTTTTTTATATCACATTGTAAAAAAAGAATAAAAACAAATAATATAGATATCAATTTAATTATCTTCATTTTAAAATCAATTGATTATTTAATTCTTATTATTTTTTCTTGCATCTAAAAAATCTTTTTTTGAGCTTGTCTTATGATTAGATTTTGTAATTTCATTATATGTTTTTACATTTTCTTTATAAAGATTATAAGCAAAATTAAAGTCTTTTGAGCTAACAGTATTAGGTTTAGATAGCGCAAATTCCATATCTTGAATATATCCTGCTCCAACATTATTTAAATAAGCTTTATAAGAATCGTTTAATTTAGAATAAGTTCCATCTTTTTTAAGCAATTTATCAGTTTGAGCCCAAACTTGGAAATGATCAAAACCAGCGTTATCACTCATTCCTTTAAAATGCTTTTCTTCATGTTTTAAATTAGCAGTCGCAGTATAGTAGTCTTTATTACCTGGACCGTTTCCAATAATATCTCCAGCTTTAGAGTATATCACTTCTGCAAAATCAGTGTTAATTTTAATTGCACCTACACCTAAAGGTGGTTCTGTATAAGCACCTGTACTAGATGCAGCGTCATCAGTTGCAAATACATTTGCATTGCCTTTTACTTCTCTATCATAAATTTTTTGATAAACTTTACCTTGAGTAGCAAAGTCAAATTGGTCTATTCTTTTAGAACTTGTAATTTGATACCCTTGTGTAATAACACCTTTTTTATTTACATTGTAGGTTGTATATTTAGTAGCTATTCTTATTTCTGTACCTCCATGAATACTTTGTCCTAAGAATGAACCATCAGCAGCAAAATACATTTCTAAACCATCTAAATCAACACAACTTATAGGAGAATTTCCAGCAAATTGAAATGGTGAAAACCAAGCAAAAGATTTAAATAATGGATCAATAGATAAAAATCTCCCAACTCTCGTATCATGCATTCGAGCTTCATAATCAATACTATTTCCCTCACCCTTTAATTCATCATCCTTTTCTTTGCCGTTAAATCCAAAACGATAATGACGGGAAGTACCGTGTTTGTTGGGAACAAGCATCCCAAAAGTAGGCTAATGCAATCGCCTCTAAAGCCAGTATTTATAAGAACTCAGCTAACATACTATAACGTCAAAAAAAGCATATTTATGCCGTTTATGACTTATCAAATATAGGAAATTAATTCAAGTCTAAAGGGTTATGCTTTAGATTTGGAAGGGTAAAAAAAATTAAAAACAACAACTAACCCATAAAATAAACATCAAAAGCCAGTTTGGTTCTAGTATAATAATAAACTTGATTTTAGTCTTTTTATAATGATAAACTGGTATGGAGTTCTTAATGTACAAAGTCCTATTCTCTAGATTTTCGAAGTATAGGTTAATTGTAACACATAGATTATCAGCTACAAAGATTTTTTTTTATAAAGGCAAAGGTATTTTTTATCGGCAATACAATGACAAAATAAGAAAATAGAAAAAGAAAACAAAAAGAATAAAATTGTAATAAAAGGGGCAATCAAAATAGTTTAGAGGGCATAAATAAAGACGGGGTACTTTAACTTATTTTTAACAAATAAGGTAGTTTTTATGCCTTAACACTAGTAGTAAATATTTATGTTTACAAACAATGTTGGGTTAAAATAATTTTCAAAAACAACACATAAATTTAACTTATGCCTACATTAAAAAAACGAATTCAAATAGTTTTAAAAAGGAGCAATAAGACAACAATAATAAAAAAATGCAGATAGCAAAAAATAACCTCAAAAAATCTCTTGGTGTCAGTTTAAAAATAAAGGATATTTCCTTGAAAGCAAAAATACTGTATCCTTTCTTATACCTGCTTTTAGCTGTGCTGTTACTGTCTTTTTCGGACCCATACACCATAAAAAGAATTTCGGATCTCAATTTCAGATATGAGTTTTACACTACGGATAAATTGGTTAAACCCCAAGCAAACAAAACCTATTTTTGGTTCAAGGGCGGAGCGATACACAATACGCAGGGAGGAATTGCGGGAACATTACTGAATGATAAATTTGTAAAAATGTACCATAGCAACCAATTAGCCGAGCAAGGCGAGTTCGAAAATGGACTCAAAGTAGGACTTTGGACAACTTGGCATCCAAACGGAACAATACAAACTACTCAAAACTGGAAAAAGGGGGTAAGAAATGGGATTTACTATCGCTACGATCTTCAGGGGGGCTTGGCAGAGGAAGGAAGGTATAAAAAAGATAAAAAACAGGGTAGATGGATTGATTATGAAAAGAAAGATACTATTGTTTATAAAAGAGGGCTTGCTGTCATAAAAAAATCAAAAGTATCAAAAGCGGAAAAATTCAAATTAAAACAAGAAAGTAGTAAAAAAGACGAGGATAAAAAAGCGTTGCAAAAATCAGATGAATTAAAAAATACAACCGATTTAGCTGCATATAAAGACACGGCCAAAGCAAATAAAGAAGCGAAGAAGGCAAAGGAAAAGGAGGAAAGAGCAAAAGAAAAAGTGTTGAAAGAAAAGGAAAAAGCAACTAAAAAAGCCAAAAAGGAAGCTAAAGGGGATTCCAAAATAAAAGCGTTCTTTAAAAAAACTTGGGGCAAAATACAGCCAAAATCCAAACCAAATGCTAAAAGCTCATAGTCTATTGTATGCCATCTACATTTGTTTGATTGTTTCCATAATTTGTGGGGCATTATTGTATTTTGCTAGCTTATACGGACAACTCAATTTGTATTATAATTTACAGGAGGAACTTTACATAAACAACCAGTCTGTTGTAAATTTTGCCTTAGGGAATAAAACAGTGCCCAATGAAGTGCCGCTGGATGAAAATACAGGGATAGAAGGAAGTTACGAAACAAAACAATATGGGCTACTGACTTTAGTATTGGCAAAATCAGCAATTAGGACAGATACGGTGGTTTCGGCTCATTTTGTGGGTTGTTTCACGGCCGACAAAACGGCGATTCATTTGTCAAATTTTAGCAGATCGCTTTCTTACTCAGGAACTGTTAAAATAATTGGAGACAATCAATTACCATCCACCAGTATGGAACCGGCATATTTCAGCAGCAAACCCAATAAACTGATAGTGGAAGGAAAAAATACGGTTTCTGAAATTCGATTACCCGACATCAATCCCAAGTTCAGGAAAATATTCGATGGAATAAATGCTGAGAAAATAACTTTGTCGGAGGTGGACAAACCAAAAGATTCCCTGTATTATAATTCTTTTTTTAATGAAACTAAAGAAATAGACGTCAATCCAATCCTAAGCAATGTGATTTTCAAAGGCAACTTTATTTTGCGTTCCAAAGATTCCATTAGGGTTAGAAAGAGCACTGTTTTAGAGGATATAATCTTAATAGCACCTAAAATTACGTTTGAAGAAGGTTTTAAAGGTACGGTTCAAGCTTTCGCTACAAAAGGAATCGAATTGGAACAAAAGGTAACCTTAAATTACCCCTCGGTAATTTGTGTTTATAATGAAAGCACTGAAGCGAGTAATATAAAAATAAAAAGGGAATCTAAGATTACTGGGGCAATTGTGCTGTTTGGAAATCCATTGGAAATGTTGGATAAAAACACCATTGAAATAGAGGAAGAAGGCTTGATTTATGGAGACATTTACTGTTCCGGCAAACTACTTTTAAAAAGCAAAGTCTACGGTTCGGTTTATACCAACAGGTTTTTTTATAAAACACCATCGTCCAGTTATGACAACACCATTGCCGACATAGAAATTAATGCAACCAAGCGGCCAAATTATTTTATTGCAATCCCATTGTTTGACACAAAAAAAACAGTCTATGGCATTCTTAAAAAAGTATTGTAGCCCAAAAGCAAATTCCATATTGGAATCCGTGATTGCTTTGACGATTATTTCAATTTGTTTGTATTTGGCTATTATGATTTTTGCAGCTGTTTTTACGCCTAGAACATCGGCGAAGTTTTACGGTACACAAAACAGGGTAAATGAATTATTCTTTTTGGCAGAACTAAAAAGCGATTCATTGTCGGATGAAAGTGAAGACGAAAACCTGATCATGGAGGAAGAAGAAATAAACGAAGGGGTGAAAAGAATTTCTATTAAATATAAGGACAGCAGCCAATTTCAGTTTGAGAAAAGTTTTTATGTTCAAGCCAATGAATAAAAAAAAATCACTTCCGGCATTTTCGATAATCGAAGCCATAGTGGGTATGGCCATTACGGCCATTGTTATGGGGATAATATTTGTGATTTTTTCAATCGTAAGCAATCAGATGTTGGATTATAAAAATCAAAACGAATTGGTCAATGACCTAAATAGATTCACTTATAGTGTAAATAAAGATATTTTTGAAAACGAAAAAATGAACATACTCGAAAAGGAAGTGACTTTTAAGGGATATGCAGGAGAAACTGTAAAATACAATTTTCAGGAGGATTATATCTTGCGAACTAAAGAAACATTTAGAGATACATTCAAAATCAAATGCAAAAAAATAGTCTTGGACTCATTGAAAAATAAATCCCAAAGAATTATTTTTCAGAAATTAAAATGGGGCATAGTAGTTAACGAAAAAGAATTGGATTTGAAATTCTACAAACGGGTGTTTCCAGATGAATTGTTAAAAACAATAAAAGAATAATGAGTTTAGATCTGGGTACATATAAAACCGAAAAAGCACAAAGTAAAGAATTTAAGATTGAAACGGGCCAATGGCAGTTCTCTAAAACACTTTCTGACAAGAAGAAAGAAATATTCTATCGGGAATTGGGTATGCTGCTAAAATCAGGTGTCGATTTTAAGAAAGCCTTGGAAATATTGAGCAATCAATCCAGTAATAAATTCGAGAAAGAAATCATTATTCAAATTAAGGATAAAGTAGTCGAGGGGAGAAGTATTTATGAATCAATGAGAGAAACCAAACAGTTTTCCCCCTATGAATATTACAGCATTCAAATAGGGGAGGAAACAAGAAAACTGGAAGAAGTCTTAAGCGAGCTTCAAAAATATTTCAACCGAAAGATTCAAATGAAAAGGCAAATAGTCTCAGTATTGACGTATCCGGCTATTGTGATGTTGGTTACTTTTTTAGTGCTTTATTTTATGTTAAATAAGGTAGTGCCAATGTTTAGCTCAGTATTCAAACAATTTGGAAGTGAATTGCCAAAAAGCACCCAAATTATAATAAAAATATCCAATCATTCTGGAGCAATTTTTACACTTATAATTGGACTTATAATCGGTTTGACGCTAATGCACGTTTTATGGAAAGAAAAGCAAAGCTATAGAGCTTTTACAACAAAAATGCTGCTGAAAATTCCTTATTTTGGAAATCTAATCCGGAAAATTTATATCTCTCGTTTTTGTCAGGCAATGAATTTATTGATTACCTCTAAAACGACACTAATCAATTCTTTGTCATTGACTGCCAAAATGATAGGCTTTTACCCTATTGAGGTGGCCATTGAAGAAATAAAAGAAGATATAACCAGAGGTGCCTCATTAAATGAGAGTTTAAAAAAACATGAGGTCTTTGAAAATAAAATGGTGTCTATGGTTGAGGTGGCAGAGCAAGTCAATCAGCTCGAAACGATGTTCGAACGGCTAACAGAACAATACAACGAGGAAATCAGCCATCAGACTAAAATGATTGGGGTTATTCTGGAACCCATGATTATTATTGTTATCGGACTAATTGTAGGAGTGATTATGGTTTCAATGTATGCGCCAATGTTTGATTTGAGCAAAATAATAAATAAATAGTTGCTTTGGGCTTAATTATTTTAACGACCTCTTTAACATTTATTTAACAAATAAGGTAGTTTTTCTACCCTAACAGTAGCAGTAAACCGTTTATGTTTACAACCAATAGGATCTGGTAAAATACAATTCTAAAACAAAGTATAAAACTTGATTTTACATGGACACTCAATAAAAACGGAGGCTTAGATATTTTCAAAATAGTTGTAATAAGACAATAATGATAAAAAGAAACTGGATGTTGAAAAGAATTAAAAAATACATACATAACAGTAAAAAAGCCACAGTTAAAGCATACTCCCTGACAGAGATTTTAATTGTATTGTGTATTATTGGAATATTGTTATTAATGGTATTGCCTAACCAAACATCAGTGATTGGCCAGGCAAAAGCCATTGAGGCACAAGCAATGCTGAATCAGATTTACGGACTGGAAAAAAGTCATTTTTATCGCTATTCCAAATATTCAAACAACTTGGAAGAAATTGGTTTTGAGCAGGAATTGACCGTTGACGAAGGGGGACAAGCGGTTTACAAAATCGAAATTCTCGAAGCGTCTAACGATTCCTTTTCTGCAAGAGCAACTGCGACCTCCGACTTAGATGATGATGGAAGTTTCAATACCTGGGAAATCGACAATAAGAAAATGTTAACCGAAGTAACAAAAGAATAAATTGAAAATAGCATTTATAGGTTTGTTACTTTGTTTGCTGCTGGTGTTTTTTCAAGATTGGAAATACAGAAGAATTCATGTGGGCTTGCCTTTGGCAATTGCCCTTTGCTCTTTTTATATAATCCATCAAAAAAATGAATTCCTGTTCCGGAGTATTGCTTTCAATTTAGGCTTTTTAGGGCTTACATTAAGTATATTGACTATATATATGAGTCTGAAAAGCAAACAATTTTCGAATCCTTTTCAAAATTATTTTGGGCTAGGCGACTTACTTTTTTATGCGGCTATTGCGCCATTGTTCATACTTCAAAATTACATTCTCTTCTTCATTCTTTCAATGATTTTTGCGATTGGTCTTCAATTGGGATTAAAAAAAATCCTCAAAGAGAACACGGTGCCTTTAGCAGGATTTTCAGCTTTGTTTTTGTGTATTGTAATCATAAAAGATAGTCTTTTACTTTTTCAAAAAATCACACTATTATAAAATATGCAAGAGATAATAGTTCATCCCGAAAATCAGCATAGTATTTCAAGTGATTTAGCAAACCAGTATAGGATATTGCCTAAATCGGTTTCCGAGAATACGTTAGAATTATACGTAGAGGATACATTTGGTAATAAGGATGCCAAAGAGGAATTGGAACTTTTTTTGGGGAAACATATTGTTTTTAGTACGGTAGATTCCTCTGATATGGAAAAAGCCTTATCTATTTATTACAGAAAAGAACGACTTGCTACTGTTAACAAATCACTAAAGGTGGACAAAGGAGATTTTCTGGAGAATTTATTGGGTGAAGCAAAATCCTTGAAATGCAGTGATATTCATTTTGAAGTCTACGAAGATTCAGCTCGAATTCGCTTTAGAATAGACGGTCAATTGATGGAGCGTTACAAAGTGGAAATGGATAATTACCTGGAGCTGGTCAACAAAATTAAAATAAAAGCCAAACTCAACATTACCGAAAAACGGTTGCCACAAGACGGCAGGATTACTAACGAATCGTTTGATATAAGGGTGTCTATTTTACCTACTTTATTTGGAGAAAAAATAGTAATGCGATTGCTAGGGCAAGATGCGTCAAATATCGATTTGAAAACACTGGGTTTTCAAAAAGAAGAATTGGAACATTATCTCGAGGCCGTAAAAAAACCTAACGGGATTATTCTGATAAGTGGACCAACGGGTTCTGGGAAAACAACAACTCTTTATGCTACTTTGAGATTGTTAAATGACAGCAGAAGAAATATTGTTACTGTTGAGGATCCGATTGAATATACCCTAAAAGGCATCAACCAAGTTCAATTAAAAGAGGATATTGGATTGACCTTTTCGTCAGCTTTAAAGTCGTTCTTGCGACAAGACCCGGATGTAATTATGTTGGGAGAAATTAGAGACTCCGAAACGGCTTTGATGGCCATTCGGGCTTCTTTGACGGGACATTTGGTTTTATCAACGATACACACCAATTCCGCTATAGGAACGATTTCCAGATTAATCGATATGGGAGTGCCGCCTTATCTGATTGCGGAAACATTAAACCTTTCTGTAGCGCAACGATTGGTTCGAAAACTTTGCGACAATTGCAAAAAAGAAGTCGAATGCCATAAAGAAGATTTTCCTTCAAATTTTCAATTTCCGTACGAAATTTCAAAATACAACAAACCTGTCGGTTGCAACAAGTGTTTTCATACGGGCTATAAAGGCAGAAGAGCCATTTATGAAGTTTTAACTATCGATGGAATCATCAGTGAAGCTATTAAAAACAATGCGATTACAAAAGTATTCAGTAAGGAAGAAAATTATAAATCACTGTCAGAAAAGGCTTTTGATATTTTAGCCGAAGGAGAAACGGCACTAGAGGAAATTTATTCTATTTTAATCAACATATAAATAAATGTTTAAACAAATTATTTGCGTTCTAATCGGTGTCTTTTTTACAAATCTTGTTGCTGCACAACAGGATATAAATGAATTAAGCAGAAAATTTGATGAATTGTCAATACAAAAAAAAGGACTCAATGAAGCAATTAAAATAGATGTTTCAGGGGTGACATTATTTGATTTTATTTCTTCAATAGCCGAAGAACATCAACTGAATGTAGATGTAGATATTGCTTTGAATCAACCGGTAGCGAACAACTTTTTTGATGTTACGGTCAAAGAAGTGTTTATTCATTTGGTCCAAAAATACGATTTGGAAGTCTCTTTTATGAATAACATCATTGTTTTTAAAAAGAGAAAAGAAGTGGTGATTATTGAAAAAAAAACGCCTAAAATTATTGATGTTAATTACAATACACAAAACGATTTCTTGTCCATTAAACTGGAAAACGATTCGTTGCAATCAGTTATAAAAGCGATTATTGACAAGTCAAGTAAGAACTTAGTATTAGCTCCGGATATTAAAAGTCAAAAAGTCTCGGCTTACATTCTCAATCGACCATTTGATCAAGTTATCGAAATGATGGCAAAATCAAATGACTTAATGGCAACCAAAGATGAAAACGGATTTTATTTTATCGAAAAAAACAAAGAAAAAAACAACAATGGTGCAACGGACAATAATAACAATCCGAAGTCAAAACAACCCAAAGCAAGTATTGGCGCTCCGGGGTATTTCGAAGTAAATTTATCCAAAACGGGGTTTTTATCGGTAAAAGCAAATGGGGCTGATGTCGCTGATTTGTTAACCGAAGCTGCCGAAAAATTGCATATAAATTACTTTCTATACAATAAGCCTGAAAATGAAAAAACATCACTCTTGGCAGAAAATATTTCTTTTGATGAACTTTTAGAGCATATTTTCAAAGGAAAAAAATACACTTATAAGAAGAAAGATAATTTATATTTAATTGGGGAACAGGTGACTGAAGGGCTTAGGGAAACTGAAATGATTCAATTGGAAAATCGATCTATCGAATCAGTGCTTACTTCTTTGCCAAAGGTCTTTTCAGAAAAATTGGAAATTAAAGAATTTATTGAACTTAATGGATTAATAGTTTCTGGCTCAAAATCGGTGCTTGAAGAATTAAAAGTGTATATCAAGCAAATTGACAAAGTAGTCCCAATGGTTCAAATTGAGGTAATTATTGTGCAATACAATAAAGGATACGACATTCAAACAGGAATGAAAGCAGGTTTAGATAAAATAAATACACCACCACCTACAGGGGGTACAATACATCCTACGACAGATGTATCAATAAATGCGACATCAATTAACAGTTTAATTGATGCCTTTAATGGTTTTGGTCTTTTTAAATTGGGAAAAGTAGCTTCATCATTTTATCTTAATCTGAAACTACTTGAAAATAATTCCATAATTAAAGTGGAATCAACACCTAAAATCGCTACTATCAGCGGGCATGAAGCAAAATTGTCAATTGGAGAAACGAGCTATTATTTTGAACAAAATAACCGATTGATAAACAACAGTATCGGAAACGATATATTGAATTCAGGAACCTGGAAATCTACCGATGCTAATTTGACAGTATCAATTAAACCTTTTGTTTCAACAGATGAAAATGTAACTTTATCAATATCGGTCGAGAAAAGTTCTTTCTTAGGTAGAGCTGGGGAAACAGCCCCTCCAGGGAAAGCGACTCAAAGATTTGAATCTTTGGTTAGGGTAAAAAATGGCGAAATGATTTTATTGGGAGGATTAGACGAATTGAAAAAAGAAAATTCAGGATCGGGAACACCGCTGATATCACGAATTCCGGTTATTAAATGGTTTTTTAGCAGCCGGAAAAAAGGAAAAAGCGACTCAAAACTGCACATTTTTATCAAACCTACAGTAGTATATTAATGATTACATTATTGTCTAAAATATTAAAATTGAACAATATACATATTGTTGGAGTCATTAGTAAAGAGGATGAGGAAAACTATAATGTACTTACGGTTAAAAAGAAAGGAAATAAAATAGATATTATCACTGCGGTTTCATTTAATACTTTCGAGGAGTTTAAAAAAACGATAGATCCTAAACTTCCTATAATTATAGTGGTTGATGGGAAAGGGATTCTAAACAAGGAAATTGACTTCAGTAATGAAACAGATGTAAATTGGCAGAAAAATATTGATTTTACGACTATTTATCATACAAGCTTAAAAGGATTTAGTAGTAATTTCATAAGTTTTTGTAGAAAAAATGGAGTAGAAGAAACGATAACAAAATTTCAAAAAAACGGATTTCAGATAGTCGATATTTATATAGGTGCTTTTTTATCAGCCTTGTTATACAATACCATAAAGAAAGAGATCATAATTTCAAACGAATTGCTTTTGAATTTTGAAAATGGAAAGTTGGTCAAATTTTCAAAGCAAACAGAACCAATTAAACTGGAACAATACAATATTGGAAAAGAGACGGTTTCCAGTGTTTTTTTGCCCTTATATGGTGCTTTGATCCACTTTTTTATTCAACCAAAAGAAGTTTCAAAAACAAAAAATGAGGCTTTAAATGAGGAAGAAATTATTTATAAAAAGGCATTTAATATATTGGGAATTACAATGCTGGTTAGTTTTTTAGGTGCGTTATTGGCAAGTTATCTGTTAATACAGTATTACGGCTCAAAAAACGGGGAACTCAACCTTCAAAATGTATATTCAAACCAATCCTATCAGATAATATTGGATTTAGAAAAGCAAAAAGAAAACAAGCAAAAAATTTTAAATGAGGCTGGTTTTTTATCGTCAAAATTTATTACTTATTATGGTTATGAAATAATTAAATCAGTCCCCCAAGATATTGCTTTGAACGAGCTAAATATAAAACCCTTAAGCAAAGAAACTAAAGCGAATCTAAAGATAAATTTTGATGTAAAAACAATCATGATTAAGGGAGAAACAGTCGAGGAATCATCATTAAACAGCTGGATGGAGGAGTTGAAAAAAATGAATTGGGTGAAAAATTTTGAAATTATAAGTTTGAAAAAAGACAAGAAAAACAAATCACAATTTGAACTAAAAATCACGATAAAAGATGTTTGAGAATTATTCGTATAAAAAAAAATTCACAGCATTAATTGCAGTATTCTTGATGCTTTCAATTACGGCTTATAAAAGATCATTTCATACTTTATTTCAGGTAATGGAGGAATACAGGGGACTGTCTGAAAAAGTTGACGATATCAATAAAAAAGCAAACAATACGGATGGATTGATTGGAGACATTGCCTATTTAGATAAAATAATTGGTAAAGAGGGGATAACGAAAGAAATGGCGCAACAAGGAATTGTAAGTTTTGCTACAAAAAATCATGCTCAGATATCCATTAATGATGTCCAGCCCATACATGTTTTCTCGGATGATAATTATAGAATAATTACGAATCAGCTGGATGTAACTGGTAACAGCAATCAATTGTTGCAATTAGCCTATGATTTTGAAAAACAATTTGACTTTTCAAGAATAGTGAGCATGAACTTTTATACAACCACGAAAAACAATAAGTTCGAAGTATTACACTTAAAAATGATATTCCAAAACTATGAAAACAGTAAATAAAATTTGGCTACTTTCCTTGGCATTAGGAATAGTCTCTTGTGATGATATTTTTGAAAAAGACATTACTAATGATACAATCCAAACGATTTCACCTAGCAATGAGGCAGTAGTAGAGAGTAACGTAGTCAATTTTCAATGGAACAGTCTTGAGGGTGCTGACAAGTATCGAATACAGGTAATAGCTTCTAATCAGGCTATTGTGTTAGATTCATTGGTAAGTAAAACGAACCTGACTTTCCCGTTAACACAAGGAGTGTATCAATGGAAAGTAAGAGGAGAAAATTTCGCTTACCAATCCTCTTATTCTACCCTGTTAAATCTTACGGTTATGGAGACTTCCAACTTGGCAAACCAACAAGTGGTTCTGTCTAGTCCATCGAATGGATTTTACACTAACGACACTAATTTGACCTGTTCTTGGCTAGGCATAAATAAAGCCGATTATTATGATTTGGAATTAATCAATATGACAAAGGGACAAACAGTGGTATATCAATTATCTGATATTACAAATACTTCAGCAACTTTAAATAATACAATTCTAAGTCAGGATGCGGAATACCAATGGAAAATTAGAGCCGTAAACACCACTAGTAAAACAGCATTTACGTCAAGAGTCTTTTTACTGGACAAAATGAATCCTAACCAACCTCAGAATAATTTACCCGCAAACAATGCAGTCAAAGTCGCTAATCAATCAATTACTTTTGATTGGATTTCACCTACAGATACCGGAACAATTCAGTCACCTATAGCATACACTATTGAATTTGCAAATAGCAATGCGTTTACCACAATAATTCAAACTTCAAACAGCTCGACGGCAACTTTTTCACAAATATTTACTTTGGCAGGGGAGTATTACTGGAGAATTAAAACCTCTGACACAGCGGGTAATAGCAGTATTTATAGCGTTCCTTTCAAATTCACGATTAATTAATTTAGTTTACCGATGAAAAAGAAAATAAATATTGTTTTGATTATAGTCGTTTTAGGACTATGGGGTACAGTGGGTTATAGGACTGTTAATCAATATTTTTTTTCAAAAAAATTGATAATAAAGACAATGGATTTAAATAAGGAGTTAAACGCAAACCAAATAAATAAAGATACTTTCCAAATGGAAAATAGTATCAGAGATCCATTTTTGAACAAACAAGATCAAAGCATGGTTCCCAGTACAAAAAAAATCTATTCAAAGTCTTTAAATATAAAAAAGAATGTTGCTCAGACTTTCAAACCAAAGGAGTTTATCAATTGGCCTTCTATTTCGTATCATGGTTATATCCAATCTAAAGTAAATAACGAAGAATTAATTTTGGTTAAGATTAATGAAAAGATGCACAAACTTAAAATCAATGAAGAAGTTGAAGGGGTAACTTTAAAAAAAGTGTATAAAGACTCTATTGAATTTGTTTTTAATAAAGAAAAAAAAATAATTCAAAAAAAGGGAACTATATAAAATTTTAGAATAAGAAATAGAGGCCTTTAACTGATGCAAAAGACTTTTGGGTTTTTAATCGTTAGCATATAATTTTCACCTCATTTGCTAATAGAAAATGAATGGTACACTTTCTAGCTTTCATTTCCATATAATGTCATTCTGTCTTGAAATAATATAATCAGAACGAACCAAAAAAATAATTTTATCAGCATACCAAACTAGGACAATCTTTAAATAAATCCTTGTTTTATAGCCTCTTTCACCAATCCGGCATCATCAGTTATATCAAAAGCTTTTTTCATTCGGACGATACGTTTTTGGATGGAACTTGCAGTAAGAAAGATAACAGCTTCTAATTCTCTTATTTTAAATCCTTTAGATAGATACAAAAGGATTTGACGGTTGAAATCTTCAATCATTAATTCCTTTTTCAATATCTCATTGATACAACTTTTTACCATGGGACTGTGGTATTGGCAACCGTCTAAAACTTCTGTCACAATTTTCTGTAAATTATCAGGGGTAATATCATTTTTAATGACAAGCCCGTCGGGGCGTATTTTTTTAGCAATTTCATATATTATGATAACCTCGGTATGTGCAGTGATCATTATAATTTTACAATCAGGCATTTTTTTTCGTATCAAAATAGCCAAATCACTTCCTGAGTTAATAGATTGCTCTGCATAACCGGGTAAACCTTGATCTATAATGGCCAGATCAAAAAGGTTTTGGGGTTTAGAATTTTTTTGGATAGCAAGATAACCCTCTTTACAATTGTGGGCTTTGGTGAAGACCGTTTTCTTTTTAGTGAAATTTACTTGTAATAGGGCATTCATAAATCCATCTACTGTTATGGGGTGGTCATCTACTAAAAGTATGTTCATAAAAAGGGAATATTAAATTTTAACAAAATAGGCAGTTTTACTGCATCAAAAGAAATTAGTTCTTGACTAGATTGCATACTACTTATTCTAGTGCTTATTGTATGCGTTTTTCATTTCTTATTATTGACGATAACGACACCTCAGTTAGGGAAACTTTAGAGCTATTCGAAAATTTTCCCAATTATTTTTGTGCTGGCATTGTCAAAGATAGTCAAACTGCATTAAAACAAATTATAAAATTAAAACCTCAACTCGTAATGGTACAAATTCCTATCAAATCCAATGATACGAATTTATTTCTTGAAACCATAAAAGAATCCTTCCAATATTTAGAAATAATGCCATATTTTATTGCACTGGCTCCAAATCCTGATCATGCGCTCACAGCTATACAATCAGGTTTCTCTGATTATAGTATAATGCCATTGCAAATACATCAGTTGGGTAAAAGTCTGTTTAGATTTGAAAAAAGAAATCAAGTTCCAATTGTTTCAACTATTTGTATAAAATCTCACAGCGACTACAAATTTGTTCCGTTACAGGATATACTTTACTTAAAAGCAGACAATAACACTACTGATATTAAATTGCTAAATAACAGTAACAATGGTAATAATGGGGATAACAACATTGTGAATGCATTTAAGACTTTAAAGCACTTTGAAAATATTCTGCCATTCTATTTTTTAAGAATTCACAAAAGCTATATCGTCAATATTAATTATGTTTCACGAATTTATTTGAGCAAATCAAAATGCTATCTCAATTATGATGAACCTTTGCCTTTTTCTCTAACCTATAAAGAGAATGTGGATGCCATAATCCGAAAAATCAACATTTAATCTTCTTTGATATCCCTCCTTCGTTTAAGAGAATCACTTTCGAAAAAATGGAACAGTTTAATTTTAGGACAATCATCACCTTTTGACTCCCAGTAGTCATTACGAGTAGCCAGCACTGAGCTTGACGAAGTGAAGCAATCCTTTGGAGAGTTCCGATAACTATCGGAATGGGGGTGAGGTTCTTTTAGTTCCAACTCATAAATGAACTTATATTCCTTAAATGGTTTAGAAACAAATACCAATCTGTTTTGAAAATCAAATGACATAAGCAGTATTTATTCTTTTTCTGTAATTGTGTAACATCATCAATTACACTTTAATCCAATCTCGGCTACCCTCTCCTTTCTTTCTCGCTCTCCTTCGGAAGGAGGTGGGGGAGTATTGAGTTAGAGGTTAGATTTCAAAACACACCATTTCACCACTCAGATATACCCTAAAACTACTATAATGAATAAGGTCACTATAACCACCTTAAATTTTAAAAATTAACACTTTTTTAACTGTTAATTTGCTCTGATTCTGATTCAGAAATCAACCGAAGCTTCAAAATAAAAAGTATCGAGAATGGGGAAAAATCGGCCTCTAAGGCAGTGTCATTCTCGATAGTACAGAACAGCTAATTCCCAGTTTTTCTTAAAAAACGGTACTCCATAATGGATAGTGCCAAGCTAAATTATTTTCTAATTTTTAAATCATTTTTTATGAAAAAACTTGTATTTGCTATGGGCTGTTTTGCCGCTATTCTTTTAACTTCTTCCTGCACTGCAGACAGTCCTATAGAGACTAAAAAAGAAAATTTGACAACTCCAAGCAAAACACCTCTTCCAGGAACCGAAGTCTTTGCTGATGGAATAGATGATCCAATTCCTATAAAACCTTAATCTTTTTTACTTAAACCAGATAATAAAAAAAATTATCTGGTTTTAAATATTTATTTTTGATAATAATTAAAATAGTTTATCAAAAATTGAAAACAAAATATATAATAGTTTGGTTGCTTAGTTTCTTTCTTCTCATATTATCCTGTCAGAAAAAAAGAAATGCTGTTGAATATAAAAGTAAAGTCATAATTTTCTTGAAGGATTTAGATACGTCTAGTTCAAAAGAGGCTGTCAAAGAAAAAGCCTTAGATACTTTGAGTCAATTTTTACTGACGCATGATAACGATTCGATCAACAGGAATTTAATTTTTAAAGTGGCCAACAAGTATTATTTTCTAAATAAACATGACAAATATTTAAAATTAACAGAAGAGGTGTATAAGTTATCAATCGAGAAAAAGGACACTTCTCATATTGCAAAGTCTTTATGCTATTTTGGAGATTATCATAATGTAAAATCAAATTTTGACAGTGCTTTTAGTTATTACGATAAATCAGAAAAATTATATAAAACACTAAAGGATACTCTAATGTTAGGTAAGTTATCGCTCTTGAAAGGAGGATTGCTTTTCGATTCAGGAAATTTTGCAGAAAGTGAAACAGAGGCAGTAAAAGCTTTGCAATTATTATCAAAAACCAAAAATAAGGATTTGATTTTCAATTGTTACAACATAATTGCTATCTCATTAAAAGAATTAAATAATTATAAAAAATCGCTTGAATATTTTGATTTGGCTTTGTTGCAATTAGTTAAACAGGAAAACGAAAATTATCCAAAAAACACAATTGAAAGATATAGAATATCCACTTATAACAACATAGGCAGGGTTTATGAAAAAATGAAAAATTACCCACAAGCCATTAACTATTACACATTAGGTTTGCAAACAAAAAATATAAAACGTGAATATCCAAAATCGTATGCAATGTTACTGGATAATTTAGGATATTCAAAAATGAAAGTTGGTGATTATGATGATGTAAAGAAGTTACTTTTTGAATCCTTAAGAATAAGAGACAGTCTCGGGATAGAACTGGGTGCAATTTCAAGTAAAATAAATATTGGGGAATTTTACCTGCAAAAAAAAGATACGGCAAAAGGACTAACCTATTTAAAAGAGGGCTATTTAGCATCTAGAAAATTAAAAAGCAGTTCTCATACCATTGAGGCTTTAAAATTATTAATGGACAATGATATTAAAAACAAGACCTATTATACCAATCAATACCTTAAAATTAAAGACAGTGTTCAGCAGGTAGAAAGAGAAACAAGAAATAAATTTGCTCGAATTGCTTATGAAACAGATCAGGTAGAAGAAAAAAATGTGTCTTTATCCAAAACAATTACCAATATGGGTATGGGTTCCGGAATCGTAATCCTCATTTTAGTGGGTTTCTTTAGCATCTACCGTCTTAAATCCAGAAATAAGGAATTGCTTTTTATAAAGGAACAGCAGGAAGCCAACGAAAAAATTTACCAATTGATGCTGCACCAGCAATCAGAAACGGAACAGGCACGCAATGAAGAAAGAAACAGGATAGCAATGGAATTGCACGATGGTATTATAAATAGCATATTCACCACTCGTTTTAGTTTAATGCAACTAGAGTCTGAAGCTGTAGATAAAAAACAGGAACTAGTACAAGAATTGGAAAAAGCAGAAAGTGAAATCAGAAGGGTTTCTCATGACTTAAAACAAAATCTTCTTACTGAAGACAAGACTTTACCGGAGATTCTGGCAAATTTAATAGAGTCCCAACAAAATGAATTTGGCACTAAATTTGACCTGTCTGTAGATAAATTTATTGATTGGTCCTTGGTTTCAAGTGAAGCTAAAATACATGTGTATCGAATCATACAGGAAGCTTTGCAAAACAGCAGTAAATATTCAAAAGCAAAAAGATGTTGCGTGTTTCTATTGAAAACCGGAGATAAAACAACCATCCGTATTTGGGACAATGGAATCGGTTTTAACCCTGAAAAAGCAAAACAAGGAATTGGATTAAAAAACATCAAGGAAAGAACCAAATCTATAAACGGAACCTTAAAAATATCCTCAGTCGAAGAAAAAGGAACAACAATAGAAATTATCTTTTAACGATACTGCCATGCTAATTATGTGCTGATTTTACCTAAATTAATTCAGACTTATGGTATTCTGAATAATGTTATCCTGAGCTTGTCGAAGTATCCCTTTTTGAAATGAAAAATTCAACGACTCCAAAGTTAAATAATAATTGATGAAATAGAGCTTGTCCCGTTTTTAGAACTGTAGGCTTGGGGTTTGTTTTTAATTACTTCCACAATGAGTTTCGTCTTCAGTTATATTGTCGAAAGGTCTAAGTATCAAAGCCTCTTGAATAAAATATTTTTTAAGACAACTCAATATTTAATTGCAATGTATTTCATCCTATAAAAACCATCCCTAGCGAGTCATCCTGAGCTTGTCGAAGGACTTTGCATCTTTAGCATAAACCCACAACCGATAACCCATAACTCATAACTGACAAACTAACCCCATGAAATCAAAAACAAACCAACTATTAACAGACCTCAACGAGCAACTCAATTACATAAATTTAGAAATTGACGACACCTTGATCCAATGCGAAAAAGCAATAGAAATCATCATAAAATCAATTGAAAAACTCAAAATAATATTCCTAAATGAAAATTGTAAAAGTCACGAACAAGAAATTGAATTTTTTAAAAACATAAAACCAAAATTTACCTCAAAACTCATTTACTACAATATTATATACAAGATTGAAGCCAGATTACCCAATGGTGGGGAACGTGTAGTGAAAATATACATCAAGAGCGAACTCGATAAAATTAAGGACTATTTTTATAATAATCACGAATTCAACAAATACCGCAGAACAGGAAGTAATTATCTGGATAATAAGTATTATGTCCGTGGTGCTGTCGATATAAAATTGGCAATTGATAGCTTTTATTTTGAAGCAGATCAAAACTTTGCCACTTCCCACGACTTCAAATTAGCAAAAATAATGGCTCACGATTTAGTCCAAGTGTATTTAGAAGACAAATTAAGAGCTATAGAATACAAAGCCCTCAAAGAAACATCACAACTCAATCACAACGCAAAACTGACTTGGACAGCCCCAAAAGTCGCTTTAATTGAATTGTTATATGCCTTACAATCCGAAGGCGCTTTTAATAATGGGAGAGCTGATTTAAAAGAAATAATGGACCATTTCGAAAAAACATTCGATATTGATTTAGGACAATACCGCCGAACTTTCCTTGAAATACGGGCAAGAAAGACCGAAAGAACCAAATACCTAAACACACTAAAAGTGATACTAAAAAAAAGAATGGACGATTCCGATGATGCAATGTAAATAGCGATTGCCTCATTTTTAAACAAAATCGTTCACAACGCGTTCCCCGTTGTGATTTTTATCAAATCAAAACCCACAATTTTGTACCATAACAATTTAAAACTAAAGTTATGGCTATCGAAGTGATTACCCGCGAAGATTTAAACGAATTCCGCGAACTTCTTCTTTCAGAATTAAACACACTATTTAATTCCAAACCCCAACAACAAAAACAATGGCTCAAATCCAATGAAGTCCGTAAGTTGTTAAACATTTCTCCAGGCACTCTACAAAATCTTCGCATCAATGGAACCCTTTCCTTTACTAAAATAGGGAGTATTCTCTATTATCCCTACCAAGACATCGAAAAATTACTGGAACACAACAAAGTACCAGCAATACCAAATTTATTCAAATAATAACAGCAGCTCAACGCACCTCTCCTTTGGAGAGGGATTTAGGGTGAGAAAAATCCGTGCAGATCCTTTTTAATATGTGAAAATCATCTCAAGCTTAACCTGCTCTGAGCTAGTCGAAGGGTCATCTCGAGCGTGTCATCTCGAGCGCAGTCGAGAGACTAGAGACGAGAACATTGATTAAAGTATGAGGAAACCCAAAACCCAAAACCCAAAACCCAAAACCCAACAATGAACTACATTAAACACCTTTCAGGTTTTTTCGACAAAGTAGCAAATGATAAAACACTCAATCCGACTCATGTTAGTTTATATATGTCATTGTTCCAATTCTGGAATTGCAATCGTTTCAAAAACCCAATCAGTATTTCTCGTAATGAGGTAATGCGAATTAGCAAAATCAGTTCCAAGGCAACATATCATAAATGTTTGAAAAATTTACATACTCTGGGGTATATCAATTATGAACCTTCCCACAATCCATTCAAAGGAAGCCATGTGTACCTGCTCAATTTTTCAGAGGAACTGAAACCAATGCTAAAAAAGAACCGGAATTTAAGTTCAAATTCTGAACCTGTTTTTGGTCTGGTTACAGAACAAGTAATGGACAAGCCTTATGCTAGTATTGAGACAGGCAATGAACAAGCCTTAGTATCTTATATAAACAATACAAACATACCAAACATTTCAAACAATTTAAACATTTCAAACTTGGTCGAACAAGCAAAAAATTTTGAAGAAGAAAATGAGTTTTTAAAAACCGAGGCTACCGAAAAAAAAGAAAAAAATTCCGCCAAAAAAGAAAAAGAGTTTCTTGTCACTTCGAGTGCAGTCGAGAAGCCATCAATCGAAAATGTCAAATCTTATTTTCTAAATCAGAACTTTCCAGAACTAGAAGCCATTAAGTTTTTCAATTACTTTTCCAGTGTCGGCTGGTTGGTAGGGGGCAAAACCCCAATGGTCGATTGGCAGGCTGCAGCACAAAACTGGATCCTAAACGCACCTAAATTCAAACACAGCACCGATGCAACACCGATGGATCGAGCAAAACACCTCAACGTTGCAAATGACAAAGACTATGCCGAACCCCTATAATTCAAAACCAACTAAAAAAAGCAAATCTAAGTTCCCCCTTTAGGGGGTTAGGGGGCAACCAACAACCGACAACCAACAACCAACAACCGATAACTCATAACCCAACTACCTATGTCCCACTACAACTATCAAGAAATAATCCTCTGGCTCGAAAAAAAAGGCTTGGAACTCTACGGCAACCATTTTAAAATCCAAGAAACGGATCACGACATCATTTATAAACTCATTGCCTATTTCCTTAAAGACGAGATAACTTGTTTTCAATTAAACATCGACCTCAACAAAGGAATACTACTCTCTGGACCAGTAGGCATCGGCAAAACATCCCTTATGAATCTTATGAAAAACCTAACCTCAGCCGAACACAAATTCTATATAAAACCCTGCCGAGACATCAGCTTCGAATTTATCCAGGACGGTTATGAAATAATCCAAAAATACAGCAAAGGAAAACTCTATCCCGATCCTAAAACCATCTGCTTCGATGATCTGGGCACCGAAAACAACATCAAATACTACGGAAACGAATGCAACGTAATGGCAGAAATCCTACTCTCCAGATATGACCTATTCATCTCCAGAAAAATCATAACCCACATCACCACCAACCTATCCGCCACCGAACTAGAAACTGCCTACGGCAACCGAGTCCGCTCCCGCCTCCGAAGCATGGTCAACCTAATCGCCTTCGACAAAACCACAAAAGACAAACGCTAATCCCATTATGTCACTCTGAGTGCAGTCGAAAGGCCTCAACAACTAACCAATTAACCTTTTTTCCCTATGTATCCCTATCCAAAAGCAAAGCGCCTTTTCTTCTCTATAAAAACCTATGAATCTATGTGTTTAAAAAAAAATGAAATCATCATCCAATAACACCTAACCATTTAACTTTCTTCTCTATGAACCCCCATCCAAAAACAAACCAGTATTTCACAGCTCTAAAAACGCACAAATCCAAATTTAGCACCGTGCCAAAACACAAGATAAATCCACGAAACAGACTCCGCAACCGAAAACCACAAAACGTCCAACAAAATGAACCACCATTTTCTCCTCCCGACAAAGCAGGATCCTCAACAATTAACCGATTAACCCCTAACCGATTAACCGATAACTGATAACCCATAACCCTATGAACACAACAATAGCAAATTTCTGGAACCACTTCAAAGAAAACAATTTTGTTTTTCGTCTAATGTCCGATATCCCAAAAGAGGAACTAGAAAAATATTTCGGGAAATTAAACGAGCTCCTCTACGAATACAACAAAGATCTTGGCGTCATTATAACAAACGGCAATGACGAATCCGAATTAATCATTACCGCCAAAGGCAATCCCTATTTTTTCAAAGATGTAGAACTATTGGTACATTACGCACCAATCATAAAACGATGGAAAATAACAGCCTTTCTCCAACCTGATGGAGACATCGATGAATTCGAAAAGGGCACCGACAAACCACTGGAGTACCATGGCATCAGTTTAAAAATAAGTCAGATGTATTTCATACCCCTCGAAAACTGTGATAACCCAAATCGTTTGGGGATTAGAGTATACCTCAAAAATTACATCGTGCACAAAGACAATCCAAGATTAAGAGAAGCAGTATACACCACTATCCAACACCTAGTCGGAGAAAAAGCTTTTGCAAACGACATCAACTTTATTGAGATCGTTCAATTAACTGCAGATACCCAAAAACCACAACCCATAGACCTATGCTATTTAAACGATTACTTAAGAGAATTCAATGATCCAATCCTATAAAAAAGCATTCAACATTAAAACAAAAAACCAGAAACAATTAACCAGTTAACCCTTTAATCAATTAACCATCATGAAACAAATCACCACCTTCTGGAACTACTTCAAAAAAAACGAACAAGAAATAATAAATGCTCTATTCCTCGGAATAAATGGGGATGAAATCTACTCCCAATTCATAAAAAAATTCAACAATATTTCGAAAAGAATTAGTTTTGAAATAACAAAACCTGCTAACAATCGAGACAAATACAGAATAGTTTTTACAGCCTATGGGTATCGAAAACTATTCCCCAAAATCATGGCTCTCGAAAATCAGGCACCACCGCTAGAATACTTTACGGTTCAGGCATTTATAAAACCTTTTGAAAATACAGAAGAATACAAAAACGGTTCCGATAGGCCAGTTATTTTCGAAAACTATGAAATCAAAATTAGCGAAATTCAATTAGCATTAGCTGATTACAATATTGCAACCAAGCAGCTCAAAATCAATTTGTACCTACCCGATTACAATGAAATCAAACAATACGAGGATCTAAAATTAAATATCGATTGGATACTGATGCAAATTATCGGAGAAATTGCCTTCCGAAAACACATCAAACAAATCCAGTTAAACCAAGTACCATTGGAACCAAAAGGACTGTTAAGCCTCATAGAGCTCCCGGATTACATTGACTATCTCTACAAAATCAATTCCAGAAAGAAAACAAGACAAGTCTAGTTAAACTACCTCAAATAGGATATCCCAAATAAAATCTAAAAATCCACTGTCACTATGAGCCTGTCGAAGGACCTAACTAACATTCGAAATTTTAACAAAATATACAGTTTAACTGCATATTTTGTTAAAACCAAGAACCAAAAAATACTACCTAATACTTTTGCTTTTACATTTGATATAAGGAGTATAATTAATCAAGAGTAGTTAATCAATTCATGTCAACAGCAATCTACATATCAGGTCTCGGACAATCCGCAAACAAAGAATCCGTAGAAAAATATGCGGCACGATATATTAAAGAATTAGAATACAGCACAACAGGAACCTGCTATTACACCAAAGTGGAAAAAGTATATTACAATGACGATCAAAGTAGCTTGGCAGTTCAAATATATGCACATCCAAAAAAGGACAATAAACCATCTAGGGATAAACTAATCTATACCATTTACGATTTCGAGTACAACGAACTCTTAAATCAAAAATTTCAAAAAAAAAGTATTCTAGCAAAGAATATTGCATTAATGCTACTGGTAATCCGAAAATTACCAGCACTTATAGCAAGCGTTTTCAGTACAACAACCTACCACAAAAGAGCACAAACATTCTACATGTTCCTGATATTCTTAGCAATGTCATTAGCGGTCTTACTAATCATTCCCTCTTTTTTTGGATTTATAGATGGTAGCAATTTAGCTTTCTTTAGAGATCATTTAGATAAAAATGTAATTGATAATTTGAAAAATTTAAGAGATATTAGTATAAAGATGCTCCCTCTGACTTCTTTAGTAATCATATTTCTTCCTGAATCCAATACACTTTTGTCTAAAGTAGCAGCTGAATTTACCACCATCGACAACTACATCCAATACGGAGAACAGTCTCAAATTATCCAAGGCAACCTTGATGCCCTAATAGAATACATTGTAGAAAACGAAGGAAAAGAGGAGGAGCAACAAAAGATACACCTCCATACCTACAGCTTCGGTAGTATTATTGCACTCGATGCCCTATTTCCAATTGGCAACGAACCATGTGACAACATACAATCAAATGTAAACCTGCTAATCACGGTAGGAGCACCCTATGAATTCATCGACAACTACTATAAAAATTTCTACAAAGAACGCATAGACAAAATGACCTCCAAGATACAATGGATAAACGTTTATTCTCTGATGGATGCCTTTGCTAGCAACTTCCGTTACACCAACAACGTCGGCGAAGCCGAATACGGTATACTAAACAAAAAAGAAATCCCAATCAACATCAATTACGAAATTGCCCGAAAAAACACCTACAACCTATTCAGTTTCCTGACCCTCAAACACATCTCCATGCACAAATCCTATTGGGACGACTCTAAATCCGGCCAATCCTGCACCCGGCTAATATTCAACAAAATGAAGGAATTAGGATATTGGAATTAGGATATTGGAATTAGTAAAATTGAATTGTAAAAATAAATTTCTCTTGAAAGAAGAATTATAAAAACAAAAGAATTATGGAAAATAAAAAAGTAATTGCTCCGGCAGCGATTAATAGTTTGATCGAAGCATTAACAAATATTTACTGGTATAAATCTGAATTACGAAGTTTTATAATGAATACAATTAGTGATCCTTCTATTTTAGTTAAATTAAACTGGGAAGATTATAAAAGAAATATTGTTTCAACTCTTGTGAATTTTTTAGCAAAATATCAAGATACTTATCAAAATGATTTACTAAAACTAATGAATGAAGTATGTAAAATAAATGATTTTTCACATTTGGAAAGAATTGAAGACGGGAAAGAGAAAGCGAAAAATGCTAAAAAATCTGTTGAAGCTTTAAGAATACAAATCATAGGACATCAAGATTTAGTCGATGAACAAAAGCTGCAAGAAGAGCGAAGACAAAAAGCATATGAAAAGACATTAAAAGTAACAGGAGTTCAAGAAAAACTTGATAAAATAAAAGATAATTTTTACAAACTTGTTGGCTCTGACAATCCACAAGCGAGAGGATTTCAATTAGAAAAAATTATAAAAGAACTATTCAATCTTTTTGATTTAGACTCTAAAGCTTCATTTAGAATTACAGGAGAGCAAATAGATGGTGCATTTACTTTTGAGAGTGCAGATTTTCTTTTCGAAGGAAAATGGCAACAAGAATTAGTTGGTATTCAAGATTTAGATGCTTTTAGTGGTAAACTAACACGAAAACTTGAAAATACATTGGGACTATTTCTATCAATCAACGGTTTCTCCGAAGATGCAGTAAAAGCTCATTCAACGGGCAGAAGATTAATGATTTTAATGGATGGTTCTGATATTATGGGTGTATTAGAAGGAAGAATTGATTTATTACAACTTCTTTTAAGAAAACGTAGACATGCATCACAAACAGGAAATATTTATTTAAAACTGCACGAAATAATATCATAAGTCTAAAATCTGTCTTCTTATTACCGTTTGGTTTAGCATTTGATTTAGTGAAATTGGAATTTTTATCAATTTCTGTTATGTCAAAACTATTTAACATTGGTGAGTACTTCTCGAATGTAACAATGTAGCTCAAAATAATAATCAAAAACCATCAAATCCTTAACTGAGTATCTACAACCAAAACTTTAACAAAATATACAGTTAAACTGCATATTTTGTTAAACTTCATTTCTTTAAGTAAGTATTTACTCGCCATGTGCATAATTTTATATCATTATCTGCGGATAAATTAGGAAACCTCAAAGAGTAAGAAATAACAATAGGCAATCAAGGAGATATATAAAAAAGGACAGAGAAGAAATACGGAATACCTTAAGTGAAGTTCGATAAGAATTGGCTAAAGTAAAAAAGAAACTAGACAATTTAGTTTCTCAATTAATACGGTAAAAAGAAATTCATCCAGAATTAGATAGGCTAGTTCGTGCCTTACAAGGTATCAATGATGGAATATACAAAACTATCGAAATTGAAAATTGGGTAGTAATGAATTCAATGAACTAATAAAAAAATTTAAAAATGGATAAATTCAAAAAACAAAGCATTAACAAAGAGAATTTCTTTCCTATTGATGATGGAATCGAAATAAGTATCTTGTTGACATTAGTAGAAAAAAGCGATTATTATAAAAACATCCTAGAATATTTCGATATCGATGCAAAAAATAATTCTAAAATAAATGTTAAAGGAGCAAAAACACTTTTTACTGTGATCAAAAAGCTGAATCAAAGGTATATTAAAGAAGATTTAATAAGCAACCTCAACGACATTAATTTTGATTACGAAAAAGGATTTGCAGTACAATTTAATAATCTTACAGGCAATCAATATTTGGCAAATCTTGAAATTAATTCACTTAAAGCAACCCCCATTCATTCTGGCGAAAGAGATTTCTTTTCACATTTATACGAAATAGACAAATATGCCAGTAAATTAATTAAAAACAAGTTCAATGATATTTTAGATCAAAATTTGGAACTTTTAAAAACAAAAGGAGAACACGTCAAAAAATACAGATTAATTCACGATAATGAAGAAAACACATTCTACTTTCGTGCCATAGTTTCTGAAGACAGATATCAAAATTACGACAACAGCTTAACAGTGGTAATTGCATTACTAAAACTACATTTCGAAATGATTGCAACTGACGTGATTTATGACCTTCATTTTTTTGAATACAATGAATCATTTATCAGAATGTTTTTCAAAACATCAGAAACCAAAGAGCTAAAAGGTGTTGGATTCCTCGAGAACGCCCTTCAAGTCTCAAATGATGAAATAAAACGAGAAGCTTTAAAATTCTCTAACGTATGCTCCATTATTTTCGAAGACACAAAAAACGCAGAACAACGTTTAGTTATTAAACCCAAAGACATTAAATCAAAAGTACTATCAATCACGCATGGTACAGGACCAAAAAAAGCATTTAAAAATCTAGAAGATTTTACACAAGCAAAAGAAAATTTCACTAGTCTGTACAAAGAAATTGAAACCATTACCAAACTAAAAGACCACAATCAAATTGTCCATTTAGTAAAAAGTAAAATTGAAAATTCCAATACAGTAGAAATAAAAAAATACAAAGAAGAACTAAAGAAAGTATTATTGATTGAAATAAAAACCACCACCCAATTACTAGAAACCTTTAATAAACTTATTTTTTTAGAAGGACTAGAAATTGACGCCAAAGAATACCTAAGGTATATACTTTATGAAGCATTAATTGATCGAAGATAAAATAATAAAAATATTTAAATTACATAAAAATGGCAGAATATAGAATTTCAGGAATTTGGAAAAATGGTGAAGTAATAACCCATTATGCAGTTCATTTAAGAACCAAAAATGCTAATGGTATTGGTTATACTATTGAACGTGCGGTAAAGATGACAAAAGCAGCTACAGTTACATTACTACAAAATCAACAAAATAATGCAAAGACCTATCTCTGGAATTATACATCAGCTGGGTGGTCAGCAGGAAGTGACATACATGTAGTAAATGCGAATCCTCCTTTCCTTAGAACAAATCATGATAATATAGTAAAAGATAATCTACTACATCTAGTTGATTATGGATATGTATTTTAAACTGTTACCTTCTAAACCTAAAGCATCAATATTCATAAACGGTATCGACAACGACAATCCTGAACAGATTAGAATATAATAAATGAAGCAAAAAAATAATATTGGAATTAAAATGGAAGAACATTTATTGCTTAACGAAAATGCTTATTTATATAAAAAACCACAAGGCTTTCTATTAAGTAAGAATAAAATAAACCAGTTATTCAGGCAGATTTCTCAAAAAACAGATAAAGATGGTAATTTCTTAATTGATATTCGTCATGTTGTTACACAGGTTAGAGACAAAGATATTAATTATTCTATTTGTGTTTTTAAATTTAAAACCAAACCAAGTTTTGTAGATATTGTAATAGATCAATGGATGGAGACTAAGCTTGCTTATTTTGTTTTAGCAGAATTTGAAAAATACATCGTTATTACAAAAAAAAATATTTCTGGTTTGGCTGATTTTATTAAAAAAATTGACTCAATAGATTATGAAGTATTGTCAACATTGTTTATTGACAATAGTACTCAGTATGAAAAACTTGGTTTGAAAAATATGAGCTTATCGGACAAAGCCATCAGAAGTAAAACTATGGAATCTAATGATTTGCAAGAAAATTTTTCAACAGTTGGTTCTAGTAATTATATTGTTGATAATTTACGAGTGAGCACTGAAGGTACAAAAATTGCATTATCACTAAATACTTCTAGGGTTAATAAGTTTGGTTCAAGAAATCATTTGGAAGCTTTCTTTGATTGGGCTCATGATGTAGTCCAAAAACTAGAAGATTATGCTCCACAAAATACCTTTTTGAATGTTTTCGCCCAACCAATTAGCTTTGAAAGTCAACGCGTAGATTTGATTCCGGTTGCTGTATTATTTTTATTTACTAAAATTTATGAAGATTTTGAAAATCATCGTATCACTGATTGTGTTTTTGTTACGGAATCAGGTCATAGAACAATTAATCTGTTTAATTATATTAATCAATTTCAGCGATTACTTCAAATAACACGACACGTTTTAGACGATGGAACTGTTCAGTATTTTGCTATTTCTACATTGACCGATGATTTGGAATTGCGAATAAATGAAAAATCGATTACCATACATTCAAAAAAATTAAGTCAGGTAAAACTGGTAACGGATACTGGACATTTAAGAAGTATTACAGAATACATTAATAGTTCCAATCAATTCATTATTAATTTTGATCGATTGGAATTAGTCTATACCAACCGTAAGTTGTTTCGTGATAACCGTCTGTTAGGAAATATTGATTATTTTTTGAATGCCTTTTTACCTTATACTGAACTTAACGTCATAACAGATGAGAAAGGTGCTTTTACCGCTGCTTCAACAAATTTTGAACCGAATTGTTGTTTTGGGTTTGTGGAAACTACTTTTTCAATAAAATCTGATTTTTTTGTTTGTGATGATTTAGGGAATGAATGGGCAGATCATATAGGTATTACAACTGATACTATTTCCTTTTATCATTCTAAATGTAAAGATGCAGGTTATTCAGCATCAGCTTTTCAAGATATAATAGGACAAGCATTAAAAAACATCTCAAATTTAAGTCCTCGGGAATATCAATTAGACTCAAAACGAGCGGTATGGTCTAGAAATTATAATGCTCCAGGAATTGCTACAAATATTGCTCGATTACGCCACGGAACCAGTGTAGAAGATTTAATAGAAGCCTATAATACAACAATTAAAAACCCTAATTTTAATCGTGAGATTTATTTAGTAGTTAATTTTATTTCTAAAGATGGTTTACGTGAAAGATTGGAAAGATTAAGAGATGCTGAAGCTTTTCCTGAGCGTAATGAAGTTATTCAAATACTATGGTTTTTATCTTCTTTTCTTTATATTTGTGCTGAGCAAGGTATAAAAGGATATATCTGTTGTAAACCATAAAAAACTAACAGAACTGATTTAACCAAATCTACCAAGTAAAACTTTGTAGACACAATAAAAATGACACCCTCTGGTGCTCGTTTACAACGAGTACCTATTTTCAAATTGAAAAACAAAACGTAGCGTTTGCAACGCGGATAATAAAACAGGATAGCCGGAAACTGAATCAAAGAGTTGGTAAGAAAAATTATCATTTATTTTATTGCTGGGTTCCCCAAGGATGGCGCGAGCTTCTAGTTTGTAACCATAAAGATAAAAAACTTCCCATGAACGCCAATGGAAAATGAAGCAAGAAAAACATTCTCCATATTACACCACAAAAATCAAGAGATTATATGTATAGAATTGTAAAAGCATACAAAAGCTCTACATATTTGCTAACAATTAATAACCTCAAGAAAAACTGACAATCAAAAGCGTAATCTACTCGGATTATAATTAATAAAAGTTATAGACTAACACTCTTTCTCTTTTATTCAAAGTAATTAATCCTTCTTTTTTTTGAAATATATCTCTTTTTTAGAAATATCGCCTTTTCTCCCCTCCTCAATTTCCCAATCTTTCCAACGTCTTGCATAACGAATTTTATTTCGGGAAATAAAATAATGGGATTTGCAGTCAAAACTCCAATTCCCTATTGAGGGATTTAAAGAAACTGTTTTACCATCAAAAATTAATTCCCAGTCTGTAGGTGAAAGTGGAGTTACTACTTCATTACCGCAGCCACAAACACATTTATGAATTGCGGTACAATATTGTATTGAGATATACAAAACACCATCCTCAATTTGTTCTGGAATTAATTCTGCGAATTGGAATGCGATTTTTTTCATATGGGTTTTTCTGATTCTGGAAACTCAATCCCTAATTCTTTTAACTTTTTTTTCAAATTTACATTTTCTGCTTCAAATTTATCTGCCTTCTGTTTATTGATTTTTGCTTCATTTTTTTGTTGTGTTGCATAATCATTAAACTTATTCCCTAACAATAAAGTTAATTCATCCTTATAAGGCATTATTGGGTCATAAAGCCAATGATAGGCATTTCCAATAGCTCCGTTAAATAATCTAGGAGTAATCGGTTTACTACCAGCAGATAATATTTGTTCATCGGAAATGCCAGGATAAGGGTCAATATAGTAAATTACTTTTATCCCTAACTGATAAGCTTTTTTTGCACATAACTCACAAGGGCTCGCAGTAGTAAACAACTTTCCATTTTCAATTCCTGTTCCACCATATTTTGCTAATTGCAAAAAAGCATTTTCTTCAGCATGTAATGACCTTGTATGCACTTGATTCTTTCCATCTTTTGAATATGAATTTCTTAGATCTTTAAAACAAAAACAAACATTTCTTCCCTTCAAAACTTCTTTGTTTTGCTCAATTGGCTCCTCAAATTTACTTATTAACTCGTTTCGAAATTTAGGCTCATTTTCGGATTTATATTCATCTTCATTCATATATTCATACTCATAAGGACTAAAAGCTTTTTTGTCCGATGTAACTTGTGGGTTTATAAGATCTTGCACATTTCTTAAAACACAAGGAACTAAGCCTTCCGGTGTTGTATTCCAGCCAACTGCTTTAATAGAATAATTCTCATCAGTAATTGCCGCCCCTACATGTCTTGATATACATCCAGAGTTATGTTTAGCAGTGTATGCCAATTGCATACATCTTTCTTCAGGAGAAGGGGTAATTAAACCAGGTTGACTGATTAATGAGACATATTTCAAAAGTTGTGTTTTCCAATTAAAGTATGGAGAGGTATTGTCCTTCTTAGCCCTTTCTGTCATCGTTGAATCACAATTTTGGTGCTCTAATTTTTCATTCTCTTCATCGACTTCATTTTTGGAGAGAAATGAGATGTGAATATCTGCTTGTTGAATACAAGCAGATATATTCGCTTTGAAAAATTCGTCATCTTCACCTCCTTTATATTCTTCTCTCCAAAAAGCCTCACGAATTTCCTTAGTATCAGGTGTGCTATATTTGCTTGAGAGTGCTTTCTTTCTCGAATTAATTTCCCTATTAATTGCAACTGTATAATATGCGGAAAAACGTTGTTTGAAAAACATTATTTCAATGGGATTGCGTAAATCATCAATTACTATTTGAGTTCTTTTTTCACTAGTTCTCTTCTCATCAAACTCATTCTGTACGAACTTTTCATGACTTTTAATAATCTTATTGATAAGCTCAACTATCGTAAAAGCTTTATCTGCGGAAGGTTCAGAAAATTTATATGGTTCTCCAGATTTTCTTAAATTTATTGAGATGATTTGTAACAGCTTGTTTCCTTTTATTCTTGAGTTCTTTTTTAGGGCATCAATAAATTTTTCACAAAAAGGTTGAAATTTTCCTCGGAAATAGAAATTATATAAGCCGACGCTTGGAATTTCTATTTTTTTGTATTCTTCTGACAATACATTGAAAGAGTCTCTAAGGGTTAGTAATTCCAGAGTTTCGATATTAAAATTAGTTTCCGCTCCTGTCGATTTTAGTTTTTTAAACAATTCCTCAAAAGTATCTAATAACTTTTCTGATTCCAAAAAATTAATAAATTCATCAAATGAATATTTGAGTAAGAACATTACCAATACATCTTTATAATTTATCCTAGCATAACTCTTAAAATTGATGCTTGCGTAATTGTAAATGATGCGATACTTTCTAAATGAATTGTATTTAAACTCTTCATTTTTATTATCAAAGTCAATTTTATTCGGGTCTTCATAATCAGCTCCATTATCAAAACCCCTAACTAACTGGTTAGCTACTTCTGAACAACCAGAACCTATTTGTCCGGTAAGTCCAATTACAGTGAAATTACTTCTTAAATTGTAGATGTTTGACAGATCTATTCCTTTACTCATATTTATACATTTATTCGATGAAATCTTCACTAATTAATTGTGATGTATTAATGGTGTAGGTTGAATTAAATTCTTGTTTCAAATCTTGATAAAAACCACTCAACTTTTTCCATTTCAACACAGCCATTAATGCATTTAATGCATTAAGGTCTGCAATCTGAATGTTCGTTGCATATTCATCATCGTCCATTGAAGCAGAACCAATTCTATTGGGAATATGGTCATACTTATCAGGAGTGCCAACAGTAACCCTAAGTTGTCCAATAAGATTTTCGTCAACTACATTTACACCAAGGCCGGCATCAATAAACGTAATACCAAAGTTTTTTAATTTGGAAATTATCATACTTCTTGCACTATTACTGTCAATACAAATGAATACATATGAAAGCCCATTGAGCAGTTCAATATTATTTTCAGTTATCTTTTCTGAATAAGGTATAATACCCTTTCTCATTTGGGAATATATTTCTTTGTAATAATCAACCTTCTTTAACCGTCTGTTTAAAGTTTCAATGGATGCAGCACCTGGAGCACGAAACGCATTATGTTGAAGAAATTCGTCTGAATCAAAAAGAAGTATTTCTTCAACAGGAGTTTTAGCAATCAAATCTAAGATATAAGAACCTGTTCCACCCAAGCCGATTATCGCAACTCTTTGTCCTTTGAATTTAGAATTAAGTTGATAAATATTGGCTCTACTAGAGTTAGAATCTATGTAATTAAATACAGTTTCATCTTCGCTGTCAATAATAACTTTAAATGTTTTTGCAGTTACAGTTTTATCAATTGATTTAGCTGGAGCGGTAATTATTTCTGCATATCGGGTTACCTTATGATAGTAATTGTCGTAACCATTAGGAGGTTTGTTCGAAAAGGAATAATTCAATACTATTCCATCAAATAATTGTTGATTTAATGGGGAGTGCTGAATAGCTGTAATAATAGACCCATCATTATTGCACGGATGTTCACCCATAAAATTGATAACATGATTATCAGGTTTTATAGTAACGTCGTTATTCAGTGAAAGTGTTGAGATTAGCTTTCCAAATTTTACTTCTCGTTGGCTATTTACATATGGTATATGGTGGACAATTAAATGCCCACCTTTTACTTCTATCTCAAAACCATCATCTCTGAGTTGCTTTAAATCGGGACTACGATTTATCTGTTGCTGTAACATTAAATATCATTTTATTTTTCACATAAACCTTTTCTCCTCTTACCATTGATCCCTCATCGTTTTCATGTGGACCTTTGTCATAAGTCACTGTATAAACCTTATCTGGATTAGGCTCATAAGCTCCAAAAGCTAAAATAACAACTTGCTCAAAAGTTATTATTTTTTCTGTCCAATTTTTGGGTCTTCCATTTACAATAAGTGTAATATTATAATCCTTATCTTTTGAATAAAAGTGTTCAATTTCAGGACGTGCAAGATTTACTTGCTTATCATCAGGAATTGGTTCATCCTCCCATGGCTTTTTAATAGCAAGAAATATTTCATCTTCAGCATTAATGTTTCCTAGTTTCTTAATTTCAGCACCTGTTATATATTCTTGCTGCCATTCGTATTTTTTACCATTAATGGTTAGAGGCAAGACTTCTTTTCCCTTCTCTTTGTTTTGACTATCCATATTTTTATATTTGTTATTTAAATTTTTTATTTATTCTCTTTATCAAACTTGATGATATCATTCAACTAAAATTATTATACTTTCTTCTTTAAAGAAAAACATAAATCAATCGAAAACTTTTACTTGCAAAGCTATCTTAGCCCTACCAGAGCGATTTAACCTAAAATAAACATTATTTGTTCAAACCATTCATATTGCTTTAACGTACTCCATAACCAATCTGATTTTCCGTCCCTAGAATATCACTATTAACAACCCCAATATAAACTATATAATGAGTACTAAATATTCCTTTAGTACGGCCAATCAAATCACCAATTCTTAAATGACATAAATTCATGTTTTTTTAATTTTAAATAAAACATAAGAAAGCACTGCATTTAGAAGTGCTTTCTTTTTAACAACTCGAATAAGAAATTATTTTTCCTTTCTTACTCCTTTAAAAGGTTTCCCGTCTTGCTTAACATCCATAAAACGACCAGTAGTAGTATCGCGCTTTACATACTGTTCAGTTTTTGGATTATAAGTCTGACTTCTTTCCTTAACGGCACCATTACGATGTCCGTCTCCGGGTGTACCATTTTTTGCCATGGCTTTCAGATTTAGAACAATCAAACAATTTAATACTGAGGCGTTTGACTAAAAACCCAAGGAATAATTAGGTAATAAAAAGAATTCTATTACTTTTGCAGAAGAAATAAGCAAGGTACCAACTTTTAAATTTCAACCGACCGAAGCGCTATTCCAGTTTGCTTCGGTTATTTTTTATTCAAATGCCTTCAAATCAAAAGCATATTTTTTATAGCTTATCAAATCTCTACTACTTTCATTCTCAATCCAAGCCTTTTCTAAATGACTAATCTTAACGATTTCAACCGTATTTTTTTCTTTAAATTTTTCGGCAACATCTTCCAAAACTTTTAATTCATTGGCTTGAAATAAATCTGGATTAAAAGAAACAAACGGTTTAAACAACTCTGTATAATTATGGTCAATTTGTTTTTGTTCTACATCTATTACAAAATCATCATATAATCTTCTATATATTTTTTCATATTCAGCAGGTACAGGTCCAAAAGGAATAGCTCTATAAGTAATCCCTAACATCGAATTACCCAATCGTTGATAATTTAAAAAATCAGAATAAAACAATAACTTATTAACCTTAGTTTTATATAAATCAATTTCACATTTTGAAAAAAAACTCAAAACTTGACCAATTTTATTATAATCTAACATCTTGAACCCTGAATGGTCATCTATTGTTCTATAAGCACACTGAACATTTATGATTTTCTTCCAAACATCACGCTCATCTTCAATTAGTTTATCAACATTTCTCAATAATTTAAGGATCTCATTCTCTTTCAATAAATGAGTACTTAACTCTATTTGTTTTTTAAATTCTTCGGGTTCTTTTATGGATAATATCAATCTGCCATTCGAAACGGTTGGCATTTCACCACTCTCATACAATCGATAAGCATTGGAACCCAATCCTAAAATTTCCGACATTTTTTTAGCCGAAACTTCATATTTCTCTCTAATGGCTTTTATTTCCTCAGGAAATGGAATACCATATTTTTCTCTATACAAATTATGAACCTGATTAATATTAATTAAATCCAAATCATCATTTGTAAATCGTTCTTTGGTTTGATCACATTCAAAACTGTGATATACAATTTCAAACTCGTCTTTTCGGTAAGGTAAAATTTCTTTTTCTTTAATCAATTTCATCTCAATACCTGTAAACGGACTTTTCATAATTTTTTTGTTTTAAAGGGATAAGTCATTTCGTATTCAGCTTCATGAAAAGAAATACAAATAACTGAGGAATTTTCACTTCCCATTGAAATCTTGATGTAAATTTCTTTTCCTTTCAGCTTTTTTCCAAAAACCCACATTGAAGAAATACCATACAAGTCGTCATCCAACGGCCCTTGGTAATAATCCTCATCAACCAAATCTCTTAAAATTTGTTTCCTGTCATTTGGTTTTATGTCCAATGCTAATAATGCCTTTGTGTTTTTTTTAGAAGTACGATCGTCTCTAAATAGAACCTCATAAATTGCCATTTTAACCTTAAATATTTTTAAATATTCTTTTACTTGTTGCTGTGTTATCATAATGGCAAGAACTTTTTAATGTAACTAACAGCATTTGGAATGCTATTAAAACAACTTTTACGTTGCAAATTTATACATTTAGTTTTAATAATTAAACTTTTTAGTGTGTTTTTATAAAAATTTGTTTTTTGTATAAAATAAATTATACTATGCAAATAAATCTAGAATCTTTAGGTCTTCAAACTTTGGAGTAAATAAAAATATAGAATTCCGATGACCATCAAACACCTAGTATAATAAAACCTCGAAACTTTAACAAAATATACAGTTAAACTGCATATTTTGTTAAAGTTCATTTCTTCAAAGTAGTATTTACTCGCTACATACATAATTTTATATTTAAAGTTCGGAAAATTAGAAAACCTCGTAGAGAAACGACAAAACAATTAATAATCTTAGAGATATAAAAAATGGACAGAGAAGAAATACTGAATACATTAATCGAAGTTCGATACGAGCTGTCTAAAGTTAAAAAGAAATTAGACAATTTAGTTTCACAATCAGTACGGTATAAAGAAATTTATCCGGAATTGGATAGTCCAGTTCGTGTTTTACGGGGACTCAATGAAGAAATACACGAGACTATTGAGATTGAAAAATGGGTATTAATGAATTCAATGAACTAATAAAAAAATAGAAATTATGAAAAAGATACTAATTATAGGAATAATTACCAGCACACTCATTGTGGGTTATTCACTATATAATGGTAGAAAATGCACAGGTTTAGAAAATTGTAGTGCCTGCAAAAACTGCAAATATTGTAAGCATTGTGCCAAAGATGGTGGTACTTGTGGTGTTTGTAAATAATACTATAAAACAGGGAAACCGAAAACTGTATCAAAGAGTAGGTAAAGATAAATAAATAATGGAATTAATTTTTAAAACAACAAATCCCAACAAATTGAATTTGGCTATTTTATCTTTAATAGATGATGGAAAGTTAAAAACATGGGAAATACTTGAAGATGAAGGCATAAAATATATAAAGCATACTAAACAATGGGGAGAAAAAGGTGTCATAAAAATGGAAGCTGATACTGAAGAAAAACAACTTATTGTTAAAGTTTTAAAATTTAAGAAAATAACAGAAGAAGTTAAAGATTTTGAAGGTTATTATCTTGGTAGATTTTGCGAAATTATTTTTGTCAATTTTCCTAGAAATTTTAGTTCAATTGTAAATAAATTATAGAAAATATGAAAAAAGTATTTATATACGTGGGACATTCTAATTGGGGAAAGTCAATGGCTTTAAAAATGATTACTGGTGGAAGTAGTCGTATAAAAACTGCAACTATATCTGGTCATAACGTGAGAGTTCGTAAAATGTCTAACGATGATAATGGACAAGGGTTATTAGATTGGGTTAAAAACATTCCTCTAATGCACTATGACAGGTTTATTGTTGCTTTTTGTCCTAAATATCCACCCGTCAATGAAGAATCAACGGCAGAACAAAATATTAGTTTGGATATTCTTTTAGAGTTGCAAATGACAAATGAATTATACTTTTTCGTTCAAAAGGAAAAGTATAATTATCCGACACAACAGATTATACAAGATGAGATTAACTGGATGTCAAATTTCGGAATTGTTAAAATTATATCAGGTCAAAACCCTAACACAATAAGGGCAATTGAATTTGAAAATTTTATTAAAGCTCATATATAAAAGCGACAAAGTGAATTTGCAAAACATTAGGTGGCACATTTTTCGCTAGCAATAAAAATATTAATTAGAACATTAAAAAATGGCAATAATAGCAGGTAATGATGTAATCCGAGAAGTAAAAGGAATACAAGAAGATCAAAAGCAAGAGATAATTAATTTTTTGCAAGGAGCCGTTTATTGTTGGTGCAAAAATAGAAAAGAGGAATGGTTTTCAATGAGAGATTTAATGGGAGGTGATAATTATTATTGGGATGGTACTCCGTTAATGGTATTATATGATAAACATAAAAATTTAGGAAGTGATGATGCGGTCAAATCAGCTGGTAAGGATTCCGGATGGTTGCTAAAAAAAGTTATTAAAGCAGACAATCGAGAGTTCGAAACAAAAGAAGAATCATTCATTAGAGTTTACAAATGGAAACCAGATTCCCAGTAGTTTCTTAACAAAGCACCTAGAATGTCTATGGCTGTTTAGCCACAAACAATAGTATACAAAAATTAAATAAAATTAATCTGCCAACATTTTAGCTAACTATCCGGTTATGAAATGACTTTTACTTAAAAAAAAACAGCGAAACCGAAAACTGACAAGAGTAGGTAAAATTTTATAGCAATAATTATGTACCTATTCTTCGACACTGAAACTACAGGTTTACCAAAAAATTGGAAAGCACCGGTAACTGACTTAAACAATTGGCCAAGATTGGTTCAATTGGCATATCTACATTATGATAATGATGGCAATAAAATTTCAGAAGGAGATTTTATTATCAAACCCAATGGTTTTACTATTCCTGTAGAATCTTCAAGAATTCACGGAATTTCAACTGAAAAAGCTATTAACGAAGGTATTGAATTGCAAAATGTACTGGATCATTTCCACAAACTCATTAGCAAGTCACAAGTTTTGGTAGCCCATAATATGAGTTTTGACGAGAAAATTGTTGGCTCAGAATTTTTGAGAAATGGTTTTCAAAACATAATTCCTATAAAACCAAAAATTTGCACAATGCAAAGCACAACAAATTATTGTAAAATAAATGGGAATTACGGTTATAAATGGCCAAAACTCTCGGAACTTCATTATAAGTTATTTGGAGTTGACTTCGAAGAAGCCCATAATGCACTAGTTGATATTAATGCAACTGCAAAATGTTTTTGGGAATTGAAGAGGTTAGGTATTATTCAGTAAATTAGCAATTCAAAATCAATAATATGATAAAGTATCATGATCCAATAGAGTACATAAGAGGTATTCAACAAATACTTATTTCTGATAAAAAAAGAATAGGATTTTTATTTGGCGCAGGAAGTTCACTGGCAAAGAAAAATAAAAAATCTCTGATTGTACCAGCAATTGGCAAAATGACTAATGATATAGTTGGAAAAGTTGGAGAAATCAAAAATGAATATAAAATTGCTTTAGAGGAAATAAAAATTGAATTAGGAGAAACAAATTTTAACATTGAAACTATTTTATCAAATCTAGAGCAAAAATCTACATTTATAGGAGGTGGGACTCTAAACTCACTTAAAAAAGACGATTTTGATAAACTAATCCTTGAAATAAAAAAGAATGTTAGGGAAATGGTAAGTGTTCATAAAGTAAATAAAGATAACATTGTAACTAAAGATATTGTAAACGAGCTAGTTCAGACAGATTTTGCAAATTGGATTGGTCAAGCAGAACGAAAATATCCAATCGAAATATTTACTACCAATTATGATTTTTTATTTGAACTCGGACTAGAAAACAAAGAAGTACCCTATTATGATGGATTCTGCGGAAGTTTAAGACCATTTTTTAATCCTGAATCAGTAGAAGACTTTTCTTTTTTATCAAAACAAACAAAACTATGGAAAATTCACGGTTCATTAGGTTGGCATTTTGATAAGGATACTGAAAAAATATTAAGAGTTAACCCAGATGATGATGATATATTAATATATCCTTCAAGCTTAAAATATAAAGATTCTAAAAAGCAACCATATGAAGGGTTATTAGATAGATTATCTAATTTTTTAAAACAAGATGATTCTATATTGATTACTTGTGGTTATTCTTGGGGGGATGAACATATAAATTCTAGGATTATTTCTGCTTTAAAAACAAATACGACTTCTCATACAATAGGTTTAATTTACGATAAAAATGAACCAATTGAATTAGAAAGCAAAGTAGTTAAAATAGGTCTCGATAATTCTAAAGTATCAATATATGGTGCAAGGAGTGCAGTTATTGGAAGTAAATTTGGTGAATGGGTATTAAAGTCTGAACCATCAAAAGACGATACAATTAGTCTTAATCTATATTTTGATGAAGATGGACATTCAAATCCTGAAGAAGTCATAAAAACAGAAACAAAAGGAAGTGAAATTTGGACAGGAAAAGGAGAGTTTATATTACCTGATTTTGGTAAGCTCGTAATTTTCTTAAATTCTATGATTAGTGATAATGAAATAAAAAAGATGGGACAAAATGTCAAAAAATAGAATTACAGAAATAGGTGAAATTGATAGTATTAGTGGAAATAGTATCTCTGTTAAATTATTTGATAACATTAAGTCAAATATGCCAATAATTGATGGCATTGTTTATCGTGTTGGTCAAATAGGTTCATTTGTTAGAATCCCTTTAGGTTACGCAAATCTATATGGTATTGTAACTCAGATAGGGTCGGCAGCGATACCTGAAAGTCTAAGAGAGGCAGTAACCAAAGATTATGATTTTTTAAAAAATACAAGATGGATTAATATTGTTTTAGCTGGCGAACAGGTTGGAAAGAAATTTGAGAGAGGTGTAACTCAATATCCAACGACTGGGGATAAAGTTCACCTAGTAACCATAAAAGATTTAGATGTAATTTATGGTGGTTATGAGGATTCAAATTCAATTACAGTTGGAAATATTAGTGTATCGGAAAGCTTAGATGCTAAAATAGATTTAGACAAACTAATTTCTAGACATTGTGCAATTGTAGGTTCTACTGGTAGCGGTAAATCGAATTCGGTATCGGTATTATTACAAGCTATAGCAAATAGAAAATTTCCAAGTTCTAGAATATTAATAATTGATCCACATGGAGAATACAACGACGCACTTTCAAAATATTCGAAAGTCATTGAAATTAATTCTAAGGTAGATGGTAATAGTTTGTATATCCCTTTTTGGGCTCTTCCTTTTAATGAATTAATAAAAATATTTTCAGGAAGTTTAAGTGATTCAAATCGCGAATACATTCGTGAAAAAGTTGTCGAAGCAAAAATAGCAAGTGTAGTAGTAAACAAAATTGAAGTTCGCAAAGAATCGATAACAGCTGATTCTCCTATACCATTTAGTATCAAAAGAATTTGGTTTCAATTAGATGATTTTGAAAGGACAACTTATCTGACTGATAGAACAACTCCGTCTCAAAAAATTACTGAAGGCGATATTGAAAATTTAAAATCAAATGAGTACCAACCAGCAGGTATAGGTAGTAGCGCACCTTTCTTAAATAACAGAGCAAAAGGTCTTTTAAGTTTCTTAGATAGTATGCGTAATAAGCTTAATGATAGTAGTTACGGTTTTTTATTTTCTCCTGGAAAGTTAACTCCAGATTCAGATGGAAAAATAGAACAAGATTTGGATAATTTATTTCTAAATTGGCTGGGAAATGATTTACCTATTACAATATTAGATTTATCTGGAATTCCAAGTGAAATAATGTCTTCCATTTCCGGAACATTATTAAAAATAGTTTATGATGGCCTCTTCTGGGGAGTAAACACAAAAGTTGGTGGAAAAAGTCAGCCCCTTCTAATAGTACTTGAGGAAGCGCATAGTTATTTAAAATCAGGAGAGAATTCCATATCGTCAAGAACAGTTCAAATGATTGCAAAAGAAGGTAGGAAATATGGTGTTGGATTATTACTGGTTACTCAAAGGCCATCTGAACTTGATGAAACTGTTTTAAGTCAATGTGGTACAATGATAGCCTTAAGAATGAATAATTCAAAAGACAGGGGGCACATAAAATCAGCTGTTCAAGATGAATTACAAAGTATGGTAGATTTATTACCAAGTCTTAGAACTGGAGAAGCCTTAATATCCGGAGAAGCGGTAAAAATTCCTTCTAGAGTTAAGTTTTTCAAAATTGCAAATGCACCAAAAAGTTCAGATCCAAAAGCTTCTGAACAATGGTTAAAAACTATTGATGATACAGAAAATGAATATAAAAAACTTTTAAAATCTTGGCGTAATCAAAATTATAAAATATGAGTTTACCAGAAATGTTGCCTGTTAGTTCTTCAAATATAGATAGTATTGGCTATAGTGAAGATAACCAAGAAGTGTATGTAAGATTCCTTAATACTAGTTTATACGTTTATAAGGGAGTCCCAAAACATGAATTTGAAAATTTAAGAGATGCTCCATCTCTGGGTTCTTATTTACATAGAAACTTCAAAAATATTTATCCATATGAAAGAGTTGAATAAAAATGCTTAAACTAAACCAACAACTCAAGCGCATCGAAATCAAAGAATTCGAAATTGAAAACCCAATTGTTTTTAATTACTTTGATAATTTGTCTGCAACCGAAAGAGACGATAAATTATTGCGTGCCATTTACATTGGTGTATTGGCATTAATGGAAGACCGCATTTCTTCTTTTTTAGCCAAAACCAATAATGAACTTGGAACAGAATTAGAAAGTCTAAAAATGATTTTCGAAATGAAAAAAGAGTTATTCTATAAATCCACCATCAAAGGGATATTGGCAGAAGATGAAATTGCTGTCTTTTTAAACAATTATTTTTCTGAAAAACGGCTAAAAGACAAAGCTTTCCTTACTGGAAGTACGGCTGGAAATATTCCAAAAAACAAAACAGGTGATATTATTTGTGAGGTCAATGGTTTGCCGGATTTAAAAATTGCTATTGAGTGCAAATTTGACAAAAGCATTCGTTTTGGTGATATTGAAAATAAAGAAATCTTCACACGTAAAACAGATACGGCTTGGAGTCAATTAATAGAAGCACAAGCCAACAGGAATTCCAAAGTAAGTATAATTGTATTTGATATTTCTTTAGTGGACAATTCCATACTTAAAAATTTTGAAAATGTAGGTTACATTCCTGGAGTTGGTTTTGTAGCCATTATCAATTCTCAAAAAGGAGATTATTCTAATTTGGTAATTGCTTATATGTTGGCTCGTGACATTGCTTTAAATGCCAAAGAAATCGAACTTGATAAAGATGTTTTGGCTATGATTGTAAATAGAATTATCAAAGATATTAACGAAGTACTGTCTATTCGATCCTTAGTGATGAATAACATTGAAAACAATAAATTAATCCTAAAACAGTTGGACAAATCAATGCTACTGATGGAATTCAATCAAGAGTATTTAAAACGGTTTCTTAGCCAAGGTACTTTGACTAAAAAAGACTTATTGGATTTCTATATGGGGGAAGATATCAAAGATAAATTCAAATTAATCGAAAAAGAAATTAACGAATTCTAATTAAATGGATGAGGAATTAATTAGTCAATTTAACACCAAATTTTTTGACTTAGAATTTGAAACTGTTAGAAATTGGGCAAAAAATTATCCAGACATAGGTAATGTACTCCGTGGACTAACTGATAACTGTTTTGCATTATTAGGGGACTTTGAACAAACTGATGAAATCTGTTTCGCTTATATTACATATTCAACTGATAATCCTGGGATATTTTTAAAACTTAAATTTGGTGAAGAAAACTTCTATAATTTCTTGCTTTGTTTCTCATTAGAAATTACCAAAGTGAATAAAAAAGTAGAAGCGATTGGTGTTTATAATACCTTTGTTCATCAACTAAGAACTTTTTTGGAGGCAAATGATATTGTAACAGTTACGGCTTCTGAACTTAAAAATTTAGGAAGTGGTTCACTAATCTCAGCTTCACAAACAGAAGTTATTAAGACCTTTAATAGAATAAAGTTTTATAGAAAATGTTTTGGGACTGAAAATTATGAAAATCTTGTTGCGAATGTGGATTATGTATACATAATGATGAATCAAGATGATTTTACATTCAAGATAGGGCAGAGCAAGATGCCAATTTACAGAGAAAGAACATTACAATCAAAACAACCAAAGGTGGTCTTGTTAAAAGTATGGCAATGCGATAAAAAAACAGAAAAAGAGTTACACAGGATGTATCAAAAGAATCGTTTTAGAGGAGAATGGTTTAAATTTGATTTTGGTGAACTTTGCGAAATAGACAATTCAGTAATTAAAATAATTGAAAGGTTAAAAGATGAGTAATTACCTACTTATCAAATAAAAAAACATTCCAATATAGTGAATAGGTTAATTAAGCATTTGTGGCAAGTAAGTTATTAATCACTCCCATAAATACAATGATTCACTACATTTACAAACCTAATTAATAAATAACTTACTTATAGTGCATATATTCAAAACCATTATTCTAACCTGCCTTTTTATTATCAGTTTCCATTTTTTACAAGCGCAAACCATTGTAAAAGAAAAAGACTATACTCTAAAGTATTCCACCAACAAAATCGGAATTCAATTTGACGATACAAATACAGCAACAGTAATCAAAGCTTTCGATGCTTTTACCGATAAGGAAATCAATATCGAAAAAGACAGTACAACGGCAAATAGATTTACTTTTAAAAATATACTACCGGCCCAAATACTTAAAATTCAATACACCACCAATGGAACAAATTCCAAAACAACCACAAAATACATGGCATCTGCTTCTTTGTCTTCAGGGGTAATCAATGTCTATTTCAACCATCCTTTAAATACGACATACGTACAAACACAAAATGCGGTCAATCTATCCAACACTCTTGACGACAAATTAATCGAATACATCAATGCATGTACTGCTACACTGGATATTGCAATCTACAATTCTTATTCTCCATCCGCAGCAACTGGTATTGCAGGAGCTATAAATGCTGCTTATACTAGAGGTGTTCAGGTGCGTATCATTTATGACGGTAGCACTGGAAGTGTAATGATCCCTTTAATTGACCCTGCTATTAATAAACTGGCAAGTCCTCAAAGCAGTTCTTATGCGATAATGCACAACAAATTTGTAATCTTTGACGCCAACAGTACTGACCCAAACAAGCCTTGGGTTTGGACAGGTTCCACTAACTGGACAGAGGCACAAATAGATGGGCCGGACCAAAATAGCGTAATGGCAATTCAGGATCAATCCTTAGCATTAGCCTACAAATTAGAATTTGAAGAAATGTGGGGTAGCAATACCGTTATTCCTAATGAGCTACTCTCTAAATTTGGCCCCTACAAAACCGATAATACACCTCATAATTTCATTATTGGTGGCAAAACTGTTGAAAGCTATTTTAGCCCAAGCGATGATGTTAATACCCATATCATAGCAACTATCAATTCCGCAAATTCCGATATTGACATTGCCACAATGCTTATCACTAGAACAGACATCACCACTGCCTTATTAAATAAATTCGATTCCGGAATGACTAATATAAATTTGGTTGTGGATAGCCAAAACCCCTCAGGTAATCAATTTCTAACCATCCAGGCAGGCTTATTACCCAATCACGTAGTAAAATCTTCTTTTGCAGGTATTATGCACCATAAATTCATGGTAGTGGATAATTTCGATCCCACATCAGACCCACTTGTGCTATTAGGTTCCCACAACTGGAGTTCAGCTGCACAAACTAAAAATGATGAAAACACCCTCATCGTGCACGATGCCAACATTGCAAACCAATATTACCAAGCCTTCGCTTATTTATACCTCCAAGCAGGCGGCATAATTACCAATCCGCTTTCAGTAAATGAAAATACACTAACATCAAATTGGATCATCTATCCAAACCCCTCAAACGGCATATTCAATATCGAAAATAGTTCATCTACCATACCCGAAAACACAACGCTAAACATCATCGACATTCTCGGCAGAACGATTCTCACCAAAACCTATAGCCCTACCTCTATAGAAACCATTGATCTCTCCAACAAAATAAACGGTTTATACTTCATTCAACTACAAAACCAAAACCAATCCACAAACTTCAAAATCCTGAAGGAATAAATCCTTTATCAAACAATTACACAAATAAAAATTCCTTTTTGCGATTTAGGAGAATTTATTCATACTTTAGCTATTGTAAAAAAAGGATGTTATTTGTCTGACAAAGCAACCTATGCGAGAGTAGATTGGAATGATTTTATCAGTCTATAAATTAGTTAGCAGCAATTTTAAACAAAAACCGAATGTTGGTAGATTGTGATGTTTGTGGTGCCATCGTAGAAGCACAAGTTGTAGGAGATTATGTCCAAGAGATGGAATTTGACTGGTTGTGCAATTTAAAGTTTTCTCTTTGCAAGTGCTCTCAATGTTCATCACCCATTTTAGTCGAACAAAAATATGAATTTGATCATAAAGAAGATATTTACTGGGGTATTTCAAAAAGAATTTATCCAGGAAATTTATTTCATATCAATCCAATAATTCCGGATAAACTCAAAATTGGTTTAACTGAATGTATTAAATGTTACAAAGGAAATGCTTATACAGCCACTGTAATAATGTGCAGAAGAACCCTTGAAGGATTCTGTTTAATTAAGGGTACGAAAGAAAAGAATCTAGCTCTTTCAATTAAGAAACTCAAAGAAAACGGTATTATAAATGATCAACTTTTTGATTGGGCTGATGAGTTAAGATTAGCAGGAAATAAAGCGGCACATAATATGGGCAATGATTTCGATTCTTTAGATGCTAAAGACATTTTAGACTTCACTATTGCTATTTTAGATTTCACTTATTCATTTAAAGATAAGTTTGATAAATTTAAGGATAGAGTAAAAAAGAAATAAAAGTTGGTTATTATGTGTAATGTTAATTAATGAGTAAATCTATGTTTCTAACCCATTAGTTCATTCAGCTGCACAAAACTTTCGTTTAGTCCAAGTATTCCTAAACTCAAGTTTTAGTTGGCTTAATTTCTCTAATTACGTTGGTGGTGGTAATAACGTTTTTTTTCGTTCGCGGTGAAAAGGACGTTTTGTCCTTCGATTGCCACTCCTGGCCAACGCTCCTAAAAAAATTTCTGTCACGGTTTTTGAACAAAAACACGTACACTGCGTGACTCGCGCCAGAAATTTTTTCCCCCAAGCTGTTTTACATAAGTGAGTATTATAATTCATAGCAAAGTTT